>DASWED010000112.1:0-66953 GCA_036394995.1 Actinomycetota bacterium
GATCGGGCTCCGGCACCGGCTCCGGCACCGGCTCCGGAGACACCTCCGGCGGTTCGGACAGCTCTCCAGTCGTGCAGCCGGGCCAGCCCCACGACTTCGGCCCGCTGGGAGGCCCCGTCTTCCGCTACCACGGCCCGTACCACTTCAAGCCCCCGTTCTCGGTGGGCGACTCGCCGGGGCACGCGGTGAAGCCCCCGTCGACCGGAACGGCCGGCTCCTCGGCCGGCGGCGGCCACGCGGTCCAGCCACCCCAGCCGGGGGCCGACGCCGGCAATGGGTCAACACAGTCCACGGAGTCCACGGAGTCCTCGCAGGATCGCGTGGTGGTGCAAGCCACGTCGGCCTCGCCCGAGCGGCGAGTCCAGCCCCTGGTGTGGCTCCTGATCCCGCTCGGCCTGATCCTGTTCGCCGCCACGGTCGCGGTGGTGTTCGAGTCCGACGACGAGCGGGTCGTCGCGGTGGCCACCGACGGGAAGCGCGAACGTGCGGTGCCCGTGGACGCGGTGGACGCCCCGCCGGCCGGGCCGATCGTGAAGCTCGGGTTCGCCACGAGGCGGGCCGTGGGGACGGTGGGTCGGGGCGTCCGGCGAACGTTCCGCCGCGGCTGATCCCCGCCCGGGCCGGGCAAACAGCACGCTTCCCGTTTCACTGACCGCCGGTCAGGGAATACCTGGCCCGCCGGTTGGGGGGTCCGGCGGAGCCCGACGCCAGACCGAGGACCCGACCATGCGACACCGTCCCGCGCTCGTCCCGCTGACCCTGCTCCTCGTGCTCGCGACGGCCATGCCGGCCGGCGCCACGTTCCCGTTCCCCCCGCAGGGCGGCGACCCCTACGACTACACGAAGCTCCACATCACGAACGGGACCTGCCCGCCCACCGCCGGTAGCGACCTCCCCCGGGGATTCGACTGCCGGGCGGAGTCGAAGCTGACCGACTACGCCCCCCAGCCCGGCGACGTCGACCACGACCCGACCGTCGAGAGCAACCCCCAGGAGCTGTTCGGGCGCAAGGGACCAGGGACGAACCGGGCCTGGGAGCTCACCACCGGACGGCCGGACACCCTCATCGCCGAGCTCGACAGCGGCATCCTGTGGAGCCAGGACACGCCCGAGCTGGTCAACAAGTTCTTCCTGAACCGGGGCGAGCTGCCGGTTCCGTGCACCGCGGCGCCCTGCTCGACCACGTTCGGCGGTTCGCTCCAGACCCACGACGTGAACCACGACGGCGTGTTCAACGTCGCCGACTACGCGAACGACCCGCGGGCGCACGACTTCACGGACGACCGGAACGACTACCTGGACCCCGCCGACCTCATCCGGACGTTCTCCGACGGCGCCGACCAGGACGCCGACGGCTACACGGACGACATCGCCGGGTGGGACTTCTTCGAGGACGACAACAACCCAGGCGACGACGTGGAGTACGGCCACGGGACCGGAGAGGTCCGGGACTCGTCCGCGGAGATCGAACGGCACGTGACGCAGTGCCCGAACTGCACGGTGATGCCGCTGCGGGTGGGCGACTCGTTCGTCGCCGACATCGACGACTTCGCCGAGGCGGTCGTGTACGCGGTGGACCGCGGCGCCAGCATCGTGCAGGAGGCCCTGGGCACCTACAACCACACCGCGTTCGCCCAGGCCGCCGTGGACTACGCGTACCGGAACGGGGTGCTGGTGGTGGCCTCGGAGGCCGACGAGGAGGCCGGCCACCACAACTACCCGGCCGCGCTGAACCACACGATGGTGGTGAACTCGCTGACGCACTACGCCACGGTCCCGGACACCGACGCGCCGGCGGAGGAGCCGCTGACGTATCTCGCGTTCAACGGCTGCACGAACTTCGGCGGGTACACGTGGCTGTCGGTGGAGTCGAACTCGTGCTCCTCCGACGCCACGGGCCAGTCCGCCGGCATGGCCGGGCTGCTGTACAGCGAGGCCCGCAACGCCGTGGACCACGGGATCCTGCACCGCTCGGTGGCCGGGCGGCCGCTCTCGGCGGAGGAGGCCAAGCAGCTGCTGCGGATCGCCGCCGACCCCATCGACTTCTCCACCCCGGACCCGCCCGGGCCGCCGAACAACTTCGGCACCACCCTCCCCGACTCCATGCGGTACGTGACCACCGCCGGGTGGGACCAGATCACCGGATGGGGCCGGTTGAACATCCAGCGGGCCGTGAACCTGGTGGCCCGGGGCAGGATCCCGCCCGAGGCCGATCTCACGTCGCCGCTGTGGTGGCAGAGCCTGCCGGAGACCGGCCACGTGAGCGTGATGGGCCGCGTGGCGGCGCCCCGGGCCGGCTCGTACGCGTACCGGGTCCAGTTCGCGCCCGGCGTCCAGCCGCCCCGGTGGCCCGCGGCCGAGACCTGGACCACGGTGGCGTCAGGGACCGGCACCTCGCCGAAACAGGGCGTGCTGGCCTCGCTGGACCTGGCCGCCGTCCGGGCCGCGATCGACGCGGCGGTGCCGCCCTACACGCCGGCCGACGACCCCACCTCGCCGGACCTCCCCGAGCAGGACGCGTTCCGGGTCCGGATGGTCGTCTGCGCGGGCGTGGCGGCCTGCCCGTCCGGCGAGGCGCTCCTGGAGAGCTCGCCGTCCATCGCCATCGAGCAGCGCCAGCTCTTCTCACACGACGACCCCACGCTGCTGCCCGGGTGGCCGAGGCACCTGAACGCCGACGGGGCCGGCTCGCCCGCGTTCGCCGACCTCACCGGCGACGGCGTGGACGAGCTGGTGGTCTCCGACGGGAACGGGTTCGTCCACACGTTCCGGGCCGACGGCGCCGAGCTCCCCGGATGGCCGGTGCACACCGACCCCATCCCGCTCCCGCACTCGGGCACGAACGCGTACACGCGAGGGCAGGTCCCGGCGACCGTGGACGCGGCCATCCTGCTCGGCTCCCCGCTCGTGGCCGACCTCGACGGCGACGGGACGCCGGAGGTCGCCGTGGGGGCCATCGACGGCAAGCTGTACGTCTGGCATTCGAACGGGACCCGCGCCGCCGGGTTCCCCGTGACCACCGATCCCGACTACTCGGTGGAGCCGGGATGCCAGACGGCGATCGGGCCGGCCTGCGACGACTGGTCGTCCCACGACGTCCGCGACCCGCACAACACGGTCTTCCGGGGGTTCGCCGCGCCGCCCGCGGCCGGCGACCTGGACCCGTCCCATCCCGGGCTGGAGCTCGTGGCCGGGGCCATGGACGACCACGTGTACGCGTTCCACGCCGACGGCACGCAGGTCGCCGGATGGCCGGTGCTGATCGTGGACCCGGTCTACGTCCAGGCGGTGGACCCCGTGACTCACGAGGTCACCTACACGGTGGACCTGGGCGAGCTCCGCCAGCGCAAGATCATCTCCACGCCCACGCTCGGCGACGTGGACGGCGACGGGACCCTGGAGGTCGCCGTCAACGTGAACGAGCAGTTCGCCGAGGACCCCAACTGGACGCTCCGCGACCCGTCGCTGCAGTCGCTCCGGGCCCTCGGCACCACCGGCAACACCCGCGTGTACCTCCTGTACGCCGACGGAACGGATCACCCGGCCACCGCTGGCCAGCAGGCGTCCGCGAACCCCGACGACCAGGCCTACGTGGCGGGGTGGCCGGCGAGGATCGGCATGGCCACCACCCAGCTGCTCCCCGACGTGGGCGAGGGCTCGAACGGGTCACCGGTGATGGCCGACGTGGACGGCGACGGGACGCTCGAGATCGGCACGGCCTCGATCGACAGCCCGCCGTACCTGCTGAAGGCCAACGGCTCGTCATTCTACGGCGCCGACCCCCAGGGGCACGCCGTGACCATGGCCACCTCGGCGGACGAGTTCAAGAGCGGCGCCACGGACGGACCGTCGCTGGCCGCGATCGGCGGCGGCGTCTTCGGGCGGCTCGGAGGTCCGGGCTCGCCGGTCTCGTTCGCCATGGGCGCGTCGGGTCTCCGGCGGCTGCTCGACGTGGTCCTGCCGGAGCAGCAGCTGGGGGCGGAGGACCACATCGGCGCGTGGAACGCCCTCACCGGGACGTACGACCCGGGGTTCCCCAGCCGGATGAACGACCTCATGTTCTTCAACACCCCGGCCGTCGCCGACGTCAGCGGGGACGGGCTGGCCGAGGTCCTCCAGGCCTCCGCCATGTACGACCTCCGGGCATACGGGTTGGGCGGTGCGGTGCCGGGCGGGTGGCCCAAGTTCACGGGCGGGTGGTCGGTGACCACGCCCGCGACCGGCGACCTGAACGGCGACGGGAAGCTCGACGTGGCCATGATGAGCCGCGAGGGGTGGCTGTTCGTGTGGTCCTCCGCCGGCGACGCGTGCCAGCCACAGGAGTGGCCGAAGTTCCAGCACGACCTCCACAACACCGGCGCGTACGGCACGGACGCCGAGCCACCGGCCGGCGTGAGGGCCCTGACCGCGACCCGCGCGAACGGGGCGATCACGGTGTCGTGGACGGCGCCGGGCGACGACGGCATCTGTGGGACCGCGCGCCGCTACCAGGTCCGCGTCAACGGCGGGCACTCGGCCGCGACGACGCCGCCGGACCCGGCCACCGCAGGCACCCGACAGACCATGACCATCCCCGACCCCAGGGGCCGCATCAAGACCGTCACGGTCTCCGCCGTCGACGAGGCCGGCAACCGGAACCCCACCCGCCTGGCCAAGGTCGTCTGATCCGCGGGGCACCTGATCGGCTCGGTGACGCTGCTGCTGCACGCGGCCGGCTCGTGGCCGAGTGGGCCTGAAGCGGCCGCCTCCCTACAGCCGGTCGAGCGCGGCCCACATGGACGCCTTCAGTTCCTCGAGCGCCAGGCGGTGCTCGGTCCCGGCGGCCACCCGGACGAACGGAATGCCGGCCCTGGCGTCGGCGGCAGTGACGTACACACGGGCGACGTCGAATCCGAAGCTGGCACCGGCCACCAGGGGAACCTTCAGCCGCTCGGCTTCCTCGAGCATGAGTCGAACCAGACGAGACCGGTCGCCGGCGGTGGCCGTCCGGCCGAGGTCGATCTCCAGGTAGCCTCCGCGGAACCGAAGGTCCCGCGTGCGCTCCCACGCTGGATGCGACGGCAGCGCGGGGTGGACGACGCGGATCCCTCCCGCGCGGCGCCCGATCGCGGCGGGATGGCCGGACATGTGGATCGCCAGTTCCTCTGCGTTGCGTCCGAGCCTGGTCAGCCGCCGTTCCAGGATCGCCCGGTCCGGGTCCGGCACCAGGTGCGGAGCGAGGTCGGAGACGTTCGTGCCGAGGTGCTCCCGGAACCCGTCCAGGACCTCGCCGTCCCGTTCCCCGGCCACCACCATGCCCGCGGCCACCCGATCCAGCCCGAGCTGCGCGTACTTCGTCAGGCTCTCGTGCACGACCAGCCGGACCCCGGCGGCGGCAACGAGCACGAACGGCTGGAACGTACAGGACCGCCCCGTGTTGTCGAGCACCAGGACCGCCCCGGTGCCCCCGCCCGCGAGCGACCGGACCACGGCGGGGATGTCCGGGACGTCGATGCCCGATGCGTTGCACAACGTGTCCAGGAACACCGCCCCCGGGCGATGGCGGGCCAGGGCCTCGAGCATCGCGTCGCCATGGCGTTCGTCCACCTCGACCACGCGACCCGGGAAGGCCCGGAGGACGAGGTCGCGACACTCGTGGTAGCTCCGCCGTCCGAGCAGCACCGGGCCCGGCGGCCGGACCTCGAACAGCAGCCAGCCGAGGATCGTCGTGAACGCGGACATGCCGCAGCTCGTCATGAGGGCGCGCAGCGCGAGACCGGCGGGATGGTCCACGTATTCGTGGAGGAACGCCGCCTCGAAGCGGGCGGCGTCGTCGTGGCGGTCCCGCCGGTAGTCGTCGTGGTGCTCGGTGACCCGGCCCCGGAACCTCCCGGCCTGAGGGTGGACCGAGTGGGCGAACGACGGCGACTGCCAGTCGGCGGCCGTGATGCATGCGGCGGCCACCGACCGGGCCGTCCGCAGCGCCGCCAGTCCCGCCGTCTTCCGGGCGGCCAACCGGTGCACCAGGTGCCCGGTGGGCCGCGCGGCCAGAGCCACCTCGCGATCGGCGAGCATCGACTCCCGCAGCATGGCGACCCGGCGCCGGTGCACCAGCAGCTGCTCCATCGCGAACCGGGCCCCCATGCCGTCCGGCCCGCCCACCTCGCCGAGATCCTCGAGGCCCCAGTCGATCCGGCGGCAGGTCCGCCGGGCCAGGCTCGCCATGTCCTCGAGGTCGGCCGCGAGCTCGAGGACGGATTCGGCCACCGGATCCTCTCCCCGGACGGCGTGCCGCCGCGCGCCGATCCTCGTGACGATGGAGGCCATGGCGTCCGATCCGCTCCGTTCGGTGGCCGTCGAAGACCAGACCGCGCCGCCCCCCGCACGGTTCCACCGGCCGGGGAACCCGATGGGCCTCCGGACGGTCGTTGGGGCGGGGACGAAAGGACCGGGCCAGCCGCATGAGGGAGCGGATGCTCTCGGAGATCGCCGGGGCGCTCGGCCTGCGCCGGGCCGGCCCGGACCGCCCGGTCGGCCGCGTGGTGGTGGACAGCCGCGGGGCCGGACGGGGTGACCTGTTCGTGGCCCTGCGCGGGAGCCGGACCGACGGCCACCGGTTCGTCCGCGAGGCGACCGCCAGGAGGGCGGCCGTCCTGGTCGAGGAGGCCGACGCTCCGGGACCGGGAGGCCCGGCGCTGTTCGCCGCCTCCTCGCTCGACGCGCTCGGCGCCCTGGCGGCGACGGTGCGGAGCGAGTTGACCGCCCGGGTGGTGGGGATCACCGGCTCGAACGGCAAGACGACCACGAAGGACTTCACCGCCGCCGTGGCCGCCACCCGGTGGGTCACGCACGCCAGCCCCCGCTCGTTCAACAACGAGGTGGGCGTGCCCCTGACCATCCTCGGCGCCGCGCCGGACACGGAGGTCCTGGTGTGCGAGATCGGAGCGGGCGCCGTCGGCGAGATCGCGGCCCTGTGCCGCATCGTCCGCCCGGAGATCGGCATCGTCACGAATATCGGCGTCGCGCATCTCGAGACGTTCGGCTCGCGGGCGAACGTGGAGCGGGCCAAGGGCGAGCTGGTCGAGTCGCTTCCAGAGCGCGGCGTGGCCGTGCTGAACGTGGACGATCCCCGGGTCCGCCGGCTCGGCGTCCATACGTCGGCGAGCGTCGTGACGTTCGGGCGTGGCGACGCCGACGTCCGGGCTCGCCGGGTGCGGCTCGACGGCGAGGGCCGGGCCTCGTTCGTGCTCGAGGCCGACGGTGAGGCTCACGCCGTCCGGCTCCCGGCGCCGGGCGCGCATCTCGTGGCCGACGCCCTGGCCGCGGTGGCGTGCGGGCTGGCCCTGGGGGTCCGGCCGGGACCGGCGGCGCATGCGCTGGAGAGGGCTCGCCTCTCGCCGTGGCGGATGGAGGTCCTGCGGTCACCCTCGGGCGTGGTGGTGGTGAACGACTCCTACAACGCGAATCCGGACTCGGTCGCGGCCGCCCTCCGTGCGGCGGCGGGGATGAACCCGCGGCGCCTGGTCGCGGTCCTCGGGCCCATGGCGCAGCTCGGGTCACTGTCCGGCCCGGCCCACGAACGGGTCGGCGCGCTGGCGGCCCGCCTGGGAGCCTGTCCCATCGTGGCGGTCGGACCGGAGGGTGCCGCCATCCGTCGGGGGGCACTCGCGCATCGCGGGAGCACCACGGTCCTCCTGGCGGCGGACGCGGCGGACGCGGAGCGGACGGTCCGGCGGATCGTTCGGCCGGGCGACGTGGTGCTGGTCAAGGGCTCGCGCATCTCCGGCCTGGAGCGGGTGGCGCTCTCGCTCGCCGGCCGGCAGATGCCGTCGGCCGAGCCGTACTAGGCTGGCGGCCCGCTCGGACCGCTGACCCGCGAAAGGAGCCTGGCATGGGAGTCCTGCCCCCGGAGGTGGAGGAGCTGCTGGACGTGGCGCTGGTGGCCGAGCTCACCGCGATCGACGAGTCCGGCCGCCCGGTGACCCACCCGCTGATCCCCCTGTACGACGGGGAACGGATCCTGATGCATTCGAGCATCCTGTTCTCGCGCAAGCTCGAGCGGATCAAGGCGAACGGGAAGGTCTCGGTGAGCCTGTCCGATCCCGTGGCCATGCCCGTGGAGCGGTTCCGGCGGGCCACGATCCAGGGCGATGCCCGGGTGATCGACGACGACCTCCATTCCGGCTGGGAACGCACGATCCTCCCGCTGTGGCGGAAGAAGGAGCCCCTCATCGACGTGTTCCTGGGCAAGCGGGTGGCCCTCCCGCTGTTCTTCGAACGGGCCGTGATCGAGATCGTCCCCCGGCGGGTGTTCCTGTGGGAGGACGGCGACACGGCGCGCGAGCCACGGACGTTCGAGCTGGAGGGGGTGTCCTGATGCCCGGCGCGGACGTCCTGGAGGGGGCCGAGGAGCGGTACACCCACGCCGTGGTGGCGTTCGTCGGGGAGGACGGATACCCGATGAGCGTCGCCACCGAGTTCCGCGTGGACGCCGAGCGCAACCGCCTGCTGCTCCGCCCGTTCACCCCCGCCCCGCCCCCGGGGACCGAGGTCGACGTGACCCTCAGCCACATCCGACCCCAGCCCGGCGTGGGCTACGACGAGCGCCGGTACGCCCAGGCCTGGGGGCCGCTCCGCCCGAACGGGGGCCAGTTCGAGGTCCCGATCGAGCGCACGCAGGGTTGGGACGAACAGGACATGCCGTTCTTCGAGTACTCCGAGCGGGGCGTCGCCCAGGCCCACCGGTACCTGGGGGCCCTCTCGAAGGAGCGCGGCACCAGAGTCCGGCCCCGGCTGGCCGCGGGGTGGCTGTTCCTGCGGGCTACCCGGCTGCCGTTCCTCACCGCGACGTTCGTGCCGGTGGCGCTGGGCTCGGCGGTGGCCGCGGCGAACGGGCCGTTCCACTGGTGGCTGGCCCTGCTCACGCTGCTGGGCGGCGCGTTCGTCCACCTCGGGCTCAACGTGGCGAACGACGTGTTCGACACGATGAGCGGCGCCGACCAGGCCAACACCACGCCGACCCAGTTCAGCGGCGGGTCGCGAGTGATCCACTACGGGCTGATCAGCATGCGGGGGATGGCCCTGCTGGCCACCGCGTTCTACGCGGCCGGGGCCGCGATCGGCGTGTTCCTCGCGGTGGACCGGGGGTTCTGGCCGCTCATCGGCCTGGGGGCGGCCGGCATGGCCATCAGCCTCGCGTACACGGCGCCGCCGCTCCGCCTGGTGCACCGGGGGGTGGGCGAGATCGCGGTGGCGCTGGGATTCGGGCCGATCATGGTGCTGGGGGCGTTCTACGTGCAGGCCCAGCGGTTCACGTGGGAGGCCGGGTTCGTGTCGATCCCCGTGGCCATCCTCATCGCGCTCGTGCTGTACGTGAACGAGATCCCGGACCGGGCCGGGGACCGGGCCGCCGGCAAGCGGACCTTGCCGGTCCGTCTCTCCCGGCGAGCCGTGATCGCCGTGTACGTGGCCGCGGTGGCCGTGGCCTACCTGGCGATCGCGGCCGGGGCGCTGTCCGGGCTGATGGTCCACGCCGCGCTGATCGGCCTGGTGACGATCCCGATGGCGGCGCGGGTCGCGCGGGAGCTCGGCGAGAGCTACGAGAACCCGTACGGGCTCATGCCGGCCATGGCCCGCAACATCAAGCTCCATCTGTTCACCGGGATGCTGCTGGTGGCGGCGTACACGGCCGCGGCGATCGCGGCCCACACCATGGCGCACCCGCCGCTGTTCCTGCGCTGACCGGGCCGGACGCGGTCCCGTCTAGCGGGGACGGTGGGAGGTGACCTCGACGACCTGCTGGAACGTCGGGCGATTCTGCCACGGCGAGTTCGGCAGCCCCACCAGCCCGACCGCCGAGTACCGGATGTCGTCGGCGTGCTCGTCGACACCCCATTCCGACGGGTTCGACCCCAGGGAATCCACCGCCGCCTTCAGCGACGAGGCCAGGGCCTTGCGGCACCCCGCCAGCGTCCCGTCCGCGCACCGCAGGACGTGGTATGGACCCCGTGGGTGGAGCCCCAGGGCCATCTGGAACGAGCGCTTGAGGTAGCCGAAGTACCCGCCCTGGAACGACGAGCCCAGCCCGGCCGCCCGGTTCGCGTCGTCGAACGGCAGGAGGACGTCGTCGTACAGCCCGGAGAGCGTCTGATTGAACGCCGCGTGGATCATCCGCGGGTACCACGCGTCCATCAGCGCCACGGCCGCCTGGTCGTCGTACTGCCCGTCGCCGTTGCGGTCCACCCGGTGCGCGCCGGCCCCGGCCCACGTTCGCAGGATGTCCTCGTACTGGCCGAGGCCCGGACTGTCGCCCAGGATCCGGAGCGCCAGCGGGACGTCCTCCTCGCCCCGGAGGTCCACGGTGGCGGCGTCGGCCATGATCCGGACGAGGTCGGCCGGCGTGACGTCTCCCTGCGGCACCCGGGCCGCCAGGCGCTTCTGGAGCATGATCACGCGGTGCACCGGCCCCCACGCCCACTGGGCGTCGGAGGAGTTCCATCCGTGGGCCGGCCGGTTGTTCCACGAGTCGAGCCACCCCTTCGCCGGGTTGATCTCGTGCACGTGCTGTGCGAACGGCAGGAACCCCCGCCACTCCCACGCGCCGGTTCCCCAGGTGGGGAGGTACGTGCTCATGCCGTCCGGCCGGACGGGGTACTTCCCGGAGTGGATGTACGCGACGTCTCGGTCGTCGACGTAGAGCCAGTTGAACGACCCGGTGATGCCGTTCATCACGTGGAGGAACGAGTCCGCGTCGTGCACGATGCCGGCGTTCACCTGAGCGAACGGCGGCGCGGCGTCGAGCTCGTGGAAGAACGTCGAGCGCTGGGTGACGAACGCCACCGGCTTGCCGTGGACCTTGCCCGTGGCGAACACCGGCCCGTGGATCGTCCGTCGGACGTGCATCGTGACCATCGTCGGCGCGCCCTCGCCCCCCGCCGTGGGCTTCGCGAGCCAGGAGTCTTCGCGCGTGTGCATCGCGACGCACTTGCCGTCGTGGACGTAGTGGGTGGAGTCCACGGTGGGCTGCGAGCCGTCGGGCTCGCACAGCGGTTCGGCCCGGGTGTCGATCATGTCGGACTCGCCGGAGGTGGCGCTCCAAGCGAAATCCCGGCCCCGGCCGAGCAGCACGTACTGGCTGATGCCGGGGAACGCGGCGCCGCGGGCGTTGAACCCGGGCGCGTGGATGTCCTCCTCGAGCAGGATCTCAGGTGACCAGTACGCGACCTGCGGTCCCATCACCGCGATTGGGTGGCCGGTGGCCGAACGGTCCGCGGTCACGCCGAGCCAGTTGCTCATGCCGTTCGGCAGGCCAAGGCCGGCGGCCACCAGGGCCCGCTGCATGGCGCCCACGGGACCCTCGTGCACCGCCGCCTCCGAGCCCCCGGAGACCCCCGAGGGCCCGTCGCCGGTGGACGTGTCCATGATCTGGAACGGCTGCACGGAGCCGGCGTCGGGCATCGCGATCGACGCCCGGTTCACCCGGCCCGGATGCTCGTACGGGAACCGGCCGTCGGCGCTCACCTGGGAGCCGGGGTCGTCGCCCGCCCGGAGGTCCTTCCACAGCGCCCTGGCCTTGGCCGGGCCGTCCTTGCTCGAGGCCTTCTGGAGGAACAGCGCGTTCCCCAGCTCGTTGCCGCCGCCGCCCGCGAAGGTCGCCTGGATGAGCGTGGCGATGGCCACGATGTCCGGCGCCGACCACTTGTCCGGCGTGATCTGCAGCGCCGGGTACTCGGCGGGCATCTGGTCCGGGTGCTGCGTGTCGTAGTCGATCCGGGCGTTGATGCCCTCCACGTAGTTCGTGCCGTCCTCGAGGACCTGCTGGCCGAGCGGCCCGAACCGCTTGGCCATGCTGTCCACCTGCCGCTGGAACTCCTCCGGCGAGTAGCCGGCCGCGAGGTACGTGTCGCGGTCCATCGCGAGATTCGCGGGCGACGGCCCGAGGAACTCGGACAGGCGGCCCTGGCCGACGTGGCGGAGCGTGTCCATCATGAACAGCCGGTCCTCCGCGCCCACCCAGCCGGCCGCCCACTCGGCGTCCGCGCGGCTGTCGGCGGCGATGTGCGGCACGCCGAACGAGTCCCGCTTGATCGTCACGCCGTCCTTCGGGTTCTCGGTGGACTCCTCGCCCCCCGTCACGCCGAACGACTCGGGCTTGTAGAACTTC
The DNA here is from genome assembly GCA_036394995.1 of Actinomycetota bacterium. Classification (GTDB taxonomy): domain Bacteria; phylum Actinomycetota; class UBA4738; order UBA4738; family JACQTL01; genus DASWED01. Next base: position 12,143 of record DASWED010000112.1, read on the forward strand.
CTCAGGTCGGCGTCGGTGAGCTGGGAGAGGTCAGAGACCGGGAGCGACTCGTACATGTGCTTCTGGTCGGCGTCGTGCGGCGGCACATCGCCCGTGGTCTCGTATTGCAGCGCCTCGGCCGGGGTCGTGGTGGTGCCCTGCCCGGCCGGGAGGATGTTGAGGAACAGGCCCGGGTTCGCCGGCAACCCCTTCGTCGCAGAGGACCGTCCGGGCAGGGCGCCGGCGGCCGGAAGGAGGGCAAAGGTCAGGACCGCGACGAGCACGAGGGCGGGCAGCCGTCTCATGGCCTGGCTTGTTTGCCCCGACCTACCGGCCGGTAAACCCGCAGGTGGGGACCCGGGTTCGCCAAGTTTGGGCCGGCCCCCCGGCGGGTATCCCCGCGCTGGCCCGGCTGGGGCCGCCGAAGGCGCAGCGCCCCAGAGGGGGGCCCGCACCGTTCGTCCAGGAGAGGGGGATCTCCACGTGTCGACCCCGATGCGCGGGCCACGGACAACCGCGACGGCAACGATGCCCGCGACGGCGGCATCGACACCGACACCCGCAAGGCCGACCCCGGCGACATCAAGGTGACTGCGAACACCGACCGGGAACCGGGGATCGAACGATCGGACCGGCGGCTCGCCGCCCGCACGGCGAGCCGCCGGTCCGCTTCACATGGGAGGGGCGCTCAGCTGGCCTTGGGGTACCAGACCTCCAGGGTCTCGCCCTCGTCGGGGTAGTCATCCACCTCGGGGGCATCGGCGTGGTCGAGCACCGAGGCCACGACCTCCGGGACCCACACCTCCAGCGGTTCGCCGACGTCCTCGCCGTCGTACTCGGACTCGAGCTCGGTGATGAACCCGGCGTAGTTCGCGGCCCGCAGCAACGCGGCGGCCTCGCTGTCCTCCAGATCGATGGCCCTGGTCATCTCGCTCCCTCCCTCCTCATCTCCATCGGGCGCGTCCTCACACGAACATCACGGAGCCGCCGCCGGCCTCGGCCCAGAACGAGGCGATGCCCTCCACGCCGTCCACCATGGGATCGAGGTCGTCCGGCGACAGGTCGAGCATGTCCATCGACAGCGAGCACGCCATGATCCGCACCGGCCCCATGGCCTTGACCTGCCGGAGCGTGTCGCTCCAGTGCACGGGGTTCTGCTCCTGCCACCTGCCCAGCATCGCGGCCCCCTCGGGCCCGGCCTCCGCGGAGATACCGTGATCCTTGCGGATGGAGTCGCTTCGGAACGCGTCCAGGGCCCAGTACTGCAACAGGACGTGCACCGGGCGGCCCGAGGCCGCGGCCCCGGCGATGAGCATGGTCGCGGAGTCCAGCCTGTCGTCGGTGCCCGAGAACAGCACCAGCGACAGCGGCTCGCGTTCGCCCATCTCCCACCTCCTGGCCCGAAGGGTCGCACCGGCCGGAACCGCTCCCCAGGGCCGGTCGGCCCCTCCCCCCCCGGGACCTTCCGCCCGCTCCCGGGCTACCCTTGGCGGGACCGACGGGAGGTTCGGGCGACATGGAGCTCCAGAGCATCCGGATCCACGGGCACGACATCGGCTACCGAACGGCCGGCTCCGGCCCCGTGGTGGTGCTCGTCCACGGGCTGGCCACCACCTCCGCGACGTGGGGCCGGGTCATGCCGGCTCTCGCGGAGCGGTTCACGGTGGTGGCGCCGGATCTCCTCGGGCACGGCGGGTCCACGAAGGCCGCCGGCGACTACTCGCTCGGCGCGCAGGCGTCGGGCCTCCGCGACGTCATGATCGCGCTGGGACACGAACGGGCCACCCTGGTCGGGCATTCGCTGGGCGGCGGCGTGACCCTGCAGTTCGCGTACCAGTTCCCCGGTCGGTGCGAGCGACTCGTGCTGGTGGACAGCGGCGGCCTGGGCAGGGACGTGTCGTGGCACCTGCGCGCGCTCAGCTTCCCGGGCCTGGAGCACCTCATGCCCCCCGCGGCCTTCGCCCCCCGGCTGCAGGCGGCGGGGTCCGCGGTCGTGCGGTGGCTGGGCCGGATCGGCCTACGGCCCGCGCCATCGTTCGACGAGATGTGGTCGACGTACGGGTCCCTGGCCGACGCCGAGACCCGGCGGGCCTTCTTCCACACCCTGCACTCGGTGGTGGACATCCGGGGCCAGCGTCCGAGCGCGATGAACCGCCTGTACCTGCTGGCGGCCCTGCCGACCCTCATCGTGTGGGGCGAACGGGACCGGCTGATCCCGGTGAGCCACGGTCGGGCCGCCCATGAGGCCATCCCGGGCAGCGTCATGCGCGTGTTCGAGGGAGTCGGGCATTTTCCGCAGCACGACCGGCCCGAGGAGTTCGTCCGGACGATGGTCGAGTTCATCGATTCGAGTCCCCCGGCGCACCTGTCCGAGGCGCGCCTCGGCGAGATGCTCGCCGCGGTGGCCCTGCCGGCGCCGGGGCGCTGAGCCGAGCTCCTCCCGGCATGGGCAGGAAGACCCCTCCTTCGAGGGCCGATCGGCTCGGTGGTGCGGTCCCCCGAAACGGCAGATTGGAGCCGTCGCCTGAAGGGACTCGGGACACATGACCGTCGTGACGCGTTCCCCGGCCGCGGGGCTCTCCTCCGCCGATACCGGCCAGGCGTTCGCCTGCCTGGACGGAAACGAGGCGGCGGCGCGGGTCGCCTACCGCCTGTCCGAGGTCATCGCGATCTACCCGATCACGCCTGCCTCGGCGATGGGCGAGCTGTCCGACGCGTGGGCCGCGGCGGAACGGCCCAACCTGTTCGGCACCGTCCCCCAGGTCACCGAGATGCAGAGCGAGGCGGGCGCGGCCGGCGCGGTCCACGGCGCGGTGCAGCGGGGGGCGCTGGCCACCACGTTCACCTCGTCGCAGGGCCTGCTGCTCATGATCCCCAACATGTTCAAGATGGCCGGTGAGCTCTCGGCGGTGGTGATCCACGTGGCGGCCCGAACCGTGGCCACCCATGCCCTGTCGATCTTCGGCGACCAGTCCGACGTGATGGCGGCCCGCTCGACCGGGTTCGCCATGCTGGCCTCCTCCTCGGTGCAGGAGGCCCAGGACCTCGCGCTGGTGGCCCACGACGCGACGCTCCGGACCCGCGTCCCGTTCCTTCACTTCTTCGACGGCTTCCGCACCTCGCACGAGATCAACCGGATCGCGCTGCTGTCCGACGACGACATCGAGGCGATGGTCGATCGGGAGGCCATCCGGGCCCACCGCGGACGGGGGCTGGACCCCGATCGGCCCGTGCTGCGGGGGTCCGCCCAGAACCCGGACGTGTTCTTCCAGGCCCGCGAGGCGGCGAACCCGTTCCACCTGGCGGTCCCGGCCGCGGTCCAGGAGTCGATGGACCGGCTGGCGGAACGGACCGGCCGCGCGTACCACCTGGTGGACTACGAGGGCGATCCGGAGGCCGACCGGGTGGTCGTGGTCATGGGCTCGGGGGCCGGTGCCGTGGCCGAGACCGTCGAGGCGTTGCGCGCGGAGGGCCAGCGGGTGGGGGTCCTCACGGTCCGGCTGTTCCGGCCGTTCCCCGCCGAGGAGCTGATCGCCGTGCTGCCCCCGACGGTCCGGGCCCTTGCAGTCCTGGATCGGACGAAGGAGCCGGGGGCTCCGGGGGAGCCTCTGTACCAGGACGTGGTGACCGCGCTGGCCGAGCGGCACATGGCCAAGACCTCGCCGTTCGCGCAGATGCCGGCGGTCATGGGCGGGCGCTACGGCCTGTCGTCGAAGGAGTTCACGCCGGCCATGGCCGGGGCCGTGTTCGACGCCCTCGGGGAGCCCACGCCGGCCCGCCACTTCACGGTCGGCATCGTGGACGACGTCACGAACACCAGCCTTTCGTGGAACCCGGCGTTCTCCACCGAGGACCCCCGCACGGTCCGCGCCGTGTTCTACGGGCTGGGCAGCGACGGCACGGTCAGCGCGAACAAGACCTCGATCAAGATCATCGGCGAGAACACGGGCCTTCACGCCCAGGGGTACTTCGTGTACGACTCGAAGAAGTCGGGATCCGTGACCACGTCGCACCTCAGGTTCGGGCCGGCCCCCATCCGCTCGACCTACCTGATCGACCAGGCCAGCTTCGTGGCCTGCCACCAGTTCGGGTTCCTGGAGAAGATGGACGTGCTGAAGCTCGCGGCTCCCGGCGCGACGTTCCTGTTGAACAGCCCGTACGGCCCGGACGAGGTGTGGGACCACCTGCCTCTGGAGACGCAGCAGGCCGTCCTGGACAGGGGCCTCGACCTGTGGGTCGTGGACGCCGTCTCGGTGGCCCGCGAAGCCGGGATGGCCAAGCGCATCAACACGGTCATGCAGTCGTGCTTCTTCGCCCTCTCCGGCGTGCTCCCCCGGGACGAGGCCATCGCGGAGATCAAGCGGGCCATCGTGAAGGCGTACGGCAAGCGCGGGGAGACCGTGGTCCAGCGCAACCACGAGGCCATCGACCGTTCGCTCGACGCCCTGCACCGGGTCGAGCTGACGGGGCGGAGCGCGACCTCCACGATGCGCCGCCGGCCAGCCGTCCCCGAGGCAGCGCCCGACTTCGTGCAGCGAGTGACGGCGAGGATGCTCGCCGGCGAGGGCGACCTGCTCCCGGTCTCCGCGATGCCGCCCGACGGGACGTTCCCCACGGCGACGGCCCAGTGGGAGAAGCGGACGCTGGCCGAGGAGATCCCCATCTGGGACCCGTCGATCTGCATCGACTGCGGCAAGTGCGCCATCGCGTGCCCCCACGCCGCGATCCGGATGAAGGTGTTCGACCCCGCGGACCTCGAGGCCGCCCCGGAGTCGTTCCAGTCGAAGACGTTCGCCTCCCGGGACCTCCCCGGCAAGCTGCTGGCGATCCAGGTGGCGCCCGACGACTGCACCGGGTGCACCGTGTGCGTGAGCGTGTGCCCGGCCCGGAGCAAGGAGGAGGTCCGGCACAAGTCGATCAACATGGAGCCCATCGGAGACCACCTCGAACGTGAGCGCGCGAACTTCGAGTTCTTCCTGTCGATCCCCGAGATGGACCGCACGGCGATGGACCCGGCCTCGATCAAGGGATCGCAGGCCCGGCAGCCGCTGTTCGAGTTCTCCGGGGCGTGCTCGGGGTGCGGCGAGACGCCGTACCTGAAGCTCCTGTCCCAGCTGTTCGGCGACCGCATCCTGGTGGCGAACGCCACCGGGTGCTCCTCGATCTACGGGGGGAATCTCCCGACCACGCCCTGGGCGAAGGACGAAGCCGGCCGGGGCCCCGCGTGGGCGAACTCGCTGTTCGAGGACAACGCGGAGTTCGGGCTGGGGATGCGACTGGCCCTCGACCGGCAGGCGGCGCAGGCCCGGGCGCTGCTCGGGCGCCTGGCCCCGAGGCTGGGGGCGGACGACCTGATCGCGGCCGTCCTCGGCGAGGAGGGGATCGGCGACGCGGCCGTCGCGTCGCAGCGGGAGCGGGTCGCCGCGCTGAAGTCGCGCGTCGAGCCGGTGGCTGCCGGCGGCGACGAGGACGCCCGCGACCTGCTCGGCCTGATCGACGCGCTGGTCCGGAAGAACGTGTGGATCGTCGGCGGCGACGGGTGGGCCTACGACATCGGCTCGGGCGGCCTGGACCACGTGCTGGCGTCCGGCCAGGACGTCAACGTGCTGGTGCTGGACACCGAGGTCTACTCCAACACCGGCGGCCAGGCCTCGAAGGCCACGCCCCGCGGCGCGGCGGCGAAGTTCGCGTCGCGCGGGAAGACCACCGGGAAGAAGGACCTCGGGCTCATCGCCACCTCCTACGGCAACGTGTACGTGGCGCAGGTCGCGCTGGGCGCGAACGACATGCAGACGGTGCGGGCGTTCACCGAGGCCGAGGCCTGGCCCGGCCCGTCGCTGATCATCGCGTACAGCTCGTGTATCGCCCACGGCTACGACATGGCGCTGTCGATGACCCGGCAGAAGGACGCCGTCCAGGCGGGGTACTGGCCCCTGTACCGGTACCACCCGACGGCAGACCAGCCCTTCCACCTCGACAGCAAGGCGCCGGCCACGCGGCTGCGGGAGTTCGCGCTGGGCGAGGGCCGGTTCGCCATGGCCGCCCGGACGGACCCGGAGGAGTTCGAGCACCTCATGCGCCTGGCACAGGAGGACGTCGACGAACGGTGGAAGCTCTACGAGCAGCTCGCCGGGGTCACGAGGGTGGCCCCGCACCTGCCGGAACCGCCGGAGGGAAAACCGCAGGAGTCCGGGGAGGAACCGGCATGACCCCCGATCTCACAGCGCGGTACCTGGGGTTGGAGCTGCGGAGCCCGTTGGTGGCCTCGGCCAGCCCGCTCACCGCCCGGCTGGATCACGTGCGCCGGCTGGAGGCCGCCGGCGCCGGCGCCATCGTGCTGCCGTCGCTGTTCGAGGAGCAGATCACGCGGGACGCCCTCGACCTGGACATGACCCTGGAGTCCGGGGCCGAGAGCTTCCCCGAGGCACTCAGCTACTTCCCGGAGGCGACCGAGTACGTGACGGTGCCGGACCAGTACCTGGACCACCTCCAAGCGGCGAAGGGGGCGTCCGGCGTCCCCGTGATCGCCAGCCTGAACGGCTCGTCCCGCGGGGGATGGGTGCAGTGGGCGCACCGGCTCCAGGAGGCGGGCGCGGACGCCCTGGAGCTGAACGTGTACACGGTGGCCGCCGACCCCGGGATGTCCGGCCGAACCGTGGAGGACCGGGTCGTGGAGTTGGTGGAGAGCGTGCGCGAAGCGGTGCGCATCCCGCTCGCGGTGAAGCTGGGGCCGTTCTACAGCTCGATGCCGGAGATGGCCCGGCGCGTGGTGGAGGCCGGCGCCGACGGCCTGGTGCTGTTCAACCGGTTCTACCAGCCGGACTTCGACCTCGAGACGCTGGAGGTCGTCCCCCGCCTCGTGCTCTCGAGCTCGGACGAGCTCCGCCTGCCGCTGCGGTGGATCGCGATCCTCCACGGACAGGTGGAGTGCTCGCTGGCGGCCACCACCGGCGTCCATACCGCGGAGGACGCAGTGAAGGTGATCCTGGCCGGGGCGAACGTGGCGATGCTGACCTCCGCGCTCCTCCTTCACGGCCCCGAGCACCTCGCCACGGTCGAGACCGACCTGGTCCGGTGGATGTCCGAGCACGAGTACGAATCGGTCGAGCAGCTCCGAGGCTCCATGAGCCAGCGGGCCGTCCCCGACCCCGAAGCCTTCGAGCGCGCGAACTACCTCCGCATGCTCACCAGCTACCCGGCCCCCGACTGACCAGCACAGCTCCTGCCGACGCGGGAGGGGCCCCTCGTGGAATTGCTACCCCAGCTGGCCATGGCGAGAACACGGGAAGACGCGTCGTCACTCCGCCCTTCTCATGGCTGCCTCCCGGGTGGTCGGTGTCAGGGAAGACCCTCGAACGTGGGCCTCTGCGCAGCACCGGTTGGACTCCCGGTCGTTCCCCTGGCCCCGAGCTTCCCCATGGCCGGATGCCACGTGCGATTCAGCGCCGCGCGAGTCGCCGGGCCGAGATGGCGATGAGGACCGGAGTGCTCCCCATGGTGATGCCGAAGGCGTGCCAGGGGACGCCGGAATGCTGGGGCCGAACGAGGTCCGCCACGCTGGCCGCGAGCGCCGTAGGGGACCAGGACGAGAGTGAGTGGATACTGCCCAGGAACACGAGGGCCAGGAGGCTGATCAGGCTCGCCCCGGCGACTGCGGGCACACTGCGAGCGACGCTGGCCCAGGCAGCGACGAGGCTGACGCAGAAGCACACCCAGAGGACTTCGAGCCCGTACCCCGCGGCAAGCGCGCCGGCGCGCGGCGGGCCGATGAGTGCGGAAGTCTGATACCAGGCACACAGGACCCCGAGCCCGAGTGAGAGCGTCGCGGCGAGGGATACGGCCACGTATCGGGGCACGACCAGTACGAAGGGGCGACGCACCCTGCTGCGGTAGAACGCCGCGAGGCTCGGACGGGCGTCGATGGTGAGGCTCGCCGCCGCCACCACGACGATCACGAGCGTGCCGAGTTGCGCGGCGTTCGCGCCGAAACCTGCAATCGCGTCGGCCGGGGTCGGTGGAGGCGCGATCACCCGCAGGCTACCCGAGGCATGCTTCGCCAGCTCGGGGAGGTTGTGGGTGAGGATCGGGATGCCGAGCCCGAGGAGAACGAACGGGACGACCAAAGCGATGAGTCGCCGGGTGCGCCAGAGCCGCACGGCCTCGAGATGCCAGGGGCTCACGGAATCCCGCCTCCTTGGCCGGCGTGCCCGGCGGTGAGCGAGAGAAAGACCTCCTCGAGGCCCGGACGCTCTGGCGAGATCGAGACCACCCGAGCGCCGCAGCCGGCGAGCAGGCCGGCCAGGTGCGCCTCGACCTCGTCGGGATCTGCGGCAGAGAATTCCAGCTCTCCGGGAGCGCGCTCGTCGACCGAGGACACCCATGGAGCGGCTCCGAGGGCTGCGAGGGTCCGCTCCGCCGGTGGGCGGACGACCAGTTGCCAACGGGACCTCGCTGCGCCGGCGAGCAGATCGGCGAGCGGTCCCTGGTAGAGAAGCCTGCCGCTGGCGAGGATTCCGACGTGACCGCAGATCGCCTCGACCTCGCCGAGATCCTGGCTCGAGAGCATCACGGTCGTGGCGGGGGCGAGACGGGCGAGCAGGCGGAGCACGTCGGCGCGCCCGGCGGGGTCCAACGTGGAGGCCGGCTCGTCGATGAGGAGGACCTCCGGTTCGGCGACGAGGCCGGCGGCGATGTTGAGCCGGGTCGTCATCCCCCGGGAGAACCCGCCGACCCGGCGACCGGCGACCTCGGCGAGACCGACCCGGTCCAGGATCTGATCCAGCTCCTGGCGGGGCCGGCGGCGTCCCAGCAGGCCCAGGGCCACCTCGAGGACCTCGAGCGCGCTCAGCCACGGTTCGAACTCGGCGACATCGGGGCAGTACGAGATCGCCGCGCGCGGAACGCCGAGGTGAACCTCCCCGGCGCTCGGACGCCGGAGGCCGGCAAGGATCTCGAGGAGCGTGGTCTTGCCCGAGCCGTTTGGTCCGATCAAGCCGTAGAGAGCCCCGGCGGGCACTTCGAGGTCCACGCCCCGGAGCGCGGTCAGCGCACCGTATGACTTGGCGATCCCGACGGTGCGCAGGGCGGCGCTCAGCGGACCCTGCCGACGGTCAGATAGATGATGCCGCCGAGGGGGATCGAGATGAACGAGACGATCAGCCATCCCCACTTGGGCAGGTAGCGCACCTCTTCGGCCCGCGCCAGGTCGACCAGGCACACGACCTCGAAGCCGATCGCCACCAGGAGGACGAGGATCGGCGCAAGCACCCCATTCATCGAGCGCACCCTGGAGAGGTCCGACTCTCTGCCATCCCAGCCTCCTTTGCTTCACCACTCACACAGATGTGAACGTTAGCACTCCTGTGAGCGTTGGGCTAGGCTGGCGCATATGACAAGAGCAGATCTCCTGCTGCACCCGGTGCGGCTGCGCATCCTCAAGGCGTTCCTGGGCGACCGGGCGCTCACCACCACACAGCTCGCCGCTGAGCTCGACGACGTCCCCACCGGGAGCCTCTACCGTCACGTTGCCCTCCTCACGAAGGCGGGAGTGCTGCAGGTGGTGGCCGAGCGCCGCGTGCGCGGCGCCGTCGAACGCACGTACACCCTCCGGCTCCTCGCCGCGCAGATCCAACCGGGCGAGATCGCAGCCATGACACCCGATGACCACTCTCGGGCCTTCATGGCCTACGTTGCCGGGCTGCTGGTCGACTTCGACCGTTATCTCGCGGCCGGTCCTCCGGATCCGAATCGCGACGGCGCCGTCTATCAGATGGCCGCCATGTGGCTCACCGAGACCGAGTTCGCGGACTTCCTCCGAGACCTTCGCAGCGTCGCCCTGCCCCGGCTCGCCAATGCCCCAGGCAAAGGGCGTCGGCGGCGATTGCTGTACACCGTTCTTCTGCCCGCGCCCGAGCAGCCGTCAGATGGCGACGGGCCGATGCCGAGGACGCGACGTCGGAGAACTCGAGGCACGAGCTCGTGAATGCGGGCACCGAGTTCCGTCTGGCGAACTCGTGCATTCGCTTCACGACCTCTTGAGTCGCTGGTTCGCCGCTATCGCCCGACCCCCGGCGCCCCAGCGGATCCGGCATCCGCACATGGGCCCCGAGCTACTTCCGGTCCTCCCTGCTTGCCACCGGGCCCTTCTTCCGGCGGCCCGCACCGAACGCGATCAACGCCGCACCGAGGAGGAGGAATCCGGATACGGCACGCATCAGCATGCTCCCTCCGCGCTTGACGTTGTCGTAGTGACTTGCGAACAAGTCGTAGAACAGGAATGCGAACCCCAGCAGGCTCCCATATGCGACGAGGGCGGAGGTGAAGAAGACCCTCGATGCCAGGTTACGGACCTGGAAGAAGAGGGACGCCGCCGCCGCGACGGCCACGATCACGGGCACGACGAAGAACCAGCCGCCTCCTTGATTGACGGCGTCGTGCATGAAGCCCGCGGCGATCATGAACACCGCTCCCACCACTGCGATCCCCCGGGAAGCTGGCGTGAATTCAGGTGTCACGCCACGCCGCGGTTCCAGCGCCCGGAGCCGATAGAAAGAGATGGTGGAAGCCGAGAGCACGAGACTTGCCCCGATCAGGCCGACCAGCGATCCCCAGCCCGGGTCGGCGTTTGACATCGCCGTGTAGCCAACGAGGCCCGAGAGGTAGGTGGCGACCTGTTCCAGTCCCACGCCTGCGAGCAAGCCCATCAGGAGGACGGACTCCCTCGTTGCGCGGGCGAATAGCATGGCGCCACCAACCAGAGCGATGATCCATGCCGCCGCCTGATCAACGAGAAGCAATGGCACGTCCTTGGAGGCGATGACGTGCCCTTCAATCCGGGCAAGAGGGGCGAGATAGCCGACGAGTAGCAGGCCGCCACCTATCAATGCCATGGCGGCGAGCTTCGCTGTCGGCGTCGTGGCGGGTCGATGCTCGCTGGCTGGGCGCGCGACCTCGGCGGCCTCTCGCTCGGCGGCCTCCAGCGCGGCGGTCTCCCGTTCGGCGGCCTCCAGCGCGGCGGTCTCCCGCTCGGCGGCCTCCCGCTTGCTTGCCTCCCGCACAACCCGTTCCGCGGCCTCCCGCTCCGCGGCCTCCCGCTCCTCCCGCTCAACCCGCGCGGCGGCCTCCCGCTCCGCGGCCTCCCGCTCAACCCGCTCTGCGGCCTCCCGCGCGGCGGCCTCCCGCGCGGCGGTGGCAGCCTCTTCCGGCACAGCGGCGCCGGGGGCGGGGAGTCTCATCCTGAACACACGGCCGTCCGGGGAACGCATGTGCAGGACCGGCGTGGCCCATTCGACTTCGTTCCCGCGGGCGAAGATGGCGCGGCGCGATTCCGCCAGGGCGGCATCGATGGGATAGCCGTCCGCGACGGCGCCGTAGAACTCGTGCGCGAACGTGATCGCGGCCTTGTCGGAGATCTCGAACTGCATGGCGATGGTCGCCGGGATCCCTTGCTGGAGGAGGCTCTGCGCGGCACCGGCGAACGGGTCGCTCGGCGAGCTCCGAGCGCCCTCGCACGCGTTCAGGATCACCAGTCGGAGCGATCGATGCCCGCTCAGCATCACCCCGAGATCCTGCCCGGAGACCAGCCGTCCCTTGCCGGTCTCATCCTCCAGGAGCAGGGCGCCGTCCTGGGCCTGCTCGTCGAACCCGCCATGCCCGACGAAGTGGAAGATGTGGTACTGGCCGAGGCGGAGGGGCCGCTGCAGGGCCGACAGCGTGGCGCGCTCCAACTGCGTGAGGACGACAAGGCCCCGGTCCATCAAGTCTCGCAGGGCGTCGTTCAGTCGAGCCCATTCCTCGGACACGGCGAGCTGCGGATGGTCCGTCGGGCTCGAGATCATCACCAGGACGTGGAGCGGCAGACTGACCGTGAGTGGTCGCACCGCCGACGGGAGGTCCAGATAGCGGACCACCGGAGTGTCCGAAGACAGGCTCAGGAACTGGTTGGTGCTCGAGCTGTACAGGTACTCCCACGGCAGGTCGGCAAGCTCGGGCGCATCCGCGAGCCGCAGGCGGATCCGGAGCCCAGCCTCCTTGCGATAGGCCTCGTTCAGGCTGCTCTGCAGGGCTCCCTGGATCGTCCCGCCGAACACAGCGTCGAACAGGCGGCCGCCGAACGATCGGACGAGCTGCCGTTCAGGGGTCTCGAGTCGCCTGATGTCCCGTCGGAGCTCCCCCACCGTCCGGGTGATGCGCAGCACCATGTTCTCGAGCTCCAGCCGTGAGAAGGGAAGGTCGAACTCCCGTACCGCCTGGCCGGCCGGGGAGTCCAAGACCTTGGCGCGGTACCGATCACCCGAGGCTTCGATGAGAACGTCGAAGTCCAGGTACCTTCGGGGCACCACTTACCTCCCTCCAACGGGGCCCAAAGGTACACCTCGACCCAATCGTTGGGAATAGGCCATATCGGTGATACCAGTGCGATGCGGCCGTCTCCGCGTTCCCGTCCTTCTAGCCCCCATCCGGTTCGAGGCGACGGTCCTCCGGATCACGCCTCGCAGTGGGTGACGGTGTCGCCGGGATCGAACGTGCAGGTGTCGAAGCCGACGTTGCCGTTCACGGTGTCACCGCCGGCTCCGTCCACCGCGTTCAGCGTGTCGCCGCCGAACCCGCCCTTCAGCAGGTCCGTGCCGCTGCCCCCGGTCAGCGAGTCGGCGCCGCGCTTGCCCCGCAGCTCGTCGCTCCCGCCGAGCCCGTTCCCGGTGTCGCCGCCGCTCTGCAACAGGACGAAGTTGCCGCAGGAGTTCCCGGTGACGTTGTCCACCTGGTTGGTCCCGGTGACGTTCTCGAAGCCGTCGGCGGTGGACAGGGTCAGCGTGACGCCGGCGCTCACCGCCTGCGAGCCCGTCGAGCCCAGGTCCAGGGTGATCCCGGTGGGCAGGTTCGGGAACTGCAGGGCGTCGGGCCCGGCACAGCCGCCGGACTCGGTGAGCGCGGCCGTGACCGCCCCCCCGGCGTCGAAGCGGTAGACATCCGCCCCAGCCTGGCCCGCGACGGTGAGCCCGGTCACGGCGCCACCCGGCGAGAACAGGAACCTGTCCCCGTCGGTGTCGCCGGTGACCGTGGTCGACGATCCGGACACGAGACCTCGAAGGGTGAAGACCCCTCCGACCCCGGGGTCGATGTTCGAGGCGTCCACGAACATCACCACGGAACCGCTGTCCGCCTTCACCTCGGAGGTCGCTGGGATGGTGACGTTGTCGCCGGCCGACACGGAGACGCCGCCTGCCGTCGACTCCACCGTCACTCCGGGCGCGAGGATGACGTCGTCCCCGGCCCCGGCGGAATCCGCCGCGTTGAGGGTGACCGAGCCCGCCCCCACGACGTCGGCCGCCACGGTGATGGGACTCGACGCGCCGATAGCCAGGAGGGTTCCGGTGTTCGTGACGCCGGCAACCGAGTCGACGGTGGCGATGGTGAGCCCGCCGCTGTTCGCGATGTCCACCGTGCCCGCACCGTTGACGCCGGCCAGGGTGGAGACATGGGTGTCCGCATTGGCGCCGTTCCCGGTCCTGAAGGCCAGGTTCGTCACCGAGATGTCCGGCTCGGACGCGTTCGAGTCGATCACGGCGTCGCTCGTGCGAAGCGTGAGCGTCCCGTAGCTCGTCCCCGCGCTGATGGGAGCCGAGACCTCGATGCTCCCGTTGTTCGGGAGTTTCCCGATGCGAAGGGTGGACGCGAACGCCCGGTCCAGCTCGGCGTCGGACAGCTCGAGCGTGCTCGCCGTGGTGTCCGTCGCCGGGCCCAGGTGGACGTTCCAGTTCGCGCTGTTCTGCTGCAGCGTGACCACGTGGCCGGTCGCGGTGATCCCGGAGGCCGCCCCGATGGCGGCGCGGTCGGAGGTCGCGGTGACGTCGCCCGAGCTCGAGAACAGGGCCGCGGAGCTGGGTGCGGTCAGGGTCAGGGCGTCGTTCGGGCCGGTCGTGACCAGGACATCGGCGCCCGCGTTCCCCGACGCACCCGCGCTGGCGTCGTCCCCGGCGTTGTTCGTGATGTTCACGTTGCGAGCGGCGTCGAGGGTCAGGGCGCCGCCGGTGTTCTGCCCGAAGTCGTCCGAGGCCACGTCGGAGAACCCGTCGATCGTGATGTCCCGGCCCGCGTCGAGGGTGACCGAGCCGCTCGCCCGGATGTCGTTGTCGTCGTCGAAGCCCGAGGTGCCCATCAGGATGTCCAGGCCGGCGGTCAGCGTTGCGGTTCCCCTCGAGACGGTGACGGCGTCGATGTCCGTCGTCCGCACGATGTTGCCGCCGGTCGCGGTCAGCGCCACGTTCCCCGACACGCTGCCGCCGGTCACGCTCTCCAGCCCGTCGGTGTCGACGAGCGAGAGCGTGCCGCCCGAGTGCACCGAGATGTCGCCCGACGTTTCCACCTTCAGACCGGTCAGCCCGGCCGAGACGTTGCCGATGGCCACCGCGCCGGCGGTGGTCACGGCGATGCCGCCCGTGTTCGTTTCCGACTCGATGCTGCCGATGCTGTTCCCCGCGTTGGTCAGCACGACCCCAGTCCCGGCGACGGCGGCCAGCCGGCCGACGAAGATGGCGCCCGTCTGGTTGATCGAGTTCGCCACCGTCAGGGAGAGGACCCCGGTCGTCTGGAGGCTCCCCAGGAGAGCGGTGTCGGGCGTCGCCACCGTCACATTGGCCGCCCCGAACGAGTCCGTCGGGTTGATCGTGACGTTGTCGCCGGACCCGGCGTTGACGGTGAGGGATCCGCTCGGGTTGGTGAAGACGGTGGTCTCGAACGTGGCGTTGCCGCTCCGGAGCCGTGAAGTGTTGTTGGCGGCGGTCCCGTCGTCCTCCAGGATCGCGTCGTCCGCCGTGCCGGGGAGGTTGAACACGAGGTCGTTGACGGTGCTGCCGGTCATGTCGACGGGCTCGAGGCCCCGGTAGGTGATCCGGTTGCCGTCGAGGCGGATCACGCCGTCCGAGCGGCTTGCGTAGTCGACCACCCCCCGGTCGAACCGGCCGCCCCGGACGACCACGAGGTCACCCCTGGCCGTGAGCTGCGCGCCTCCGTCGAACACCAGCCCGCCCGCCGGGACGGGGTCCCCGCGGGAGAAGTCGACCACCAGTGTGTCGTCGACGGCCGAGCCGTGGACGACGACCGGCCCTCGCCCCATGTCCGCGCGTGCCACCACCGAGTGATCGGCGCGATTCACGACCTCGACGCCCGCCCCCGCGGACCGCAGGACCAGGACGGAGCGCGTCGCTCCGGTGGCGTGCGAGACGTACTCGAGCGTGGGGGCCGCGGATGCCGCCGAAGCCGCGACGACGGGATCGGCCGCCACCGCCGTTCGGCCTCCTGTGGAGGGAGCGGCGCGAGCACCGAACGAGATCGCCGTGACCGCAGCCAGCGCGATCGCGAGCCACGGCCCGGTCCTCGTTCGGGAGCCGCGCCCTCGGACCGCCACGGAGCCGGAGGGCGAGAGGGCAAGGCGTGACGAAGCGAACGGCGCGAAATCCATCGAATCCTCCCCTTTGGCGCGAGGCCGGGACCGTATCCCGCTCGAACCCGTCGGTCAAGAGATCGCTCAGCGGCTCCGACCCGCGAGCGCGACGTCGGCGGCCTGGGAGATCGACATCGACCGCCCGGCCGAGCGACCACGTTCGAACTCGTCCGGGCCGGCCGCACGGCCACGTTCGACGGCCCGCTCGAAGTCGGGAGCATCGTCCGGATCCAGGATCTGCGTCTCTTCCTCGAGCCAGGCGTCGATTGCGCCCACGAGCGTACCGGCTCGCTCGGCCTCACCTCGCTCGGCCGCGATACCCGCGAACCCGAGCACGCAGAACGTGATGAGGTCCTGCCCCTCGCCCTCCAGAGCGCTGCTCAGCGCCTCCCGGAGGTGCGTCTCGGCGTCATCCAAACGCCCGAGGCCCCGCTCCGCCGCGGCCAGGTTCATCGTTTCCATGGTCACCCACCGCTCGTTCCCGAGCCCGCGGTTGAGCTCGAGGCTCTCCCGATAGCGTTCGACGGCCTCGTCGTAGCGACCCCCGACGCGGTCGGCCGTGGCCAACAGATGAAGCGGATGCTGCCGGGCCGCGGGATCCAGCCGCTCGGCCAGCGCGAGCGCCTCCTCGGCGCGACGCCGGACGGCGGTCAGGTCCCCTCGGCGAAGGTCCACCCGGGCCAGGCCCATCATCGCGAGGATCACGGTCCGCTCATCCCCAGAGGCCCGAGCCGACCGAAGGCTCTCCTCGAACGCGGATGCGGCGAGGCCCTGGTCGCCCTGGCGGAACGCCGTCATCCCGTCCCGATACCGCTGCTCGGCTCCTGCATCTGGTTCCATGTCCACCCTCCCTGGCCAGGGCCGCTCGGGACATCCGGGGGCGCTTCCTCCGTTCGGTCATCCTGGCACGAGGCGCCAGACGGAGCCGTTCCAGTGCAGGATCAGGGGAGTGCCGTTCGTGGGGCCGACGGCCCAGATGTTCGAGCGGGAGATCGCGGCGACCGAGGTGAGGTACGCCATGCGGGTATCGGGGGCGGGGACGGAGGCGCGGGACCACGAGCCGTCGCCGTGGCGGCGTTCCACCAGGGGGCGGGTGGTGGACCTGGTCGTGGACGGCGAGGTGGAGCCCACCGCCATGAGGCCGCTGCCGGGGATCCGACCGATGGCGAACCACTGGGTCGACGGTCCGGTGTTCGGAGCGTCGACCGTGCGCCACTTCGAACCGTCCCAACGCTCCAGGAGCGGGCGGGTGGGTGCCTCGCGATTCGCCGACTTGCCGCCGGTGGCCCAGGCCTCCCCCGGGCCCACCGTCAGGACCGCGTCGAGGCCGCTGCGGTCGGCTCCCAGCCCCGGCGCCGGGATCGCGCTCCATCGCTGACCGTCCCAGTGCAGGATCACCGCCGAGCTGTGGGCCAGGCCGGCGCATGGGCCGGGGCACCGCTCCCCCACGGCCCACACGTCGTCCGTCGCGGCTGCGGAGAGGCCGTCGAGGTGGACCTCGCCCCCGACGAACGGAAGCCGGGCCTGGCTCCAGGCCGAGCCGTCCCAGTGCAGGACCAGGCCGTGGCGGAGGTACCGGCCCTCGTCGGACCAGAACCCGGCCGCCCACACGTCGTCCGGCGCCACCGCGGCCAGGGCCCGGATCTCGTTCGTCGCGGTGCCGGGGCTCGGCGACGGGACCGCGGCCCACCGCTTCCCGTCCCAGTGCTCCAACAGGGTCCGCGATCCGAACCCGCCGGCCGCCCCGCATCCACCGTCCGTACAGGTCAGGCCCCCCGCCCATGCGTCGTCTGGCGCCGGCGCGACCACGGCCTGCAGGGCGCTGCCGTGCGAGCCCGGGTTCGGGGCGCCGACGCCGCGCCACGAGGACCCGTCGAAATGGCGGACGAACGGCCGGGTCGCGGCGATCCGGGACATCGACCCCACCACCCACACGTCCGAGCCGGAGGTCGCGGCGACCCCGCGGAGCGTGACGGGACCGGACCGCACCCGAACCTGCTCACCGGGGACGGGCACCGGCCCCGTGTGCGGGCCGGGGACGTCGATGGGGAGCTCGGCCGATCGAGGCGCCACGCCGGACTTGGTTCGACCCGAGAGCACCGCCCGGTACTTCCCCGCGGGGGCCGGGTCGCCGTTCGTGTCGGTGCCGTTCCACCGGACACCGACTGTCGTGAAGCGACCGCCCACCGACATCTGGCGGACCACCGACCGGTCCCGTCGCTCGACGGTGAGCGTCCACGCCAGCGGGGCGGTGGCCCTCGCCGTGAATCGCACCGGGTCGGCTCCCGGAACCACCTTCGGCGCGGATTCCCTCGGCCGGAGGATCTTGGGCCCGCCCATCGCGGCCACGGTCCTGCGGATGGTCGGGAGAAGGGCCAGGAACCGGTTCCCCGGACAGTCGGTGGAGCTGGTCCGGCGGTGCCCCACGATCGTGTGCAACCGCACGGGCTTCCCCGGGGGGTAGACGTCGGACCCGTACCCCTGCGACACCAGCGTGTCGAACCCGTCCGCCGGGACGTGGGCCACGTCGAGGCGCCAGGCCAGGAGGCGCTCCAGCGAGCGCACGGCGGCGAGGGGAGGCGAGACCGACTGGAAGTTCCCCATGATCGACACCGAGGTCGTGTACGCGTTGAACCCCGACTGCGAGCCCGGGGTCACCGGCCGGTCGACACCCCCGGCGCGGCCGACGAAGATCCGGCCGTACCGGTCGATCAGGAAGAGGTACGCGATGTCGCAGTACCCGCGCTCCTGCGTGTGGAACCAGTCGATGCCTCGGACGATGTCGTCCGACTGGGACGGACCGTAGGAATTCGACCCCGAGGTGTGGTGGACGTAGGCCACCTTCACCTCGGGCGAGTAGTACGGGGCCGTGCACCCGGGCGAGCCGGTGTCCAGCAGGCGGGCGTCCGCGCCCCACGCCGCGCGCGACACCATGGCCGGCATGGGTGGCCCGCCCTCGGCGGCGTCAGCCCGGATGTCGGGTTCCGGCGCGGCGTCCGGCGGACCGGTCCCCGGCCCCGCCGACGACCCCGACGTGTTCGCGAACGCGGCCCGCATCCCCCACACCGTGACGCCCGCAGGCACGTCGAGCGTGACCACGGCGCACCGCCCGCCGCCGGTCCACACCAGGTCGGTCCCCCGCCGGACCCCGCCCGCGTCGGGCGTCCCGGGGCCGGGCCCCTCGTCCTCCACCGACGTCCGCCCCAGCACCGAGCCGTCGACCCCGGTCCAGCTGACCCTGGCCCGGACCACCCCGTCGCCGCGCTGCCGCCACACCAGCCCGAGCGCGGTGAACCAGAACCCCGGGCAGGCCCGCACCGGGGCCGACGTGGCGGCGTCGAGGGTCCGCACGGCGCCGCCCTGCAGGGTCCGGACGCCCGCGCGCGGGAGCGCTCCGGAGAGATCGACCGAGACCTCCGACGAGACGGTGGGTGGGACACCGGCGGCCCGTCCCGCGCCCCGTTGCCCGAGCACCAACGTCCCGGCCGCCGCGTTCGCGACCGGCGCCGGCAGCGAGCATGTCCCCACCACCGCCACCGCAATGGCCGCCGCGACCCGGGGCGCGACTCGGCGGCGACGAACGGGTTGGGATGTCATCCAGACGGCTCCATCGGGGTGCCTGACCGGTCGGCACCCGGCCCATCTTGGCACCCCCCCTCGCGGGCGTCGTCGCGGCACCTCACGCGGGTTGCCGGGGCGGACGTTCCGGCACGGTCCGGGCCGCACGAGCCGGACGAACCGCTCCGGCTGGCAGCACGCTGGGGACGCGATGTCGCATGATCCCCCTGTGAGCTCTCCGGACCCCGGCCCGCAGGCGTCGCCCGGCGGCATCTCCACCGTCGGCGTGCCCAGAGAGACCTTCCCCGACGAGCGGCGGGTGGCCGTCACGCCCCTCGCGGCGGCCGCCCTGGCCAAGGCGGGCCTCCGGGTCCTGATCGAATCGGGCGCCGGGGAGGCCGCGGGGTTCCCCGACGACGCCTACCGCGAGAAGGACGCCGAGATCGTCTCCTCCCGCGAGGAGGCCTTCGGCGCCGACGTGGTGGTCCAGGTTCGAACGGTGGGGGTCAACGCCCCCGGCGCGGACCGGGACCTGGCCCTGACGCGCCAGGGGCTGGTGGTGGTGGGCCTGGCCAACCCCCTGGGATCGCCGGAGGCCGCCGCGATGGTGGCCGAGCGGGGCGCGACGCTGTTCGCCCTGGAGCTGCTCCCCCGCATCACCAGGGCCCAGGGGATGGATGTGCTCTCGTCGCAGGCCACGGTGTCCGGGTACCGCGCGGCGCTGCTGGCCGCCACCCAGCTGCCCAAGATGTTCCCGCTGCTGACCACCGCTGCGGGGACCATCGCCCCCGCCCGGGTCCTGGTCCTGGGGGCCGGGGTGGCGGGGTTGCAGGCCATCGCCACGTCGCGTCGCCTGGGCGCGGTGGTGGAGGCGTACGACGTGCGCCCCGCGGCCGCCGAGGAGGTCAAGAGCCTGGGGGCGCGGTTCGTCGAGCTGGCCCTGGAGACCGGCGACGCGCAGGACGCGGGCGGGTACGCGAAGGCCCAGGGCGAGGAGTTCTACACCCGGCAGCGCGAGCTCCTGGCGGAGGTCGTGGCGAACGCCGACGCCGTCATCACGACGGCCGCGGTCCCGGGCAGGCCCGCGCCCCTGCTGGTCACCGCGGCGGCGGTGCGCGGGATGGCCCCCGGCTCCGTGGTGGTGGACATGGCCGCCCCGCAGGGAGGCAACTGCGAGCTCACCAGGCCCGACGAGACCGTGGTCGAGAACGGCGTCACGGTCCTCGGGCCCACCAACCTGCCGTCGATGGCGTCCCACCACGCCAGCCTGATGTTCGGCAAGAACGTGTCGTCGTTCCTGACGTACCTGATCCAGGAGGGGAGGCTCCGCGAGGAACCCGACGACCCCATCGTGAGCGGCACGCTCGTGTGCCGGGACGGCCGGGTGGTCAACCCGGCCGTGCAGACCGCGCTCGAGGCCGCCCGGGGCGCCGAGCGGCAGGAGGTGACCTCGTGACCCACAAGCTCGTGATCGGGCTCTACGTGTTCGTCCTGGCCACGTTCATCGGCTTCGAGGTCATCCGGAGGGTCCCCAAGCTCCTCCACACGCCCCTGATGTCGCTGACGAACGCGATGTCGGCCATCGCCCTGGTCGGGTCGCTGGTGCTGGCAGGGTCGAAGCGGGGCACGCTGGCCACGGTCCTCGGGACCATCGCCGTGGTCGCCTCGACGATCAACGTGGTCGGCGGGTTCCTCATCACCGACCGGATGCTCCGCATGTTCCGGCGCCGGCAGGGCCGCCGGCCTCGGGAGACCTCCGAGGCGGCCAAGCCGTGAGCACGACCGCCCTCGACATCGTGTTCCTGGCCTCCGGGGCGCTGTTCGTCCTGGCGCTGAAGTGGATGTCGCAACCGCCCACCGCCCGCCGGGGGGTGCTGGCCGGCGAGGCCGGCATGCTCGTGGCCGTCGTCGCGACCCTGCTGCGGTCCGAGATCGTGGACTTCAAGTTCATCGTGGCCGCGCTGATCATCGGCTCGGCCATCGGCGTCCCCCTGGGCCTGCTGGTCCCGATGACCGCCATGCCGCAGCGGATCGCGCTCTCGCACTCGTTCGGCGCGCTGGCCGCGGCGCTCGTGGGGACCGCGGAGTTCTACCTGCAGTCCCCCCGCATCTCCACGGTGACGATGGTGGCCCTGGGCATCGAGGTGGTGCTCGGGTTCCTCACGTTCACCGGCAGCCTCATGGCCGCCGGGAAGCTCATGGAATGGCTCCCCCAGCGGCCCATCACGTACCGGGGCCAGAACGTGATCAACCTCTCGGTCCTGGGGACGGCCCTGGTCCTGGTGGGCATCCTGGTGGCGGATCCCGGCTCGAAGGCGCTGTTCCCGATCGTCGTGGTCCTGTCGCTGGCGTTCGGGATCATGCTGATCGTCCCGATCGGCGGGGCCGACATGCCCACGGTGATCTCGCTGCTGAACTCCTACGCCGGGCTGTCGGCGGCGGCCATGGGGTTCGTCCTCGACTCGAAGATCCTGATCATCGCCGGAGCCCTCGACGGCTCCTCCGGGTTCCTGCTCTCGGTGATCATGTGCCGGGCTATGAACCGGTCGTTCCGCAACGTCCTGTTCGGAGCGTTCGGGAAGCTCCAGACGGCCGAGCCGGGGGACGCCTCCGAGCTGGGCGAGGTCCGCTCGGCGGCTCCCGACGAGGCCGCGGAGATCCTGCGCAACGCCCGCCTGGTGATCGTGGCGCCCGGCTACGGGATGGCCGTGGCCCAGGCCCAGCACAAGGTCCGGGAGCTCGCGGACACGCTCGGCGCCCTCGGGGTCGACGTGAAGTTCGCCATCCATCCGGTGGCCGGCCGGATGCCGGGGCACATGAACGTCCTGCTGGCCGAGGCCAACGTCCCCTACGACCAGCTGTTCGACATGGAGGCGATCAACCCGGAGTTCCCGCAGGCCGACGTGGCGATCGTCATCGGGGCGAACGACGTGGTGAACCCGGCCGCGGAGAAGACGCCGGGGAGCCCGATCTACGGCATGCCCATCCTCGAGGTGAACAAGGCCCAGGTGGTCATGGTGATCAAGCGCAGCATGCGCCCCGGGTTCGCCGGCATCGAGAACGAGCTCTTCCACGACCCCAAGACCCTCATGGTGTTCGGCGACGCCAAGGAGGTCGTCTCGGCCCTGGTCGAGGAGCTCTCCCCCAAGCGCGCGTCCCTGGTCTGAAGGCCGCTCGTCCCGTGAACGTCCCTCAGGCCGCCGGGCGGCCGAGGCGGGCCGATGCCACCAGGACCTGGCCCAGGGCCAGGCTGGCGTCGCCGGGCGGGATCCGCTGGGGCGGATACACGTGGAATCCCTGGGTGGCCAGGCGGGCGGCCGTGTCCGAGACGAGGAGACCGTCCGCGAACAGGGCGCCGGCCAGGACCACCCGGTCCAGCCCGGTGTCGATGCGGAGGAGCCGGCAGATCGCCAGGATCCCGGCGGCCATCGTGCGATGGAACCGGCCGGCCACGGTGCCGGCGGAGCGGCCGTTCCCCAGGTCCTTGACCACGGCCCGCACGATCGGCCTGGTGTCGAGGACGAGCGACCCGTCGTCGGTGCCGAGGTCGAACGGGTACTCCATGGTGGCCGAGCCGTCGGCGGCCCGAGCGAGCCTGACCCACCCGCGGCCCGCTCCCCGATGATGCCCGCGCAGCCCCGCCAGCGACGCCACCGCGTCGAACAGGCCGCCGGCCGAAGTGTCCGGGAGCGTCCGCTCCGCCCCGCCGCCGGTCGGGGGCTCGCGGGTCACGTTCGGTCCGAGCATGGACGCGGCCCGCCGGAGGACCCCTGCGTCCGCCGCGTAGACCACCCCCATCCCGTTGCTCCCGGGTCCGGGCACGGCGCGGAGATGCCCCGCGCGACGAGCCTCGACTGCGTCAGCGACCAGGAACTCCCCGCCCCACGTCGTCCCGTCGTCCCCGAGGCCGGGCTCGTCGAGCACCACGGCGAGGACCCGTCCCTCCAGCCCGTGCTCGGCCATCACCGCGGCCGCGTGGGCATGGTGGTGCTGGACGGCCACGGCGGGCAGCTCGAGCTCGGCGGCGAGGCTCGCTGCGAACGAGCTCGCGTCGAGGTCCCGCGACACGGCCTCCGGTTCGATGTCGTGGGACTGACGGGCCCGCTCCAGGGCCTCGACGTAGGCCCGCCTGGCGAGACCGGTCGCCAGGTCCCCGAAGCCGGGCGACAGGCGCGCCCGGCCCCCGGAGGACAGGCAGAACGCCGCGTCGCGGTCGACGCCCACTCCCAGCACCGGGACGGTCTCACGGGAAATCGAGATCTCCGTTTCCCCGGCCGACCGGGGGGAACGGGCGGGACGCCCCACGAGCGCGGCCGCGGGGCGCGTCACAGCCCGGCCCCCCACTCCACGAGGACCCGTTCGATCCTGGCGGCGAGCACCTCGGGATGCCCCGGCCCGCCGGGGTGGTCGATGTACGGCATGAACGCCTCCGCCCGCACGCTCCCACGCCCGCGCGGGCCGCCATCACGGTCGAATGCCCCGTCCGCGGCGGGACCTTCGCCCGCGCGAGCGTCACCCGCCGGGCGGGTCGGCTCGCCCGCCGGGCGGGTCGGCCGGCCCCCCGGGAACGGGCCACCCGGCCCTGATCGGGACGGACCGCCAGGCTGCACGATCGACGCGGGAGATCGGGAGGTGTTGGCCATGGGAGACGTGGGAGCGGGACGACCCCTCAACGCGCTGCTGGTGAGCGACGACTTCGTCCGCAGGAATCGATGGGCGGGATGGCTGCGGACCGCCGGGTACCAGACTGCGACGTGCCCCGGCCCGCACGTGACGGACGGTTGCCCCCGCCTCGACGACGAGCTGTGCCCCCTGCGGGAGTGGGCGGACGTCGCGGTGGTGGACATCGCCGGCGGAGCCGATTCCGAGCTGTACGGCGGCTGGGCCGAGCTGGCGTGCACCACGCTCCCTGACGACGGACGGACGGTGTGGGCGCACCACGACGACACGACGGCTGAGGAGAACGAGGGCCGGAAGACGCTGGCCCACCCGGTCCGGGCCGAGCACCTGATCCAGGCGGCCCGTATCGCGAGCCGGCGCGTCTGACCGGGCGCAGGGGCCGGCGGTGACCACCGGGTGCGCCCGGCGCCGCCGGCCCCCCGATTCGGGGTGACCGCTCTGGGCTTCGGGGGACAGCGGCCAGAAGGTGCTGCTGCAGCCCGATGGGAGCACAGCGGCGGGACGCTCACCATCCTCGCCACGGGGGGTTTTGAACACCGGCTCGAGGCCGGACGGGGGCGGGACAACGGGGGCTCAGACGGGTCGCCAGGCAGCGGTCTGGAGCGCCTGCCGCCACGCCCGGTAGTTCTCCACGTGGGCCAGCGGCTCCGCGGCGTGCTCGCACGTCAGCGGGTCCTCGCAGGACGAGTTCCCCTCCATCGTGAAGTAGTCGAACCGGCACGTGTCGCAGAAGACGTTCAGCGCCTCGGGCAGATACGGGCAATCCCCCCACGAGCACCCCTTCTCGCCCTCACCGGTCGCGAAGTCGTACGAGCATCCCGGGCAACTCCGGAACTCCGTCCATCTCGTCATCGTCGTGCCACCTCCGCTCTCACCCCTGAGCCTCGGCCAGCAGATCCCGTGCGGAGACCATCCCCAGCAGCCGCCCCCCCGACATCACGGGGAGATGCCGCACCCCGATGTCCAGCATCCGGGTGACGGCCTCGTGGACGTCCGCGTCGGGCGCGACCACCACCGGGTCCTCGGTCATGTACTCGCCCGCCGGCGTGAGCTCCGTGTCGGTGCCGTCGGCGACGGCCCGGACCAGGTCACGCTCGGTGATGATCCCGACCAGGGAGCCGTGGTCGATCACCGCCAGCGCCCCGATCTCGTTGAACTGCATCCGGGAGGCCACCTCCGAGAGCGGATCGTCGGCCTCGGCGCACACGACGCCCGGTCGGTATACGGACTCCACGTTCACCGCCGCCTCCTTCCTCCCGTGCGGTCCCGCCGGCCGGTCAGGCCGCCCGGGGCCTGGTGTGCCGACCGTGGGGCAGATGTCTCCGCAGCCAGCCACCGGTACCCGCGACGAACGCCGCGAGCGCGATGCCCCCGACCACCACCACCAAGGCGACCAGGAACGAATCCCAGAACTTGCTGAGGTCCGGGGCCAGCGCAACCATGGCGATCACCTCCACCGACAGTTGATGCCGGACCATGGAGGGGCGAACGGGCCGGGAGGCCCCTCTTGCCCGGGACCTTCTCTCGGGGGGAGTCCCGGAAGAGAGCACTAGGATGGCGCCGGTGAGCGACGCGGACACGTATCCGCAGCACCGGGAGGCGGATGTCGCGCTGCGCGACGGCTCGACGGTGCACGTCCGGCCGGTCCGGCCCGAGGACCGGGAGGCCCTCCTCGTGTTCCTGCGGGCGCTGTCCTCGGAGTCGCGGGCCCTCCGGTTCTTCTCCGCCGGGGCCGACCTCGAATGGGTCGCCGAGCGCATGTCAGACATGGACTATTCGGCCCGGTTCGGCCTGCTGGCCACCTCGGGGTCCACCGTGGTCGGCCACGCCGTGTACCTGCGAACCGCTCCCGAACGGGCCGAGGTGGCGCTGGCCGTGGCCGACGCCATGCAGGGACACGGGCTCGGCACCCTGCTCGTCGGACAGCTCGCGGAGGTGGCCCACGCGCACGCGATCCCCCTGTTCGAGGCCCAGGTCCTGCCGGAGAACCGCCGCATGCTCGACGTGTTCCGGGAGAGCGGGTTCCCCGTGGCCATGCGGGCCGAGCCGGGCGCGATCATCGTGGAGTTCCCCACCTCGCTGACCCCGGCCGCCCTGGAGCGGTTCGAACGACGCGAGCAGACGGCCGCCGTGGCGGCCCTGCGGACGTTCCTCTCGCCGCGGTCGGTGGCGGTGGTGGGCGCGTCGCGGCACCGGGGCGGGATCGCCGGCGAGGTGTTCCACAACCTCCTGGCCACCGGGTTCAACGGGCCGGTCTATCCGGTGAACCGCGAGGCCGAGGTGGTGCAGTCGGTGGTGGGGTTCCCCACCGTCGAGGACGCGCCGGACCCGGTGGATGTGGCGATCGTGGTGGTCCCGGCTCCCGAGGTGGCCGAGGCGGCGGAGGCTTGCGGCCGGAAGGGGGTCCGGGGGCTGGTGGTGCTCTCGGCGGGGTTCGGCGAGGTCGGCGAGGAGGGCCGCGAGCGCCAGCGCGAGCTGGTGGACATCTGCCGCCGCCACGGCATGCGCCTCATCGGGCCGAACTGCATGGGGATCCTCAACACGAACCCCGACGTCCGGCTGAACGCGACGTTCGCGCCGTCGTTCCCCGACGCCGGCCGGGTGGGGTTCCTGTCCCAGAGCGGGGCCCTGGGGCTCGCGGTCATCGACCGGGCCCGGTCCCTGGGCCTGGGACTCTCGTCGTTCGTGTCGGTGGGGAACAAGGCCGACATCTCCGGCAACGACCTCATCCACTACTGGGAGGAGGACCCCGACACCGACCTCATCCTGCTGTACCTGGAGTCGTTCGGGAATCCTCGCAAGTTCGCCCGGATCACCCGCCGGGTGGGGCGGGCCAAGCCCATCGTCGCGGTGAAGAGCGGGCGGTCCCAGGCGGGGGCCCGGGCCACGTCGTCCCACACGGGCGCCCTGGTGGCGGCCTCCGACGTCACGGTCGACGCCCTCTTCCACCAGGCCGGTGTGATCCGGACCGACACGCTGTCGGAGA
This sequence comes from Actinomycetota bacterium, assembly GCA_036394995.1. Taxonomy (GTDB): domain Bacteria; phylum Actinomycetota; class UBA4738; order UBA4738; family JACQTL01; genus DASWED01. The sequence continues at coordinate 38,788 of DASWED010000112.1, forward strand.
TGTTCGACGTCGCGTCCGTGCTGGCCAACCAGCCGGTCCCCGAGGGGCGCCGGGTGGGGATCGTCACGAACGCCGGGGGCCCGGGCATCCTGTGCGCCGACGCCTGCGAGGCCGAGGGCCTCGAGGTCCCCGCGCTCCCCGACGAAGCCCGGAGCACGCTGGCGGCGTTCCTCCCGGCCGACGCGTCCACGGCGAACCCGGTCGACATGATCGCCTCCGCCACCGGGGAGGACTACCGGCGCGCCGTGGAGGTCGTGGCCGGGAGCGGGGTGGACGCGCTGGTGGTGATCTTCATCCCGCCCCTGGTGACCCGGGCCGAGGACATGGCGGCCGCCGTCCGGGATGCCGCCGACGCCGTGGACGGCCGGATCCCGATCCTGTCGGTGTTCATGTCCTCGGCCGGCGTGCCCCCCGAGCTGGCCGGGGGGCGGCGGCGCATCCCATCGTTCGCGTTCCCGGAGGAAGCGGCCAGGGCCCTGTCCCGCGCGGTCCGGTACGGGGAGTGGCGGCAGCGCCCGGAGGGGAACACGCCGCAGTTCGACGACGTCCGCGCCGACGATGCCGCGGGGATCGTCGCCGAGGGCCTCGAGGGCGGGGGCCGGTGGCTGGGCCCCGACCGGGTCGCGGGCCTCCTCGACTGCTACGGCATCCCCCTCGTGGAGTCGCGGATCGCTCCCTCTCCGGCCGAGGCAGGGGCGGCTGCCCGGGCCATGGGCGGGCCGGTGGCCCTGAAGGCGGTGGCACCGGGGCTCGTGCACAAGACCGAGGCGAACGCGGTGCGGCTGGACCTGGAAGGAGCCGATGCCGTGGAGGCCGCGGCGCGGGAGATGGCCGAGCGCGTGACCGCGGCGGGGCATCGGGTGGACGGCTTCCTGGTCCAGCGCATGGTCCCCGCCGGCGTGGAGATGCTGGTGGGCGTGGTGCACGACCCCCTGTTCGGACCCGTGGTGGCCTGCGGGGCGGGCGGAACCGCGGTGGAGCTGCTGAAGGACGTCGCGGTCCGGGTCACGCCCCTCACCGACATCGACGCGAGCGAGATGATCCGCTCGCTGGCCACGTTCCCCCTGCTCACGGGATACCGGGGGAGCCCGCCCACCGATGTCGCGGCGCTCGAACAGGTGCTGCTCCGCGTCTCCACGCTGGTCGAGGCCCACCCGGAGATCGCGGAGATGGACCTGAACCCGGTGATGGTGACGCCTTCGGGGACGGCGGTGGTGGACGCCCGGATCCGGTTGGAGGCGGCGGCCCCACCGGCGCCGCTGTCGGCCCGTTCAGCCGCCGCTCGTTAAGCCTGCGGCCGGTGCGCCTGGTGGGACGGGGTCCTCCGCCGGGCCACCAGCACGCTCCGTCCGGCATGGCGCGTCACGTAGTCGCTCACGCTGCCGAGCGCCATCCGGCCCACGCCACCCAGGCCGCGGTCGCCCACGGCGATGAGGTCCGCATCCCACTCGTCGGCCACCGACACGATCGACGGCCCGGGGCGACCCATCGCCATCTCGCGGGCAGCGACCACGCCCAGCGACCGGGCCAGCTCGACCGAGGGCTCGAGGGGCTCGAACCCCTCGCGGTCGCCGTCGACGGTCCACCCCACGGAGCGGCCCCGGAGCACCGGCACCACGTGCAGGATGCGAAGGTCCGACCCGGCTGCCGCGGCGATCGTGGCGGCCAGCCGGACGGCCTCCCCGGATCCCTCGGAGCTGTCCACGGCCACCAGGATCCGGGATGGGAAGCGGCGCGACGGGCGCTCCGGGACGGGGCGCGCCACCAGCACGGGCTTCACTCCACCGTGGACCAGATGGGCCGTCACGCCCCCCAGGAGGTGGGGCTTCTCGAAGAATCCCGCGTCGGGGCCGACGCAGACCAGGTCGCACCAGTGCTGGGCGGCCTCCGCGGCGAGCAGCGCCGACGGTTCGCCCACCAGCACCCGGAGATCCGCGTCCACGCCCTCCTTCACGGCCAGCTTCGCGGCCTCCAGCAGCATGGCCTCGGCGGCGTCCAGCCGGGTCAGCCCCGTGCCGACCCGGGTCGCGCCCACCGGCCTCAGCACGTGCACGATCTCGAGGGTGGCGCCCGTGACCGAGGCCAGGCGGGCGGCCTGGCGGACGGCCTCCTCGGACCGCGGCGTACCGTCCACGCCGGCGAGGATGCGCTCGAACATCGGCCGGGACTTCACGGTCGCGCTCCGTAGGGCAGGACCCCCCACGGCGCGGGGACGTACGGACGAACGTCCGTGTCGTCGAAATCCGCGGTCATGTGGCTCACCACCTGGACCACGCCCTCCACGCCGTACGTCATGCGAACGAGCGCGGGGATGAGGCTGGCCCGCTCCAGCAGTCCCGACAGCGTCACCACCCCCTGCTCCACCGAGACGGTGATCGACGCCGGGTCGATCCACAGCGCCTCCAGGACCACGTGGTCCTCGATCTCCTCCTGGATCTCACGGTCGGGCCGGAGGAACGCCTTCAGCAGGTCCCGGCGGGCCACGATCCCAACGACCCGACCGTCGGAGTCCACCACCGGCAGGGACCGGTACCCGTGCTCGTGCATCAACCGCGCGACCTCCGCCAACGGGGCATCGGGACCCACGGTCACCGCGGGCGCGGTCATGAGCTGGCCGGCCAGCGCCCCGGAGGCCTTCCGGCGCTCCGTCGACCGGCGGCGGCTCTCGAACAGCGGGCCGGGCCGGGGCTCGGGGTGCTCCTCCTTCAGCAGGAGGTCGGCCTCGGACACCACGCCCACCACGTGCTCCCGGGCGTCGATCACCGGCAACGCGGCCACCCGGTGCTCGGCCAGGCGGTGGACGATCTCCTTGAACGGAGTCTCCGTGGTCACCACCGCCACGGTCGTCGTCATCACGTCCTTCACCCGGCGCTTCACGGCCGCCACCTCCTCGCGTGGGGAACGGCGAGTCCTCGACCTCACCGTAGGGGCCCGCGGCTGGCGTCCGGAGGGGGCGAGTGGCCCGCTTCCGGCGGGACTCCCGGCCTGCCCGCGGGGGGACGTTCGGCCGTGATCACACCGGCGGGCGGATGCCAGCGTGGGGACGAGATCGGCACGCACCGCCACGGCGGGACCGTGCCGGAAGGAGGGCAGTGCGATGTTCGAGAAGATCATCCTGGCGGTGGACGGGTCCGAGGCCTCCGAGCGCGCCGTGCCGCTGGCGGCCGAGCTGGCCCGCACCGGCGGTGGCGAGGTGGTCGTGGTGCACGTCGCGGAGACGTTCGTGTCCTGGAGCGTGGCGGTCGACGCCGAAACGCCGTCCGAGGCGGCGGACCTGGCCGACGGCGTGGTCCGGACCCTCAAGGACCTGGGCGTGAGCGCGCGCTCGGAGGTTCGCACGGCGGTCCACGGCTTCGCCGCGAAGACCATCCTGGAGGTGGCGGACGAGGAGGCGGCCGACCTGATCGTGGTGGGGTCGCGCGGCCGCGGGGACCTGTCCGGGCTCCTCCTGGGCAGCGTGACCCACAAGATCCTGCACCTGGCGCACATCCCGGTCCTCGTCGTTCGGTAGGGCGATCCGCTCGCGACGGCCACGGGCGGGGCGGGCGTGTCCGTCGACGGACGGGCTCCGCGTTGATACCTTCCGCCCGTGACCGATTCGACCGGGACCGCTTCGAACAGGGCCGACGCGATGCTCCAGGCCGGGCTCACGCTGGCCTCGGAGCTGGCCCTCGATGCGGTCCTGCAGCGCATCATCGAGCTCGCCACCGGCCTGACCGGCGCCCGGTACGGGGCCCTCGGAGTGCTCGGCGCGGACGGCGCGATCATCGAGTTCGTGACCACGGGGATCACGACCGAGCAGCGGGAGCACATCGGCCACCTCCCGGTCGGCAAGGGGATCCTCGGGTTGCTGATCAGGGATGCCCGGACCCTGCGGCTCCCCGACATCTCCAAGGACCCCCACTCCTACGGCTTCCCGCCGAACCACCCGCCGATGCACTCGTTCCTGGGAGCCCCCGTCAAGGCCCGCGGACGCGTGTTCGGCAACATCTACCTCACCGAGAAGCAGGGCGCTCCGGAGTTCACCGAGGAGGACGAACGGACCCTCGAGGTCCTGGCGGCCCAGGCCGGAGTCGCCGTCGAGAACGCCAGGTTGCACGAGGAGTCCCGCCAGCGGGAGCGCCGCCTGGAGGCCATGGGAGAGGTGGCCACCGCCACATTGTCCGGCCTCCGGGTGGAGGAGGTCCTGGGACTCCTAGCGCGGAGATCCCGGGAGCTGCTGGGCGCCGACGTCGCGACCGTGGCCGTCCCCGCCGACGAGCCCGGGATGCTCACGCTGCTGGTGGTGGACGGGGAGGAGGCCGAGAGCCTCCGGGGTGCCGTCTTCCCGCTGGAGGGGTCGATCTCCGGTGAGGTGGTGCAATCCGGTGTCCCGCTCGTGTTCGAGGACGTCACCGCCGACCCCCGCGCCGATCAGCCGATCATGGGCGGTGGGCTGCTCGGGCCGGCCGCGTTCGTCCCGCTGTCCGGACCCGACCGCATCATCGGCACGCTCTGCGTGGCGAACCGGTTGCACGGGCGGCTGCTGGACCAGGACGACCTCTCGACCCTCCAGAGCTTCGCCGGGCAGGCGTCCGTGGCCATCGAGTACGCCCGGGCCCAGCAGGACCTCCAGCGCCTCGCCGTGCTGGAGGACCGCGAGCGCATCGCCAAGGAGCTCCATGACGGCGTCATCCAGTCGCTGTTCGCGGTGGGGATGGGCCTGCAGGGGGCGGCGGCGCTCAGCCGGGACCACGAGCTGGAGCGGCGCATCGAGGGGGCGGTGGGGGAGATCGACGGGGCCATCCGCGACCTCCGCAACTACATCTTCGGCCTCCGGCCCGGCATCCTGGCCGACCGCCAGCTGGACCAGGCCCTGCGAGCGATGGCCGCCGAGTTCGAGCAGCGCAGCGGCGTGACCACGGTGGTCGAGGTGGACCTCCGGGTGGCCTCCGACCTCTCGTCGGTGGCCGGCGACGTGATCCAGCTCGTCCGGGAGGCCCTGTCGAACGTGGAGCGGCACGCCGGGGCCACCACGTGCCGGGTCTCGCTGGTCCGGCGCGGGGACCGGGCGGCCCTGGAGATCGACGACGACGGGCAGGGATTCGATCCCGCGGAGGCCGCCACCCGGGGAGGAGCGGGCCTGCGGAACCTGGCCGAACGAGCCGAGTCCCTGAGGGGATCGTTCGAGGTGGAGAGCGACCCGGCCGAGGGCACCCTCGTCCGGGTCGTCATCCCGCTCGCGTAAGAGCTACGGTCCGGATCACTGCACGATCAGCGCCGTGGCCATCCCGAACATCCCCTGGGGACCCTCCACGTGCGACAGGATGTGGCAGTGGAAGGCCCACACGCCGGGGTTCGCGGCGTGGACCAGCACGTCGAACCGCTCGCCGGGCGCGACCACCAGCGTGTCGGCCTTGTACGGCTGCTGGAGGGCGAACCCGTCCTGGGCCACCACCGTGAAGTGGTAGCCGTGCAGGTGCATCGGGTGGAGCATCTGCCCGGCGTTCAGCAGCCGGATCAGCACTCGGTCGCCGAGGTGCGCGGTGAGCGGCGCCGTGGCCGGCCACCCCTTCCCGTCGATCGTGTACCCGAGCGGCCCGTCGGCGAGGATCTCCGTGTACTCCTCGTCCCACGCCTCGTGCCGCGGCTCCACGATGAACGCGCCGTACAGCCCCCGGCCGACCTGCTCGGCCGAGTCGAAGTGCGAGTGGTACATGTACGTCCCCGGCTGGTCCTTCACCGTGAACTGGTAGACGTACGTCTCGCCGGGCATGATCGGCTCCTGGGTGATGAACGGCACGCCGTCCGCTCGATTCGGCACCGTGAGCCCGTGGAAGTGGACCGTGGTGGGGAGCGTCGCGTTGTTCGTCACCCGGATCCGCACCCGATCCCCCCGGTGGACCCGGATCTGAGGCCCCGGGACGGTCCCGTTGTAGCCGAGCGCCGTCACCACCTGGCCCGGCGCCACCTCCCACTGCACCTGGTCCACCGAGAGGTCGAACACCTTCACGCCGTTCACCATGGTGGACGGCAGGACGGCGTTCCCCGCGCCCTTGGTCTTCGCCGGGTAGGCCGTCATGGACTGCTTGTGCATGTCGTACATCTGCTGGCTCGACATGCCGCCGCCCAGCTCATCGCCGGATCCGGAACCGGTCTCTCCCGAGCCCGCGCCGGCCACCACCGTCGCGGTCATCCCGGCCTCCTTGTGCCCCGGCACCGTGCAGTACGCGGCGTACGAACCGGCGTCCAGGGCCGGCAGCTCGAGGTTCGCCATGTCGCCGGGCGCGAGGAGCGCGGTGGACAGCAGGCCGTCCGGAGTCTCCACGGCGAAGCTGTGCTCGGCCGCCCCCATGTTCATGACGTGGACGATCGATGGCGCCCCCGCCGGGACGGAGATCGTGGACGGCGTGATCGTGAGCTCGGCCAGGGAGACCTCGACGAACGTCGGCTCCCCCGCGCCGGTGCCCGACCCCGAGTTCGAGCCGGTCGCCTGGGCCGGCGGGCCGCCGTCCACCAGCCCCCGTGCCGCATAGCCCGCCGCCATCAGGATCAGCAGCCCCATCACCGCCAGCAGGGAATTCGTCCGCTTGAGCATGTCTCGCTCCCACCCTTTCCGATCTCGTTGGTCGCGCCAGATGGAAATGGTCGGCGCGGGGCCCCACCGGGCCGTGGGCCGGAAGTCCCTGGACGCCGGGGGCTTTCGGCCCCTGCTCGGGCCGGCGGGTCCCCGCATCCTGGGCCGCATGTTCGTGCGGTACTTCATGGACCTCGAGATCCCGTTCGAGGCGGCCACCGAGGCCCTGGCCAGCGACCCCCAGTCCTGGCTTCCGGGGCTTGCCGCGGCCACCGGCGAACACGGGACGCGCCTGCTGGCAGAGGTGGGATTCGGCTCCACCGTTCGCGTCCGCAAGCGCGTGGAGGTGGAGGTGGGCGAGGCGTTTCGCCTCACCGGGAAGACCATCGTGCCGATCCGGTGGAGCACCGGCTCGGAGCACAGCCCGCTGCCGGAGATGGAGGGAGACCTCGAGGTGGCCCCCTTCGGTCCCGACGTCAGCCAACTCTCGATGTCCGGCCGGTACCGGCCTCCGCTCGGCGCGGTGGGCCGGGCCATCGACCGGGCGTTGCTGAACCGGGTGGCGGAGGCGACGGTCCGCGATTTCGTCCGGCGGGTGGCCGCGGCGCTGGAGGGAGGGGTCGCGGTCCCCGCCGGGGCCGCGACGAGGATGCCCCCGGTCGTTGCGCCGAACCCACGACCGGTGGGAGCATGAAGGCGATGGCGAAGGCTCCGCCGCTCCGGGTGATGCTCGTCGACGACCACGAGGTCGTGCGCGGCGGCATCCGGGCGCTCCTGCAGGCCACCGAGGACATCGTGGTCACCGCGGAGGCCGGCTCGATCCGGGAGGCCATCGACGAGGCCGAACGGTCCCGTCCCGACGTGGTGGTCATGGACGTCCGCCTGGAGGACGGCTCCGGGATCGAGGCCACCCGCGAGATCCGGGCCCGGCGGCCGGCCACGAAGGTCCTCATGCTGACCTCGTTCGCCGACGACGAGGCGCTGTTCGCCTCGATCATGGCGGGGGCCTCCGGATACGTCCTCAAGCAGGTCAAGGCCGGCGAGCTGGTCCGGGCCATCCGGGCGGTCGGCGCGGGCCAGAGCCTGCTGGATCCCGCGGTCACCTCGGCCGTCCTGGACCGCCTCCGCAAGGGCAAGCACCTGATGCGCGACGAGCGCCTGGCCCGGCTGTCGCCGCAGGAGGAACGGATCCTGACGCTGGTCGCGGACGGGCGCACCAACCGCGAGATCGGCGAGGAGCTCCACCTCGCCGAGAAGACCGTGAAGAACTACGTGTCGAGCATCCTGTCGAAGCTCGAGGTGGCCCGCCGGGCCGAGGCCGCCGCGTACCTGGCCCGCCACACCACCACCCCCGGCGCCTGACCCCCCGCCCTTCCCGGCCCCGCCCGGCTCTGCCCTGATGCGCCCCCGGCGGGCGTGAGGTCCTGCCCGGCTCTGCCCTGATGCGCCCCCGGCGGGCGTGAGGTCCTGCCCGGCTCGGCCAAGAGGTCCAGAGGGGACCCGGGCCGAAGGTCCCGAACAGGCCCACAGGGAGGGGGCCACCCGGCCGGGGGCTGCCGGAGCCCCGGCGACGACGATGTCCCCAGCGAGTCAAGAGCAAGGACAGGAGAGGAGGAGCAGCGATGCGACGCAGGACGTTCGACTTCCTGGTGTCGACGGGTGGCCTGGTCATGGCGGTGGTGCTGTTCATCGCCGGGGCCCTGCTGTTCGCGGGGTACAGCTTCGCGAACAACAACGTGACCACGCAGCTCACGGCCCAGAAGATCTTCTTCCCGGAGAAGGGCAGCGACTCGCTCGCCAGCCCCGAGATCGGGCCATACCTCAACCAGTACGCCGGCCAGCAGATGGTGAACGGCGCCCAGGCCGAGGCATACGCGAACCACTTCATCGCCGTGCACCTGAGCGAGGTCGCCGGTGGCAAGACCTACGCGGAGGTGTCGGGCGAGCTGTTCGCCGACCCGACGAACAAGGATCTGATCGCGGCCAAGGACACGCTGTTCCGCGGCGAGACCCTTCGGGGCATGCTGCTCAACGCCTACGCGTTCTGGAAGGTCGGCCAGATCGCGAAGCTTGCGTCGATCGCGGCCTTCGCCCTGGGCGGCCTGATGCTGCTCCTGTCGCTCCTCGGGCTCTGGCACCTCAGGAAGGTGTCCCCCGTGGCGGAGGTGCTGGCGCCGCCGGTGGAGCTCAAGGCGACCGCCTAGGCACGAGACGCCGGAGGCGGCCCACAGCTCCCAGGGCCGCTCACCGACACGGAACAGGGGCCTCGGGAAACCGGGGCCCTGTTCCACTTCCGGCCCTCATGGCGTGGCCGAGAACGTAGCGTGGACGTCGATGGTGCCCTGGCTCGAGTCCAGGCCGGAGCAGCTCGCCGTTCCGGTGACGCCGTCGTCTGCGTCGTGGAGCTCGATCGTGCACTCCCCCTCGCTCGACGTGGCGAGGAGCGATCCGTGCGAGAGGACCACCGGCAGGGTGGGACCGCTCTTCGCGCTCCCCTCGATGCCCAGGCCGGTGATCGAGAACAGGTCGCCCCCGCTCGAATACACGAGCACGGTGGCCGCGCCGCCGACCTGGGCCCGCTCCAGCGGCACCTCGTAGGACACCTCGGTCCCCCCGGTGACGGCCACCTGCGCCGATCCCTGGGTCAGGGCGTGCCCCGCGACGTCCTCGGCGGACGGCCCGGTGCAGCCCCCGGCCAGGACGGCGGTCGCCAGGACCGTGGCCGCGAGGAGGGTTCGATGCCGGATCCTGAGTCGTGTGCGCATGGCGCCGCACTCTTGCCGCACCTGGGGTGGGTGTCAAGGCAGGCGCTCGAGCCGGCCGCGCATCGCCCGCAACCGGTTCCATAATCCCGTCCAATGCCTGCCCCGGGATTGCGCCGAGCCACATCGCTGTTCGGGATCCTGCGGAACGCCGAGCTCCGGGCGTTCTGGTTCTCGGACTGGATCTCCGACGCCGGCTCGTTCGTCACGTTCATCGCGCTGGCGGTGTACGTGAACCAGCTCACGGGGAGCCCTGCGGCGGTCGGCCTGGCCCTGGGGTTGCGTTCCGTGCCGTGGTTCACGCTGGGGCCCTTCGCCGGGGTGCTCGCGGACCGGATGGACCGCCGGGCCCTGATGGTGGCCAGCAACCTGATCCGGGCCGGGCTGGTGGCCTGCCTGCCGTTCGTCACCGAGGTGTGGGCCATCTACGCGATCGCGTTCGCCAGCGCCTGCTTCGGGCCGGTGTTCCGGTCGGCCCGATCGGCGCTGCTGCCCTCCATCGCACCCCGGCGCGAGCTGGTGCCGGCGCTCGCGGTCATCGAGACCACCCACCAGGTGCTGCACACGGTGGGGCCGGCCCTCGGAGGCCTCGTGGTGCTCGTCGCCGGGGCGCGGTGGGCCTTCTTCGTGGATTCGGCGTCGTTCGTGGCGGCCACCTTCCTGCTGGTGGGCATCCCGTCACGGGGGCGGCCCGTGGCTGCGGCGCGGCGGTTGGTTCGCCACGATCTCCGCGACGGGATCCGCCGTCTGTTCGCCACGCCGGCGGCGTGGAGCTGGGCCGTCCTGGAGATCCCCCTGGCCCTGGGCGGATCCGGGGTCATCGCGCTGCTCGTTCCCTACGTGCGGGAGAACCTGGGCCGGCCCGGCGGCGAGTACGGGATCGTCCTGGCGGCGGCGGGCCTGGGGACCGTGCTCTCGAGCCTGGCCATCGCGTCCCGCGACGCCCGCCACTCCAGGGCGCCGTGGGGACTGGCGTCGGTCCTGAGCCTCGCCGCGTTCCTGGCGGTGCTGGGGCACCCGTCGTTCCTGGTCCTGCTGCCGATCGCGTTCGTGTCCGGCCTCGGCGAGGCCGGGATCGGCATCCCCATGAGCGCCACGCTGGCCGAGACTCTCCCCGACGACGTCCGGGGCCGTGCCTACAGCGTGGTGAACTCCATGGTCGAGCTCGCCGCAGCCGTCGGCAGCATCGGCTTCGCCTGGCTCGGCGAATCCGACCGCCTCGGCGTCGTTGCGGCCCTGGCCCTCGCCGCCGGGACCGGCACCGCGCTCGGGCTGGTGCTGCTCCTGGCCGTCGCGGGACCGATCATCCACCGCCGCGAGCACGACCGCCTCGCCGGGATCGGCCGCATCCCGTCGGCCGGGGCGGGAGGACCGGAACCATGACCGAGTTGCTCCTACGTGCAGGTCCTCGACGGGGAGCCGACGAGCGAACATCCCAGGTGGTCGCCGGGCTCGCTGCTGCCTCCGACCCCCGGGAGATCCTGTGTCCACAACTGCGCGCCGGTCGAGTCAAGGCCTCCCGTCGAGCCGTAGATGACCTGCAGGACGCCCGCGTCGGCGTCCGGGCCGACGGCCTCCCCCGGAACACCGATGGCCAGGTCGCGCCTCAGGCTCTTCCCGAAGTTCGCCACGAAGATCGCCCGGCCGAACAGGTCGCCGGTCTCGGGGGCGTCGGCGATCCCGGCGCTGCTCTGGGTCCACGTCTGCGCACCATCCGCTGTCAGGCCGTCGACGGTGCCGAAGAAGACGGACACCGCTCCCGCGTTCATGGGGTCGCCGATCGGATCGAACGGCGCTGCGGCGACGAGGTCGTCGTGGGCGGTCCCTCCCACGTTCCCCGCGGCGAGCGCTGCACCGAACTCGTCGGCCTTCTCCCGCGTCTCCGGCGGCGGCTGCGTGAACGTCTGGGCGCCGTCCGTGGACAGCCCGGTTGAGGTCCGGTACAGGACCCGGACCGCGCCGAAGTCATAGTCGAAGATCCCCGACCCGGGAATCCCGACGGCGAGGTCGCGGAGGCCCCCCCGGCCGAAGTTCCCGGGGGCCAGGGCGCTCCCGAAGCGCGCCCCCTCGTCATCGAACCCGGGCGTCTCCTCCTCGATGAACTGCTTGGCTCCCGTGGCCGTGAGCCCTGAGAGCGACCCGTAGATCACGTCGACCGCTCCGACGCCGTTGAGCACGCAGAAGCCGCCGCACGAGAAGCTCTAGCCGGGAGCGCCGACCGCGAGGTCGGCGGCGCGGCCCCGACCGTGGTTCGCTGCGGCGAGGGCGGACCCGAACTCGTCGTAGTACTCCGCCGCCCCCGGGATGCCGTCCCCGCCCTGGCGCCACAGCTGGGTGCCGGAGGCGGTCAGGCCTTCCGCGGTGCCGTACAGGACGTGCACAACCCCGGCGTCCGAGCGCCCCTCCCAGTCCTCCAGTGGAACGCCCACCGCGAGGTCGACGAACCCGTCCGCGTCGAAGTCGCCGCCGGCGAGCGACGCCCCGAACCGGTCACCCTGCTCGGCCGTGTCCGGGATCCCGACGGTGTCCTGGTGCCAGATCTGGTTGCCATTCGCCGACAGCCCCTCGGCGGTCCCGTACAGCACGTTCACCGCTCCGGCGTCGGCGACGTCGCCGATGTCCTCCAGCGGCACGCCCACTGCCAGGTCCGCGTATCCGTCTCCGTCGAAGTCACCGGAGGCCGACGCCCACCCGAAGCGATCGCCCGACTCCGCGCCGCCGAGGACGCCCGCGACGTCCTGATGCCACAACTCGTTGCCGGCGACGACGAGGCCGTCCGCGGACCCGTACAGGACGTTCACCGTGCCCGCGTCCTGGATCGTCCCCACGTCCTCGTCCGGAACCCCGACCACGACGTCGGCGAACCCCGTCGCCGTTGAGATCGGACGGCAGAGCCGGCGCGGCAGCGGTCCCCCTCGGGGTCGCGCCCGCGGCCGTCCCCGCGTCGACAACCGCGCCGGCCGCCGACCAGGCGATGACCGTCACCGCAACCGCGAGCGCGCGCGCCTCCCTCGAGCCCACGAGCCCATCCCTCCCGGGCGGACGCTAATGACGCGCGCCCGCGCGGTCAAACGGACGGAAGGCCGAGCTCCGGCCCGTCCGCTGCCGCCACCGGCAGAGTGCGACCGGCTAGCTGCTCGGATTCGAGTCGACGAACGTGAGCACCGGGCCGGAGGGATTCCAGACGCGACGATCTCACGCCACGGGCGCTTCGTGGCGTTCGCCTCGATCGCGACCAACCTCGTCCGGAGCGACACCGACGGGTGGAGGGACGTCTTCCTGCGCGATCGTAGGACCGGCACGACGACGCTGGTCAGCGTCTCCACCGCCGGAGAGCTCGGGGACCGGGCCAGCGCCGACCCGAGGATCTCCGCCGACGGCCGGTTCATGGCCTTCCGCTCTGCCGCCAGGAACCTGATCCCGAACGACACGAACAGGGCCACGGACGTCTTCGTGCGCGGCCCGTTTCGGTAGGTGAGCGGCCCGGACCGGTGGAGCCGGCGGGCTCAGCCGATGATGCCGTCGTCCGCGAGGTCGGCGAAGACACGGTGGGAGGCCTCCGTGAGGAAGACCACCTCGGCGGCGCCGACCATCCCGACCCGTCCCGGTGTGACCACCACGTTGACTCGCGTGGTGGGGATCCGCGTCGCCAGCGCGGCCAGGCTCAGGATCTGGCGCATGGAGAGATTCGTCTGCAGGTGGTCGGTCCCGGCCCGCACCCAGTCCCGCAGGCGCTCGTGGCGCCGGCGGTACTCGGCCTCGTACTGCCGCCACGCGTTCCGCGTGAAGTTCCCCTGGTTCATGGTCCGCGAGACCACCGAGCTCGGGACGCCGTGGCGATCGCGGACGAACGACAGCGAATCCGTCCCGTCGAGGCGCTGCCAGCCGGGCTCGAACGCCGCCCTGGAGAACGGGTCGAACATGGGGTACGGCACGTCCACGAGCACGCCCGCCACCGCGTTCACCATCCTGGCGAACCCCCTGAACGAGGTGACCATCCACGCGTCGATGGGGATCCCGGTCACCTTTCGAACGGTCTGGACCGCAAGCGCGGGGCCGCCGTAGGCCATGGCCGCGTTGATCCTGTTGTCGTCATGGCCCGGGATGCTCACCCATGTGTCCCGGTTGAGGCCGAGGATGGTGGCTCGCTTCCTGGCGCGATTGACCCCGACGATCAGCATGACGTCCGACCGTCCGCGGACGACGGCCGTCCCCGGCCGGGCGTCGCTCCCGAGCACCAGGATGAACAACGGACCGGTCGACGGCAGGGTCGCGGCGGAGGCCTCGGGGTCGGCGGGGCGCCCGCGGACGCCCAGGGCGCTCCCGAGGTCCCACGCCATGAGCGCGGCCACGAACAGGCCAACCCACACGACCTTCCTCCGCCCGATGCCCACCCATCCGGGACCGTAGGGCCCCGAACATCTCGCGGTCAAGCAAACCGGTCACATCCCCCCGTAACCGGACCGGACGGTAATGACCTGGACAACGGCCTCCCGGGAGTATTTCGTCTCACCAGCAGGCGAGCCGGCGAGCGATCGGAAACCAGGGATCCCACCACGATGGCCATGAACCTCAGGCGAAGATCGGCCCTCCAGGCGGTCGGACTCGTCGCCGTCCTCCTCGCCGTGGGGGGGTCCGGGACCCTGGCCTCCCCCCCGGCCCTGGCATCGACCGCCTTCCGCCCGGCCCGGATCGCGGCCGTCAGCGAACGGGGCGGGACGGTGGACGTGTACTCGATGCTCCCGTCCGGCCGTGGGGTGCGCAGGCTGACCCACGACTCCACCGTCGACGTCGGACCGGCGTGGTCCCCGGATGGGAGGAGGATCGCCCTCGCCCGCTGCTGCGTGGGGGAAGGACGCTTCGGGATCTTCGTCATGAAGGCCGACGGCTCGCACATGCATCGACTGACCGAGGCGCCCGGGGACGAGATCGAGCCGGCCTGGTCCCCGGACGGCTCGCACATCGTGTACGCGGCCTCGTCACACGGGAACTACGACCTCTATGTCATCGGCGTGGACGGCAAGGGCCGCAGGCGGATCACCTCGAGCGGCGCCGACGACTTCGGGCCGGCCTGGTCGCCGGACGGGCGAGCCATCGCCTTCGAGCGGGAGGAGAACTTCCACGGTCACCTCTACGTGATCAGCCCCCAGGGGATCCGCCTGCATCGCGTGACGACGGGAGCCGGAACCGACTCCTCGCCGGCGTGGGCGCCGTCGGGCCGCCTCCTGGCCTTCGCCTCCACCCGGACCGGACACTCGGAGATCTTCACGGTGGCCCGGGACGGTTCCCATCTCCACCGGGTGACGAGCTCGTTCAGGCCCAGCATCGACCCGGCCTGGTCCCCCCGGGGAGGCCAGATCGTGTTCGCCCGCCGGGTCCGCCACGCGAACTGGGACCTGTTCCGGATCCGGCCCGACGGTTCGGACCTGGCCCGGGTGACCGTCGAGCCCGGAGCGGACGTCCAACCGGACTGGCAGCCCGTGTGCACGATCGTGGGAACCCGCCGGTCCGATCACCTGGTCGGGACGAAGGGTCGGGACCTGATCTGCGGCCGGGGCGGAAGCGACGTCATCCGGGGGGCGGGCGGCAACGACCTGATCTTCGGAGGGGCCGGCGGCGACCAGGTCTTCGGAGGGCCGGGGGACGACCTCGTCCTGGGCGGGGACGGGTACGACCTCCTGGCGGGCTCGGGCGGCGCCGACCGCCTGCTGGGGGGTGGAGGCAACGACCGTCTGCTCGGCGGAGAGGGCGGCGACCACCTGGACGCCGTCGACGGCGTGAGGGGGAACGACCGGCTGGACGGCGGCGCAGGCTATGACGTGTGCCGCTCGGACCCGGGCGACCGGCGGTTCTCGTGCGCCGCCTGAACCGGGCGCCCCGCTTCGGCCGGGCGCTCCGGCGCGCCGTGGCCGCGGGCGTCGTGGTCGTCGCGTCGCTCCCGCCGGTGCACACGTCCGCGTCTTCCGTCCGGGCCGTCGCCGCGGGCTCCAGGCCCAGCATCGTGTTCATCCTCACCGACGACCAGCGGTGGGACTCCCTGTGGACGATGCCCATCGTGCAGCGCCGTCTGGTCGACAGGGGCGTGACGTTCGACAACGCCTTCGTGGTGAACTCGCTGTGCTGCCCGAGCCGCGCCAGCATCCTCACCGGCCGGTACTCGCACGGGACCGGCGTCTACCGGAACACCCGGATCGGCGGGGGGTTCGCGGCGTTCGACGACGCATCCACCATCGCCACATGGCTCCACGACGACGGCTACCGGACGGCGCTCATCGGGAAGTACTTGAACTGGTATACCGGCGCCGGGATCAGGGGCTACGTGCCCCCGGGGTGGGACCGCTGGGTGGCGTTCGTCCAGAACCTCGGCCTGTACTTCGACTACACCCTGTCGGTGGACGGCACGTCGCTGCCGAACTACGGGGAGAGCCCCGGCGACTACTCGACGGACGTCCTGGCCCACCGCGCGGTGGAGTTCATCCGGCACACCAGGGGCCCCATGTTCCTGGAGTTCGCCCCGTTCGCCCCGCACGGCTATCCGGTCCCGGCACCGCGGGACCGGGACACGCTGCCGCAGCTCGCACCGAGCCGCCCTCCCAACTTCGACGAGGCCGACGTCTCCGACAAGCCCACGTGGGTCCGGCGCCTTCCCCGGCTGACCGCGGACCGGATCAGGGGAGTGGACGAGATCGTGAAGAAGACGAACCAGACGCTGGGGGCCGTGGACGATGCCGTGGGGAGGATCCTCGACGCGCTCCGGGAGACGGGACGGCTGCACAACACCCTGATCGTGTTCACCTCCGACAACGGGTTCGCCTTCGGGGAGCACCGCTGGACCAACAAGCTCTCGCCGTACGAGGAGAGCATCCGGGTGCCGATGGTGGTCCGCGACGACGCGCTCACCGGCCCGCGGCGGGACGGCCATCTGGCGCTGAACATCGACCTCGCCCCGACCTTCGCCGACCTGGCCGGCGTCACGCCCCCCGGTCCCGTCGACGGCAGGAGCCTGCTGCCGCTGCTGGAGGGCCCGGTGTGGTGGCGCCGGGACTTCCTGGTCGAACACGCCTGGAGCGGGGCGTTCCACCCCGACATCCCGACGTACTGCTCGGTGCGGAGCCGGTCCTTCGACTACACGCTGTACCGGTACCACGGGGATCCACCGACCTGGGATGAGGAGCTGTACGACCTGGCCCGGGATCCGTTCGAGCTGCACAACCTCGCCGCCAAGCCCGCGTACGCCCAGGCCCTGCAGCGGATGCGAACGCGCCTCCGCAAGCTGTGCGACCCGCCCCCACCCGGCTTCACGTTCCCCTCCTGAGCCGGGGCGGCCGCTCGGATGGAGGGGAGAACTCCTCATGTTCGGCCCGCGCGGCCGGGAGCGGCTCCGGCTTGTCAGGATCGACGGACTGCGATTCGATGGGATCGTGGAGACTCGCCGGCTGGGACGGGTCGGGCATCTGTCGACGGTGCTGATCTACGGCGGCGCGGGCATCGGCTGGGTGGAGTCACGGGACGTGGCGGATCGGTCCATCCGGTTCGCGCTGGACGCCGGGATCAACCACTTCGACACCGCGGCCGACTACGGCGATTCGGAGCTGCATCTCGGACGGTGGATGCCCTCGATCCGCGATCGCATCTTCCTGGCCACCAAGACCGGCGAGCGAAGCGCCGGCGGCGCGTACGACTCGATCCGCCGTTCGCTGGAGCGCCTCCAGGCCGACCGCGTGGATCTCCTGCAGCTCCACGCCGTGGGCAACATGGCCGAGCTCGACGACGCGACCGGTCCCGGCCGGGCGCTGGATGGCGCGGTGAAGGCCCGGGACGAGGGCCTGATCGGGGCCATCGGCATCACCGGACACGGCATGGCGGCGCCCGCCACCCATCTCGAGGCGCTGCGACGCCACCCGTTCGAGACCGTCCTCACGCCCTGGAACTGGCGCCTGGCCCGCTTCCCCGAGTACCGGCGGGACTTCGACGCCCTGGCGGACGAGATCCGCGCGCAGGACGCCGGGCTCATGCTGATCAAGACGCTGGCCCGGAACCTGTGGCGCGAGGGCCCGCACGATCGCACCACCTGGTACGAGCCGCTGGAGGATCAGCGCGCCATCGACGCCGCTGTCGCGTTCGCCCTCTCCCGTCCCGAGGTCACCGGCATCGCCACGGCCGGCGATGTCGGACTGGTCCCGAAGATGGTGGAGGCGGAGAGCCGGCGCGGCTCGAAGACGGTGCGGGAGGTCGACGCTGTCCTCTCCGAGGTCTCGGAGTACGAGCCACCCTTCATCCGATCGGAGGGACGGGAAGTCCCCGAGTGGCTCGAACACCTGATCCCGAGCTGAGCCTCGTACTCGTCAGCATGTCCATCAGGCAGCCCCGCTCGCAGCTCGTTCCACTACCACGTGCTCAAGCCGGCTCAGGAAGTGGGGCCAATCGGCCGTGAAGTCGTCGCGCATCGCGACCGACGGAAACCCGGTCTGGGCGAGCGTCATATGAGTCCGTCCGCCCTTCTCGTCGAACGTGATCTCGATCTCGGTGTCCAAGGTCCGCCCGTCCGCGAACGTGGCCGTGACGGCGTACGCGAGCCGACGGGGCCGGGTCGACCTCGGAGAACTCGCCGTCCGCCCCTGACGGGGCCGTTCGATCAGTTGAGCACGAAGTACGCGACGATGACCGTGTAGCCCGAGGCCGGTGCCTTGTTGAGGTAGATGGTGAACGAACCGGTGGCGGGCACCACGTTCTTCACGAAGAACGCTCCCTGCTGCTGAACGGTCGCGAGGATCATGCTGCCGGTGGTTGCTCCCGACATGTTCACCGTGACGTGGTTCGAGCCTGAGGGAAGGAAGGCGAGCCCGCTCCTGCTGAACCTGGCCTTGCCGATGACGTTGAGCGCAGGGCCTGTGGCGCTCCGAGCCTGGACGCCGGTGCCGCTGGCGCTGTCCCCGAACACGCCGACTCCGTTCGTGGTTGCCTCGCCGAAGACGCCCGACCCGACGCCGCCGGTCTGCCCCCATACCCCGATGCCCGTCGAGCCCGTGTTGTGGCCGTAGACGCCCGTCCCCTTGACGGTCCTGCCTTCCACGCCATACCCGGTCGACCTGTCCTCGGTGATCCCGAGAACACCGCCGGTCAGCCCAGCTCCCCCCAACCCGTAGGTACCGCAGGCAGTCAGTCCGATGTTTGAGGTGAGGAAGGTACAGTCCGGCCAACCCACCGTGGTGTTGTAGAGCGTCGTCGTCTTGGTCTCGGAGTTGCTTTGCCCAGCAATGATCGCCTGCCCCTGCGTTGCCGCTGCCCACGGCGTCCCTGCGAACGCCACCAGCGAGACGGTGAGAGCGATCAGGGCAGCCGCGGCGGCCCCGATGATCCGTGCCTTCATGGCGAGCCTCCTCTCGGTTCGACCGGACGATGGCCACGCGTTCCACCCATCGTGGGCGGGGTCTGTTCCTGACCTCGCCCGGTGGTCGCGAAGGAGTCCGAGACATCGATCGTCACCGCAGTGTCGACTGGAACGGCACACCCCTCTGCCTCATTTGGGGCACGACTCAGTTAGTCTCGGCCGGTGGCAGAGCCACGATCACCGCGTGCGCGGGGCGGCTTCCTCGACTTGCTCGACCAGCGCGATCGCTCGGATCTGTGCGTCCTGGGGCGGCTCCAGCGGTACCGCCGGGGGGCCCGGATCATCCGCCAGGGTGATGCCAGCACCTCCGTGTTCGTCCTGCTCGAAGGCCGGGTCAAGGTCACGCTCGATACCCCCGACGGCCGCGCGATCGTCGTCGACGTCTACGGCCGGGGAGATCTGGTCGGCGAATTCGAGGCGCTCGGCGACTACCCCACTCGCGCCGCGAGCGTCGTCGCCCTCGACCCGCTGGCATGCCGGGTCCTCACGCACGAGGACTTCCTCGAATTCCTCATGTCGCATCCGGCGTCCTCCCTCGCATTGGTCCGCATGATGATCCGGCGGCTCGGCGCTGCCGACCGCCGCCGAGTCGACCGGACCACGGTGGACGCCGCTCGCAGTCTGGCCCGGTTCCTGGTCGAGGTCATCGACGGGCGCGACTCCACCGACGGCGGTGCGATCGATGTCGACGTCCCGCTCACTCAGGACGAGCTCGCCAGCCTCATCGGCATCTCGCGCAACTCCATGGTGCGCGCGCTCACGACCCTCCGTTCCCGCGAGCTGGTCGCCACGACGAGACGCGGGATCCGGGTACCTGACCCAGGTGCTCTGCGTCGCTACGCCGAGTCCGAACCCCCGGACTCAATTCACTCGGTTTGAACCTGGGCACCCATCGGCATCGGCTCCCGGGATGGGTGAAGCGTGAGAGTCGCCGTGCCATGCCGGTGCCCCAGAGCTGAGGTACGAGGATCCAACGACAATTCGGCCACGCCCTCGCCGCGGGGGACTTCAACGGCGACGGGACGTCGGATCTCGCGGTGGGCGCGTGGGCGGACGACGTCGGCGGTTCGAACGGAGAGGGGTCCGTGACCGTGTACTTCGGGAGCTCGAAGGGGCTGAAGCGGAGCACCCACCAGTTCTTCACCCTGGAACCCCGGGCGTCCCGGGATCGTCCGTCGTGCCCAACCCGGGGAGCAGCGGCGCCCTGTTCGGATGGTCGCTGGCCGCGGGGGATTTCGGCGAATCGACCGAGCGCGGACATCTTCAGTGACTTCAGCCGGGCTCTGGCGGCAGGCGACTTCGGGGGCGCCGGCAAGGACGACCGCGCAATCGGCAGCCCGTTCGAGACGGTGTCCGGCCTCTACGCGGCGGGTGCGGTGGTGGTGCTGTACGGCTCGTCCTCCGGCCTGTCCACGACCGACTCGAAGCTCTGGACGCGGAGCTCGACCGACGTGAAAGGGACGGCGGAGACGTTCGAGGGCTTCGGGTGGGCCCTGGCCGGCGGGGCGCTGGGGACGAAGTCGAAGGCGGGCCTGGTGGTGGGGATCGACGGCGAAGACGTCAACGGGCACACCGACGACGGCGCCGTGCAGGTCATGTACGGCTCGTCGTCGGGGATCATCGCGACGGGGAACCAGCTGATCGGGGAGGGTGGTTCCGGGCTCACCGCCCACGACGGCGACGCCTTGGCACCGCGGTCACGGCCTGACCACGCTCCCGAAGCCCCTCCGGCCACCCGGTGTCAAGTCCATCCGGGCATGCCGATACCGCGTCTGACCAGGGCGGGAGGGGTGGGATTCGAACCCACGAGCGAGTTGCCCCGCTAACCGTTTTCAAGACCGTCGCCTTCGTCCGCTCGGCCACCCTCCCGGCGTTCGATGGTACCTGTGAGCAGCGGCGATGCGACGGAACGGATCGCGGCGACCAGCTTCACCTATCGGTCGAATGGGACGGATCGCCGAAAGACCGTTGTCCCGAGCAACGGAGTCCGAGCCCGTTGCTGTGTTCGGGTCACCGGAGCTACTGTCGCCGAGCGGTGGGGCAGGTCCAGATCGCCACTGAGGAGCTGGACGTCCGCAGCTACCTCGAACAGTGGCTCGGCCACATGAGGGGCCGGGTCCGCCCCAGCACTCACCGTGGATACCGGGGCCTGTTGCACCAGTATGCGATCCCGGCCATTGGCTCGATGAAGCTGTCCGACCTCCATCCACTGCAGCTCCAGCACCTCTACGACGACCTGTTGAGCACCCCGGAACGAGGGCGCTCGCGTACCGGGCTGTCCACCGGGACGGTCCTGAACTTGCACCGGGTCCTGGTGCAGTCGCTCGGGTGGGCCGTGCGGTGGGGTCTTATCGGGACCAACCCCGCCTCAGCGGCCCAGCCCCCCAGGCCCCGTCGTCCCGAGTTCGTGGCCGTGGACCAGCCCCTGGCGGAACAGATCCTGGCTCTGGTCTCGGGAACGCGCCTGGAGCTCCCCGTCGCCATCGCGATCGCGACGGGGCTCCGCCGGGGGGAGATCCTGGCCCTTCGGTGGCGGGACATGGACGAGGACTCACTCCGTCGCCCACGTCAGGCGGAGCGTTGAGCCCGTGGACGGCCACACGTTCCAGGAGCCCAAGACCGCCCGGTCAAGGAGGGCCGTGGTGCTCCCCGGGTTCCTCCGTCCGTACCTGGAGCGACAGCGCGCGGACCAAGCTCGGAGGAGGGGTCGGCTGGGGGATGCCTGGCGGGAGGGTGACCTCGTGGTCGACGCGGGGGACGGGTGGGCGCTGAACCCGGTGACGCTCTCCGGGGCGTGGGGGAAGTTCGTGCGACGCCACGGGCTGCCCCCCTTGCGGTTCCACGACCTTCGCCACGGCCACGCCACGCTGATGCTCCTGCAGGGGGTCCACCCCAAGATCGTGTCCGAGCGGCTCGGCCACTCCAGCATCGGCATCACGCTGGACATCTACTCCCACGTCCTGCCGAGCATGCAGAGCGAGGCGGCGAAGGCCTTCGACGATCTGTTCCAGCCCTGAGGGGGGATGTAGAAGTCGCGAGGAACGCTAACACCGACACCCGGAATGGGTGTTTCGAGAACAATGGGGAGTCCGGCGGATGGTCCACGCAGGTCCTGGCCTTGACCCGGTTCGGTGGACACCCGAGCATTGGGAGCCGAGCGGTCCCGGAGGGAGTCCACATGCGAGAGCTCGGCGAATGGGCACGGCGACAGGCATTGCGAGCCAAGCCCGCTGTCCAGGCCCGAGGTCGTCAGGAAGGAAACTCTCGAGGATCGGTACTACGCCAGGCGGACGTATCCGCTGGATGAAGTCAGATTCGATCTTGAAGCGCTTGTAACGGCTCGGACGCCGTCTTGCGGGTGCGCAGGACCTTCAGCGCAACGACTTCATCATCTCGCCCGGCCTCCCACACGTCGGCATTGCCGCCGTGACCTAGCGGTCGTCGCAAGGTCCAAGGTCCTACGTGGGCGCCCCTATTCAAGTCCGCGACAGTCGCTCACGCTCCCAGGAGACCGCTCGCTCTCGCCGCCTCAGCGATCGGACCTCGGTTCTGGCCCTCTACCAGGCCACATGCGGGCAGATTCGTCAAGCGCGAGTGCCACTGGCAGGAGCGTATTCGAACCCAGGCACGCAAGAGACGGTGTCCTGTCTCCACGAGCTAGCGACCGGGCTCGGCTAGTCTCCTTTGAACCGACCTGCCGAGGAGGTTGTCGCAGGGGGCTGCCCTGCGCTGCACTAGCGCGCACGGTGTTACCAGCGGCGGGATTGGGGGTTGACTAGCCGCGCTGACTCGGGACTGGCCGAGCCCCTCTGCTTGCATCCTCGGGAGCCGCGGTGCTCGAAACGCCTCCAGTGGCCGCAGGGGATTGACAGCGCAGCCCACGCCGGTGATGATCCAGCGCTGAAGGCCTTCGTTAGCGAGAGTCATGCGACCATCGTGGTATCGGAAAGGGTCAAGATCCTTGCCGGAACGCTCCGGAATCGCGGCCCTCTTGGCGCAAGTCGTTGTCGTGGCTACGGTCGGGATCCCGTTCCTCGTTGCGGGGGCCACGCCCGCACTTGCGATCGACTGCACGGACGCACCCCCAAGTGGAAACTGGTCAGTCGGTGGGGGACCTGGCGTCAGCATTCAGACCGCGCGGGGGAATTACGCAAGAATGCGAACAACGGACAATATCGACATCGGGATCGGTGATGCCCACATCGAGGCCACCTATATCTGGCATGATGCTGATGATATGGTGGAGTTTGGTTGGTCTTTTGAATGGACGAGCTTGTTTACAAATTTCTGGGTGTATGACGCTCGCGCATTTAATGGAGACTACGCCCAAAGGTATGATTTTCATCCCTCCATCGCCGACATGCACGAATTCAGGAACTACTATGACGGCAGCGATGGTCGGTATCATTTCGATTATGATGGCGATAGACAACCCTTCGCTCGCGACCCGATTTGGGCGGAGGGCCGGCCATTCACAAATCAAGAGCTGACCAATCAATGCAACGGAGGGCACGCCCACTTCTGGCACCTTGAGCGCAAGTCGAGCTCGGGCGCCTGGGTAGATTGGAGTGGCACTCACTGGAATTGCGATACAGAGACAGGCTACGGCTTCACCTACCACTCCGATACCGACTTCACCGTCGATGCCCGCAGCGACACGTTCGCGGGCCCCTGTGACGTATTCTCGTGATGAGAAAGAAGGCCATGGCGAGAACACGGCATCGTTCGTGGCTGGTGGGGGCAATGATCCCTGCCATTCTAGCCGGGACAGCGATCGGGGCCGCCCTTTCCTCCGATCGAGCCGAGGGACCTGGGCACATGCCCGCTATGTTTTGGGGCGCTCCTATACCTGGTGAGCAAGTCCCTTCTCTTGCGATAGCTTCCGACAGGACGGGTTCAGCGCTGCCTCTGTTGCCGCCAATGGAACTCAAAGACGCCTGTACCCATCTGTCATCCCCTCTTGAACTTCGAGCGATCTGGGCATCCTCCCCTTGGGTCGAAGAAGGCCACCGACAAGCTGGGATGAACTACACGCACGGGGTGTGGGTAAGCGTGAGTCCACTCAGCGGCTATGTGCCTTCGATGCAGAAGGCGCAAGAGTTGCCGCGCGTAGAGGAGTTCTTTCCGGAGAATGACTACCCGAAGAGTCTGGTTACTGGGGACATCCGGGGCCACACCGCGTGGATTCGCGAACTTCCCACTTCCTTCTCGTGTGGGAAGACTGCCGTTACTGAAGTGGCCCTGGAAAGCTCCGGGCTTGCCAGTCCCTCGGCTGATGGCAACTCCATCGTGGAAAACGGGACAATGATGTACGATCCATCTCAGACTGGAAACGTCAGTTGGGTTGAGAATGGTTTCGTCGTTGAGGTCGCAGGGCCATACGACGCAGCAACCCTGCTTAGTTTCGCCAACGCCACGTCTTTTGCGCGATGAGCCCGGCCGCGGACACACGGACACACGAGGCAGGCCCATGCTGGTGGCTCAGGTCTGCCGACCCGCAAATGATGTAATGGCGTTGGGATTGGGAGTTCTACCCGGGAGTTGATGTGCGAGTTGGAGCGCGATCCTCCACCGTTGTGCTTTTTGCGCTCGCCATCGGGAGTGCTGCAACTGCTTTTGTGCTTCCTTGGCCGCGGCACTGCCTCTCGCTGACGTGTGGAGCAAACTTCCAAAGCCACGCGGCTCCTCTTTTCGGTGGCCGGTTTACATGGCCTCAGTTCTTGCTCCTTTTGCTAGCTTCAGTCCTAACTGTAGCCGGCAGCATCCTGGGCGTGTCGCAATGGCGAGCTAGACGGGGAGGTACCCACCCGAGATCCAACTCAACTGGAAAGCCCGCTGGGGAGCGATAGCCCCTAGTCTCCATCGGCCCTATTGGACACTGGGTTGTGGGTTGCCGCAGAGACCTTATGAACACATGAGGAACCGCCTGAGCCCTTCGGGCTGACGCTCCTCCCTTCGAGGCCGACGAGGACGCCTTCTAAATGGTCGCTCACGAAGACCGCGAAGGTCAATCATGGCCCGATCGTCTCCCATCGGGACTTTCCCTATGGGTTGAAGATCCGACCCACTGATCGTGCCGCTTCCCTATCGGCGAGACAACTATGCGTGGCTGCGTGGCGACCGTTCCAGGAAGCCCAAGTGGGATCCCGAGACACCGCCCTCAAGAACCGCATCCATGCGACATTGATCGCCTTCGGCCACCCCTGCCCGGTCTCCGACCTGTTCGGAGTGGCCGGCCGGGAGCTGCTCGCTCGCCTGGACATCCCCGAGCCGTGGGCCGGCACCCTGGCGGGGAGTCTCGAACTCATCGAGGGCCTCGACGAGCGGGTCACCTCCTGCGAGCGGGACCTCCGTCGCCTCGGAGCCGATCACCCTTACGTCCCTCTGCTCATGACCGCCCCGGGCATCGCCTGGATCCTCGGCTACACCATCGCATCGGAGGTCGGCGACATCTCTCGGTTCTCCTCCCCCAAGAAGCTCACCGGCTACACGGGGCTCTGTCCGCGGGTCCGCCACCTCGTGGCGCACAATGCGGTGCTGACGCGCACGTGTCTCCCCTTCCGGGGAAGGCTCGATGTTCTCGACAGGAACGCCGAGCCTACTGGGAGCGACACGTGCGCGTCGTTCGTTGCCGCTCCCTGAGCGCGTGTTGGGGACGAACACCCTGCTCACAGCCACCGCGGTGGACTCACGCAGCTGCTACTTCACCCACGGGAACCCGAGGAGTCCCGAAAATGTCGGCACCGGTCCAACTCATGCGATTGAGTGAAAACCCGTCAATCGCGGAAATGCCATCCGTCAAACACTCAAGGCACTCGGTTACCCCTGTGCGCTCAATCCTGCTGCGGCGCTCGTCAAGATCGGCTCCTCGTTGAGCCACGTCCACATAGAAGTAGCTAGCCGAACCCACTCAGGAAGCTTCACCCAGGGTGGAGGTGATCTCGACCTCCTCGATCACGGTCAGCCCGTCAAGATTGGCTCCCTCAATTGCTTCCTTTGCCCTATCGGATATGAGGAACTGTGCGCTTCCCGCGAAGGCAAATCGCCTGGTGTGGGCCCGTGGAACACGATCTGTGCCTGTCGAGGCGCCATCCAACGCCTCATTCCCAGAAAGCGACCGCACGTCGGACAGATGGGGGCATCGCCGTAAACGACAGGCTCCCCCCCTATAAAACTCAGTGTCACTAGAAGATCGTATGTCGGGGCCGACTACGTAGAATGTCGACATGTGGTCAGAAGCCATTTGGGAACCTGGCGGCCAATTCGGGTCTTCCATAGACTTCACGCAAGAATTGCGCGAAACTCTACGTTTGTGGCGTTCGGGTTGCGACTGAGCCAGTCAACCACCTCGACGTCCACCTCTCGGTGCCACGTTTGGTATCCGCGGTGAGCAGCCTCGTCGACTCCTTGCGTGACGAATCGAGGGTCGCGAGGAGTGTACTCACCTGTCCATCGCTCCCGGTTCTGCTGGACACCCGATAAGACAATGGAGGGTGCGCGGCCATGGACCGGACGGGGAGGTTGTCGGTGGTCGAGGAGGGCACTGGCAAAGAGGTTGGCTGGTCAGCAAGACGCAAGGCGGACGCCGTGATGCGGCTGCTCCGCGGAGAGGACCTCGATGAGGTCTCCCGCGAGCTCCGGGTGGAGGCCCACCGCCTGGCGGCGTGGCGGGATGAGTTCATGGCGGGGGGTCTGGAGGGCCTGAAGGCCCGCCCCTTCGCCCCCGAGGACCGCCGGCTGAAGGAGGCCGAGCGCAAGATCGGCGAGCTCACGCTGGAGAACGAGATCCTGTTGGCGGCCACCCGAAAAAGGGGACTCCTCAGGTTCCCGTGGGTGAGCCGGCGACAACTCCGACCGCCTCCGCTCGGAGTCCAGCTTCTCCATGCTCTGCGGCTCCTCGCCCCTCGAGGCCTCCTCGGGAAAGACCAAACGGCACCGGCTGAACCGTGGCGGAGATCGGAAGGCAAACGAGGCACTGTGGCGGATCGTGATGGTCAGGCTTCGTCAGCGCCACGGGCCGACCATCACCTACCTCGAGCGCCGGACCACCGAGGGCAAGTCAAAAGGCGAGATCATCCGCTGCCTAAAGCGCTACGTCGCTCGGGAGATATTCGCGGTCCTCATGGAAGACTCTCGGCCCGGCGGCGTGCAGAGTGTCAGCCGCAGTACCCCTTCGGCTTGACGCCGATAGGAGGATCGGAAAGGTGAGGAGAACCCGAAAAAGGGGGCTCCAGATCCCCGGGGGAGGCGGCCGAGGTGATGGCCGAGACCGGAGCGCCCCTCGCCACGGTGTGCCGTGTGCTCGGTGCTCCCGCTCGACGGTGTACGCCAGGGCGGCCAGGACGTTGTGCCCGGTGATCCCGCTCAAGCGTGGTCCTCGCACCGAGCTCACCGATGAGGAGCTGCTCGCCAAGATCCGGGAGGTCATCCGGTCCTCCCCGTTCTCAGGCGAGGGCCACCGCAAGGTCACCGCCCGCCTCCGCCGCGAGCACGGCATCCGGGTGGGGCGCAAGCGCGTGCTCAGGATCATGCGGGAGGCGGGTCTGCTCGCTCCCCAGCGCACCAGAGGCCGGCGGCGTCCCCGGGCCCACGACGGCACGATCATCCCGTCAGCCCCGAACATCATCTGGGGCACCGACTCCACCATGGTCTACACCCTGCGGGACGGATGGGTGTGGGCGTTCGTCTGTGTCGACCACGCCACGGCCGAGGCCTGGGCGGAGGTCGCTCCCCGAGGGGACCGGTTCGCCGCCGTGGAGCCCATCTACGCGGCGGTCCGGGACCGCTTCGGCGAGATCGGACCGGACGTCGCCCGGGGCATCGCCTGCCGCCACGACTGGGGCTCGCAGTACACCTCAGGGCACTTCCAGGGAGCGCTCCGGTGGCTGGGCATCGCCGACTCCCCGGCCTTCGTCGGGGAGCCGCCCTGCAACGGGTGCGCCGAGCGGTTCATCCGGACGCTCAAGGAGCAGTGCATCTGGTCGAGGGCATGGACCGACGTCGCCGAGCTTCTGGGTTGCGTCTGACCTTCCGCCCGCTTTGACCGCCGGGAAATCCCACACGTCCAGGTCCTCCGCTGGCGCCCTCCTCGACCAGGGTGGTACACACCCGGGAAGGGGACGCGATGGAGGACCGAGTGCAGCGGCGCAAGCGCCTCACCCCAGAGCAGAAGTGGCAGGTGTTCCTGGAGTCCTCGCGCAAGAACTCGACCGACGCGGAGGTGTGCCGGCGGTGGGGCATCACCCCCTGGCAGCTCCGAGCGATCCGGGACCGGGCCCGCGATGCCTCGACGGAGGCGTTCGCCCGGGGACCGGGCCGCCCCCGCAAGGACGCCCACGTGGCGGAGCTCGAGGCCGAGGTGGAGCGGACGTCGCGGGCCCTGAAGGAGCTCGCCATCGAGAACACCCTGCTCCGGGGAAAAGTGAATGGGGTTTGATCGGGCCCATCCGCGGAACGC
>DASWED010000113.1:0-17680 GCA_036394995.1 Actinomycetota bacterium
ACCCACGCGCCGTCGGGGTCCAGGTTCGCGCCGGAGTCCGGCGGCGAGACCCGGCACAGCGCGGGATGGATGTTCGAGCAGTGGTCGCACTCGTGGTAGTTCTCCGAGATCGTCTTCCAGTTCGCGGCGACGTCGTAGTCCTCACGGACCGCGGCCCGGAGCCCGGCCGGATCCCACGGTTCGACCATCTCGCGCATTGCCCCCAGGTGTTCCTCGAGGGGCTGAGCGTCGCCCGAGACGTTCACCATCACGAATCCCGCCCACTCCTCCACGGCGAACTCGGGGAGCGGGTGCGCCGCCGGGTCGAACTCGGGGACGTCGCGCATGGACGCGGCGCCCGCCAGCGACCCGTCGAGCCCGTAGGTCCATCCGTGGTACGGGCACACCACCGCCTTCCCGACGGAGGGAGGTGCCCCCGGCTCGGCCAGGAGGTGCCCTCGGTGCCGGCAGACGTCGGAGAACGCGCGCAGCCGCCCGTGGCCGTCCCGCACCAGAAGCACGGGCTCGCCCCCGGCGTCCGCGGCCCGGCGCGACCCCGCATCCGCCAGGTCCTCGGACCGTCCGACGCAGGTCCACGACACCTCGAACAGGTGCCGCATCTCCCACGCGAACACGTCGTCGGACCGGTATGCCTCCGACGGGAGCCCCCGGCTCGTACCGAACGGCGCCAGCGCGGCGTCGATCCCCTCGGCGGGGAGCGGCGGCAGGTCGCGGCCTGGCATGGGGCAATGCTACGCCGGGCCTCTGATCGGTTCGCGGACGCGCTACCATCGATGTCGGAGGGAGGCCCCGCTCCAACGGCGGGCCACACTCGAGATGAGCCCGAAGACCGTCGAAGAGCGTGAGCGCGTCGTCGTGCGCTTCGCCGGGGACTCCGGCGACGGCATGCAGTTGACGGGCGACCGCTTCACCAGCGCTACCGCGATCCTCGGCAACGACCTGGCCACGCTGCCCGACTTCCCGGCGGAGATCCGGGCGCCCGCCGGGACGCTGGCCGGTGTGTCGGCGTTCCAGATCCATTTCGCTTCGCGGGACATCACCACGCCGGGGGACCGCCCGAACGTGCTCGTCGCGATGAACCCGGCCGCGCTGAAGACGAACATCGGGGCCCTGGAGAAGGGCGGGACGCTCATCGTCAACGAGGACGCGTTCATCGGCCGGAATCTGGAGAAGGCCGGGTACGCGGAGAACCCGCTGGAGGACGGGTCCCTGGAGAGCTACCAGTTGTTCCGGGTCCCCATGACCACGATCACGGTGCGCGCGACCGAGGGTCTGGAGATCAGCAAGAAGGACGCCGAGCGGTCCAAGAACATGTTCGCGCTGGGGCTCGTGTCCTGGATGTTCGGCCGGCCCACCGAGGTCACGATCCGCTGGATCGAGGCCAAGTTCGCGGGCAAGGAGGACATCAAGGAGGCGAACCTCGCCGCGTTCAAGGCCGGCTACAACTTCGGCGAGACCACCGAGCTGTTCGCGCACTCCTACGAGGTCAAGCCGTTCCAGGCTGCCCCCGGCCTGTACCGCAACGTCAGCGGGGCCACCGCGCTGTCGTGGGGCCTCATCGCGGCGTCGGTCCGCAGCGGCCTGCCGCTGTTCTACGCGTCGTACCCGATCACGCCGGCCTCCGAGCTGCTCCACGAGCTGTCCCGACGGAAGAACTTCGGGGTGCGGACACTGCAGGCCGAGGACGAGATCGCGGCGGCGGGCGCGGCGTTGGGGGCGGCGTTCGGGGGTTCGTTGGGCGTCACCGGGACCAGCGGCCCGGGGCTCGACCTCAAGACCGAGACCATCGGGCTGGCGGTGATGCTGGAGCTGCCCATGATCATCGTGGACGTCATGCGGGCCGGCCCCTCGACCGGGATGCCCACGAAGACCGAGGCCGGGGACCTCCTGCAGGCCCTGTACGGGCGCCACGGCGAGTCGCCGCTGCCGGTGGTGGCGGCATCCACCCCGTCGAACTGCTTCGACGTGGCCATCGAGGCCGTGCGGATCGCGGTGAAGTACCGCACGCCGGTGATCCTGCTGTCCGACACGTACCTGGGGAACTCCTCCGAGCCGTGGTTGCTGCCCGACCTGGACACGCTGCCGGTCATCGATCCCGACTTCGCCACCGAGCCGAACACCCCCGACGGGTTCATGCCCTACCTTCGGAACGAGTACCTGGCCCGGCCGTGGGCCCTGCCCGGCACCCCCGGGCTGGAGCACCGCGTGGGTGGGCTGGAGAAGGAGGATGGCACCGGGAACATCTCGTACTCGCCGGAGAACCACGCGCGGATGACCGAGCTGCGGGCGGCGAAGATCGCCGGCATCGCCGACGACATCCCGCCGCTGGAGGTCGACGACGAGACGGGGGACGCCGAGCTGCTCGTGCTGGGCTGGGGCTCCACCTTGGGGGCCATCCGGGCCGCCGTCCGCCGGCTCCGGGGCGAGGGGCGGAAGGTGGCGTTCGCCCACCTGTGGCACCTGAACCCGTTGCCCCGCAACATCGGCGAGGTCCTGGCGCGCTACCCCAAGGTCCTGGTCCCCGAGCTGAACACCGGGCAACTCCTGAAGGTCATCCGGGCGGAGTTCCTGGTCCCGGCCGAGGGATACTCGAAAGTGGAGGGCCAGCCGATGTTCACCGAGGAACTCGAGCAGGAGATCGTGAGGAGGCTCACGTGACGGGCGCCGTGCACGGCGGGAACGGCAACGGGAGCGGGCGGCCGGCGGCAGCGGGTCCTCCCACCGGGCCCCTGACGCTGACCAAGAAGGACTTCACCTCGGACCAGGAGGTCCGGTGGTGCCCCGGATGCGGGGACTACGCGATCCTCGCGGCCGTGCAGTCGTTCATGCCGGAGCTGGGCGTTCCCCCGCACCAGACCGTGTTCGTCTCCGGGATCGGCTGCTCGGGCCGGTTCACGTACTACATGGACACGTACGGGATGCACGGCATCCACGGCCGGGCCCCGGCCATCGCGACGGGCCTGGCGACCACCCGGCGGGACCTGTCGGTGTGGGTGATCACCGGCGACGGCGACGCACTCTCGATCGGCGGGAACCACCTCATCCACTCGCTTCGGCGGAACGTGAACCTGAAGATCCTCATGTTCAACAACCAGATCTACGGGCTGACGAAGGGCCAGTACTCGCCGACCAGCGAGGAGGGGAAGGTCACGAAGTCCACGCCGTTCGGCTCGCTCGACCACCCGTTCAACCCGGTGGCGCTGGCCCTCGGGGCGGAGGGGTCGTTCGTGGCGAGGACCATCGACAACGACCGACAGCACCTCACGTCGGTGCTCCGGGCGGCGGCGCAGCACCGCGGCACGTCGTTCATCGAGATCTACCAGAACTGCAACGTGTTCAACGACGGTGCGTTCGACGCCCTCCGCGAGAAGGGTGCCGGCGCGGTCCACAACCAGATCCGCATCGAGGACGGGAAGCCGGTCATCTTCGACGAGGGGAAGCGGTGCGTGAAGGTGGGGGAGAACGGCCGCCTGGAGATCGCCGAGACCGAGTCCACCGCACAGGAGCAGATCGTCATCCACGACGCCCACGCCGACGACCCGACGCTGGCCTTCCAGCTGGCGCACCTGGCCACCCGGCCGACCATGCCCACGCCGATCGGCGTGTTCCGCGATATCTCCCGCCCCGTCTACGGCGACGCCATGGACGCCCAGATCGACCAGGCCACCGCCAAGCTCGGCCAGGGCGACCTCGCCAAGCTCCTGACCGGCGGCGACACCTGGGTCGTGAAGTAGCTCCCGCCCCGAGGAGCTACGCCATCGTGCGGCAGCGGGAGAACTCGGACGTATCGCGGGTCCCCGTTGCCAGCGCGGTCACCGCGTCGCCCGTCGGCACCAGCTTCGTGAACGTCTTGGCGAAGTCGGCCTTCCCGTCGTCGTCCGTCGTGGCCTTCAGGGTGCCGAGGAGTGTCCGCCCCTCCCCGTGGTGGGAGCTGTCGCAGGCGGCGCCGAACCGGACCTCGATCGTGAACATGGTGCTCGGTTGGAGCCCCCGACCTGCGCGAGCGTCGCGCCGCCGAGCTCCACGCCGACGTTGTTCGGAACCGGCTTCGTCCCGGTGACGTCAACGCCGACGTAGTTGCCCGGGACGGTGTTCCCGTAGTTGGTGACGTCCACGGCGCTGTACGTGGCGCCGTCCAGGAGGTTGCGGTCCCTGGGCTTGTAGCCGCCGATCGTGTTCAGCTGTGAGATCACGAGGACGTCGAATTGGTTCGCCACCACGTTCGTCCCGGTCACGTCCGTCCCGAAGTAGTTCCCGGCCACGACGTTGTGGCCGACGCCGCCACCCGACAGGGCGAGCGCGGTGTCGCCGAAGCCGTTCATGACCAGCCCGCGGATCACCGAGTTGTGCGTGGCCAGGTTGATCCCCTCCCCGGCCGATCCCAGCTTCGAGCCGTTGATCACGATCCGGAGGTGCCCCGGGGCGGCGCCGCTCTGGGTGAGCCCGTTGATCGTGACGGGCTGGGCCTGGGGTGATCACCTGCGGCTGGTCTGTTCGAAGTGTTGGAGCTCGGCGATGAGGGGGCGGAGCTCGGTCAAGAGGCGATCTACGACCTCTTCGGTAGTGTCGCGGCCGCAGCCGATGCGGAACGCGATGGTGTCGGGTGTGCCCATGGCCTCGAGGACGGGGGAGGGCTCGTCGACGGAGCCGGTGGCGACGGAGCCGGCGTCCAGGCGGAAGCCTCGTTCGTCCAGGGCTTCGAACAGGGCCTCGGGGTCCACGCCCTCGGCCGACCAGCACACGAGGTGCGGCGTTCGCTGGGTGGGGTGGCCGTGGAGGCTGACGCCCTCGATGGCCTCCAGGCCGGCCCGGAGGCGGGTCGTCAGCGCCCACAGGCGGCCGGCCTCATCGGAGAGCTCGGCGCTGGCCGCATCGAGCGCGGCCGCCATGGCCACGATGCCGGGGAGGTTCGGCGCGCCGGGGCGTCGGCGGCGCTCGCGGTCGTCGCCCTCCCGGACGGGGAGGGTCACTCCGGTGCGAACGAACAGCGTCCCGACGCCGGGAGGGCCACCGAACTTTCGGCCCGACAGCGAGAGCAGGTCGACCTCCAGGCTTCGAACGTCCACCGGAAGGTGGCCCACCGTCTGGCAGGCATCGGTGTGGAACGCGGCACCTGCTTCATGCGCCAGCGACGCGGCCTCCGCAACCGGCTGGAGGGTTCCCACCTCGTGATTCGCGTGCTGGACGGACGCCAGGACCGTTCCCGGCGATCGAACGAGGTCCAGGTAGCGATCCAGGTCGAGCTTGCCCTCGGGGTCGACCGGTGCCTGCACGACCTCGAACCCCTGGTCCGCCAGCGCCCTCCCGGCGCCGAGCACGGCGGGGTGCTCGACGGCCGAGGTCACCACTCGCCCCTCCCCGCGGGCCCTCGTGAGCCACCACACCGCCAGCGCGACGGACTCCGTTCCTCCGGAGGTGAACAGGATCTCCCCGGGCTGCGCGCCGATCGCCGCCGCGACCCGGTCCCGGGCGTCCTCGAGGGCGTTGTCGGCCTCCCGCCCCACGGCATGGGAGCGCAGGGGATCGCCGAACCGATCCAGGGCCTCGATCAGCGCCTCACGCGCCGCCGGGTGCAGCGGCGTGGGCGTGTGGTGGTCGAGATAGGCGCCGTCCACGGTCCGGCATCTTCTCAGGGGTTCGAGCAATCGGGTGCCGCCGGGCCCGGGCCATCGCGGCCCGACCCCGGCGGCCCACGCACGGTTTCGGGCGAACGAGGACACATCAGGGTCTTCTCTGCGATAGAAGCCGGTGCTAGTATCCCCGGCACTTCGAGCCGCCCCGCGGCGAGACGACCAGGGAGCGCCCAGCTGTCCAGACGCACGCAGGACGTCGAGGACCCCGAACCGGAGCAGAGCGAAGGCCGCCCCGGCGAGGCTCGCCACTGCCGCGTCTGTGGCATCAAGTTGTCCGCATACAACCCGAATCCGTACTGCTGGCAGCACGCCATCGGCCACCCCTGGCGCGGTCCAACCGCCAAGCCGAAGTACTGAGCCGCCGTTCAGCAGAGGAGGGTGAGCCGGGGGTCGGCCCCCGGTCCGATCAGCGCCGCGCCGACGGGCCCGACGTACAGGAGCGGGTCGATGTCCACCTCGCCGTGGGTGCGGACCCCCAACACCGAGCGGAGGTGCGAGGTCATCTTCCAGAAGTACACGGCGTGCATCCGGCTGCCGTAGAACGACCACAGGTCCCGGCCGCCGTCGAAATGGAACGCGTCGGGCCCGGGGACCATCCACTGCACCCGGTGGAGGTCGGGCAGGTCCGCCCTCCGGCTGAGCGCCGACAGCAGCCGTGGACCGACCCTCAACGGTTCCGTCGGCGTGCTGCCCGGGAACACCGGGATCCCGGCCCGCCCGCAGACGCCCCCATGGCCGGCGCGCTGGGGGAGGGGCGAGGGCGAGCTCACCGGGCTGGAATCGATCGAGGTGGGAGCCGGCGCGGCATCGGCCGGCGATGGGCGTTGGCTCGGAGAGCCCGGCCCGGCTCGTGCCACGGAAGCGCTCTCCCGCGTGGCGAGGGAAAGCGTCACGGCGAGCGCGACCAGCACCAGGAACGCCGCCACTGCGGGGCCCTCGCGCGTCGGTGCCATCTCCACCCATCAGACTGCGCCATCCGGCCCCAGGTTGCCAAGGGGTCACCGGGCGCGATTCACTGGGCGGCGTGAACCCGACCGATCACGGCCCGAACCAGCCGCCGCCGCTCGTCGGGTACGACCCGTTCGGGCAGGACGTCGCGCTGTTCGAGGGGTCGAGGCGGGAGGGCGCGGAATGGGCCGAGGAGCGCAACCGCGCCGTGGCCGAGCTGGCCGGGGGCGACGCGCTCGAGTGGGGGCGCCTGGCCAACACCCACACCCCGGTCCTGCGGACCCACGACCGCTACGGCAACCGGATCGACGAGGTGGAGTTCCACCCGGCCTGGCATCGGCTGATGCAGGCCGGCGTCGAGCACGGTCTCCACTCCCTGCCCTGGAGGGAGCCCCGCCCGGGTGCGCACGTGGCCCGGGCGGCCGCATTCATCCTCCTGTCCCAGGCCGAGCAGGGTTTCGGCTGCCCGCTGTCGATGACGTACGCGGCCATCCCCGCCCTCCGCCTGGAGCCGTCGGTCCAGGCCGAATGGGAACCGCGGCTGACCTCGTTCGAATACGACCCGGCCTCCGTGCCGGTGACCGAGAAGGCCGGCGCGCTCTCCGGGATGGCCATGACGGAGCGCCAGGGCGGCTCGGACGTTCGGGCCAACACCACGAGGGCCGAGCCGGTCGGACAGGCCGGCGAGTACGAGCTCCACGGGTCGAAATGGTTCTGCTCCGCCCCCATGTGCGACGCGTTCCTGGTCCTGGCCCAGGCCTCCGGGGGGCTCTCGTGCTTCCTGCTCCCGCGGTGGCGCCCGGACGGCACCCGGAACGCGTTCCACATCCAGCGACTCAAGGACAAGCTGGGGAACCGTTCGAACGCGTCCTCGGAGGTGGAGTTCCAGGGCGCGTACGCTCGCCTGGTCGGGCCCGAGGGGCGAGGCGTCCCCACGATCATCGAGATGGTGAACCACACCCGCCTGGACTGCGTGCTGGGCTCGACCGGCCTGATGCGCCGGGCCGTGGCCGAGGCCACCCACCACGCCGCGCACCGGAGCGCGTTCGGCCGTCTCCTCGCCGCACAACCCCTCATGCAGAACGTCCTGGCCGACCTGGCCGTCGAGTCCGAGGCGGCCACGCTGACCGCACTCCGCCTGGCCCGTTCGTACGACGAGGCCTGGGCCGGCGACGAGGACGCCCGCACGTTCTCCCGACTGGCCACCGCGGTGGCCAAGTACTGGATCTGCAAGCGAACGCCTCCGCACGTGGCCGAGGCGCTGGAGTGCCTGGGGGGCAACGGCTACGTCGAGGACTCGGGGATGCCCCGGCTGTACCGGGAGTCCCCGCTGAACTCGATCTGGGAGGGATCCGGGAACGTCATCGCCCTCGACGTGCTCCGGGCCATGTCGAAGAGCCCGGACGCCACCGAGCTGTTCTTCGCCGAGATCGAGGCGGCGGAGGGCGCCGACCCCCGCCTGGACGCGTACGCGGGCAAACTCAGGGACGAGCTGGCCGACACTGATGGCATCGAGCACCGGGCCCGGCGGCTGGTCGAGCGGATGGCGCTGGCGTTCCAGGGCTCGCTGGTGGTCCGGTTCGCCGACCCGGCCGTGGCGTCCGCGTTCGTCACCTCACGCCTGGAGGGCGACCGGGGGCTGGCGTTCGGCACGCTGCCGCCGGGAACCGATACGAACCGGATCGTCGAACGGGCCCGGCCGGAGCTCCCGTAGGAAGCTACGCCGGCTCGTCGCTCCATTCGGACTCGGTGGGCCCGCCGATGGGGTGCTCGGACTTCCGCGACGAGATGAGCTTCTCCCGCCCGTCCAGGAACGCGAACCAGTACACGGCGGCCGCCACGATCCCGCCCCCGACCGGACCGATCCAGTACACCCACCAGTCGTTCCAGTGACCCCCGGCCAGCATCGGCCCGAACGCCCGGGCCGGGTTCATGGCCGCGCCGGTGAGCGGGCCGCCCGCGAGGATGTCGAACGTGAGCACCAGGCCGATGGGGAGCCCGGCCAGCTTGGTGAACGGCCCCCGGTCGTCCACGGCGGTTCCGTACACCGCGAACACCAGGAAGAAGGTCAGCATGGCCTCGAGCAGCACGGCCCGGCCCGACGACACCCCCGATCCCAGGCCCGGGGCCCCGAGGTTGGCCGTTCGCCACGCCGACTCCGGGTACAGCGCCCGCAAGACCAGGCCGGCGGCGACGGCTCCGGCCAGCTGCGACGCGATGTAGACCCCCGCCAGGAGGGTCCGGATGTTCCCGGTCACCCACACCCCCACGGTCACCGCGGGGTTGAAGTGGGCGCCGGAGATGTGGGCCAGGATCGAGACCATCACGGCGAGCACGATCCCGTGGGCCAGCGCCACGCCGACCAGGCCGCTCCCGGTCGAGGGGGCCATGATCACCGAGCCGGCCCCGATGAACACCAGCGCGAACGTGCCGACGAACTCGGCCACGGTCACCTGTCCGAGCTTCTCGTCCACCGTTCCTCCCTCTGCCCGCGGGGACCGGCCCTCGAGGCCGCCGCCCACGCACTTCCCGGCGGGCGCCGATGCGACCCTGAGTACAATGCGGGGCCGTGAAAGTATTGCTCACATCCGCCTCCGAGTCCGTGAAGGAGTCCATGCGCCTGACCGTGGCCGGGCTCGGCCGTCGCCTCGGCGAGCGGGTCGAGTTCCTGGAGGCCCCGAACGGGGAACGGGGGGCGCTCCTGGCCCGCCGGGAGCACCCCGACGTGATCCTGGCCGACGAGATCCAGTCCCGCGCGGGCGCCTTCTCCATGGCCAAGGACCTCCGGGACTCCATCCCCGGCTACGAGGGCGTGATCGTGATCCTGCTGGACCGCCCCCACGACGCCTGGCTGGCCCGGTGGTCGGGGGCCGACGCATGGTTCGTGAAGCCCGCCGACCCGTTCGCGCTGGCCGACCGGGTCCTCGAGCTCCTGGAGGGCCGCCGCGAGGCAGCCGCAGCCGCCGAAGCACAGACCGACAAGGAGACCGTGTGAAGATCCGAGGGACGTGCCGGAACTGCGGCAAGGACTGGATGGTGCAGCAGGTGCTCGACTGGGGTGGGCACTGCCCGAACTGCGGGAAGCCGTTCCAGCCCCACTACACGGCGGTGCTGGCCGAGGGTCTCGACCTGGCCGAACGCGCCGGCAGCGCCCTGGAGGGGGCCCTGGAGAAGCTGGCCGGGATGAACCCCGCCCTGGTGATCGACGAGGACTCGGTGCTCGCCCGGATCCGGTCCCACCTCGAGGCGCTCCGCTCCAGGGCCGACGTCCTTCCCGCTCAGGTTCGCGCGGCCGACCGGGTCTGAGGCGTCGTGCTCGACGACAACGCGTACGTGGTGCGGGTGGACGACGGCGCCGGGACCGGCTGGCGGGTGGTGATCCTGGATCCGACGGGGAGCGAGGTCTCCGAGCGTCCCTGCTCCGACGAGGCCGAGGCCCGCACGTATGCTTCCACCGTTCGCCAGCACATCTACTGGCTGTCGGAGGAGCGGTTCCGCCAGTACTACCGGCTCCCCGAGCCGGCCGGAGGGTAGCCGATGGGCTTCAACGCCATGCAGCCCGGCAAGGTCCGCAAGGGCGACATCATCATGCTCGTGTCGGCCATCGCGGTCGTCGTCGGGCTCGTGATCTGGGCCATCCGGTAGGACCGTGGCCGGCTTCCCGCCGGACGCGGCCGGCGAGGCCTACTGCTACCTGACCACGACCGGCCGCCGGACCGGCAACCCCCACACGATCGAGATCTGGTTCGCCATGCCCGAGGACGCCCGGGCCATCTACCTGCTCTCCGGCGGCGCCGACCGCAGCGACTGGGTCCGCAACCTGCTGGTGGACCCTCGCGTGAGCGTTCGCGTCGGTTCGTCGGCGAACGAGGAGCACCCGGGAACCGCGCGCCTGCTGGAGGTCCCCGCCGAGGACGAATCGGCCCGGAAGCTCCTCGCCGCCAAGTACCAGAACTGGCACGAAGGCGACCCAATGAGCCACTGGGCTCGCACCGCCCTGTGCATCGCCGTCGACCCCGCATGAGGTCCCGGGAGGGCTCATGGATCGCCTGGCGAAGCCGGGGGCCGCCGTCTGGTCCTCGAGTTAGCTCTGGCCCTCGTCGAAGCCGATGCTGAACAGGCGGTCGAGGTCGTGCTTCGAGTAGACCTGGAACGCGATGAGGGTCTCGGTTCGGACCACGCCGTGGACCTTGGCCACGCCCTCTGGGATCACGCGGGACAGGTCGTCGTGGTCGGCCACGCGGATGATCACCACCAGGTCGTACTCGCCTGCCACGGAGTAGACCTCCGAGACGCCCGGGATGTCGGCGATGGCCTGGGCGGCCTCGGGAATCTCGTCGATCTCGCACTGCACCAGCACCACCGCGTTGACCACGTCGCCCTCCCGCCTCGTCCAGACCCTCGTCGGTTCGTCCCCGCCTGCGTTCAGGCCCGCTCGAGCACGACCGCCATGCCCATGCCGCCGCTGATGCACAGCGTGGCCAGCGCGAGCGACAGGTCGCGTTCGCGCAGCTCGTAGGCCGCCGTCAGCACGATCCGGGCCCCGGTCATGCCGATGGGGTGTCCCAGCGCGATCGCGCCGCCCTTCGGGTTCAGCTTGTCGTGGTCGAGCTTCAGCTCCCGGTC
Source organism: Actinomycetota bacterium (assembly GCA_036394995.1). Taxonomy (GTDB): domain Bacteria; phylum Actinomycetota; class UBA4738; order UBA4738; family JACQTL01; genus DASWED01. Next base: position 11,208 of record DASWED010000113.1, read on the forward strand.
GCACGCCAGGACCTGCGCGGCGAACGCCTCGTTCAGCTCGATCACGTCGAAGTCCTGCAACGACAGCCCGGTCTTCTCCAGCACCTTGCGCGTGGCCGGGACCACCCCGATGCCCATGTACGCGGGGTCCACGCCGGCGCTGGCGTAGGCGACGATGCGGGCCAGCGGCTCCCGACCCTCCGACGCGGCCCGCGATTCGCTCATCAGCACCATGGATGCGGCGCCGTCGGTGATCCCGGACGACGAACCGGCGGTCACGGTCCCGTCCGTGGCGAACGTCGGCTTCAGCTTCCCCAGGGTCTCGAGCGAGGTGCCGGCCCGGGGATGTTCGTCGTCGGTCACGGTGACCGTCTCGCCCTTGCGCCCGGGGGCCTCGACCGGCGTGATCTCCCTGGCCCGGCGCTCCCGCCCCTCCTCGGCCTTGCGCTGGGACGCCAGCGCGAACTCGTCCTGCTCCTCCCGGGGGATGCCGTATCTCCGGGCCAGGTTCTCAGCCGTCTCGCCCATCACGCAGCCCGACAGCGGATCCAGGAACCCGTCGCGGTACATCCCGTCGTCCACGGTGGCGTTGCCCATCCGGTAGCCGAACCGCATCCGGTCCATCAGGAACGGCGTCCGGGACATGTTCTCCATGCCGCCCGCCACGACCACCGAGGCGTTCCCCAGCATGATCTGCTCGGCGGCGTGCTGGACTGCGCGGGTGCCCGAGCCGCAGGCCATGTTCACGGTGACGCCGGGCGCCTCCTGGGGGATGCCGCTCCGGTACGCGACCTGCCGGGCGGTGTTCGGGCCGTTCCCGGCCTGCCTGGCGTGGCCGAAGATGAGCTCCTCGACCTCCGCGGGCTCCACGTTGGCCCGGCGGAGGGCCTCGACGGTGGCCGTGACCCCGAGGTCCACGGTCGCGACCTCGGCCAGGGACCCCAGGAAGTTGCCGATGGGCGTGCGCGCGCCCTCGAGGATGACGGCGTTCTCCATACACCGATTGTAGCCGGGGGGCTCCCGCGGCCTACACCCACGGTGACCCGAGGCCGTCGATCTGGACGGGTTTCGCGGTCGAGGTCCCTCGACCGTGACCGTGAATCGCACCGCGAGCACGTCAGCGAGGGTCGGCGGCGGCGCGGAGCCGGGCCAGGAGCGCGGCCAGGGCGCGTCCACCGTCCACGGGCTCGTCGAGCGGGGCATCCGTGTGCAGGAGCGCGGGCGGGTGGCGAGCCACATGGGTCCGGACGGCGGCGAGTTCGTCGGCCCGCTCCGGCGGGGCTGGGTAGCCGACGGGGTCGAGGGGGGGACTGCCCGATGCCGTCCCGGCCGCTCCCGGCCCGGCAGGTGACCCACCGGTTGCCGTGACGAGCGATCCGCCGCGGAGCTCGACGGTGGCGCCGTGGGCCTCGCGCAGGACCAGCCGGCCGGGAGCGGTGAGCCACCGTTCCTGCCGGGCTCGAGCCAGGGCCTCCGCCAGTGCCCGGAGTCGGTCCCGGGCGTTCGCGGCCTCCTCGAACCGTTCCTGGACGGCCAGGCGCGTCATGCGTGCTTCGAGCGCTACGAGGAGCCCGCCCGGGGAGGAGAGGGAGTGGATGAGCCCGCGGACGAGCTCCTCGTAGCGCTCGGGGCTCACTCGCCCGTCGCACGGCGCGACGCACCGGCCCAGGTCGGCCAGGACGCAGGGGGAGAATCGGGTCGAACGGCCCATGGACCGGGTGCACCGGCGGAGGGCCACCACGTCCTCCAGGGCGTCCTTCGCGTCCCTGGCGGCGGCCCGGCTGCGGAACGGGCCCAGGTAGACCGCGGTGCCCGGCGTGAGCGACGGCTGGCCCGGACGGGAGGCGAGCTTGATCCGGGGCCACGCCTCGGCGAGGTCCAGCTTGAGGTAGGCGAACCCCCGCCATGTCCGGCCCCGCCGGTTCGCCGGGGGCTCGTGCTCGGCGATCAGACGGGCCTCGGTGACGAGCGACTCGAGCTCGGATCCGGTCTGCCGGCCCTCGATCCGCTCCGTGCGGGCCAGCAGGTCCCGGACCCGCTTCCGTTCGTCGCCGTAGAAGTACGACTTCACCCTGGACCGGAGGTCGGTGGCCTTGCCCACGTACAGCACCCGGTCGTGGCGGTCGCGGAACAGGTACACGCCGCGGGCATGGGGGAGATGGTCGGCCAGCCGGATCTTCGCGTAGTGCGGTTGGCCCCGGGCCCGCATGGACTCCCGGAGGTCGCCGAGGGTGAGGATCCCCAGCCGGCCGCCCAGCTCCAACAGGCCGTGGAACACGTCGGCGCAGGCCTGCGCGTCCGGCAGGGCCCGGTGCGTGGGCATGGTGCCGGCGCGGAAGAACCGGGCCATGGTGGCCAGACGGACGTTGGGGACATCGTCCCAGGCCACCCGGCGGGCCAGCTTCGCGGTGCAGACCGGCGGCCCCGGCGGGTCGGGGTACCCAAGCGCCCGGCAGGCCGCCCGGACGAACCCGAAGTCGAACCGCGCGTTGTGGGCCACGAACACGGCCCCGTCGAGGAACTCCAGCAGGGCCGGGAGCACGGCCTCGATGGCCGGGGCCGGTCCGACCGCGATGTCGTCGATCCCCGTGAGGTGCGTGATGAACCGCGGGATGGGCCCCCCGGGGTTCACCAGCGTCTGCAGGACCGCCAGCCGCTCCCCGCCCCGGTACCGCACCGCGCCGACCTCGGTGATCGCGCAGTCCCGCGGCGACCCCCCGGTCGTCTCGAGGTCCACGATGCAGAACGTGACCTCCGACAGTGGGGTCTCGGGATCGAGCCCCGTCGCCCGCTCGGGCTCCCCGACCGTCTGCAGCACGCCACCTCCCGGGGCCGCGGGAAGTGCACGACGATACCGAACATGCGTTCGACGGTCAAGCTGGGACGGGACCCGAACGTCAGAGGTCCACGCGCGCGTGCGTGCGTATGGTTGGCTGACATGCGAAGTTCCGGCGCGGCAGCTGCCCGAGGGGGCCGGGTCCTTCGGGTGAGCAGCGCGATGGCGTCGCCAGGATGCGCTAGCGGGCTACGCCACGTGGCGGGAGATGCGGCGGCGCTGCTGTTCGGTGAGGCCGCCCCACACGCCGTAGCGTTCGCGGTTCTTCAGGGCCCAGGACAGGCAGGTGTCGCGGATGGAGCACGCCGCGCAGTAGGACAGGGCCAAGCCGGCGTCCTCCTCGGAGGCCGGGAAGAACACCTCGGGATCGATGCCGTAGCATGCCGCCCGGTCCTGCCACATATCCGGTGGCATCGGGTCCTTCGGGAGGCGTGACATGTCGACGTCCAGCAGCGTCTCGTTCATGAGCAAGCCTTCCTCCATCCCGCCCGGCCTCAGCAACAGTCCACCTCGGTTCGCCATCCCGGGGAGAGTGGGCGCTCCCGAACCAATGTCTAGCACACCCGTCAAGCCTCACGGAAGGGGTCTGGGCGAAGTTCCCCAGTTCTGGGGAGGACGTTCGGGACCCCTCGTCACGAACGTCCCGATTCCGGGGGCCGAACGGAGCCCATGAGCGGTCCCCTCGACGGCGTGCGGATCCTGGACCTCACCCGGCTCCTCCCGGGGGGCTACGCCACGCTCCTTCTCGGGGACCTCGGGGCGGACGTCGTGAAGGTCGAGGAGCCCGGCCGGGGCGACTACATCCGGTGGACCCCGCCGATCGTGGACGGCGAGAGCGCCGCCCATCGCGCCCTGAACCGGGGGAAGCGGAGCGTCACGCTCAACCTCAAGGATCCGGCCGGCGTCGACCTCCTGCGGAGGCTGGCAGAGACGTACGACGTCCTCGTCGAATCCTTCCGCCCCGGGGTCATGGACCGACTCGGAGTCGGGCCCGCCGCGCTGGCCGAGGTGAATCCGCGCCTGGTGTACTGCGCGATCTCCGGCTACGGCCAGGACGGGCCCTACCGCGACGCCGTCGGCCACGACATCAACTACATGGGCTACGCCGGCGCGCTGGGGCTGAGCGGCCAGGCCGGTGGGCCTCCGGTGGTCCCCGCCGTGCAGGTCGGCGACCTGGCCGGGGGTGGGATGGCCGCCGCCATCGCGATCCTCGCCGCGCTCCTGGAACGCGACAGGACCGGCCGGGGACGGTTCGTGGACACCTCGATGACCGACGGCGCGGTGTCGTGGCTGACGATCCATGCCGGCGGCTTCCTGGCCACCGGCACCGAGCCGGAGCGGGGACGCATGCCGCTCTCGGGGGCCTACGCCTGCTACCGCGTGTACCGGTGCGCGGACGACCGGTACGTCACGGTGGGCGCCCTCGAGCCCCAGTTCTGGACCGCCCTGTGCGGCGCCCTCGGCGTCACCGAGCTCGTCCACACGCAGTTCGGCCCGCCCGAGGAACAGGACCGGATGGCCGAACGGGTCCAGGCCATCTTCGCCGAGCACACCCGCGACGAGTGGCTCGAGCGCCTCAATGGCCTGGAGGCCTGCGTGGGGCCGGTGAACACGCTCGGCGAGGCCTTCGCCGATCCCCAGATCGCCCACCGGAGCCTCGTCGCGGAGGTCGGGAGCCGGGCGGTGGGCCCGGCGTCGCCGTTCGTCATGGACGGCGAACGTATCCAGCGTCTGAGCCCCGCCCCCGGGTTCGGCGAGCACACCTCCGAGGTCCTGGCCGAGGTCGGCGTCACCGAAGGGGATCTGGCCGACCTCCGGTCGCGCGGGGTGGTCTGAGCCGGGGGGTTTCTATCCGGCCGATCGAACCGTGAGCGGCACGCCCTGGGCCGTGGAGAGCTCGGCCTCGCGGGCCTCCCACCGGATCCGGCCGATGCAGGCGGTCCCCCCCGCGTCGTTCGGCGCCACGCTGGTCACCCTGCCGACCTCCTCGCCGCCGGCGACGATCGGAGCCATCGGCAGGACCTCGCCCTCACCGTCGAGCGCGACCACCGGACGCGGGGGATGGCCCAGGTTGCGCACCTTCGCCACCGACTCCTGGCCCAGGAAGCACCCCTTGGCCTGGTCGATCATCCACTCCCACCCCGCCTCGGCCGGCAGGGCGTCCTCTCCGGCGTCCACCCAGAACCTCGGGAGCCCCGCCCGGATCCGCGCCAACTCGAGGTCCGGGAGCGACGCCTCCACGAGGGCGTCCCGTTCCGCGAGCCGGCGGAGGCTCCCCCGACGCTCGGCATCGCCTGGCTCCCCATGGGCGTCGTCGAACCGGAGCAGCGACCCCGGATCGCCGCCGTTCGCGACCACCACGACGCCGATGTCTCCCGTCCGGTCTTCCAGCGTGACGTCGGAGGAGAGCACGTACGGCCCCAGCAGCTCGTCGATCGGCCTGGCCTGGACCGGGTCCTGTACCAGGCACAGACCCCCGCCATCCGGGAGCGCGGTGGCCAGGACGTCGGCCCGGATCCTCCCGGTTCGGTCGAGGAACAGTGACCGGCGAACGAGGCCCTCCCCGATGTCGTCGACGCGGTTCGTGACCAGGTCGTTCAGCCACCGGACGGCGTCGGTGCCGCTGACGACCACGGCGCGCCAGCCGGTCAGGTCCACGAACGCCCGGTCCTCCTCCAACGCGCGCACACCATCCGAGACCGGCATCGTTCTGCCAGCATAGGCGGCCGATGGAGGTTCCCCGGACCCTGATCGTGACGAACGACTTCCCGCCGCGGGTGGGCGGGGTCCAGCAGTACGTGTGGAACGTCGCGGCAAACCTCGCCCCGGATCGGGTGGCGGTCCTGGCCCCCAACTGGCCCGGCTGGCGTGAGCACGACGACGCGCTGCCGTTCCCCGTCCACCGGTTCCCGACGACGTTCCTGTGGCCGTCGCGCGACCTGGCCACGAAGGTCCGCATGGTGGCACGGGAGCACCGATCCGAGGTGGTGCTGTTCGGCCACGGGCTGCCCCTGGCCCTCCTCGGCCCGGCCCTCGCCGAGGACGGCATCCCGTACGTCGTGGCCACCCACGGCACCGAGTACTGGCTGGCGCTGGCGCCCGGGTTCCACGCCCTGTTGCGAACGGCCACCTCGCGGGCCCGCCGCGTGCTGGCCGTGAGCCGGTTCACGGGTCGGGTCATCCGCACGGCCGTTCCCGGGGACGTTCCGGTGTCGCTGCTGCCGCCCGGGGTGGACGCGGAGGGGTTCCGACCGGATGCGCCGGGGGCGGAGGAGGTCCGGGCCCGCCACGGCCTCTCCGAACGGCCCCTCGTGGTGTGCGTCTCCCGCCTGGTGCCCCGCAAGGGCCAGGACGTGCTGATCCGGGCCCTCCCCGCGATCCGCCGGCGCGAGCCGGACGCCGCGATGCTGATCGTGGGCGACGGCCCGGACGCCGCCCGCCTCCGGGCCCTGGCCGCCGACCACGGCCCCGGGGTGACGTTCGCCGGGCAGGTTCCCGACGCCGATCTCCCCGCGTACCACGCCGCCGCCGACGTGTTCGCGATGCCCTGCCGGTCGCGCCTGGGGGGACTCGAGGTGGAGGGGTTCGGCATCGTGTTCCTGGAGGCCGCCGCGGCGGGGAGGCCCGTGGTGGCCGGGGACTCCGGAGGCGCCGCGGA
>DASWED010000114.1:0-128798 GCA_036394995.1 Actinomycetota bacterium
AGGAGTTCGACCTGCTGCTGCTCCTGGCCTCGCGCACCGGTCACGTGTTCTCGCGGATCCAGCTCCTCGACGAGCTGTGGGACTTCGCCTTCGACGGCGATCCCTCCACGGTGACGGTCCACGTTCGCCGGGTTCGGGAGAAGATCGAGCGCGTTCCCTCCGCGCCGCGCCACCTGGTCACGGTGTGGGGCGCCGGCTACCGGTTCGACCCATGATCCGCGCCGGATCCGGGTCGCGGCCACCCGGGAGCGCCCGGGTCCGGTGGGGGTCGCTCGCGCTGGTCCTGGCCGTCGCGGTGGCAGGTGCGGCCGCATCGCTGGCGGCCGGCGCGGCGAGCGGGATGCACCGGTCCGCCCTGGCCCACCTGGCCGCGCTGCTGATCCCGGCCACGGTCGTGACCGTGGTGACCGTCGCCGCCACCGGGCCCCTGCTCGTCCGGGCCGGCGTCCGCAGCCGGCTCCTGGCGGTGTCCATGATCGGGACGCTGACCGCGGTGGCCAATCTCGTCGTGCTGGCCGCCCTGATGTTCGTGGATGGACACGACGTGGTGTCCCTGGCGGTCCTGGTGGCCTACTCGGCCGCGGCCGGCGCGGGAGCCGCGTTCGTGGCGGGCCGGTCGACCTCCGCCGCCATCGGACGCCTGGCCCGGACCGCCCGGGCGCTGGCCGAGGGGGACCTCGGGGCCAGGGTCGGCCCGCTGGACGCCGAGCGGGAGCTCGTCTCACTGGGCGCCGACCTCGATCAGATGGCCGGCCGGCTCCAGCAGGCCGTGGAACGGGTCCGGGAGGTGGAATCGCGCCGCCGCGACCTGGTCGTGGCGGTGTCCCACGACCTCCGGACCCCGCTGGCCAGCCTCCGGGCCATGGTCGAGGCCGTCGACGAGGGCGTGGTGGAGGACCTCCCCACGCTCCGCCGCTACTCCGCGGAGATGCGCCGGTCCGTCGGAACGCTGTCCACCCTGGTGGACGACCTGTTCGAGCTGGTGCAGCTCGACGCCGGGGCCATCGAACGCGAGACGCAGCGGGCCCGGGTGGAGGACGTCATCCGCGCCGCGCTGGAGGCGTGCCGGGCCGGCGCGGACGCCAAGCGCCTCGACGTGCGGACGGCCATCACCGCGCCGGGGGCATGGTGCTCGCCGCGCATGGTCCGGGTCCTCCAGAACCTGCTGGTGAACGCGATCCGTCACACCCCGCCCGACGGCACCATCACGATCGAGGCCGAACGGCGCCCCGGGTCGCTCCTGCTGGCGGTGGCGGACACCGGTGAGGGGGTCCCGGAGGAGGCCCGGGACCACATCTGGGAGCCGTTCTGGCGGGGCGACCCGGCGCGGGCCGAACCCGGCTCCGGCCTCGGCCTCACGCTCAGCAAGCGCATCGTCGAAGCGCTGGGGGGCACCATCGAGGCCGGCGGCGGGGAGCCCATCGGGGCCCGGTTCGCCGTCACCCTCCCCTCGGCCTGACCCGCCGCGGGCGCATCCGCGGTCCACTGTTCACCAGCCGGGTGCTCGAGCCGCGTTCATCACCCGTTCCGAAATCCGCAAGCGGCCCGCAATCCCCCCGCCTCTACGTTCGGTTCGTCGATGCCCGCCGGAACGGACGGGAGGTGGTGCCGGAGCCGACACGGGTCTCGAGCCAGCTTCGAACGAACGAGCAACGACCGAGAGGAGGAACCGGATGCGATTTCGATCGAGGATGCGACTGCTCGTCGCGGCGGCATCCGTGGCGCTGGCCGCGGTGGCGTTCGTCCAGGGGCCCAGTGCCTCGGCGGCGGATGGCGGCGGCGCGGTGTACGTGCTGACCAACCAGTCGGCCGGCAACGCGGTACAGGTGTACGAGCGTGCGCCGGACGGCTCGCTGGCGTTCTCGGGCGCGTTCCCCACCACCGGGACCGGAACGGGCGCCGGGCTCGGGAGCCAGGGGGCGCTTGTGCTGAAGGGGACCCGTCTGTTCGCCGTGGATGCGGGGTCGAACCAGATCTCCGACCTCTCCGTTGGCGGCGGGGGCCTGACCCTCAGCCACCTCGACACCGTCGGATCGGGCGGCGTGACTCCGATCAGCGTCACGGTGAAGGGAACCCTGCTCTACGTCCTGAACGCGGGCGACGGGTCGAACGCGGGCAACATCACCGGGTTCCGGATCCGCGACGACGGCCGGCTCCACGCCATCCCCGGGTCCACCCGGCCGCTCTCCGCGGATTCCGCGGGGCCGGCGCAGGTGCAGTTCAGCCCGAATGGCGGCCTCCTCATCGTCACGGAGAAGGCCACGAACCTCATCGACACCTACACGGTGAGCGCATCGGGGCTCGCCTCCGGACCGACCACCCACCCCTCCGCGGGACAGACTCCCTTCGGCTTCGACGTCCGGGGGAAGCGGCTGTTCGTGAGCGAGGCCTTCGGCGGGGCCCAAGACGCGAGCGCGATGTCCTCGTACCACATCGGGGACGGCGGGGCGCTGCACGTGATCAGCGCCAGCGTGCCCACCACCGAGACCGCCGCGTGCTGGGTGGTCGTGACCACCAACGGCCGGTACGCGTACGCGACGAACACCGGAAGCGCCAGTGTCTCCGGCTACCGGGTCCGGCCGAACGGCGCCGTCCGGTTGCTCGACGCCGACGGCACGACCGGGAACACGGGCGGCGCCCCGATCGACGCGGCCGTGTCCGCCGGCAGCGAGTTCCTGTACACGAACGACTCCGCGGGGCACGACATCAGTGCCTTCCGGATCCACCGGGACGGGAGCCTGACGCCGGTCGCCGGCGCGAGCGGGCTGCCCGCGGGCGCCGTCGGCCTGGCCGCACGGTAGGAAGACCCCCCGGCGGGTGCGGCTGCCGGCTCCATGAACGCGAGAACGGCGGGTCGGATGCCCCGGCCCGCCGTTCGCCGTCTGCCGGAATCGCCCCATCCCGGCGGTGACGCGCCACGGGTCGGCGGCGCTATCCGGGGGGCGGGGTCCGGCGGGCCCTCCGGCGCCGGGCCACGAGCACGATCACGCCGTCGACGACCAGGAACGCGGCGGCCGCGATGATCACGATCCCCCCGACGCCGATGCCGCCGCCTCCTCCGGAGCCCGGCGGGGAGGGGCTGGGGGTCGGCGAGGGCGGCCGCGACGCGGGCCCGGCCGGCGTGAACGGGACGCCGCGGGCCCCCACGATCCGTTCGATCGCGTCCTCCGTGGCCACGTAGAGATTCCCGTCCGGGCCCACCTCGACGTCCGTGATCCCGCTCGGCATCGACGCCTCGACCGTCGTCTCTTGCACCAGCCGGAAGTCCGGGGGCTGGAGGATCGCCGAGTGCAGGTCGTGGTGGTAGTCGCCGAACACGAGCTGCCCGCCCGGGACCGGTTCCACGGAGTCCGCCGACAGGGCCTGGTCGTAGAAGGCGCATCCGGTCACCACGATCACGTCGCGGAACGTGAGGACGGGATCCACGAACCGGTCGCCCCCGCCGGGGCCAAGCTGGTCGGGCCAGCCGTAGTTCTTCCCGGCCTCGATCCGGTTGATCTCGTCGTCCCGGTCGGGCCCGTTCTCCGTCTCCCACAGGTCGCCGGTCACGGGATGGACGCACAGGCCGAACGAGTTCCGGATGCCCATGGCGTCGACGGGCGAGTCCGGGCCGAACGGGTTGTCGGCCGGGATCGACCCGTCGGGGTTCAGCCGCAGGATCTTGCCGCCCACGCTGTTGGGGTCCTGGGCCAGGCCGTCGTCGCCGGTCTCACCCACCGCCGCGTACAGCTTCCCGTCAACGCCGAACGCCAGGTCGCCGCCGTTGTGGATCCCGGTCGCCTGGAGCAGGGTGAAGATGTCCTCGGTGTCGCCGCCCGTGTTCCCGGCGCTTCCGGTGCTGGAGATCGAGGCGGGGATCCTGGCGATGTGGTTCCGGCCGTCGTCCGCGGACGTGTAGTACACGTACACGTACGGCGAGGTGGGGAACGCCGGATCCAGCGCCAGGCCCAGCAGCCCGCTCTCGCCCCCGCCCTCCACGTGGAGGGTGGCGAACGGATCAGGGAGGACCCTCCCGTGCTCGACGATCCGGATCCGGCCGGTCTCCTTCTCCGTGTAGAAGAGCCGCCCGTCGGGCGCGAACGCCATGTTCGTGGGGAAGTCAGCCTGGACCACGACCTGGACCTCGGGTCCGCCCGCCATGGTCAGTGCGGCGGCGTTCGATCCGGTGGAGCCGACCGCGGAGCCGGCCACCAGGGCCAGGGCCGCGAGCACGCTCCAGCGGCGGGCCCGATGGACCACCCGGCTACCCCGCCGGCCGGGGGCCCAGGACCCGGCGCAGCAGGTCCTTGGCCGCCGCGACGAGCTCGTCGCGGTCGATCCCGCCCTCGTACAGGACGGCGTGCTCGATCGTGCCGTGGACGGCGTGGTCCAGGAACGTCGCGGTCATCAGGGGGTCCGTGACGTCGAACGCGCCGGTCTCCATCCCCGCCTTGATCCCGGCCGCGAACATGTTCCGGAGCTTGCGGGAGGCGTCGCCGAACAGCGCCGAGCTCTCCGGGTGGAACCCGTCGCGGGCGAACACCTGGATGAGGTCGCGGTGCTCCAGCAGGAAGTCCACCATCGACTCCACGGTGACATCGGCCAGGGCCCACCAGTCGTCCCGGCCCACCCGGGTGTACAGCCCCAGGGCCTGCGCCACCAGGTCGTCCACGAACCGCTGCTTCAGGGCCCCCAGCAGGGCCTCCTTGGAGTCGAAGTACAGGTAGAACGTGCCCTTGGCCACGCCGGCGGCCTCCGTCACGTCGGAGATCGTGGCGACGGACAGGCCCTTTCCCGCGAACACCCTCCGGGCCGCCTGCAGGATGTCCTCCCGACGTTCGTCCGGGCCCTTGGCCACCCGCCGGCGACCGGAGAGCTCCATAGCCTTGGGATCGAGCGCCGCCCGCGTCATGCGGAGCAGTCTACGGTGCCCGCCACCGGTGGGTTCCCTCGATGTCGAGGTCGCACCCGGCCAGACCATTGACCTCGATCCCATCGACGACGCCATCGTCGCGGGCACCTACACGTTCTACTGCCGGTTCCACGGCCACCCCGACGGCACCGGCATGGCGGGGGAGCTCAGGGCCGGCTGAGCCCTGGGCCTAGGACAGGGCGCGGGAGAGGTCGGCGATCAGGTCGTCGGGGTGCTCGATGCCCACCGACAGCCGGACCAGGTCGGCGGGGATCTCCAGCGGTGAGCCGGCCACGCTGGCGTGGGTCATGGGACCGGGCACCTCGATGAGGGACTCGACGCCGCCCAGGGACTCGGCCAGGAAGAACAATCGGGTGCGCTCGGCGATGCGGCGGGCCCGTTCGTCGGTGCCGGCCCGGAACGAGACCATGCCGCCGAAGTCACGCATCTGCCTCGACGCGATCTCGTGGCCGGGGTCGTCGGGCAGCCCGGGGTAGTACACCTGCTTGACCATCTCGTGGCCGCGGAGGAACTCCGCCACCGCGCGGGCCCCCCGGCAGTGGGCCTCCATCCGCAGCGCCAGGGTCTTCACGCCGCGCAGGGCCAGGTAGCAGTCCATGGGCCCGGGCACCGCCCCCACGGCGTTCTGCAGGAACGCCAGGCGCTCGGCGGCCTCGGCGTCGTTCAGGACCAGGGCGCCCGACACCAGGTCCGAGTGCCCGCCCAGGTACTTCGTCACGGAGTGCACGACGACGTCGCACCCCAGATCCAGGGGCCGCTGGAGGTACGGCGTGGCGAACGTGTTGTCCACCACGCACCACGCGCCGGCCTCGTGGGCGATGTCGGCGGCCCGGGCCAGGTCGACCACCTTCAGCAGCGGGTTCGACGGCGTCTCCACCCACACCATGCGCGTGGAGTCGCGGACCCCGGCCCGGAACGCATCGAGGTTGGTCATGTCCACGGTGTCGAACGCGATCCCCCAGTCGGCGAGGACCCGGGCCAGGAGGCGATAGGTGCCGCCGTACACGTCGTCGGCCAGGAGCACGTGGTCGCCCGGCTTCAGCAGCATGAGCAGGGTGGTCTCGGCGCCCATGCCGGATGAGAACGAGAGGCCGTGGGCCCCGCCCTCGAGCGAGGCCAGGACGGTCTGGAGGGCCTCCCGGGTGGGATTCCCGCCGCGGGCGTAGTCGTAGCGCTTGGGCTTCCCCACGCCCTCCTGCGCGTACGTGGACGTCTGGAAGATCGGCACGTTCACCGCGCCGTAGGCGGGCTCGGGGTCCTGACCGGAGTGGATGGCGCGGGTCTCGAACCGCCAGCCCTCGGTTCGTTCGCCGTCCTCGTCGCCCGTCATCGCATCTCCGGGGGGAGCTCCCATCCTCGCCTCCTCAGCTCGTCGGTGGCGTCCTGGCCCTCCCGGGCCGTGGCCCACAGCATGGACTTCCGCTTGGCGTCGTGACCGGGAGCGAACTCCCGGCTGGTCGACTCCCGGCACGCCGGGTCCCCGCAGGCGCACGGGGTCATCCCCGGGAACCTCGGTTGAGCGTCCGGACCGGCCGGGGCCGGGCGGCACCGCCGGAACGGCCGGGCCGGCAGGGCGGCCACCGGCAGCACGATCACGCCCTCCTTCGGATCCCCCAGCGCCGTGGAGCGGCCCCGCAGCGCGAGGATCCCGGTCAGCGCGGCCAGCGCGGCGTCGATCTGGTCCTGTGACCGCAGCCCCTTCACCGGCACCAGCTGGGACCGGAGCACCGATTCCCGGAACTCCCGTTTCGACGAACCGGCCGGCGGCAGGCAGCCCGCCAGGGTCACCGCGGTGGCGTGGGGGAACACCTCGATCGCGTGACCCCGGACCGGGCCGCTCCCGTACCGGGGGAACCCGGCCTCCTCCGCGGCGGCGAACACCGTGAACCCCACCCGCATCCATTCGTAGAAGGGGTGATCCTCGCGTTCGCCGGGTCCCGGTGTCCCGTAGGACTGGATGCCGAACCGCCGGAGCTCCCGCTCGGTGCGGCGGGAGCCCTTGCTCGTGCCCCAGGCCGGTGGGGCGTCGACGGCCACGACGTCCGGCCCCCATTCCGCGATGAGCGAGCCGAGCCGCCCCACCTCCACCCGCCGCGCGGTCTCCACGGGGGTCACGGCCTCGTCGAGGAGCACCAGGTCCAGGCCCTTGCGGACCCCGACGTCGACCCCCAGAGCGCGCACCGGCCGGATCAGCTCAGCCCTGGTGCCCGCGACGGTGGGCCAGGAACTCCAGCAGGTCGCTCCTGGTGAGCACGCCGAGGACCTGGTCGCCCTTCGCCACGAGCACGGCTGTGCCCGACTGCAGGGCAGAGAACGCGGAGTCCAGGGGATCGTCGAACTCCACCATCGGCAACGGCGGGGACATGGCCTCGGCCACGTCGGCCTGGAGGGCGTCGGGGTCGCGGAACAGCCGGTCCAGGAGGTCCCGTTCGCGGATGGATCCCACGAACGCCGTGACCTCGTTCGCCCCCGCCTCCCGGACCACCGGGGCCTGCGAGATCCCGTGCGCCTGGAGGCGGTCCACGGCCTGGCGGACCTTCTCGTGGGCGCCGATCGTGACGAGCGCGGGGAGCCCCGCCGGCTTCGACGCCAGCACCTCCTCCACCCGGGCCTGTTCGGGGCGCTCCACGAAGCCGTACTGGAGCATCCAGGTGTCGCTGTACAGCTTCGAAAGGTAGTTGCGACCGGTGTCGGGCAGGATCACCACGATCACGGCGTCCTCGGGCAGCTCCCGGGCCACGGTGAGGGCGGCGAACACCGCGGTGCCCGACGAGCCGCCCACCAGGATCCCCTCCAGCCGGGTCACGGCCCGGGCGGTGAGGAGCGAGTCGCGGTCCGAGACCCGCACCCAGCGATCCACCACCCTGGGGTCGAACGTCTCCGGCCAGAAGTCCTCGCCGATGCCCTCGGTGAGATAGGGGCGGGCCTCCTCGTCCGGTTCGGCCGAGAACAGCGACCCCTCGGGGTCGGCGCCGACGACCATGACGTCCGGCTTGCGTTCCTTCAGGTACCGGCCGATCCCGGTGATCGTGCCGCCGGTCCCGACGCCGCACACCAGGACGTCGACCCGGCCGTCGGTCTGCTCCCAGATCTCCGGGCCGGTGGTCTCGTAGTGGGCCCGGGGGTTCTCCTGGTTGAAGTACTGATTCGGCTGGAACGCGCCGGGGATCTCCTCGGTGAGCCGGTCGGCCACCCGGTAGTAGGACTCGGGCGACTCCGGGGCGACGGCGGTGGGGGTGATCACGACCTCGGCGCCGTACGCCCGCAGGAGCGACACCTTCTCCTGGCTCATCTTGTCCGGCATGACGAAGATGCACCGGTAGCCCCTGATGGCCGCGGCGATGGCGAGCCCGTGGCCGGTGTTCCCGGACGTGGGCTCCACGATGGTTCCGCCGGGCTTCAGCACGCCGGCGCGCTCGGCGGCCTCGATCATCCGGACGCCGATGCGGTCTTTCACGCTCCCGCCCGGGTTCAGCATCTCGAGCTTGGCCAGGATGGCCGGCTTCACGCCCTGGGCCACGCGGCGCAGTCGCACCAGCGGGGTGTTGCCCATGGCGTCGAGGAACGTCCCCAGGACCTGCATCCCACCCTCCCGTCTCCCGGACGCCCTCCATTGTCCACGCCGGGGGCCGCGCCCGCCACGGGTCCTATGTGCGGACGAGCTTGAAGATCCCGTTGGGGTCGCTGAAGTAGATCCCGCCCTTCGGTCCGCGCTCCATCGACAGGACGCCTTTGTCGTTCGTGAACACGACCTCCTGGGAGGCCACCCCGAGGCGGCTCGACGTGAGCGTGACCCGCCGGATCTCGCTGGTGTTGTACGCGCCGAAGAACAGCCGGTCCCGGCTGCCCGACCCCAGTCCGCAGCCGTGGCAGAACACGATGCCGGTGGGGGCGATGGTCGGTGTGTAGAAGCGCTTGGGGAGGATCCGTGGAGTGGGCCCGCTGTTGTTCGTGTTCTCGGGCGCCTGGCCGTCGCAGGTCTCGTTCGGGCCCCACCCGAAGTTGCCGCCCTTCACGATCCGGTTCAGCTCGTCGTTGCACTCCGGGCCGTTCTCGGTCTCCCACAGCCGGCCGGTGACGGGGTCGAACGCCATCCCGAACGAGTTCCGGTGGCCGTAGGACCAGATCCGGCTGCTGGAGAACGGGTTCCCCGGCGCGGGCTTGCCCAGGCGGGTCATCCGGATGACCTTCCCCGCCGTGTTCGTCCTGTCCTGCGCCGCGACGGAGCCGTGTCCGTCGCCCTGGACGCCGTACAGGAACCCGTCGGGCCCGAACAGGATCCGGCCGCCGTCGTGGTACGCGCCCGAGTAGGTCTTCGAGGTGAAGATCACGTGGAGGTCCGTCCCGTGCCCGTTCTCGTAGCGGATCCTCACGACCTGGTCGTACGGCGTGCCGTCGAGGTCGCGCGTCACATAGGCGTAGACGAACGGCTGCGACGGGAAGCCGGGGTCCAGGGCCAGGCCGAGCAGGCCCTGTTCCCCCTGGTCCACCACCTTCGGGATCGTGAAGAACACGTGGTCGGTGTCCGCGTCGGGGTCCAGCAGGTGGATCTCGCCGCTGGACTTCTCGCCGTAGTAGATCCGGCCGGCCTTCGAGAACGTGAACGTCAGTGGGAAGTTCAGCCCGGTGGCCACCGCTCGCCGGTGGAACGTCGCACGCGCGTGGCCGTGAGACTGGGCCCGCGCGCCGGGGAGCGCGGTGACCGTCAGGAGTGCGACGAGCGCGGGGAGGACCAGCGAACGGGGGATCCGTCGAGTCGTCATGGGGTCATTTCTACCGGACGAGCCCGATCTCGACAGTGGGGGGCGCGGCCGCGGGCGGGGATACGATGGGCTGCGAGGTCGTCCGGTGCCCGCCGGCCGGTCGGGACGCAGGCGAAAGGGGAGTTCGGTGGCGCGGGAGATCAGGGCCCCAAGGGGCAGGGAGCTGTCGTGCCGGGGGTGGCCGCAGGAGGCCGCGCTCCGGATGCTCATGAACAACCTGGATCCCGAGGTGGCCGAACGGCCGGAGGACCTGGTGGTGTACGGCGGCACCGGGAAGGCCGCGCGGAACTGGGAGTCGTACGACGCGATCGTCCGCGCGCTGCGCGGGCTGGGCGACGACGAGACCCTGCTGATCCAGTCGGGCAAGCCGGTGGGCGTGTTCCGGACCCACACCGCGGCTCCCCGGGTGCTGATCTCCAACTCGATGCTCGTGCCGAAATGGGCCGACTGGGACACGTTCCGCGAGCTGGAGAAGGCCGGGCTCACGATGTACGGGCAGATGACCGCGGGGTCCTGGATCTACATCGGAACGCAGGGGATTCTCCAGGGGACCTACGAGACCCTGGCCGAGTGCGCGTTGCAGCGCTTCGGCGGGACCCTCCGGGGGCGGGTGGTGCTGACGGCCGGCCTCGGCGGGATGGGCGGCGCTCAGCCGCTGGCGGTGACCATGAACGAGGGGGTGGCCCTCTGCGTCGAAGTGGACCCCGCCCGAATCGAACGCCGGATCAAGACGCGATATCTGGACCGGGAGACCCGGGATCTCGACGAGGCCCTGCGGTGGGTGGAGGAGGCCCGCTCGGGTGGGGAGGCCGTGTCGATCGGCCTGCTGGGGAACGCGGCGGAGGTGGAGCCGGAGCTGGTGCAGCGGGGGTTCCGGGCCGACGTGGTCACGGACCAGACCTCGGCCCACGACCCGCTGGGCGGGTACGTCCCGGCGGGGCTGTCGCTCGACGACGCGGTCCGGCTCCGCTCCTCGGATCCCGGCCGGTACGTGGCCCGGTCCCACGAGTCGATGGCGCTGCACGTCGACGCGATGGTGCAGTTCCAGGAGGCCGGCGCGGTGGTGTTCGACTACGGGAACAACCTCCGGGCCGGCGCGCAGGAGGGCGGGCTCGCCCACGACCGGGCCTACTCGTACCCGGGGTTCGTGCCGGCGTTCGTCCGGCCCCTGTTCTGCGAGGGCAAGGGGCCGTTCCGGTGGGCGGCGCTGTCGGGCGACCCGGAGGACATCGCGAAGACCGACCGCGCCGCGATGGACCTGTTCCCGGACGACGAACGGCTCCACCGGTGGCTCCGGATGGCGCAGGAGCGGGTGGCGTACCAGGGACTCCCGGCGCGGATCTGCTGGCTGGGGTACGGCGAGCGGGCCCGGGCCGGCCTCAGGTTCAACGAGATGGTCCGGACGGGGGAGCTGTCGGCGCCGATCGTGATCGGGCGGGACCACCTGGACGCCGGCAGCGTGGCGTCGCCGTACCGGGAGACCGAGTCGATGAAGGACGGGAGCGACGCGATCGCCGATTGGCCCATCCTCAACGCGCTGGTGAACACCGCGGCCGGAGCGCACTGGGTGAGCGTGCACCACGGCGGGGGCGTGGGGATCGGGTACTCGATCCACGCGGGGATGGTGGTGGTGGCCGACGGGACGTGGGATTCGGCGGCCCGCCTGGAGCGGGTGCTGACCAGCGACCCGGGCATGGGCGTGGTCAGACACGCCGATGCGGGCTACGAGAAGGCGGTGGAGGTCGCGGAGGAACGCGGCGTCCGCCTCCCTTGGCGCGAGTCGTAGCGGACGCCGCCGCGTCCGGTTCTCGTCGGCGTGGTCAGCCTGTGGCGTGCCGTTCGATGTGCGTGTCCAGCCGCGTGGCCAGTCCGTCGATCCGGGACGACAGCACGTCGATGCGTCCCGACAGCCCGTCGATGCGCACCTCGAGCCCGTCGATGCGGGCGTCGAGCCTCGCGCCGAGGGCGTCCACCCTCGCTCCCAGCGCGTCAATGCGCGACCCGAGGTAGAGAAACGATCCCCCCAGCGTCGCGGCGAGCAGCCCGATCGCGGTCCAGGCCACGGCCGTCATCTCGATCTCGAATCTAGCACCCACCACTGACATGGTGGGCCGGGGCGTCCGGCGGCGGTCACTCAGGCGGCTGCCAGTCCTTCGTGACCTCCGCGACCTTGGCCCGGATCTCGGCGGGGTCCACGCGAGTGGGGCGGCCCCGTTCGGCCACCACCTCGCCGTTCACGTAGACGCGGGCGATGGCTTCGGGCTGCATGGCGTACACGATCTGCTTGGGGGCCGTGGGGGCGGGCAGCACGGACAGCGACTCCAGGTCGATCACGACGAGGTCAGCCGCGTGGTCCTCGGCGATCCGGCCCACCGGGAGGCCCAGGATCTCGCCCCCCCGGGCGGTGCCGGCGATGAGGACCTCCTCCGCGCCGAGGGCCTCGGCGTTCGCGTCGACGGCCTTGGCCAGGAGGGCGGCCATCCGCATCTCCTCGAAGACGCTCTGACGACTGTTCGTGCACCCGCCGTCGGTGCCGAGGGCCACGGGGATCCCCCGGGAGAGCATCTCCCGAACCGGCGCGATGCCGTCGCCCAGGAACGAGTTCGCCCCGGGGTTGTGGACGATCCTGGCTCCGCGCTCCGCGATGAGGTCGAGGTCCTCTGGATCCACCCACACGCAGTGCACCAGGATGGCCCGTTCGTTGAGGACACCGAGCGAGTCCAGGAACCGGACCGGCGACAGGCCGTGGCGCTCCATCGACATGTCCCGTTCGTACCGGCCCTCGGCGACGTGGATGTGGTACGGCGTGTCGAGCTCCTCAGCGAGGGCGGCGCCGGCCCGGATCATCCCCGGGCTGGCCCCGTGGATGGAGTGCGGGGCCGGCTGGACGAACGCGCCACGCTGCCCGGCCACCAGGTCGTGGAGCTCCCTGGTCCGCCGCTCGGCCTCGGGTGGGGTCTCCTGGTACCGCCTCGGCGCGCCGGACCAGTCATACATCGAGCGCGCCAGCACGATCCGCAGCCCGACCTCCCCGGCGGCGTCGATCACCGCATGGTCGTTCTCGTTGCCGCGGTCGTGGAGGTAGAAGAAGTCGACGACGGTGGTGATCCCGTGGCGGACCATCTCCGCGAAGTCGAACAGCGCCCCCGTTCGGATGCCGTCGCGGTCGAGCCGTTCGGAGAACGGGTACAGAACACGGTCCCGCCAGGCCATGAACGAGAGGTCGTCGCCGTACCCTCGCAGGAGCGCCTGGAACGAATGCGCGTGGGCGTTCACGCATCCCGGCAGGACCGCCACGTTCCCCCAGTCCTCGCGCTCATGGCCGGGGAACAGCTCGGCCAGCTCCTCGGGGCTTCCGGTCCCCAGGATCCGCCCGCCCTGCATGGCGAACGCGTGCCGGCGCTCCCACCGGTCCCCGGCGAACACCAGCTCCGCGGTAACGATCGTCATGGGGTGTGTCTATCAGACCGAGCACCGTTCCGGGGCCGAACGCGCTTCCGGCGGAACCACTGCATTGCCTCGGCTCGCACCAGTCACTAGTGTTCGGCGCGACCCCGGAGGAGGGAACGGATGCGACGGATCCTGCGCGTGAGCTCGGCGACACTGATGGTCCTTGTGGCCACGGCACTTCCGGCCCGGGCGGATCCGGGTGATCTGGACCTCAACTTCGGTGGAGGGACGGGGCACGTGAGCGCCGTGGTCGCCGGCAATCAGGACGGCACCGACGTCGCGGTGCGCCCCTCGGGTCGCGTGCTGGTCGTTTCCGAGGGCGGCACGATCGTGCAGTTCCTGGCGAACGGGGACCCCGACACCGGCTTCGGGTCCGGCGGGGTCGTGACCGGCACCCCCGGCGTTCAGATCTATGCGATGGCCCTCGATTCGCTCGGCAGGCTCCTGCTCGCCGGCGACATGGGGACGGACGTCTTCGTCGAGCGGCTGCTCCCGAACGGAGATCCGGATGCGGACTTCGGGGGCGGCGACGGGTGGGTGACCACGACGTTCGGCAAGCTCGCGTTCGGCCTGGGCGTGACCATCGGTCCCCACGGGCGCATCGTCGTGGCGGGGCAGGTCGGCAGCAACCACTCCCGGATGATGGCGGCCAGGTACCTGGACAACGGCGATCCCGATCCCGCGTTCAGCGACAACGGGAAGGTGACGACCGTGGTCCTGGGGAGCGACTCCGCGGCCGACGTCGCGGTCTCCGATGACGGGTCCGTGGTGGTCGCCGGTACCGCGGCCGCCAGCGATGAGAGCCCGCGGAGCTTCGGGGTCGTGCGCTATCACCCCAACGGCCATCTCGACCGAACCTTCAGCGACGACGGGAAGGCCACGGTGCGGATGGGCACGACATCGGACGGCGCCGCCGTCCTGATCCAGCCGAACGGCGCGATCGTGGTGGGCGGCAGCTACTTCCACCCGACCATCGACTGGGCCCTGGCCCGGTTCACCGACGCCGGGAAGCTGGACCACTCGTTCAGCGGCGACGGGAAGCTGCCGACCGCGTTCGGGTCCGGCACCAACAACTTCGGCGGGATCGTGCGCCAGGGGACCGGTGACCTCATCGTGTGCGGGACCCACCAGGACGCCGGCGACAGGTCCCTGGTCCTCGCCCGGTACCTGCCGAACGGGACGGTCGACTCCGGGTTCGGCACGGCCGGACAGGTCGTGGAGGACCTCGGCGACCACCCGTCCTGCCGGGGCGTCGGGCGCTCGCCCCACGGAAAGGTCGTCATCGGCGCCACGGTGGACGGCGTGACCTCGGACGGCGACCTGGGCGCCGCCCGGTTCCTGGCCGGTTCGTAGACCTCGGATCGAAATCCGACCTCCCGGCCCGGGCGGAGGTCCCGCGAGCGCAGGGACCTCCGGCCGTGGCCGAGGGTCCCGGCCCGTGCCACGCTGGGGCACCGGGCCGGGCCATGTGGGGAGGCACGGCAGGCGGTCGCCCGGCCCTCGCTGCCGAGAAAGGGGGGCGTGATGCTCGAGCGAATGACTCCGGAGCGGCTGGCGCGGGCCTCCAGCCGGCGACCGTGGCTGGCGATCGGGATCTGGGTGCTCGTGGTCGTGGCGGCGGGGCTGGCGTCGTCACAGCTCCTGGGGAATGCGCTCACGAACGACGTCCGGTTCACCAACCAACCGGAGTCACTGCGGGCCAAAGAGCTCATCGACGCCAGGTTCCATCGCCCGAGCCACGACACGGAGTTCGTGATCGTCCAGTCTCCGGAGGCGACCGTTCGTCAGCACGTGTTCCGCGCGGCCGTCGCCGACGTGCAGGGCCGCCTGGCCGCCCTGGGACCGGGGGTGGTGGACAGCTCGCTGAGCTACTACCAGACGCGCGATCCCAGCATGGTCTCGAGGGACAAGCACGCGACCCTCGTCTCCGTGGTGATGGCGGGGAGCCTCGACGATGCGAGCGACGCCATCGCGGATGTCGCCGCCGCCCTGGAGACCCCGCCGCAGGGGTTTCACATCCTCATGGCCGGCCGGGCCACCCTGGGCCACGACCTGATCGGCATCGCCGAGGCCGACATGCAGAAGGGCGAGGAGATCGGCCTGCTCGCGGCGCTGATCGTGCTGATCGTGGTGTTCGGCGCCGTCGTGGCCGCGCTGCTCCCCATCGGAATCGCGCTGGTCGCCATCGGCGCGGCCGTCGGCTCGGTCGCCCTGCTGGGGACCATGTTCACCTTCACGTTCACCGTCACCAACATGATCACGATGATGGGCCTGGCGGTGGCCATCGACTACTCCCTGTTCATCGTGTCCCGGTACCGGGAGGAGCGGCGCGCCGGGCGGGGCAAGGAGGACGCGATCGCGACCGCCGGCTCAACCGCCAGCCGGGCCGTCGTGCTGAGTGGCTTGACCGTGGTCACGGCGCTGCTCGGCATGATGATCATCCCGACCACGATCTTCCGGAGCCTGGCCGGCGGGGCCATCCTGGTGGTCCTGGCCGCCATCGTCGGCGCGCTGACCCTCCTGCCGGCGCTGCTGAGCCTCCTGGGGGACCGGATCGACCGGCTTCGCCTCCCCGGGCGCCGCCGGAAGGCCGCCGACCCGGAGAAGGGCATGTGGGGGCGGATCGCGGTCGCCATCATGCGCAGGCCCGTTCTCAGCATGGTGCTGGCCGCGGGCTTCCTGATCGTCGCCGCATCCTCGGTCCTGCGCATCGAGACGGGGTTCTCCGGCGTGAGCACCGTGCCCGACTCCGTTGAGTCGAAGCAGGCGTTCGAGGTGCTGGCCTCGCAGTTCTCCGGGGGGGTGACGAGCCCGGTGGAGATCGTGGTCGACGGCACGGTCACCTCGCCCTCAGTTGAACAGGGGATCGTGCACCTGCAGGCGTTGCTGGCGCGGGACGGGGGACTGGGGCCGTCGAGCGTGCAGGTGGCCGTGTCCCGCGACACCGCCCTGATCTCGATTCCGGTCGTGGGCGACCCCTCCGGGAAGGCGGCCGTCGCGACGATCGACCGGATCAGGTCCCGCTACGTCCCGGAGGCGTTCCCTGCGGGGGTGGCCCGCCAGGTCCTGGTGGGAGGGGACACCGCCCTGAACCGCGACTTCTTCGCGACGACGGATCGCTACCAGCCCCTGGTGCTCGCATTCGTCCTCGCGCTGTCCTTCCTCCTGCTGATGATGGTGTTCCGTTCGGTCGTGGTGCCGACCACCGCCATCCTGCTGAACCTGCTGTCGGTCGGGGCCGCGTACGGCCTCCTGGTCCTGGTGTTCCAGAGGGGCGGGCCCGGCATCGGACGATGGCTGGCCGATCTGTTCGGGTTCCAGCAGGTGCAGGTCCTGGAAGCCTGGCTGCCGCTGTTCCTGTTCTGCGTGCTGTTCGGCCTGTCCATGGACTACCACGTGTTCCTGCTGTCCCGGATCCGGGAGCGCTACGTGCAGGTGAAGGACAACACCGAGGCCGTGGCGTACGGACTGTCCCGAACCGGCGGCATCATCACGGGCGCCGCGCTGATCATGGTGGCGGTGTTCTCCGCGTTCGCCGCGGGGCAGCTCGTGATGTTCCAGCAGATGGGGTTCGGGCTGGCAGTGGCCGTGCTCATCGACGCGACCGTCATCCGGTCCGTGCTCGTGCCCGCGACGATGAAGGTGCTGGGGGAGCGGAACTGGTACCTGCCCAGGTGGCTTCGGTGGCTTCCCCACCTGTCGGTCGAGGGAGAGCAGCGGCGCGCAGTCCCGCTGCCGGGTCCCAAGCCGCGGATCCCGGCGGGGGTGTAGCCGAGCCGAAGCCCGGGTGAGCGGGGACGGGGCCCGAGCGGCGGCGCGCCGTCAGGGGCGCGGAGATAGGTCTTTCGGTGCCAGGACCACGACGGCGGGGACGGCGCTCCGCCCGCCCGACCCGGCCGAGGGCGCACGGCGCACCGACATGAACCGGCGGCCGGCCGGTTGCATGGCGCGGTAGTCGGAGCGCATGGCGGCCGATCCGGCGCGACCGCGGATCGCTTGGGCGCCGAGCGTGGCGAGGACGTCCCGGTCGGCGGCCTCGACGAGGTTCTGGGCCGCGAGCGGGCCGGAGGCACGGATCTCGCGCTCGAAGACGCCGGGACGGCGGTGCAGGAGCACGAACACGCGCCAGGCCTCGTCGCCCTGGTCGGCCGGGTCGGTGCTCCGCCCTCCTTCGTCGAGGGATCTGGCGCCGAACCGGTCCTCCGCGGCGATCGCGGCGACCCATTCGAGCCTTCCGGTCATCATGTCGTGCTCCTCGCTTCGAACCCTCTCGGGCTCACTGCCTCCAGGCTCGTCGCAGCGCATCCGAGTCGATAGGGCCGAGCGTCCCCCGAACACCTGGGACTTCCCAAGACGCCACGAAGGCAGGTAGGCCCGGTCGCGCCCGGTTGCCGGGGCGTCGGCGCGGACGTAGCCTCCGGAACCGTGCCGGTTCGGGTGGGGGAGTACCTCTCGATCGATGACGTCGTCGCCGTGGCGCGCGGCGAGCGTGTCGAGGTTCCGGCGGGCGCCGTCGAGCGGATGGGTGCGGCCCGGGCGGTCGTGGAGCAGAAGGTCCGCTCGGACGAGACCGTCTACGGCGTGACCACGGGCATCGGCAGCCTGGCCACTGTTCGGATCGCGCCGGAGCAGGCGGCGCGGCTGCAGTTCGACCTGGTGCGCTCCCACGCCACCGCGGTCGGGGAGCCGCTGCCCCGCGAAGAGGCCCGGGCCATGTTGCTCCTGAGGGCCCACGTGCTGGCGCTCGGATACTCGGGGGTCCGGCCCCTCGTGGTGGAGCGGATGGTCGAGATGCTGAACCGCGACCTGATCCCGGCCGTGCCCCAGCAGGGGTCGCTGGGGGCCTCCGGGGACCTCGCGCCACTGGCCCATCTGGCGCTGCCCCTGCTCGGGCTGGGCCAGCTCCTCGGGCCGGACGGTGCGGTGGACTCGGGCCCGGTCCTGCGGGAGGCCGGGCTGGAGCCGTTGGAGCTCGAGCCGAAGGAGGGCCTGGCCCTGGTGAACGGAACCCAGGGGATGCTCGCGATCGGCTCGCTGGCGCTGGCCCGGGCCTGGGCGCTGGCGAAGGCGGCGGACGTCACAGCGGCCATGAGCGTGGAGGCCCTCCTGGGGACGGACCGGGCGTTCGACGAACGGCTCCAGCGCCTGCGGCCCCACCCCGGGCAGGCCGCGTCGGCGTCGAACCTCCGCCGGCTCATGGCGGGAAGCGAGATCGCGGCATCGCACCGCGAGAGCGGGCACCTGGTTCAGGACGCGTACTCCCTGCGGTGCGCGCCGCAGGTCCACGGCGCCACCCGCGACGTCGCGACGTTCGTCGGGGAGGTCCTGGAACGGGAGATCGGGTCGGTCTCCGACAACCCGGTGGTGTTCGCGGAGACCGGGGACGTCCTGTCCGGCGGGAACTTCCACGGGCAGCCGGTGGCCCTGGCCCTGGATGCGCTGGCGGCCGCGGCAGTGCCCACGGCCAGCATCAGCGAACGCCGCCTGTACCGGCTGCTGGACCCGGCGCTGTCGAACGGCCTCCCGCCCTTCCTGGTCGCGCAGTCCGGGCTGAACTCGGGGTTCATGCTCGTGCAGTACACGGCGGCGTCCCTGGTGTCGGAGTCGAAGACCCTGGCTCATCCGGCTTCGGTGGATTCGATCACCTCCTCTGCCGGACAGGAGGACCACGTGAGCATGGGGATGATCTCGGCCCGCCACGCGCGGGAGTGCGTGGGCAACGCCGAGACCGTGGTGGCGCTGGAAGCCCTGGCCGCGGCGCAGGCCCTGGAGTTCCGGCGGCCCCTCGCGCCGGGCGCGGGGACCCGGGCGGCGCTCGCAGCCGTCCGAGAGGCGGTGGCCCCTCTGGAGGAGGACCGGGAGATCCGCCTCGACATGGCCGCTGCCATCGAGCTGGTCGGGAGCGGAGGGCTGGTCCGGGCGGTCGAGGAAGCGGTGGGCGAGCTGGGGTAGCGCCGCCCGTCAGGCGCCCGGGCGGGATACGCGCCGGCCGGCGACCCAGACCTCAGCGACCGGGTTGTGGCCGGGGCGGTACGGAACCTGCCGGAAGTCGGCGGCATCCAGGACCAGGAAATCGGCGCGCTTGCCCGGCTCCAGCGTCCCCAGGCGGTCGGACATGCCGAGGACCCACGCCGGGTTCACCGTCGCGGCCACCAGCGAGGTGACCGGCGACAGCCCGTAGAGCGTGCAGGCCATCGCGACGATCTCGGGCATGGACAGCACCGGGGACGTGCCGGGGTTGAAGTCGGTGGCGATGGCGACGGCGGCGCCCTCCTCCAGCAGGGCACGGACCGGCGGCGGCTGGGCCCGCAGGGTGAACGTCGACGCGGGGAGCAGCGTCGCCACCGTCGCCTCGGCGGCGCCAAGCGCGGCCACGCCGGCCGGGCCGGTGTGGTTGAGGTGGTCCGCACTGCGTGCCCCGACGGCCACGGCCGCCTCGGCCGCGCCCGAATCACCGAGCTGGTCGGCGTGACACCGGACCGGCAGCCCCGCCGCCCGCGCGGCCTCCGCGACCGCCCGGAGGTCCTCCACCGAGAACGCGATGTCCTCGACGTAGACGTCCACGGCGTCGACCAGGCCTTCGGACGCCGCGGCCGGGATGAGCTCCGTGCAGGCTCGACCGACCCATTCCTCGCGGGCTACGCCCTGGGGCACCGCGTGGCACGCCAGCAAGGTCACCGAACAGCTCTGGGGAACCACGTTCGAGAGCCGCCGGGCCAGCCGGGCCAACCGGAGCTCGGCCTCGACCGAGAGCCCGTACCCGGTCTTCAGCTCCATCGCCGTGGTCCCGTGGTCCAGCATCTCGGCCAGCAGCGGGCGGCAGAACGATATGACCTCCTCGTCGGAGGCTTCAGCGATCATGCGGGCACTCCGGTAGATCCCCCCCTCTCCGTGCAGGTCGCGATACGTCCGACCGGCCAGGCGGGCCTCGTACTCCTCCGCCCGCCAGCCGAAGAATGGCACGTGGGTATGACAGTCCACGAAGCCGGGCACCACGGCCGCCGGTCCGAGGTCCTGAGCCGGCCCGCCGGCCCACCCCGCGGCCGGCCCCGCGTACGTCACCAGGCCGTCTTCCCAGGCCAGGACCCCGTCGTCCAGGACCTCGGGCCTGAGCAGGCGGTCCCCCCGCCGGGGAGCCGCGCCGCCGGCGAGCGTCGCCAGCGAGCCCACTCGGATCGCCCCGGATGTGGTGTCGTCGAGTTCGGCCATCGCGAGCCGGAAGCGTAGGGCACGGGAGGCCCCGCCCGTACACTGGCGCGATGTCCACGGTCGTCCCAGGCGACGGTGCCCGGGGAGCCGCCGGGACGCCCGGCAAGGTGCGGTTCGTGGACATCCTCCGGATCCGGGACATCCGTGTCGTCGTGGTCGGCACCTTCGTCGTGATGCTGGGCTACGGCATCGTGTCGCCCGTCCTGCCCCTGTACGCGAAGTCGTTCCACGTCGGGTACGACGCCGTCGGCCTGCTGGTGTCCGCGTTCGCGTTCACCCGGCTGCTGTTCGATCTGGCGGCGGGCCCGCTCGTGAACCGGTTCGGGCAGCGGGCCGTGGTGACCGCCGGCGCGGCCGTCGTCGGCGTGAGCTCCGCCGCCGCGGCCATGGCGCCGAACTTCACCCTCCTCGTGATCTTCCGGGCCGCCGGCGGGGCCGGCTCCTCAGTATTCTTCGCCGCCCTCATGTCCTACCTGCTGCTGACCGCGCCCCGCGACCGCATGGGACGGGTCATGGGCGTGTTCTACGGCGCGTTCAACGTCGGGATCATCTTCGGGAACCCCATCGGTGGGTTCGTGGCCCACCTCTTCGGCCTGGCCGCGCCGCTGTGGTTCTATTCGGGCGCCTGCTTCGTCGCCGCCGGGCTGTACCTGGTGACCGTGCAGGACCCCCCGCACCCGGCGGACGGCGGCTCGCGGAGAGGCCTCCGGGACCTGGTCTGGACGCGCTCGTTCGTCACCGTGCTGCTGTGCAACGGCGCATACTTCTGGTTCGTCGCCGGGGTCTTCTCGACGCTGGCGTCCCTGTTCGCCAACGACGTGGTGAAGCTCTCCACGGTCGGGGTCGGTCTGGCCTTCACGGTCGCGTCGGTGACGGAGTTCGCCGTGCTGTTCCCGGCGGGCAGCCTCACCGACAGACTGGGGCGGAAGCCCGTGATCCTCCCGTCCATGGTCGCGATCGCCATCGTGACGGCCGGCCTCGGGTTCGCCAGCGGCGTGGTGGCGTTCATGGTGATGATGGGGTTCCTCGGCATCGTCGCCGGGTTCGGGGGGGTCCCCTCCCCGGTCATGCTGTCCGACGTGGTCTCCCCGGAGCTCCAGCCCGTCGCGATCGGCGTCTACCGGTTCGTCGGCGACATCGGGTTCGTGGCCGGGCCGCTGCTCGCGGGGGCCATGGCCAGGGGCTTCGGGTTCCGGGCCGCGTTCGCCATCAGCGCCCTGCCCTGCCTGGTCGCGGCGGGGGTCCTGCTCTCGATCCCCGACACGCGTCAGCCCACTCGATCGTGAAGCGTCCGGGCCCCCCGGGGCGGTTAGCCGAAGACGTGCTTGCCCGGCTGCCACATCATGAGGATCGCGATCACGACGACCGACCCGAGGAGGTACGTCCCCCCGAGCCGCAGCCTCTTCGCGAGCGCGGCGACCTCGGGGGGCGGGCCCGTTGCACCAGCCGGGGGCGGTCCCGGGGGCATGGATTGCAGCAGGCGGAGCAGCTTCATGCCGGTCGGGAACTGCACGAACACGCCGAACAGGTACGCGGCCGCATACAGCGCGATCGCCCCGATCAGCCAGGGTGTCGACCACAACGGGATGTGGAGCGAGTAGATCAGCCCCGTGCCGGAGGCGGCGACGACCACGCCAAGGGGGATCGTGAGCCGTTTGGAGACCGTCTCCTGCACCTCCACCGCGAAGACGGCGTGCTGGGGATGCTTCGCGATGAGGATCCCGATGAACGGGTTCGCGAAATTGGGTCCGAAGGCGATGATGACGCCGAGGACGTGCAGGATCAGCCAGAACGTCACCCACGACCACGTTGCGACCATGCCGGGTTCCCCCCTCTCGTCGAGACCGGCCGGAGTCTCATGCCCGGCCCGGAGCATGTCAAGCAGGCATGCCCGGTGAACCCCCGGGACGACGCGCGGGCATGAGGGTCGAGGCGGATGTCGTGCTGGGGGTGCCTCCTGCCGAGGCGTGGATCCGCCTGCTGGACTGGGAACGGCAGGCGGACTGGATGCGGGACGCGGACAGGGTCGAGGTGCTGACCTCGCACCGGCAGGGTGCCGGCGTCCGGGTCGCGGTGAAGACGAGGGTCCTGGGGATTCCGCTGTTCACCGAGCGGCTCGAGGTCACCGCGTGGGAGCCTCCGCGGCGGATCGAGCTGGCCCACCGGAGCCTCGTTCGGGGCCGGGGGGAGTGGCGGCTCGAACCCGTCGACGGCGGCGCGCGGACGCGGTTCACCTGGAGCGAGGACCTCTCCCTGGGTGTGCCGGTCCTGGGCGCGATCCTGCTGGCCTGCTACCGGCCGTTCATGCGGTGGCTGATGCGCGGTTCGCTCGGGAACCTCCAGCGCCGGCTCCCGCCGTAGACCGGCCGCTCGGGTTCGTCACCGCAGTCGCGGGAGACGAACCCGAGCGCAGCCCCGTCCGCGGGGTCAGGCCGCCTGGGCCTGCGGTTGCCTGGTGCTGTCCACGATGGCCATGACGATGGTGACGCCGGCGACGATCGGCGGCCAGATCGCCCAGAACAGGACCATGACGGGCAGCAGGCCCACGGCACGGCTCCCCCTCAGGGCGACCCTGGCGAACAGGAACACCCCGGCCAGCACGAGGGCCCCGATCGGGATCGCGACCCCCGGGTCAGCCAGGCCGAGGTGTGACCACGCCTGCCGCGAGCGAGACGACGAACAGGATGATGAATGCTGCTTCTCGGGTCATCTCAGTCTCCATTCGTTGCACTGGTGCGGACCTGATGACCTGGCGGAACGGCCGCGGGTAGACGAGGAGGAGCGTTCGGTGGATGCGTCGGTGTCGGGCCAGCGAGCGTTCGGATGTGGTGGTCATCACGCCTCCCCCGGCGAGGCGACAACCCGTGGGCCCACGAGCCGCGACTCGCCCGTTCGACGAGCGCCCGAAGGCGCGCGACCTCGGCGTCGCACACCCGCTCACCCAGGCCGGTGAGCAGGTAGTAGCGGTGCCGCTGGTCGTCGAGATCGGGATCCGGACGCGCGTCGGACTCGTCGATGAGCCGGGGACGCCATCTGTCAAGCCGCCCGCCGCCGGGGGTCTTCCCGTGGAGGGGCCGTTCGGGGGCTAGCCCGCGGGCTTGGAGCCGGCCGTCTCCGGGCCCGGGACGTCGGGGTCCCGGCGCTTCGGGACGCTGATGTCCCACCACGGGTGGCGGCCCCGGACCTGGCCGTTCAGGTCGACGTGGATGTGCTTGATCTCGCGGTACTCGTCGAACCCCACCCTGCCGTGCTCACGGCCCAACCCGGACTGCTTGTAGCCGCCGAACGGGTACTTCGGGTTGATCATGTGATAGTCGTTGATCCACACCGTGCCGGTCCGGAGCCCCTCGGCCACCTTCACCGCCCGCGGCGTGTTCCCGCTCCACACTGCGCCCCCCAGCCCGTAGATCGAGTCGTTGGCCAGTCGGACGACCTCGGCGTCGTCGTCGAACGGGATCACCACCAGGACCGGGCCGAAGATCTCCTCCTGGGCGATGGCCATGCTGTTGTCGCCGGCGAAGATCGTGGGGCGGAAGAAGTAGCCGCCCTCGATGGCCGGTCGTTCGCCTCCGGTCAGGAGCTTCGCCCCCTCCTGGTGGCCGATCTCGACGTACCGCTCCACGGTGTCGAGCTGGGACTGGGCCACCACGGGCCCGGTGTCGGAAGCGGGGTCCATGGCCGGGCCCACCTGCATGTCCTCCGCCCGTTTCACCAGCTCCGCCACCACGTCCTCGTACACGCTCCGTTGGACGAACGCCCTCGAGCCCGCGGTGCACACCTGGCCCGAGTGGAAGAAGATCCCCCACAGCACGCCGTCCACGGCGAAATCCAGATCGGCGTCGTCGAGGACGATCGACGGGGACTTCCCGCCGAGCTCCAGCGTGCACTTCTTGATGGTGCCGCTGGCGAGCTGCATGATCCGCCGCCCCACCTCGGTGGAGCCCGTGAACGCCACCTTGTCCACTCCGGGATGCGCCACCAGCGACTCCCCGGCGGCCGCTCCCGGCCCGGGCAGGACCTGGACCACACCCTCCGGGAGACCGGCCTCCAGGCACAGCCGGCCCAGCTCGATCGAGGTCAGCGGCGTGTATGACGCCGGCTTCAGGATCACGGTGTTCCCGGCGCCGATGGCCGGCGCGATCTTCCACGCCGCCATCTGGATGGGGAAGTTCCACGGCGTGATCGCCGCGCACACGCCGAGGGGCTCCCGGCGGAGGTAGTTGGTCGAACCGGGACCCCGGGGCAGGGCCTCCTCGTCCTCCTCCCGCGCCGCGATCTCCGCCACCGCCCGGAACGTCGAGATGACCATGCCCACGTCCGCGTTCTTGGCCATGCGGATGGTGTGGCCGGCGTCGCGGGCCTCCAGCTCCGCCAGATGCCCCGCGTTCTGCTTCACCAGGTCGGCCACCTTCAGCAGCGCGGCCGCCCGCTCCCGCCCCTTCATCCGGGGCCACGGTCCGTCGTCGAACGCCGCCCTGGCGGAGTCCACTGCTCGGTCGACGTCCTCGCCACCGGCTTTCGCCACCTGCGCGAGCACCTTCCCGGTCGAGGGATCGATCGATTCGAACGTCTCGCCGGAGGCGGCGTCGGCGGCGCCCTCGGCGAGGATCAGCCCGTACGTGTCGCTCATGGCGTGCCCTCCTGGCGTGTCGGCGAAGCCATCGTACCCACCCCCGGCGCTGACGCTCCCGCCTCGATACCGGCGGGCGGCTGACAGGTACGATGACCTCCTGGGAGGCGATTGCGCGATGACGTACGACGAGAAGGTCGCCGGGTTCAAGGACCGGATCGACGGCGGGGAGAAGATCGAGGCGGGCGAGTGGATGCCGGACGAGTACCGGCAGGCCGCGCTGAAGTTCATCGAGATGCACGCGAACTCCGAGGTCATGGGGGCCCTGCCGGAGCGGGAGTGGATTCCTCGCGCGCCGACAATCAAGCGGAAGCTGAGTCTCACCGCGAAGGTCCAGGACGAGGTGGGCCACGGCCAGATCCTGTACCGGGTGGCCGAGGACCTCGGGAAGTCGCGCGAGGCCATGTTCGACGACCTGGTGAACGGCCGGACCAAGTTCCACAACGTCTTCCACTACCCCACGGAGTCGTGGGGCGACGTGGCGGTGATCGGGTGGCTCATCGACGGCGCCGCACTCGTGACGCAGAAGGCGCTCCTCGATTCCTCCTACGCGCCGTACGTGCGGGCCATGCGCCGGATCTGTGCGGAGGAGTCCCTCCACCTGCGCCACGGCGAGGATCTCGCTCTCGAGCTGTGCGCGGGCACGGACGCCCAGCGCGAGATGTTCCAGGACGCCGTGAACCGGTGGTGGCGGGCCATTATGCACTTCTACGGCCCGCCCTCGAACCCGGCCAAGGACGTCCTGCTGTACTGGGGCATCAAGACCCGTTCGAACGAGGACCTCCGCTCCGAGTTCCTCTCGACCTATGTCCCGAAGCTGTGGGACGTCGGGATCACGCTCCCCGACCCCGCCCTCCGGTGGGACGACGACCGGAACGACTGGGTGTGGGGCGACGAGTCGTGGGTGGACTGGGACGAGTTCTGGACCACCGTCAAGGGCAACGGGCCCATGACCCACGTCCGGCTCACCTACCGCAAGGCCATGTGGGACACCCACGCCTGGGTCCGCGAGGCCTTCGACGGCATCCCGGCAGCGGCCTAGTGGTCGGAGATCGTGCTCCGAGCCACGCGATGGCCTCCGGCGTCCGCTACGGCGTGTAGCTCCACAGCTCGCCACCGGTGTCCGGTGAGAGCAGGGTGAAGAACAGCGAGCCGCCAACCGCCGCGGGGAAGGACAGGAACGTGGGATAGGGCCCTGGGGTCAGATCCGCCACGAGCGAGGTCCCGGCCTCCGCTCCGTCCGTCTGCCACAGCTCGCCGCCGTGGACGCCGTCGTCGCCCTGGAACACCGCCACGGCGCCGACGACCACGAACGTCCTCGGCAGCCCCGTCCCCAGCACCTGCACCCCGGCAACCTCCCCCGTGCCATCGTCGGTTCCGTCCGTCGACCACAGCTGCGTCCCGCCCGCTCCATCGGATCCCGCGAACAGCACCGTGTCCCCGAAGACGGTCAGCGAGCGAGGGAAGCTCCCGGCCTCGCTCCCCGCGGGACCGATCGCCTGCGCGCCGCTCCCTTCGGCATCGCTGACCCACAACCGGCACCCGTTGCCGTCGTCCGCCGAGAACAGCAGGAGCGTCCCGAGCGCGGCCGGCCGCTCGTCCGCGCAGGAGGAGCCGGCCGAGTCCGGGGCGATGTCTGCGACCATGGTCGTGCCCTCGGGCGACCCGTCGGTCTTCCACAGCTCCTCGCCGTGGATGCCGTCGACTGCGGTGAAGAACAGCGTCGAGCCCACGGCGGCCAGCTTCCGGGGGTTCGACGACCCTGACAGGTTGATGTCCTCCACCCGGGCCGCGTTGAACACATCTCCGTTGGATTTCCAGAGCTCGCGCCCCCCGGCCCCGTTGGCGCTGAAGTACAGGGTCGATCCGGCCACCGTCAACGACTGCGGAAAGGACAGGCCACCGAAGTTGATGTCGGCGATTGGGGTGGTCCCCTGTGACGTGCCGTCCGAGCGCCACAGCCCGACGTCGCTCGAGTTGTTGTTGACGGGCCCGGCGAAGAAGAGGGCGTTGCCCATCTCCACCAGCTCGGAGATCGGAACTCCCCCGCCGATCGACTTGACCAGGTTCGTTCCTTCATCGGTGCCGTCGGTGACCCAGAGCTGGGCGCCGTTCGCGAAGAACAGACGGGAACCGACCTCGGTGAACTGCGTTGGCGACGAGCCCGCCGATCCGGAGCCGATCTCGTGGAGGACGTGGGTCCCCGCGCCCGTGCCGTCGCTGATCCAGGGCTCCCGCCCACTCACCCCGTCGTCGGCGCTGAAGACCGCGGACCCGCCGAAATCGGTGGTGAAGAACGGCGACGAGTCCAGGGTACCGGTGAGCGTCATCGTGGAGACGACGGTGGTCGTGAGGGCCGTTCCGGCGGAGCGCCACAGCCGGGCGGGGCTCGGGGAGGGCCACTCCCCGAAGTACACGGCCCCCTTGAGCGCGATCAGGCCGAACAGCCGTGAGTCCTTCGCCCCGGTCGTGATGTCCTTGACCAGTCTCGTCCCCGTGACGGTTCCGTCAGACCGCCACGGCTCCCGGCCGTGAGTGACGTCGTCGGCCTGGAAGTACAGGGTGGTGCCGACGGGCGTCAGCTCGGAGATGCCCCCCGTCTTTGAGCCGGCGGCGATGTCCTCGACCAGCGCCGTTCCCGTGGCGGTGCCATCCGACCTCCACAGCTCGCGACCGTGGGTCCCGTCGTCGGCGGTGAAGTACAGCTCGGATCCCATCCGCGTCAGCTCGTAGGGGAAGGAGCTTCCGGCCCCCGGGCGGATGTCCTTCACCAGGACGGTGCCCGCCGCGGTGCCGTCAGACCTCCACAGCTCGAGGCCCTTGCCCCCCATGATCCCGGCGAACAGCACGCGGCCACCGGCGACCGCGATCTCGCCGACCGCCGGCCCGGGGGCCCGGACCTGGACCGTCCCGGCCCTCGTCCCGTCGCTCTTCCACAGGGTGCCGTTCTCCACGTCGGGCGAGGTGCGGAAGAACAGGGTGCCCTTCAGGTTGACGAATCCGGCGGGGACACTCGAGTCCTCACCGGGCACGAGGTCCTTGAAGCGGACCGTCCCGGCCTTCGTCCCGTCGCTCCTCCACAGCTCCAGCCCGTGGAGGCCGTCCACCCCGCCGAAGTACAGCGTGGATCCGAGGCCGAAGAACGGGCCGATGTGGTTGTCCTCCCCGGAGAAGAAGGTCCGCAGCATGATCGTCCCGGCTTCCGTGCCGTCGCTGGTCCACAGGCGCTCCATCCCCACGTTGAGCGTGACGAAGAACAGGCGCCCACCCACGTTGGTGAGCTCCTGGGGACGGGACGAGTCGACGCCCGGGATCAGGTCCTTGACGAGCGAGGTACCGTCCGGCGTGCCGTCGGTGCGCCACAGCTCGACGCCGTGCACGCCGTCGTCCGCCCCGAAGTACAGGAACGGTCCCGAGGCCAGCATCGCGGTCCCCGGGAACTGGCCCACGGTACCGGGCCAGGAGCCGCTGGGACCGGGCCACACATCGGCGAACATGGACGTGCCGTCCGGCGTGCCGTCGCTGCGCCACAGTTCTCTGCCGTGGACCCCGTCGTCGCCGGAGAACCACAGCGCCCCGGCGAATCGGACGGCGGAGTCGGGCCCGCCGGTGCCGGGCACGGGCTTCGTGTTGATGTCCTTCACCAGATGCGGGGGCGTGGTGGCCGAGGACGGCGACCCCGTGGCGACGAGGAGCGCGGCGGTGACGGCGACGAGGACGATGAGCGCGGAGCGACGTGACACTGGTTCCCCCCTTTGAACAGCGAGTGTATTGACCCCGATGTCGATCGGGCAAGGGGTCGTCCGCCTAGACTTCATTCATGTTCGTCTGGGACGTGCTGGGCAAGCGCACCGAAGACGACGAGCTCGTCGTGGTGGGAGGGGTGAAGGCGCCCGACGCCGAGATGGCCCTGCTCCTCGCGAGGGAGACGCACTTCCGTCACAAGGAAGGCGTCGAGTACGCGGTCAGGCGCCGCGGCGACCATCGTGTCGTGCCGGGGTCCGACCGCGGCGACGTCCTGGGCGGCGTCACCGACCGCTCCTACCGGCGGCAGGAGGCCTACGCCGGCGTGGGGGGCAAGCTGAGGCGGGTGTCGAACGCCATGGCCGAACGGGGCCTCCGGATCGATGCCCCCAGGCCGCCCCGGGGCCGGGCCGCCACGGTGCACAGCCCCACAGAGGCCACCGACGTCGAGCCCGGGGACGACGTCTCGCCCGAGGACCTGGCGGCTCAGGGAACCGCCGGCTGATCAGGGTGAACCTGCCGTCGATCGAGGAGGGCGCCCCCGCCGATCTCGTGGCCTACGCGCGCGACCCGGGAGGACCTCGGGACACAGGCTGACCCGGTGGCCATCGTGTTCGACGGCAGGATCGTCCGGGCCCCGGGGTAGTCCCGGCCGCCGGCACCGGGCGCGGCTACCATGACCGGGATGGACGACGATCCCCGCCTCGCGCTGCTGTTCGCGCTGGCCGACGACGAGCTGATCCTCGGGCACCGCCACTCGGAGTGGACCGGGTGGGCCCCCCACATCGAGGAGGATTTGGCGTTCTCGTCGATCGCCCAGGACGAGATGGCCCACGCCCGGCTGCTGTACGGGCTGGCGAAGGACCTCACCGGTCGGGACGAGGACTCGCTGGCGCTGGGCCGCGCGCCGCAGGAGTACCGCAACGCCGTGCTGTGCGAGCGGCCGAACCGCGACTGGGGGTACACGCTGGCCCGGCACTACCTGTACGACACCGCGGACGCCGTCAGGCTGGAGGCGCTCGCGGATTCGTCCTGGGGGGAGCTGGCCGAGCTGATCGCCGTGATCCGGATGGAGGAGAAGTACCACCTGGACCACGCCCGGGCCTGGTTCGAACGACTGGCGAACGGTCCCCAGACCGGCCGGCAGAAGCTGGCGGAGGGGCTGGGCGCCGCGGTGGAGGAGGCCGTGGAGCTGTTCGAGCCGCTCCCCGGCGAACAGGACCTGGTGACGGAGGGCGTCATGCCCCGGGCTTCCGAGGACCTCCTGGGGGAGTGGCTGGGCGCGCTGGGAGCGGACCTGGAGGCAGTCTCGCTGGACTACGTGCTGGAGCACCACGGGCCGATCGGCGGCGAGATGGTGCCGACGTCCTCCGGCGAGATCGAGGCCGAGGCCGAGGACCTGGCGGTCCCCGGGATCGTGCGCCGGGACGGGCGGTGGGCCCACGAGGGCGCGTTCGCCGGGGCCGGGGGGCGACGGGGCCGGCACTCGGAGGATTTCGAGCCGCTGTGGGACGAGATGACGAAGCTGTACCGCGAGCACCCGGGGGCCACGTGGTGAACGCCGCCGCTCCGCGAGAGGCCGAGGCCCTGGAGCTCCGCGTGTGGGAGGCCCTGGCCACGGTCCGGGATCCCGAGATCCCGCCGATCTCGATCACCGACCTCGGCGTCGTGGACCGGGTCACGGTGACCGAGGGCGTGGTGGAGGTGGCCCTGCTTCCCACGTTCTCGGGCTGTCCGGCGCTGGACGTGATCCGGGAGGAGTCGCACCGGGCCGTGCGGCGGGTGGCAGGGGACCGGGCCGTGGAGGTCCGGTTCGTGTACTCGCCGCCGTGGACCAGCGACCGGATCACGCCGGAGGGCCGGGAGGCCCTGCGGTCCTACGGCCTGACCCCGCCGCCGGCCGCCGGGAGCGGGATCGCCTTCGTGCCGCTGGCCTCGCTGTCCCGGTCCACCCGGGGCGCGACGTGCCCGTTCTGCGGGAGCGAGGACACCGTCCTGGAGAGCGGCTTCGGCCCCACCCTGTGCCGCTCCACGCACTTCTGCCGGGCCTGCCGCAACCCGTTCGAGGCGTTCAAGCCGAAGTCGGCGAGCTGACCGGCGACCGGGAGACCCGGCAGAGCGCACAATCGCCCCGGCGGTCCCGTTCGTAGACCCTCGGACCGGTCCGCCCGGGGAGGGCTCGCGGATGCACGCTCGTCGAACCGTCGTTGCCGTTGCCGCCACGGCCATGCTGGCGCTACTGCCGAGCACGCGAGGCGCCGCCTCCCCGGCGAGCCATGGCTCCCGCCTCCGGGCCACCACCCACACGGTGAACGTCGGACAGGGCGGCGCGCAGTTCGTCGACGCGGACACCGGCACGCACACCACCACCGTCACGGTCGGCGACACCGTGAAATGGCACTGGGTCGGGAGCAATCACTCCACCACCCGGACCATCGAGCCCGAGACCTGGGGCTCCGGCGTGAAGAGCGCTCCGACCACGGACTTTCCGCGCACGTTCAACGTGGCGGGCACGTTCCTGTACTGGTGCACGGTCCACGGCAGCTCGTCGGGGGGCATGCAGGGCACCGTGGTCGTGGTCGACCCCAACACCCCGACGGTCTCCATCGGCGACCTCTCGCACGCCGAGGGCAACACCGGGAGCACGGCGTTCGACTTCCCCCTGACGCTCTCGCACTCCGCGGCGCAGGATGTCACCGTGCACTACTCCACGTCGAACGGCACCGCCGCGTCCGGCTCCGACTACACGGCCGTGTCGAACGCGACCGCGACGATCACCGCGGGCCAGACCACCGGTGTGGCGACGGTCCAGGTGACTGGGGACACCGCGGCGGAGCCCAACGAGACCTTCGCTGTGACGCTGTCCTCTCCCGCGAACGCCACGATCGCCGACGGATCGGCCACCGGGACGATCACGAACGACGACGGCCCCCCGCCGCTGCCCACGCTCTCCATCGGCGACGCCTCCATCACCGAGGGCAACTCCGGTACGTCCCCGATGACGTTCACGGTGACGCTGTCTTCGGCCTCGGGTTCGAACGTCACGGCCCACTTCCAGACCACCGACGGCACCGCCACCGCGCCGGCCGACTACAAGACCGCGTCTGGCACCGTGACGATCACCGCGGGGATGACGTCGGCCCCGGTCACCGTGAACATCGTGGGAGACAAGCTCAAGGAGACCGACGAGACGTTCACGGTCTCGCTGTCATCGCCGTCGGGCGCGACGATCGCCGACGGCGACGCCACCGGCACGATCCACGACAATGGCGACATCTGCACGATCGTGGGCACGGGCGGCAACGACACACTTTCCGGCACGTCCGGCGCCGACACCATCTGCGGCCTCAAGGGGAACGACACGATCGATGGCATGGGCGGCTCCGACGTCCTGCTCGGTGCGGCGGGCGCGGACTCGATCACGGGCGGCGGCGGGATCGACAGCCTGAAGGGCTCGGCAGGCGACGACACCCTGCACGGCACCGACGGCGTGTCCGGGAACGACACCGTGAACGGCGGCAAGGGCACCGACACCTGCGACGCGGACTCCGGTGACACGCTCAAGGGCTGCCCGTAACGGCCTCCCGTAACGGCCTGGGGCCGCCCGAGTCGGAATCTCGTGCGCGGTCCGGTGTGTTCGAATAGCTGGACCCCGCGAGGCAGGCGACGATGGCCGACCCCATGATCTCGCTGCGCAACGTCACGAAGCGCTACCAGAGCGCGTCCGCCGGCGCGGCCGTGGAGGACCTCTCGCTCGACATCGAGGCGGGGGAGACCGTCGTGCTCGTCGGCCCCTCCGGATGCGGCAAGACCACGACCATGAAGATGATCAACCGGCTCATCGAGCCGACCGGCGGCACCATCCTGGTGGACGGGACCGACGTGATGCGGCAGGACCCCGTGGATCTCCGCCGGGGGATCGGCTACGTGATCCAGAGCATCGGCCTGATGCCGCACCGGACGGTGGCCCAGAACATGGCCATGGTCCCCAAGCTCCTGGACTGGGACGCCGACCGCATCCGGGCCCGGATCGACGAGCTGGTGGGGATCTTCGATCTCGACCCCGAGTTCCTGGACCGCTACCCGGCCGAGCTCTCGGGGGGGCAGCGCCAGCGGGTCGGCGTGGCCCGGGCCCTGGCGGCCGACCCGCCGGTCATGCTCATGGACGAGCCGTTCGCGGCGGTGGACCCCATCGTGCGGGCCCGCCTCCAGGACCAGTTCCTGGACATCCAGCGGGGGCTGAAGAAGACCATCGTGTTCGTGACCCACGACATCGACGAGGCCATCAAGATGGCCGACCGCATCGCGATCCTCAACCGCGGCGCCAGTGTGGAGCAGTACGGCCCCCCGGAGGAGATCCTCCGGGCGCCGGCCAACCCGTTCGTCGAGAACTTCGTGGGCGCGGAGCGGGGGCTGAAGCGCCTGGCCCTGATCCCCGTCTCCGCGATCGAGGTCGAGCCCGGGCCGGTGGTGGCCCCGGACGCCACGGCGGAGGAGGCCAGTCGGGCCATCCGGGAGGGCGGCTTGGGGTGGGCCAGCGTCGTGGACCGCGGCGAGCTGCTCGGCTGGATCGACGAGGCCTCCCTGGACGGCGCCGCGACCGCGGGCGACGGCCGGCCCCGGAGGTTCAGCGCCTACGTCACGGAGAAGGACTCCCTGCGGATGGCGCTCGATTCGATCGTCACGTCGTCGACGAACGTGGCCGTGGTCGTCACCGAGGGGCAGCGCTACCGGGGGATCCTGACGCTGGACCGGCTGACCAGGGAGATCACCCAGTGATCGGGGTCTCCGGCCAGCCGTTCGTCGACTGGGGATGGATCGCCGGCCACGGCGACGACATCCTGGCCGCGTTCCGGCAGCACGTCGGGTACACGGTCGTGGCGGTGACCGTCGGGATGGCCATCTCGCTCCCCCTGGCGGTCCTGTCGTACCGGCGCCGGTGGCTGTACCCACCGCTCGCGTGGATCACCGGCCTGCTGTACACGATCCCGTCGCTGGCCCTGTTCGTGCTGCTGATCCCCTTCACCCACCTGTCCGCCACCACGGCGGAGATCGGCCTGGTCAGCTACACGCTGCTGATCCTGCTGAGGAACACCGTGACCGGGCTCCGCGGCGTGCCCGAGGACGTCAAGGAGGCCGCCCGCGGGATGGGCTACACGAACCGGCAGCTCCTGGTCCGGGTGGAGCTCCCGCTCGCCCTCCCGGCGATCGCGGCGGGGATCCGGATCGCCACCGTGACGACGATCGGGCTCGTCACCGTGACCGCGCTCATCGGCAAGGGCGGGCTCGGGCTGTTCATCTACACCGGGCTCAGGGACTCGTTCCCCACGGCGTCGCTCGTGGGGAGCGTGCTGTCGGTCCTGTTCGCCATCACGGCCGACGGGCTGCTGGTGCTGGCCCAGCGCCGCGTCACTCCGTGGGCGCGGCGCCGAGGGGTCGTCGGCGCCTGATGGACGCCTTCGGGAAGCTGTGGGACTGGCTGACCGATGCGGACCACTGGACCGGTCCGT
The DNA here is from genome assembly GCA_036394995.1 of Actinomycetota bacterium. Lineage (GTDB taxonomy): Bacteria > Actinomycetota > UBA4738 > UBA4738 > JACQTL01 > DASWED01. The sequence goes on from DASWED010000114.1 coordinate 34,219, forward strand.
GCGATCCGCTGAACTGCCCCGTCCCGACCCGGGTCCTCCAGCATGTCGAGATCTCGGTGCTGGCCCTGGCGCTGGCCCTGGCCGTGGCCCTCCCCCTGGGCATGCTCATCGGCCACACCCGGCGGGGGGAGTTCCTCGCGGTGTCGGTCGCGAACCTGGGCCGGGCCATTCCATCGTTCGCCATCGTGTCGCTCGTCTACGTGGCGATCCTGCAGCTGAAGCCGAAGGCCAGCTTCGGCTACACCCCATCCGTGGTGGCGCTGTTCCTGCTGGCCATCCCTCCCATCCTCACGAACACCTACGTGGGGATCCAGAACGTCGACGGGGACACCGTCGAGGCCGCCAGAGGCATGGGCCTCACCGAGCGGGGGGTGCTGCTCCGCCTCGAGCTGCCCCTCGCCGCCCCGCTGATCGTGGCCGGGCTGCGCACGGCCGCGGTGCAGGTGGTGGCGACCGCGACACTGGCGGCGGTGATCGGCGGGCCGGGTCTGGGCCGCTACATCGTCGACGGCTTCGCCGTGAACGACGACACCGCGGTGCTGGCCGGAGCGGTGCTCGTGGCGATCCTGGCCATCGTCACCGAGCTCGGCTTCGCCACCCTCGAGCGGGTGGCGAGCCCCCGATTCACCTCGCGCCGGGGTCGCCGGCGCATGGAGCCGGAGGGGGGCCCGTCGTTCAAGTCGGCCTGATGCAGGGACGGCTGCTGTAACGAACGGATCGTTCCGGGAACTCAGGTAGGGTCAGTTCCGACAACGGCATCCGACCAGTGGATGCCACGGACCCCAGAAGGGGGGAAGAACCCATGCGGAGGCACCGCAAGCTCGCCCTCGGGGCGACGGCGCTGTCGTTGATGTTGCTCGGAGTGTCGTGCAACAACGACAACGGCCCGTCGGGTGGGGGCGGCACGACCACGCCACCGGCCAGCGCTGTGAGCAGCGCCCCGGCGGCCGCGTGCAACGGCCCGGTGACCATCGGCGTCTCGGGCGACTTCGCCGAGAGCCAGATCATGGCCGAGCTGTACGGCCAGGTCCTGGAGAACGCCGGCTGCGACGTGTCCTACCAGCTGCACCTCGGCAGCCGCGAGGTGTCGGACAAGGCCCTCGAGACGGGCGACATCGACATCAAGCCCGAGTACCTCGCCTATGAGCTCCCCGCGCTCGATCCGAACGCCGACACGGGCGGGACTCCCGAAGAGGTGTCCTCCCGGCTGGCTCCGCTGCTCGAGAAGAAGGACCTCGCGCTCCTCGACTTCACGCCCGCCAACGACACGAACGCGTTCGTCGTCACCAGCAAGACCGCGCAGGACAACAACCTGACGACGCTGAGCGACCTGGCCCCCGTGGCCGGAGACCTCACGCTGGGCGGACCGCCCGAGTGCCCCCGACGGCCGTTCTGCATCCCCGGGCTGAAGAAGGTCTACGGGATCGAGTTCGGCAAGTTCCAGCCCATCGGGGCCTGTGACACGAACACGGCGAACGCCCTCATCAACGGCGCGGTCGACGTGGCGCTGCTGTGCTCCACGCAGTCGATCATCGCGAAGGAGAACCTGGTCGCCCTCCAGGACGACAAGCACCTCCAGGCGGCGGGGAACATCGCCCCCATCGTCAGGACGGATGCCCTGACGGACCAGATGACCTCTCTGCTGAACGCCCTCAGCGCGACGATCGACGACACCACGATCACGCAGCTGAACGAGAAGGTGGAGATCGAGCACGAGGACCCGGCCGACGTGGCCGCGTCCTACCTGAAGGACAAGGGGCTCGTCTCCTAGCTCGATCGCGTCGCAACGAGGCCCGTCCCGTCCCGGTTCGCCGGGCGGGGCGGGTCTCGATTCGTGTGCGCGGCTACGGGCCGCCGGTGAGCCGTTCTCCCGCCCGGACCTCCACGGCCAGACGGTTCGCCGGCGGGGCCAGCGGGCACGACCACCGGGGGTCGTACGAGCAGGACGGGTTGTAAGCGAAGTTGAAGTCCAGGACCAGCCGGTCGTCGTCGGTGGTTCCCAGGTCCGAGCCCTTCACCGTGTCCAGGAGGTAGCGGCCCGCGCCGTAGCTCTCGCGCCCGGCGGTGGCGTCGCGGAACGGAAGGAACAGGCCGCCGCCGTACGCATCCAGCCAGTACACGTCCAGGCGAAGCGGCTCGCCGCGCAGCTCGAACCGGGCCACGGCGAAGCGGGTGAACACGTACGCGCCGCCGTCGCTCGCCCCGATCTCCAGGGTCTCGTGCTCGGCGGGTTCGAGGTCCGCGGCGACGCGGGCGGCCGGATCGTGGTCGAAGTACGACACCCCCGGGTACGCCTGGCGTTCGTCCTCCGGGATCGGCGACTGCGAGTGGGTCCGGAACAGCTCGTCGCGGGCGGCCCGCCACGCGTCCCACGCCGCCCGGGGGCTCCCGGCGGAGGCCGTGGCCCGGGCGTCCGCGTACAGCTCGAACACCCGGCGCTTCCAGTCGAGGAGGTCGAGGAGCGACCCTTCGGGAACGGTCACCCGGGCGTCCCGACCTCTTCCTCGTTGAACGCCACCGCGGTTCCGGCCTGGGGCGGACCGGTGCACAGGTGGTGGAGGTGGGGTTCGCCCTGCCGGTGGTACTCCTCGTGGGCCTCGAACGTGCTGGCAGCGCCGGCCGGGACGGGCTCCGGCTCGGCTTCCGGCGGGGCTCCCGCGGCTTCCTCCAGTCGCTCCCGCGACGGGTTGCGGATCCCCACTCCGTTCACCGCGGCGCCGGCGACCAGGAGGCCGGCCCCGATGATCATGGCCAGGTGGAACGCGTTCGTGGAGGCCTGGGCCGCGGGTCGCACCAGCTCGGATCCGCGGATCTCGCCGTCGCCCTTCAACCGGAACGTCACGTTGGGCTTGGGGTGGTTCAGCGGAGTGATCCTGTCGCGCACCCTCGCGCTGTTGGTGTCGAGCCCGGGCACGCGCTGGTGCAGGCCCGAGTAGAAGCTCGACGCGATGGCCACGAAGATCAGGGCGCCGGCCAGCTGCGGTCCCACCCGCGAGATCGCGTTGTTGATGGCCGAGGCCACCCCGGAGTTGTGTTCGGGCACGCTGGTCATCACCGCGGTGGTGAGCGGCGCGACCATGATCATGAGCCCGATCCCGAACAGCAGCAGGCCCGGCAGGAAGTGCACCAGGTAGTCCCCGGGCGGCAGGATCGACTTCCCCTCGCCCGTGCCGAACACCCAGGCGGCACTGTCCGCCGGTATGAGCGCGTACCACAGCACGCCGAGGGACATGATCGCCGGCCCCACCGTCATGAACAGCCGCGGCCCGTATCGCGCGGAGAGCTTGCCGAACCGGGTGGAGAACAGCACGAGCAGCAGCGTGCTGGGGATGCCCATGATGCCGGCCGCCGCGGGGTTGTACCCCAGGGTCCCCTGGACGAACAGCCCCAGGTTGAGGAACGTGACGTACAGGGCGCCGTAGATGACGAGCGTCGAGATGTTCGTCACGGTGAAGTTCCGGGACCGGAACAGCGAGGGCGGGATCAGCGGGTGCTCCCGCTTGCGCATGAGGGGGGTCAGGGCGACCGTGGCCACGGCCCCCAGGGCCAGGGCGACGTACGCCGACGCGTCCTTCCACTGGCGCTGCTGGCCCCGGATGGTGCCGTACGCCAGCCCGCCCACGGCCACCGCCACCACCGCCGCGCCGAGCCAGTCGAACTTCGGCGACATCTCCGCGTCGCGGGACTCCTGGACGTGGCGGAGGGTGGCCCACAGGCCCACCGCGATGAACGGGATGTTGATGAGGAACGCGGCCCGCCACGAGATGCCCTGGACCAGCAGGCCGCCCACGAACGGACCGAGGATGGTGGTCCCGGCCGACGCCCCGGCCCACACGCCGAACGCCCGCCCCCGTTCCTCCCCGGAGAACGTCGTGTTGATGATCGCCAGCGACCCGGGCACCAGCAGGGCCCCCATGGCGCCCTGGAGCAGACGGAACACGATGAGCGACTCGAAGTTCCAGGCCAGGCCGCACGCCAGCGACATGACCCCGAACCCGGCCAGCCCGATGGCGAACGTCCGCCGGCGCCCGTAGTAGTCGTTGACGGCGCCGGCGAGGATCAGCAGTGCGGAGAGCGTGAGGAGGTAGCCGCTGTAGACGTAGTTCTGCGCCTCGAACGTGCTGAACAGGGAGCTGTGCAGCTCCTTGCCGATCTGGGGCAGGGCGACGTTGACGACCGTGGAGTCCAGGAACACGATCCCCGACCCCAGGACCACCGCAACCATCGTCCACCGTTTCCGAGTGTCCATGTGTCGGTCTCCCCGGTGTGGGCCCTCAGGCGCCCGTGAGCGTCGGCAACGCTACTGCAACCCGGGCATCGGGCGAAATCTTCCGGTCATGGCCTACCGGCCGGTGAACTTGGGATCGCGCTTGTCCAGGAATGCGCCCACGCCCTCGGCGAAGTCAGACGACCCGGCGAGATCGGCCTGGGTGATGGCCTCGCGTTCGAGGGTCTCGGACAGGCTCAGCCGGAGGGCCTCGCCCAGGAGGGCCTTCGTCGCCCCGATGGCCCGGGTGGGGGCCGCCGCCATGCGCTCCGCGTACTCCGTGAGCGCGGCGGCGAACTCGTCCGCGGGAACGACCCGGCTCACCAGGCCGATGCGGAGAGCCTCCTGGGCGTCGACGACGTCGCCGGTGATCGACATCTCGAGGGCCTTGGCGAACCCCACCACACGGGGGAGGAGCCAATTCCCGCCGGAGTCGGGGACCAGACCGATGCGGATGAACGCCTGGAGGAACCTCGCGGCGTCGGAGGCCAGGCGGAGGTCGCAGGCCAGCGCCAGCGACAGGCCGGCCCCGGCCGCCACCCCGTTCACGCCGGCGATCACCGGCATGGGCAGCTCGACGATCGCGGTGATCATGCGGTTGTAGCCGCTCCGGAGGTGCTCTGCGACGTCCAGCGGGGACCCGTCCTGGGAACCCGCGGTGAACTCGGTGAGGTCCTGTCCCGCGCAGAAGCCGCGGCCCTCGCCGGTGATCACCATGCACCGGACCCCCTCGTCCTCCCGGGCCCGTCCCAGCACGTCGAGTGCCTCCCGGGCCATCTGGGTGGTGAGCGCGTTCAGCTTGTCCGGCCTGGTGAGGCGCATCCACCCGACGCCGTTCGTGACCTCGTAGGAGATCTCCTCGTAGTCCACGTCGCCTCCTCGCCTCAGACGGGCCCGCCGCGACGCCCGGCGTCCGGAGCGCCGGAGCGTCCGGCCGGCGTTCCCACCGGGATGGGCGGGCCCGAGTCTACGCCGTCGCCCCGGCCGGCCCCGGCGTCCCGGACGGCCCGCCAGACCCGTTCCGGCGTGATCGGCATGTCCACGTGCCGGACGCCGAGGTGGGCCAGCGCGTCCACCACGGCGTTCTGGACGGCCGGGGGCGCGGCGATCGCCCCCGCCTCGCCGATCCCCTTGGCCCCCAACGGGTTCAGCGGCGTGGGGGTCTCGGTGAACGACGACTCGAACGGGGGGAGATCCGGCGCGGCGGGGATCGGATACGTGGCGAAGCTCGACGTCATTGGGTTCCCGCTCTCGTCGTACGCCATCTCCTCGTACAGGGCCTGGGCGATGCCCTGAGCCACGCCGCCGTGGACCTGCCCGGCCGCCATGGCCGGGTTGAGGATCCGCCCGGCGTCGTCCACGGCGACGTACCGGACCACCCGGGCGTCGCCGGTCTCCATGTCCACCTCCACCGCGGCCACGTGCGTGCCGAACGGGTACGTCCCGCCCTCCTGGACTGCCTCCGCCGTCCCGCACAGCCGCTCGGGGACGTCGTCGGGCCGCTCGCCGTCGCGTTCGGGTTCGGCCAGGCGGGCCACCTCCCCGGCGACGTCCGGCCACGTCACGGCCCGGTCCGGCGCGCCCGCGACCTCGAACCGCCCCCGTTCGAATCGAATGTCCTCCGCCGAAACCTCGAGCAGGTGCGCCGCCACCCGCCGGCCCTGTTCGATCGCCTCCTCGGCGCCGCGGAGCACGGACGGCCCCGCCACCTGGAGCGATCGCGACCCCCACGTGCCCTGGCCCTTCGACACGGCGTCCGTGTCCGAATGCAGGACCCGGACGGCGTCGAACGGCACGTGGAGGGCGGACGCGGCCACCTGGGCCAGCGAGGTCTCGTGGCCCTGGCCGTTGGGCGTGATCCCGGCCAGGACGGTCACCGAGCCGTCAGGGTGCACCTCCACCGATGCGAACTCCGACGTCGGCGTCTCGTCGGTCGCCGTGATCTCGACGTAGGTCGACAGGCCGATGCCGAGGAGCCGCCGGTCACCGCGGTCCCGCCGCACGGCCTGCTCGCGACGGAGGTCGTCGTGGCCGGCCAGGCGGAGCGCCTCGTCGAGCGCGTTCGCGTACCGGCCGGTGTCGTACACGGCGCCGGTGGGCGTGGTGTAGGGGAAGACGTCGTCCGGCAGGAGGTTCCGGCGGCGGACCTCCCCGGGGTCGAGGTCCAGCTCCCGGGCCACCAGGTCCACGGCCCGTTCCAGCAGCGCGGTGGCCTCCGGCCGGCCGGCGCCGCGGTAGGCGCCGACCGGGGTGGTGTTCGTCACGACCATCGCCGCATGGAACGACACCCGCGAGATGCGGTACGGCCCCGGCGCCATGTGCCGCGTCCCCCACGGGACCTCCAGGTTCTGCCCCGGGTACGCGCCGCAGTCGGCCACCACGCGGATGCGCACGCCGGTGAGCGTGCCGTCCCGCTTGGCCCCGACCTCGATGTGCTGGACCTGGGCGCGCCCGTGGACCAGGTTCGTCTGGGTCTCGGTTCGCGTCTCCACGTGCCGGACGGGCCGCTGGAGCCGGTGGGCCAGCGCCGCCGTCAGGATCACCTCCGGGTACTCGGGGTTCCGGGCGCCGAACCCGCCGCCGACGTCGGTCGCGACCACCCGCACGGTCTCGCGCTCCAGGCCGAGCGCCTCCGCCACCCGCTTCCGCAGCGAGAAGGGCACCTGGGTCGGTGCGAACAGGGTCAGCCCGCCGTCCCGGGGGACCGCGAGCGCGGCGCTCGGCTCGAGGGGCGACGGCGCCACGCGCTGGTTCACCACCCGCGCCGCCACCACCACGTCGGCTCCCTCCAGGGGATCGCCCCCCTCGTGCAGCTCCCACTCGCCCGCCAGGTTCGTCCCCACGGAGGGGAACAGGACCGGGGAGTCCGGGTCCAGGGCGCCGACCGGATCGATCACCGCCGGGAGCGGCTCGTAGTCCACGGCCACCATCTCGGCGGCGTCGAGCGCCTCCGCGTGGGACTCGGCCACCACGGCCGCCACGGCCTCCCCGGCGAACCTCACCACGCCGTCGGCCAGCACCGGCCGCTCCATGCCCTCGAGGACGTCGGTCGTCCAGATCGCCGGGAGGTCGAGGTCGGCCGCGGTCACCACATCGACGACCCCGGGCATCGAGGAGGCCTCGGCGACGTCGATCCCCGTCACCCGGGCGTGCGCGAGCGGAGACCGGACGAACGCCAGATGCAGCGCACCCTCCGCCGGCCGGTCGTCGGTGAACGGCGCCGACCCGGTCACCAGCCGCCGGTCCTCCACCCGCAGCACCGACCCACTCGGAACGGGGAACTCACGGTCATCCATCCGACCCGGGAGCGTATTGCATCGCGACGACCCGGCCCCGTCGTGCTCGTGTTGCCGTCGTGGCGGGGCGGCCGTAGGCTCCGGAAGCGATGCAGGGGAGCTCGGTCGGACCGGGCTGAGAGGCCGCCTGAGAGGCGGCGACCCTACGAACCTGATCCCGGTAACGCGGGCGGAGGGAGCGAACGTGGCGACCGTCACCGAACGGCTGGAACGGGCCCTCGAGCGCGAGGCGCCCTCGTGGGGGATCCGACCGGTACCTCCCGAGCACCGGCGCCTGGGCGGCCTCGACTTCGCGGTCCTGTGGGGCGACCTCTCCATCGGGCTCCTGGTCATCCTCACCGGCGCCCTGCTCGTGCCGGCGCTGGGCTTCCGGCAGGCCCTGCTCGCGATCGGGGTCGGTTCGGCGCTGGGGTGCATCCCACTGGCGCTGGTCGGGCTGGCCGGGGCCCGGGAGGGCGTCCCGGGGATGGTCCTGTTCCGCCCGGTGCTGGGGATCCGGGGCTCCTACCTGCCGTCGGTCCTGAACATCGCCCAGCTGGTGGGGTGGACCGGGTTCGAGTTCTGGGCCATGAGTCTGGTGGCGAACCGGATGGTCCACCTCACCTACGGGGTTTGGCTGACCATCGTGGCGGTGGTGTGCACCGCGCTCGCGCTGGGCGGTCCGATCCTGGTGATCCGGCGGTGGCTGGAGCGGTTCGGGGCGTGGGTGGTCGGCGCGGTGGGCCTGTGGATCACGATCCGGCTCGTCACCACCGCGAACCTGTCCCACATCTGGAACGCTTCCGGGAAGGGTGGCTGGCCCGATCACTTCTGGCTGGCCGTGGACCTGGTGATCGCGATGCCGGTCTCGTGGCTGCCGCTCGTGGCCGACTACAACCGGTTCGCCCGTCGCGGGGTGACCGGTGCCTCCGGCACCTATCTCGGTTACGCGTTCGGGAACGCCTGGTTCTACGCCCTCGGAGCGCTCCTCGTGCTGGGCGCCGGCCTGCCGCAGTTCGCGACCCCGGCCGACCTGGCCACGGCCATCTCCGGCCTGGCCGGCGGCGCCATCGTCCTGCTCACGCTCCTGGTCGGCGAGACCGACGAGGCGTTCGCCGACATCTACTCGTCCGCCGTGTCGAGCCAGAACCTCGCGCCGAGGGTCCGCCAGCGGGGCGCCATCGTGGCCGTGGCCGCGGCCGGCGTGGCCCTCGCCGCCTGGCTGGGCTCGAGGCCCGACCTCGCCGTGGGCGACTACGAGTACTTCCTGCTCCTGCTGGGCTCGGTGTTCGTCCTGCTGTTCGGGGTGTTCCTGGCCGACTACTTCGTGCTCCGCAACAGGAACCACGACCCCGACCAGCTGTTCGAGGCGAACGGCACGCTCCCGCGCGTCCGGGCCCGGGCCCTCATCCCGTGGGCCGTCGGCTTCCTCGTCTACCACTGGTGCGTCGAATCCCAGCTGAAGGGCTGGAGCACGCTGCAGCACACGTTCTTCCACGACTGGCTGCATCTGCCGTTCCCGCTGTGGAACTCCGCAGCCGGCGCCAGCCTCCCGAGCTTCGCGGCCGCGTTCCTGCTCTCGCTGGCGGTGCTGGCGCGCCCTCGGCGGGGCGTCAGGTCACCTTGAACCTGGTGGCGGTCCACTCCGTCCTGGAGTGCGGTGCAGGCGCCGCCGTCCCGTCGCTGCCTGGCCGGGCTACCTGAGCGTTCGCCTCACCGCGTCCAGGATCCTGCGGCCGTACTCGAGATGCCCCACCAGGTTCGGATGGAAGGCGCCGTTCTGGTCCCCTTGGAACACGAACGACTGCTCCAGCCGCACGACCCACCCGGCGTTCGCACAGTAGCCGTGCCGGAGGAAGGCATCGGCGATGCCTCCCACGTAGTGCCAGCCATGGCGGGGGAGCTCCGCGGCCGCGCGGACGTGGTCGTTGAGCTTGAAGACCACGTTCTTCTCGGCCCACTCCCACTCGCTCGGATACAGCGTCGGCAGACACTGCTTGTAGGTGCCCTGGTCGTCGCGGGTCGGATCGAAGTACTCGGTGATGAACACCTTCCCCCCCGGGATGCCCAGGGCGTCGAGCTTCTGGTCGAGGAGGTCGAAGCGAGAGGGCAGCCGGCTCAGCCTCCGGGTGACCTCGGCGACGAAGTCGGGGTCGTTCTGGCACCGGTCCGGCAGGAGGCATCGCATCACCGCGTCCGCGAACTCGGCGTCGTTCGCGCCGACCGAGATCAGCACGGCGTCGGGCTTGCGGTGCCACGTGTCCATCAGCTCCTGGAGCACCGTCGCCTGGGGAGGGATCAACGTGCCGTTCGGCTCGATGCCCGCGTAGTGGTAGAGGATGCCGGCGGTGATCTGGGCCCCCGAGCAGGCGAGATGGGTGAACGTCACGGAGGACGTCCAGTCCGAGGTCTCCAGCGCCAGCGCCGCCTGGGAGGGCCCGGACTTCGCGGTCCGGTGACAGCGCTGGTCCTGCCATACCTCGTTGCTCCCAATGATCTTGGTGCTGATCCGGTCCGGGTTGCCCTCGCCCGAGCCCACGGAATCGCCGAGGGAGACGATCCAGTAGTCCTTGAACGGGACGTCGACCTCGGTCGTGGCCGTTCCGCCGTCGAAGGTCTTGATGGTCAGCTTCGTCGGGTACAGCCCCTCCTTCGGAGGGTTGAAGGAGAACTTGCAGTTCGCCGAGGTCTGGTGCAACACGTCGCCCGAGGGAAGCGTGACCCGGAACGAGTACTGGGTGACCTCTCGCCGGGGGGTGGAGTCGCAGCCCACCAGTGTCATCTTGAATGGGACGACGGCCGCCTTCGGGCTGTTGAACGTCTCCTCGTCCACCAGCCCGTCGCCGTCGTAGTCCCGCAGGCGATCCGGCACCACCCAGTTCAGGCGAGCCACCGGGTCCGGTCCCGGAGGAGGCAGGACCGCGGTGCGTTCCTCGTCGGTGTCATTGGTCGCGTCGGTGTCGCCCTGGGACGAGAACAGGGTGGCGCCCAGCGAGAGGTCGAAGGTGCCGAATGCGGGGGTGGGAGTGACCTGGATCGCCACGGTCGCGGCGGCACCCGTGGGCAGGGCTCCGAGACGGCACACGATGGACGCCACGGTCTTCCTGCACGTTCCCTGGGACGGCGTGACCGAATCGAACGTGGCCCTCACCGGGACCCCCGTGTAGAGGCCGGCCAGACGCGCGTCGACGGGACCGTTGTTGGTGATGGTCGCCGTGTAGGTGACCGCGTGATCGAGGCGGACCGGATCGGGCGTGTCGGCGAGGCTGACGGCCAGGTCGGTGGCGTCCACCGTGGGCTGCCACGACGGATTCATGTCCCCGAAGTTCGCCGCCCCCCCGATCCGGGTGACCCCGGCCCCGTTCAGGCCCATGACGAACACGTCGGGTCCGTTCTGCGAGTCGTAACCCTCCGAGGAGAAGACGATGCGGCTTGCGTCCGGCGACCACGCCGGGTCGGTCCCGCCCTTGCCGGTGCCGGAGGCGATCGCCTTGGCCCCCGTCCCGTCCGGCTTCACGGTCCAGATCTCTGCGCCTCGCTGGTACACGAACAGGTTTCCGTCCGGAGACCAGTCGGGAGCCTGCTCGGCCGCGGACGTCTGCGTGAGGGGGCTCTGGTTCGAGCCGTCGTCGTTCATCAGCCAGATGTCGGCGCCCCGGATGTAGGCGATCTGCGACCCGTCCGGTGACCATGACGGCTGCCCCTCGATGCCCACCCCCGTCAGGGTGTTGGTGAGGTTGGTCCAGTCGGTGCCTTCCGGCGTGACCGTCCAGATGTCGTCCCCGTCGCTGTACGCGATGGCCGAGCCGTCCGGGGCCCATGCGGGGTCCCTTCCGGCCTGCCCGTTGCCGCCGGTGTCCACGCCGGGCGTGAGGTTGACCGGATTCGCCCCGCCCGCGTCCATGACCCACACGTCGCCGGCCCGCCTGAACGCGATCCGCGCACCCTCGGGCGACCATGCGGGGTCGTCATCGGCCGTCCCCGGGGAGTTGGTCACGTTGACCGTATCCGAGCCGTCGGAGTCCATCGTGTAGATCTCGAAGTTCCCGTCCCGCGCGGTGACGAAGGCGACCTTTCCCGGCGCGCCCGGAAAGGCCGCGTCGGCCTCCCGCGGAGACAGGCCCACCGTCAGCACCCCGCCGATGACGGCGACGGCCAGGGTCCAGGAGATCAGAGAGCGTCGTCGGTGAGTTTGCACAGCCGATTCCTCCGTCCAGATGAGTCGCCCCGCGCGGGCGAGATTGCCACGGATTTGCCCCGAGATGGACAGTCGTGCCAACCGTCGGCCAGACCTAGGGCCGTTCGGCCCTTGGAAGCCGGGACATCGAATCCTTCAGGGTGCCTGGGTGTGGTGCGGTGGCGGAGAGAAGACCGGGGGGCAGGACGAGGCGCTTCATGGGACTCCTTTCCGAAAGCGTTGGGGGAATTCGTCCCCATTCGACGGCCGCGTGGTTCGCAGGCACGACAGTAGGAGGTGGCCGGGTTGCCGGAATCCTGGAAACCCCTGGGTTTACGGACCGCGACCCTCGGACGGCCCGGCCCGCCGGGCCGGGTAGATTCTGGGTGAAGGCATTCCGGCTGTCAGCGGTGATGAACGTGCCCACCCCAGAAGCGCCCCAGGTGGTCGGCCGCGACGCAGAGCGCGCCGCGGCCGAGGCGTTCCTGGATGCCGTCCCGCGCGGCTTCGCCGCGCTCCTCCTGGAGGGGGAGCCCGGCATCGGGAAGACGACCCTGTGGAGGGATGCAGTCGCCTCGGCGCGCCGGAGGTCCTACCGGATCCTCACCGCCCGCGCTGTCGGGTCCGAGGCCCAGCTCTCGTTCATGGGCCTGGACGACCTCCTCGGCGGGGTCCTGGAGGACACGCTCCCCGGTCTGCCGACGCCACAGCGGCGAGCCCTGGAGGTGGCGCTCCTCCGGACCGATGCGGAAGGAGCCGGGCCGGATCAGCGGGCCGTGTCCCTGGCTGCCCTGGGGATCCTTCGGATTCTCGTCGCATCCGGGCCCGTCATCCTGGCGGTCGATGACGTGCAGTGGCTCGACGAGCCGTCGGCCGCCGTCGTGGAGTTCTGTCTTCGACGGCTTGGATCGGAGCCGGTCGGGTTCCTGGGCACCTTCCGAGTCGAGGACCGGAGTCTCGGCATCCCGCTCGGCCTCGATCGCGGCGAGGTTGCGGAGCGCCTGCAGCGACTCCGGGTCCACCCCCTCACCGTCGGAGCCATCCATCAGGTGATCCGCGCCCGGTTGGAGACGACCTTTCCCCGGCCCACGCTGATCCGGATCCACGAGACCTCCGGCGGGAATCCCTTCTTCGCCCTGGAGATCGCCCGGGCACTCCGGGAGGCCGACGCCAGGCCGGCCTCCGGCGATCCGCTCCCCATCCCCCCCACCCTGACCGAGCTCCTCCGCGAACGTCTGGCCCGTCTCCCCCGGCCGACCAGGGAAGCCCTTCTCGCCGTGGCAGCCCTCGGTCATCCCGCCCCGGCGGTGGTGGAGGCGGCCGTGGGAGACGCGGATGCGGCCCGCGAAGCGCTCGGAGAGGGGGCACGGGCCGGAGTGATCGAGATCGGCCTCGAGCGCATCCGGTTCACGCATCCTCTGCTCGCCTCCGCGCATTACGCGGGGACCCCTCTGCGCGAACGTCGGGCCATGCACCGGCGGCTCGCGGCGGTGCTCCCCGACGCCGAGGAGCGGGCCCGGCATCTCGCGCTCGGGACCGCCGGCCCCGACGCCTCCGCGGCCGAGGCCCTGGAGGAGGCCGCCACGGCGGCGACGAATCGGGGCGCCCCGCATTCGGCCGCCGAGCTGGCCGAGCTGGCCGCGCGGCTCACCCCCCCGGAGCTCGCGGCCGACGTTCGCCGGAGGACCCTGCACGCGGGCAGCGGGTACTTCGAGGCCGGTGACGCCGCCCACGCGCTTCGGCTTCTGGAGGCCGTCCTCGGCTCGTCGGCCCCGGGCTCGGAACGGGCCGAAGCGCTGTGGCGGATCGCCATGGTGCGGGGCGAGGTCGATGGCATCGCGACCGCCGATCCCATCTACGAACGGGCGCTCGCGGAGCCCGACGTCCGGCCGAGCCTCGCCGCGCGCATCCACCAGTCGCTGGCCTACGGGCTGATGCTCGAGGGGCACATGGACCGGGGATCTGCCCACGCCCGCGAAGCGCTGCGTCTCGCCGAGCGCGAGAGCGGTCCGGCCCCGTTGGCCATGGCCCTGGGCATGCTCGGGCTGTTCGAGTTCTGTCTGGGGCGAGGCGTCCGGCGGGACATCATGGAGCGGGCCCTCGCCCTCGAGGAGGCGGCCGGCCAGCCGCTCTGGGCGGACGACGCCCCCAGCACCCTCTACGCCGCCCTGCTCCTGTGGTCGGGGGACCTGGGGGAAGCCCGAGTCCGGCTCGGGGCCCTGTACGACGCCGCCGCCGAGCGGGGGGACCAGGGCGCACAGGGCATCCTGGTGTTCTTCCTGAGCCTGCTGGAATGTCGAGCGGGGGACTACGCAGCGGCTGCCCGGTATGCGGCGGAGGATGAGGACCTCTTCTCGCTCACGCAGCGTGAGGCGGAGCGGGCGCCGGTCCTGTACTGCAGGGCGCAGGCGGATGCCCACCTGGGCCGGATCGAGGCCGCTCGAGCCGAGGCGGCCGACGGGGTGGCAAGCTCTCGGGCGACCGGCTACGCGTGGTTCGAGATCCACAACCTGTGGGTCCTGGGATTCCTCGAGCTGTCCCTGGGGGATCCGGCGGCCGCGGCGGAGTACCTGGGTGCGGCGGCCGGACGCCTCAATGAGATCGGCGTGGTGGAGACGGGTGTGTTCATGTTCCCTCCCGATCACATCGAAGCCCTGGTGGCGCTGGGCCGGCTCGACGACGCCGGGACGTCCCTGCATGAGTTCGAAGAGCGGGGACGGGCCACGGATCGGGCCTGGGCTCTGGCCACCGCGGCTCGATGCCGGGCGCTGCTGAGCGCCGCAGGGGGCGATCTCGAGGGCGCGCTCGACCACGCGGCCCGGGCGCTGCACGAGCACGACCGGGTGCCGATGCCCTTCGAGCTGGCCCGAACCCTCCTCGTGCAGGGCCAGATCCTCCGGCGGACGAAGCGCAAGCGTCCCGCCCGAGATTCCCTGGAGCGGGCGCTGCGGATGTTCGACGAGCTGGGCGCCCGGCTGTGGGCGGACCGCGCCCGGGCCGAGCTGGGCAGGATCGGGGGCCGAACGACATCGCCCACGGAGCTCACTCCGACCGAGAGAAGGGTGGCCGAGGCGGTGGCATCCGGCCTGTCCAACCACCAGGCCGCCGACAGCCTGTTCGTGAGCGTTCACACCGTGGAGGACAACCTGACCCGGGTGTACCGCAAGCTCGGGGTTCGTTCCCGAACCGAGCTCTCCCGGAAGCTGGCCCAGCACGGTCCGGCCGGGCCGTCCGAGGATCGCCGCCGGTAAACCCAGGGGTTTCCGGGATTCCGGCGACCCGGCCACTTCCTACTGTGCCTGGGAACGACGCGACCGTCGAAAGGGGACGAGGGCGTGGGGATCTACCTGGTGGAACGGTACGTGCCCGGCCTCACCGAGGCGGGGCATCGAACCCACTGCGCCAGAGCTCTGCAGGTAACCACGGCGATGTCCCCGAACGGCGTCGCCGTGACCTTCCTGGGCTCGACGTTCATCCCGGACGAGGAGGCCGTCCTCTGCCTGTTCGAGGGCCGGTCGGCCGAGGACGTGGTGGAGGCGAACCGGCGGGTCGGACTGCACGTCGACCGGATCACGAGGGCCGTTCCCGTGCGGCCGAGCGATCTCCGTCGCCGGCAGGCTCGCTAGGCCTCGTCGCCGGGCGCCGGTGGGGGGGCGGCGGTGACGAGGATGACGGCGGGCTCGGTGGAGGCGTTGGAGATCGTGACCTCGCCGCCGGCGGGGGCCAGCGCCACGCCCCACTGCCCCAGCCGCTTGCGTCCCCGGTCGAGCTGGATGACGACCTCGCCGGCGACGACCAGGAACAGGGCGTCGGACGCCGGATCGCCGATGGGGCCGACTCGCTGCGTGCGCTCCAGGCAGATCACGCGGGACCACAGCCGTTCGGTCTCGAACACGTCGTGGCTCGAGGGCTCGTCCGGATCGAAGTGCACGAGGTCCCGCAGGTCCTTGGCCTCCATGGCCCGCGAAGCGTACCAACCGGTCCGAGCGAGTCGGGGCTTCGGGGAGGGCACGATAGACTGCGGTTCTCCGCCAGGGACCGCGACACAAGGGGAGTCCGGGAATGCCGAAGTTCGAGTTCAGCTCTGCGTCGCCCGCGGAGGTATCCGCGGACCTGTTGATCCTGCCGGTGTTCGAGGGCCCGGAGGCCGGGCCGGGCGTGGCCGAGACGGGGAAGGCCCTGGAGGCCGATCTCGTCGCGATGTACCGGGAGAACAGCTTCCGGGGCCGGTTCGGCGACACGCTCACCGTTCCCACGTTCGGCAAGCTGCCCGCGCGCACCGTCCTGCTGGTCGGTCTCGGCCGGCGGAAGGAGGCCACGTCCGACACGCTGCGACGGGCGATCGGGAAGGTCGCCCGGACCGCGTCGAGGTTCGCATCGGTGGCCACCACGCTGCCCCAGGCCGCGGGGAAGCCGGCGGACGCCGTCCAGGCGACCGTCGAGGGCCTCCTGCTGGGCTCATACCGGTTCGACCGGTACAAGAGCAGGAACGGCGACGCCACGCCCGACCGGGCCGCCCTGGAGAGCGTCACGATCGTGGGCGCGGGCCGGTGGGAGGCCCGCGAGGTCCGCGACGCCATCCGGCGGGCCGAGATCCTCTCCGAGAGCGTGGCCTGGGCCCGCGACCTGGTGAACACCCCCGCGGGGGACGCCACTCCGGACTTCCTGGCGAAAGAAGCCGTGAAGATGGCCAAGGAGACCGGCCTCGAGGTGAAGATCTGGAGCAAGTCGGACTTGGAGAAGGGCGGGTTCGGCGGTGTCCTGGGGGTGGGGCAGGGGAGCGAGAACCCGCCCCGGCTCATCGAGATCACGTACGCGGGCGGAAGGAAGGCCGATCCGCCCATCGCGCTCACCGGCAAGGGCATCACGTTCGATTCCGGCGGGCTCTCCATCAAGGACGCCAAGGGCATGGAGTGGATGAAGGCGGACATGGGCGGCGCGGCCGCGGTCCTGGCGGCCATGCGGGCCATCGCGCTGCTGAAGCCCCGCGTGAACGTGATCGCGGCGATCCCGTCGTCGGAGAACCTCCCGAGCGGCACCGCGCTTCGCCCCGGCGATGTCCTGCACCACCGCGGCGGCAAGACCTCCGAGGTCCTCAACACCGACGCGGAGGGCCGCCTCATCCTCGCCGACGCGCTGGCCTACCTCACGGAGAAGGAGCCCCGGGCCATCCTGGACATGGCCACGCTCACCGGCGCCTGCATGATCGCGCTGGGCGAGGACATCTGGGGGGCCATGGGGAACGACCGAGCGCTCATCCGCGACGTCATCGCGGCCGGCAACGCAGTGGGCGAGCCCGGCTGGGAGCTCCCGCTGTGGAAGCGGTACCGGGAGAAGATCGACTCCACGGTGGCCGACGTGAAGAACATCGGCGACCGGTGGGGCGGGGCCATCACCGCGGCGCTGTTCCTCAACGAGTTCGTCGGGGACACCCCGTGGGTCCACATGGACGTGGCCGGGACCGCGTACTGGGAGAAGGCCGGCGACTACTGGCCCAAGGGGGCCACCGGATCGCCCGCCCGAACCGTCGTCCGGTACGTCCTCGACCAGGCCGAGAAGGGCCGGGTCGCCCGCGCCAAGGCCCGGGCGAAGTCGGCGGCGGCCAAGGCCGAGGCTGCGGGGGCGGCTGGGGCGGCCGGCACGGAGGGCTGACCGGGGTCGTGGGCGACGACACCGGGCCCGTCCTCGCGGTCTTCGCCCACCCCGACGACGGCGAGATCGGCGCCGGCGGCACCATGGCCAAGTGGTCGGCCGCCGGACGCGACGTCCACCTGCTGATCCTGACGAACGGCGACAAGGGCTCGCAGGTGGTCGGCCAGGACCGCGAGGAGCTGGCCAGGACCCGGGCCGAGGAGACGGTGGCGGCCGCGAAGGTCCTGGGGCTGGCCGACGTCCGGGTCCTCGACACCCCCGACGGCGAGCTGGAGAACACCCACGCGGTCCGGGCCTCAGTGGCCCGCCGGATCAGGGAGGTCAGGCCTCAGGTCGTGGTGTCCTGCGACCCCACCACGTGGTTCCTCGGCAATCGCTACATCAACCACTCCGACCACCGCACGGCCGGCGCGGTGGCCTGCGACGCGGTGTTCCCCGGCGCCGGCAACCCGCAGTTCTTCCCCGAGCAGATCGAGGAGGGGCTCGAGCCGTGGGACGCGCCCCAGGTGTGGCTGACCTGGAGCACCCAGCCGAACCACCACGAGGACTGCACGGGGTTCATGCAGGCCAAGTTGGACGCGCTGGCCGCCCACACCAGCCAGATCCAGGGCGACATGCTGGGCTTCTTCGAACAGTGGCTCCCTCTGGAGGCCTCCGAGGCCGGCAAGCTGATCGGTGTGGAGCACGCCGAGTCGTTCCGCCGCCTGGACCTCAAGTAGGAGATCCGCACCGGCTTGCCCTTTGCGACCGTGGCATCACACAATGCGGCTCTCGACCACGACAGGAGGAGTTCGATGGCGCACCCCAACGAGGAGCTGGTCCGCAACGGCTACGGGGCGTTCCTGGCGGGGGACTTCGCCGCCCTGAACGACCTGTTCGACGACGACATCGTGTGGCACTCGCCCGGCCGCAACCAGCTGGCCGGCGATCTCCGGGGCAAGGACGAAGTGTTCACCCAGTTCGCCAAGGTGTTCGAGCTGACCGGCGGGACCTTCCAGCTGGAGATCCACGACATCCTGGCGAACGACGACCACGCCGTGGTGCTGACCCGTGCCACCGGTGACATCGGGGACCGCCACCTGGACGACAACTCCGTGCAGGTGTTCCACATCTCGAACGGCAAGGTCACGGAGCAGTGGCTCCACCCCGGCGACCAGTACGCCAACGACGAGTTCTGGGGCAACTAGGGGGGCTGGGCCGTCAGCCCGGGCGGCCTTGGGCGTTCGGGGCTGAGTAGTCGGCGGGCTTCGTGGCCACCGCGATGAGGACGTCGCGGAAGTCGACGAGCGGGTCCGGGAAGCGTTCGTGGAACGTGGCCCGGGCCCGTTCCACGAACGAGCCCCACGCGGGGTCGCCGAGCATGTCGCGCACGAACCGACCCGACGCGGCGGTGGTCCGGCCGTCCACGTAGTCGTCCAGTCGGATCGTGAACCGGTACTCGCGCTTCTCGACGGTGACGGGGCGGAGGCCGGCGTCGCGGAGGGCCCCCTCCAGCCGACGGGGATCCCGGAAACGCTCCTCGCCGGGCATGGCCCGTTCCAGGGCGTCCTGGAGCATCTCGTGGGGGGCGACCTGTTCGATCAGCTCGCGCCAGGTCCGCTGGAACTCGTCCTCGGTCTCGCCCCACGCCGTGACGGCGAGGCGGCCGTTCGGTTTCAGGACCCGGATCATGTCGAACAGCGCCGTGTCGGGCTTCTGGAAGTGCGAGAGCACGAACCCGGCGGTCACCACGTCGAAGGTGGCGTCGCGGAACGGCAGGTCGAGCGCCACCGCCGCCGCCAGGTTGACCGAGGGGCGCTCGCGGTGCCCGACGGCCAGCATGGCGGGGGAGGCGTCGACGCCGACCACCACCCCGTCACCCACCGACTCCCGGGCCGCGTCGGCCACCACGCCGGTCCCGGTTCCCACGTCCAGGACCCGCTGCCCCGCGTGGACTCCGGCGGCCGTGACCAGGTCTCTCCCCACGATCGCCGTGCGGGGGGCGTGCACCCGCTCATAGGTCTCGGCGATCGATTCGTAGGTTCGCCAGTCGTTCGACAATGGGTGCGCGTTTGCATCGCTGCCCGAGGCCCCGGGTACAGTCTGCGGAGCCCCTTCCCCCCTGCGAGGTCGACGATGGAAAAGCCCAGACATGGCGGACACCTTATCGCGGAGGCCCTGAAGAACGAGGGCGTGCGGTACCTGTTCACGCTCTCCGGGGGCCACATCGCGCCCATCTACGACGGGTGCGTGGACGTGGGCATCGAGGTGGTGGACTTCCGGCACGAGCAGGCCGCCGCCCACGCCGCGGACGGGTGGGCCCGGGTGACCCTGAGCCCGGGCGTGGCCGCGGTCACTGCCGGCCCGGGGGTGACGGACGCCGTCACCGGCATCGCGAACGCCTTCTACGCGAACTCTCCGATCCTCGTGCTGTCCGGCAAGAACCCCGTCATCGAGTTCGAGATGGGGTCGCTGCAGGAGATGGACCAGGTCACGCTGGTCCGGTCCATCACGAAGTGGGCGAAGACCTGCTACGAGGCCCGTTCGCTGGGCGACTACACGACCGCCGCGCTTCGGCACGCGCTCTCCGGCCGTCCCGGGCCCGTGTTCCTCGACGTCCCGCTCGACGTGCAGTTCAACTCGGCGTCCGGCGTGGAGGTCCCGAAGCGGTACCGAACGGACGCGCGGCCGTTGGGCGATCCGGACTCCGTGGCCCGGGCGGCCGAGCTGCTGAAGGGCGCCGAGCACCCGGTGATCTTCGCCGGGAGCGGGGTCCGGTGGGCCGGCGCCCACGAGGCCCTCGCGACCCTTGCCGACGCCGTGAAGGCGCCGGTGTTCCTGAACTCGCTGGGGCGGGGGTCCCTGTCGCCGAAGCACCCGTGCTCGTTCGCCGCCGCCCGGAAGTTCGCGCTGGCCGACTGCGACGTCCTGCTGGCGCTCGGGGTGGACTGGGACTTCCGGCTGGGGTTCGGCCGCAAGAACATCGCGGAGGGGTGCACGGTCGTCCAGGTGGACGTGGACGGCGTGCACATCGGGCGGAACCGGCCGGTGGAGGTGGGGATCGTCGGCGACCCGGGCAAGGTCATCGGCCAGCTCCTGGAGGCCGGCGTCGGGCGGGCCGAGGAACCCGAATGGACCGAACAGGTCCGGCAGGAGGAGCTGCGGCTGAAGGAGAAGGCCCGGGAGGGCATGGAGTCGGACGCCGTGCCCATCCACCCCCAGCGGTTCGCCCGGGAGATCCGGGACTTCCTGGACCCCGACGCCATCGTGGTGGGCGACGGAGGCGACATCGTCGGGATCAGCGCTTCGATCATCCCCGCGAACGGCCCCGGCCAGTGGCTGGACCCCGGTCCGTTCGGCTGCCTCGGCGTGGGGCCGTCGTTCGCCATCGCGGCGAAGCTGGCCCATCCCGACAAGCAGGTGGCGATCGTGTACGGCGACGGGTCCTTCGGCCTGAACGCGATGGAGTACGACACCGCGATCCGCAAGGGGTTGCCGTTCGTCGGGATCATCGGCAACGACGGCGCGTGGGGCCAGATCAAGGTGGCCCAGGAAGCCCTCTACGGCCCCGGCAACGCCCCCGCGTCCGAGCTGGGCGACACCCCCTACGAGAAGATGGTCGAGGGCCTCGGCGGCTTCGGCGAACGAGTCGAGAAGCCCAACGAGATCCGCCCCGCCCTCGAGAGAGCCTTCGACGGCGGCGTCGCCGCCTGCATCAACGTCATCGTCGACCCGTCCCTGATGCAGCGCAGCTCGTATCTCGGTTAGCACCCGGCCATCCGCACACGGGATCCGCTCGAAGATTCGCGACAACGTCGCGAACGAACCGCGGCGGCCCGTAGATCTGGACGAAGAGCGCCCACCGCGAGTTCTGCCCGATACAGACGGACGCGTAGTCTGCGCCTTCCCCGACGTCCCCCTGGTCGCCCGGTTCGCACGTGTCGAAGACAGCATGGACGAGGACCAGGTGGAACTCGTCGTCGGTTCGGACGAATGACACCCTGGGGTCGGCATCGCCCAATGCGAGCACGGCTCCGAGGCCCTCACCGGGGTCGCTCGAGATCGCGACCACGTCGGTTGCGGTCAGCGTGACGAATCCGTCCGGCGTCTCCCGAGCACCCAATCCCCTCACCACGGTCCGGGCGCCGTCGATGGTCTCCGCGCGGTTGGCGTGATCCGGAACGAAGGCGAGCACCGTCCACGAGGGGAGGCGGAACACCAGCCAGGCTCCCCCCTCCTGGGCGCTGCCCGCCGAGTCCGCCGCGGCCTTCCACAGCTCGACCCGGTTGCCCTCCGAGTGGAACGTGGTGAGTGGCGCGGCCCCACTCACCATTCCGGAGGTCGTACGGCCATGGAGGAACGTGATCGGGAAGGGCCCGTCCAGATGCCCGGACAAGTACGCGAGGAAGTACCCGGCCTCCGGCTGGGCCCCGAGCTCCGCCAGCCCCAGGTCGCGCGGGAAGCGGAGCACCGCCGTGATCCCGACCGGGAGCGTGATCGGCATCGCGACGGTGTCGCCGCGTACGGTGGTCGCCGGGACGAGCGGCGTCGGGAAGGAGAACCCGGGGGGCGGCCAGGGTGACCCGGTCGTCGGCCCGGCGCTCGGGCTTTGCCGAACCGTGGGACCCGGGGTCGGGGACGGCCCCACGGCCGGTCCGGTCGAGCCGAAGGCGCTCCACAGGCCAACCGCCGCCACCGCCAACACCAGGCCCGCGACCACACCCGCCGTGACCCGGCGCCGTCGCTCGCGACTGGCGGCCCGGCGCAGTGTCCGTTCGAACAGGTCGCCCGGCGGCCGCTCCTCACCGAGGGCGGTCCGCAGCAATTCCACGACCTCAGGCATCCGGGCCTCCGAATCGCTCGCGAAGCGTCGAGCGGGCCCGGTGGACGCGTCCCCGGACCGAGCTCGCGTCGATGCCGAGGACGCCGCCCGCCTCCTCGGCCGTCATGCCCACCCACTCCACCAGCAGCAGGGCCTCCTGCTGCGTCACGGGCAGCGCCCGCAGCGCGCGGAGGATCTGGTCCCGAAGCTCGGCCACCGACCCTGGGTCGGGCGGAGACTCCGGCGCCGCCACCGGATCCCGCCGGCGGCGGATGCGCTTCCGGTGGAGGTTGAACGCGGTCTGGTACACGTACCCCGCCGGCGAGTCCATCCGGCGGATCCGATCCCACCGCTCGTAGGCTCGGGCGAGGGCCTCCTGACAGAGGTCCTCCGCCTCGGCGCGGTTCCCCGTTGCCAGGAACATGGCCTGGAACAGGCGCCCGCTCTCGCGCTCGAAGAACGCGTCGAACTCGAGTGAGCCGGCATGTTCGTCCACGTCGTCCCTGGCCATCGACGTCATCCTGGATGAAGACCCATCCGGCGGCTCGATCGTTCGGGCCTCCGCGGGGATGGTGGCTACAATCGCGACGATGACGAGGGGGTTGGACCGTGCGCGCGGGTGACGACGACAGGTTCAAGCACGCCCGGAAGCCGCGGCGGGGCTTGTTCCGGAAGCGGGCCGGCGAGGTCCGGAGCTCCGACATCGACCTGAAAAGCATGGAGGGGTTCATCGAGACCCGGCGGGGCGTCGAGGCCTACATCGAGCCCCGGACGATGCAACATCCCATGACCGTGGTGTTGGTCGCCCACGACGGCGAATGGCTCCGGTTCACGATCCCCGACGAACGCGTGATGCGCTCGCTCCAGCGAACGAAGGGCCTTCCCGTGTACGAGGCCGCCCGCACGGGCTATCCCCGCCGCATGAAGGAATATCGCCGCGAACGTCCGCGTCCGGGCGAGGAGCAGCCGCCTACGGACTCGTAGCGCCGGCCGGCTCGTCCGAGTCGGCCCGGACGCCGGCCATCATCAGCCCCAGGGTCTCGCGCGTGGTGGTGCGGGGATCGACCTGGCCGACCACCTGTCCCTCGTACATCACGAGGATGCGGTCCGACAGCGACATGACCTCGTCGAGGTCCTCCGAGACGATGAGGATGGCGGTCCCGGATTCCCGTTGCTCCAGGAGCCGGCGGTGGATGTATTCGGCGGCCCCCACGTCCACGCCGCGCGTCGGCTGGGCCACCAGCAGGACCCGGGGCTTGCCCGACAGCTCGCGGGCCAGGATGAGCTTCTGGATGTTCCCCCCGGAGAGGTTGCGGGTCGGCGTGTCGAGCCCGGGGGTCTTCACGCTGAACGCCTCCACCAGCTCCTGGCAATGCCGCCGGATGAGCCCGTTCCGGAGCAGCCCCCATTTCGTGTAGGACCGCGTCCGGCTGTCCACCAGCATGAGGTTGTCCGCCACGGTGAAGTCGCCGATCACGCCGTCGCGCATCCGTTCCTCGGGCACGTACCCCAGGCCGGCATCCCGGATCGCCGCCGGCCGCTCACCGGCCACCTCCCGCCCCTCGAGGCGCACCGAGCCGGCCGACGGCGTCCGCAGCCCCGCGATGGACTCGGCCAGCTCGCGCTGGCCGTTGCCGGAGACCCCCGCGATCCCCACGATCTCGCCGGAACGGACCTCGAGGTCCACGCCGTGGACCGACTCGGCCCCGCGGTCGCCCTGGACCTGCAGCCCCGAGACGGCCAGGCGAACCCCGCCCTCCGAGGTCGGGGGGAGCTGCTGCACACTCTCGATCTCCCGGCCCACCATCATCTGGGCCAGGTCCCGCCGAGTGACCTCGGCCGGCGCCACCGTCCCCACCACCCGGCCGTTGCGGAGAACCGTGATCCGGTCCGACAGCGCCAGGACCTCGCGGATCTTGTGCGAGATGAACACCAGGCCCCGCCCGTCGGCCACCATCTGGCGCAGGATCACGAAGAAGTCGTCCACCTCCTGCGGGGTGAGCACGGCGGTCGGCTCATCCAGCACCAGCAGCGTGGCGTTCCGGTAGAGCGCCTTCATGATCTCGACGCGCTGGCGTTCGCCGACCGAGAGCTGCCACACGAACGCGTCGGGCTCCACCTTCAGCCCGTAGCCCTTCGACAGCTGGTCGATCCGGGCCGAGACCCGGTCGAGGTCGGTGAGCGGCCCCCGGGAGGACTTCAGCCCGAGGGCCACGTTCTGGGCCACCGTGAGCGTCGGCACCAGCATGAAGTGCTGGTGGATCATGCCCACGCCGTGCTGGATGGCGGCGGCCGGCGAGGTGATCGACACCGACTCGCCGCCGATGCGGATCTCGCCCTCGTCGGCCTTGTACAGGCCGTACAGGACGCGCATCAGCGTGCTCTTGCCGGCGCCGTTCTCGCCGAGCAGCGTGTGCACCTCGCCGGCACGGACGTCGAAGTCGATGCGGTCGTTGGCGACCACCCCGGGAAAGCGCTTCGTGATGCCGCGCATCTCGAGCATGGGCACTGCCGGAGCCCCGTCCGGGGTGGTCGCCGTCATCGTCGTCTGACCCTTCCTCGTCTCCCGGGCTACCCTGCGGTGACCCCGGTCGTGATCGAACCGTCGATGATGCCGGCCGCGGTCTCGTCGCCCTTGGCCTTCACCTCGGCGGGCAGGTTGTACGCGTCGTTGAACTCGATGACCTCGCCGCCGTTGGCAAGGTTGACGTCGAAGCTCTCGCCGCCCAGCTTGCCGGCTCGGATGTTGTCGATGATCTGCTTCAGCACGACCTCCCAGTGGTAGACCTGCGAGGCCACCACGACCTCCGGAGCGAGCGACGTCTGGTTCGACTGGGTGCCGAACCATGCGACGTTGTTCTCCTTGGCCACGCCGACGGCCCCGACCACCATCTGGGCGGTCCCGGTCATGACGTCGGCGTTCGCGGCCACGAAGCTCCGAGCGGCCTCGGCCGCCAGCGCCGTGTCGCTGAACGAGCCGGTGTAGTTCACGTGCACCTTCACCGAGCTGTCCTCCGCTTCGGCTCCCGCCTTGAACCCGTCCACGTACAGCTGGGCGTCGCCGACCTCGATCGGTCCGACCACGCCCATGACCTTGCTCGTGGACAGGGCCGCGGCCATGGTCCCCATGACGTAGCCGCCCTGGTCCGACGAGGCCGAGTACGCGTACACGTTGTCGAGTCCGAACGTGTCGCCGGCCGTGCCCCAGGCGAACGACACGTCGGGGAAGTCCGCGGCGATCTGCTCCACCGATCCGCCGTACTGCGACCCGTGGGCGATGACGAGGTCATAGCCCTGCTGGGCGTAGTTGCGGATGGCGGCTGCGGCGTCCTCCACCACGAACTGGTTGTCGGACACCGCGATCTCGAGGCTCTCCGGCCCCTTCAGCGTGTTCAGCGCGTCGACCATCGACTGCGTGAACGCAAGGTCGTTCGGCGCGCTCGGCGCGATGACGGCCACCTTCAGCGGGGTGACCGCAGGCGCGGGCGACTCCGCCGCCGACGTCGCGGGCGGCTCGGTCGTGTTGTTGTTGCTCCCGCCGCCCCCACAGGCCACGGCGACCAGGGCCACCGTCGCCACCGCGGCGATCAGCGCTACGGTTCTGAACCTTCTCATCTCTCCTCCCCCTTCCGGGACGTTCGCTGGAATTCCGTTCGTGGTGCCACTGCGATCGCTCACCCCCCTCGTTCGTACGGTCTGGCAAGCGCCGCCGGCTGACGGAACCGCCGGGCCACCACCACCAGGGCCGCCACCGTGATCACGGCCGGCGCCATGGCGGCGAGGTTCGAGGCGCTCCGCGGGATGATCCCCAGCGTGTTCCATGTGAGGACGGTGGCCGCCACCATCCCGTAGAGCAGCGACCCCGCCATCACCCAGGCCGGTCGCCACGCGCCGAAGTACACGAGGGCCACCGCGATGAACCCCTGTCCCTGGGTCAGGTTCTGCTGGAAGGTCCCGTACTGGAGGGCCAGCGCGGCGCCGGCCACTCCCGCCAACGTGCTGCCGGTGAGCACCGCGGAGTACCGGATGCGGGCCACGCTCACGCCGAGGCTGTCCGCCGCGGCGGGGTTCTCGCCGACCGCCTGGACCTTCATGCCGTACGTCGTCCGGTACAGCACGAACGCCAGGACCGGAACCAGCAGGAACGCCAGGTACGCCAGCAGGTTCGCCTGGAAGAACATCTTGCCCACCGTCGGGATGGATGCCAGCCCCGGGACCTTCATCGTGGGGAGCGTCGAGACGGGGATGGGGGTCCCCACGAGCTTCTGGAACAGCAGGTCGCTCATCCCGAGGCCGAACAGGAACACGCCGATCCCGCTGATGCCCTGCTCCGCCTTGAACGTGACGCTGACCACGGCGGTGACCAGCCCCATGATCAGCCCCACGAGGGCCCCCACCAGCACCGCCAGCACCAGGTTGTGGGTGTGGAGCTCCGTGTAGTACGCCCCGAACGCCCCCAGGAGCATGATCCCGTCCACGCCCAGGTTCAGCACCCCGCTGCGCTGGCCCATGGTCTCGCCCAGGCTGGCCAGCAGGAACGGCGTGGACAGGCGGATCCCCGAGGCCACCGTCGCGGTGAGCACCGAGAGCGTGAAGAACTGCCTCATTCCTCGGCCACCTCCCTGACCGGTTCCGCCCCGGTCGGTGGCGCGGCGCGGGAGATGGCTCCGGGGTCGCCCTTCCCGTCGAGCTCCGGCGGCGCGACGGACGGGCTCCCGTGGACGTCGGGGGCGACCCCCAGGTGCAGGCGGGCCCGGCGGCGGGCGTGGTCGATGGACACCACGAACACCACCACCAGCCCGTTGAGGGCCACGATGAGCGCCGTGGGGACCTGGACCGCGATCTGCACGGCGTTCCCCCCGACCAGCAGCCCGCCGAAGATGAACGCCGAGGCGATCGTGAAGATGGGGCTGAGCCCGCCGAACAGGGCGGCCACGATGCCGTTGAACCCGGCCGAGCCGGTGAACCCGGTGGCGCTCCCGTCCGTGACCATGCGGTGCGACGCGCTGCCGAACACCAGGATGGCGCCGGCCAGGCCGGACATGGCGCCGGCGAGCGTCATGGCCAGGGTCATGGTCCGCTTCACCGGTATCCCGGCGTAGGCCGCCGCCTCCCGGGACAGCCCGACCGCCCGCAGCCGGAACCCCAGGCCGGTCCGCCACAGCAGCACGTACACCGCCCCCGCCGCCAGGAGCGCGACGATGACGCCGGCGTGCAGTTGCGTCCCGTGCACGAGCACCGGCAGGTCGGCGTTCGGGGAGAGCCGCCTGGTCTGGGGGATCCGGGCGAACACGGCGGACTGCGTGTGGTCGATGAGGGGGTTGGCCAGCAGGTAGTTCATGAGCTGGACCGCGACGATGTTCAGCATGATCGTGCTGAGGATCTCGTTGACGTTCAGGTACGCCTTCAGCGCGCCGGGGATGGCTCCCCACACCGCCCCGCCGGCCGCGCCGGCCAGGAGCACCAGCGGGATCAGCACCGGCCCGGGGAGGTCGGGCAGGGCCAGGGCGGTGACGGTCGAGGCCAGGCCCCCCATGACGATCTGGCCCTCCCCGCCGATGTTCAGGACGTTCGCCCGGAACGCGATGCAGATCCCCACGCCCACCAGCAGCAGCGGGATCGCCTTCGTCGCGGTGTTCACCAGCCCGTCGGTGCTGCCGAACGCGCCCTTCAGCAGGGCCCGGTACGCAGTGAACGGATTGGCCCCGAGGGCCCACAGCATGAAGGCGCCGACCACCAGAGCCCCGAGCGCCGCGAGGGGGATGGCGAACCAGCTGAGCAGGAACCGCCGCCAGTCCCGGGGGGAGGCGCCTCTCGCGGTCCCCCGTTTCGGTCCGGGTTCCGGCGAGGCCGGCGAGCGCACGCTGTTCGATCGAACGATCCCGCTGTCGTCCACCCGTGCCCTCCGGCATCCACCCCAGAACGAACGCCCTCAGCATGCCCGGAGGGGGGGTCGCCGGCGACGGGGCAATGGTCCCGTCGGATGGGGGCCGGTGGACCTGCCTTCCGCACGTCGTCTCCGGCGGTCCGAGCGCGCCCGGCGGGATATTCGCGGCCGATTACCTGCCCGGAACCGCGAGAGCGGTGTACAAGTCTTGCCATGGGGATGTGGGAGGGGCCGTGGTCCAGGAAGGCCGCCCGCCGGCGGCTGTGGCTCCAGGTGGTGGCGGCGTTCGCGTTCCTGGCCCTGGCCGGGGGCGCCGTGTTCGTGGTGGCGGTGGTCCTGCCGAACAAGGTCCGGGAGACTGGCGCCCCGCCGACGCGGTCACCCAGCCCCACCATCACCACGCGCGCGCCGCTCCCGGGCTGCCAGACCACTGGATTCACCGACTGGGAGGACATGGGGACGGTGGCCTGGGTGGCCGGCGGCGAGCTCCACGTGCTCGACCTGCCGACGTGCCGCGAACGGACGCTGGTGCCGGAGGGGGCGTCGCCGCCGGTGCGGTTCAGCACGGACGGCCGGTGGATCGCGTACGGCGGCGGGGCGGTGATCCCCGCGACCGGGGGAAACCCGGTGCTCGTGCCGGGCGGGGCCCGGTCGTGGGCGTGGTCGCCGATGGACGTTCAGCTCGGCGTCGTGACTCCCGGCGGCGGCCTCGAGGTGTTCTCCCCGCGCGAACGGGCCCCGGCCCCCAGCCCGGGGGGCGGGAAGCGGGCCAAGGCATCGGTCGAGTTCGGGCAGCCCCGGAGGATCCTGGCCGACGGAGCCGGGGCCGGTCATCTGCTGTGGAGCCCGGACGCGGCGCGGATCGCGCTGGACGGCCCCGGCAAGGTGATGGTCGTCGACGTCGCCTCCGCCGAGCCCCGAACCGTCTTCTCCACGACAGGCCCGGTGCCCCAAGTGGCGGGCTGGTCCCCGGATTCGAACTGGGTCCTGTTCTGGGCCACCCCGCTGGGGCAGAAGCCGGGGAAGGTGGCCGGCCGGGCCCTCGACGCCGCGCCGGCCGGCGGCGGGCCCTGGCAGAACGTCTTCAGCCAGATGCTGCCGTACGGGGACTTCGTGTCCAGCTGCGGGAAGTCCCTGGCCGTGTCCGTCGGGGGTCGCCGCGGCGTGAGCGAGGGCAAGCAGATCGTGATCACCGGCCCCTCGAGCTGGAAGTTCCGGAACGTGACGGCCGACTACCTCAGGAGCTGGATCTGGCCGGCGTGCTCGCCGGACGGGACCTGGCTCGCCGCCACGGCCACCGCGAACCACCCCGAGACGAGCGATGCCTCGGGGGTCCGCTCCCTGTGGGTCATCGCGACCGACGGGTCGAAGCGGGCCAAGATCGAACCGCCCGAGCTGGGAGCCCTGGAGACGCCGCGTTGGTCGGGGAACGGCCGGACGCTCCTCGTGGTGGTCCGGACCGAGCCGACCTGGGCGGCCCCGGGCACGCTGACCCTGGTGGAGGTCGATCCGAAGACCGGCAAGGAGGTCCACCGGGCGGGTCTCGGCGTCAGCCTGGGACCGGCGGAGGGTCCCGGCGGCCACCAGCTGTGGACCCTCGTCTCCGACTGGTACCGGCCGGCCTGAGGACGCCGCCGCCCGCTACCGGGCCAGCCGGTCCCGCGCGCCCCCCAGGAACCGCTCTCGGTCCACGACCACCCGTCGATGCCGTCCCCGGGCCACCACGCCGGCAGGGTCGGACACCTCGATCTCGAACTCCAGGGTTCGCCCGTCCACCCCGAGGAGGGTGGCGCGCGCGGTGATCCGGGCGCCGACCGGGGTGGGCGCCATGTGTTCGAGCTCGACCCAGGTCCCCACCGTCGTTCGCCCATCGTCCAGCCGCCCGGCCACCGCGGCGAGCGCCGCGGCCTCGGCCAGGGCCAGCACGGCCGGCGTCCCCAGCACGGCGACGTCGCCGGATCCCAGGGAGGCCGCGGTGCGCTCTTCGTCGACCGTCCCGGCCGCGTCGCCGGTCAGACCCGGTTCGATCGTCATCGATCCTTTCGGCGGCGCGGGGGCATGGCGCCGGTAGGCTTGGGGCCGCCATGGAGCATGCCACGTCGTGAGGGGGCCGGCCGGCGTCCTCGCCCTCGTCCTCGCCGAGACCCTCGCCGGCGGCGCGGCATTGCTGTTCCTGACGCCGTTGTGGCGGGAGGTCCGGCACGGGTTCTTCAAGCTCACCGGATCGGTGCTGGCAGTCCTCGGGCTGGCCTGCTGGGGATCGGTCGGAGCGGCCCGGCTCCCCGGGAGCACGCCGGGGGACCAGGCCTGGTGGCTCGCCGTCGGCGTGACCGCGGCGACCGGGGTGTGGTCCGTGCTGATGTTCGCCCGAGCGGAACGAGCCGGACGTGTCCTCGGGTACCTCACGGTGCCCGGTTCGCTGGCCCTGCTGGGGGCCCTGGCCGGAACGGCGGGGCACGACCACGTCTTCGCGTTCCTGGAGCTGCTGGCGGGGGCGGCGTTCATGGGGGCGGTCCTCGACGGCCTCCTGCTGGGGCACTGGTACCTGACCGACCGGCGACTGACCAGGACCCCCATCAACCGGACCACCACGCTGCTCCTGGCTGCCGTGGTGCTGGAGGCCGCCGCGGTGATCGGGCGGGGGTTCGGCCCGGCCTCGCCCTCGCTGGAGCTCAGCCCGCTGCTCGCGGCGTCGGGAGTGGGATCGTTCGTGGCCGTCGGGATGGTCGCCACGACCGCGCTCATCGCGGTGTTCATCCGGCTGGTGCTCGCGGGAACCAGGGCCACGGCCGTCCAGGCCGCGACGGGCTTCTACTACCTGGCGGTCATCACCGCGTTCACCGCCGAGCTCGCCGCCAAGATCCGGTTCCTGCCGTGACCGGCGACGCGGTGGTGTGGACCCTGCTTGGGGCCGGGGCCGTGGCGCAGGTCGTGGCGTGGCGGCTGGTGGTGGCGGGTCGGATCAGCGTGTGGTTCGGGACGGGCGTCCTGGTGGGCCTCCTGGGGGCCCTGTCGGTCGCGACGGGCCGGGTGCACCTGTCCCCGAAGGTGGACGTCGTGCCGGCGGCCCTGGTGGGCCTGGCCTCGGGAGTGGCCCTGTTCCTGGCCACCCGGGTGTTCGTCAGGCTGGTGCGGTTCTGGAGGGCGTTCCAGCGGGACACGACGGATCTCTACGGGAACCGCACCTCGGTGTCGCTCCCCGTGGCGCTGTTCGTGGCCGTCGGGCTGTCGGCTCCGGGCGAGGAGCTGTTCTGGCGGGGCCTCGCAGCCGGACGGCTCACCCCGATCGCGGGCACCGTCGGCGGGGCGGCGATCGCCCTGGCCGGCTACGGGGCGGTGCTCGCCGCCAGCGAGTTCCTTCCGATCATGGCCGGCGCGGTGGTCGGCGGGGGGCTGTGGTCGATCCTGTTCGTGTGGACGGGCGGGGTGGCCGCGGGGATCGCCTCGCATGTCGCGTTCACCGGACTCATGCTGCTCCTCCCGCCTCCGACCGCCGATTCCTCCCGGGGGGTGACGTGACGAGGCGGCTGCCTCCCGAGGTCGGGGCCATCCTCGACCACGGCGCGTTCTGCTACGTGGCGGTGGGCACCCCCAGGGGGCCGCACGTCACCCCCGTCGTCTACGCGATGCACGCGTCGAGGATGTGGCTCACCACCGCCCGCCGAACGGTGAAGGCCAGGGTGTGGAGGGACCGGCCGAGGACGGCGGGGATGGTGCGCGGGGGGGACCGGGCGGTCTCGTTCGTGGGGTCGGTCCGCCTCCACGACGGGCTCGACCCCACCACCTGGATCCCCTCGGCCGCCTCGCTCCCGACCATCTCGCTGGCCGCGGCCGCGTTCACCCGCAGGAACGCCCGGTTCTTCGCCGGCTACGCGGTGGACGCCCGCCGGGTGCCGCTGTCGTGGACCCCGCCGGGCCGGGTATTCGCCGAGGTCCGGGTGGAGGCGGCGGCGATCCTGGAGGACTGGGGGGTCGAGCCACGCATCTGGGGGCAGTTCGGCGAACGGGTCCACTCCCACGGCTCGTTCCGGGCCGGCCGTTCGAAGTCCGGGCCGCTCGCCGCCATCCCGGCTGAGGTCGCGGAACGGGTGGGACGGGTCGGGCAGTCGGTGCTCGCCCTCGAGGGCGCCGACGGTCCGGTGGTGCTCCCGTCGCTGCACGTTGAGTCGAACGGGGTGATGTACGCCGCGGTGGACGCGCGGGCCCTGGCGCTGTCGGGCGGGGGTCCCGATGCGCCGGTGGGGCTCACCGTGGACCACGCCTCGCGGTGGCGGGCCAGCGCCATGACCGGGGCGCTGGTGCAGGGGATCGGCGAGGTCCACGTCCTGTCTCGCCTGCGGTCGGGGCGGGCCGCCGCGGAACGCCTGGTGGAACGGGCCGGCGCCCTCCCCGACGGGATGGCCCTGGTCAGGGTGCGGCCCCGGCGCGTCGTGTGGTGGCGGGGCTGGGCGAGCGGTACGGTGAGGCTCTAGATCCGAGCGCCCGGGCCGGCCGCCAGCGCCCCCCGAGTTCGAAGGTGGAGCGATGGGACACGTCAGCATCGACCTGGAGGTCGACGCCCCACCGGAGGAGGCGTGGAAGGTCGTGTCCGACCCCCGCAACCTTCCCAGGTGGGATCGCCACATCATCTCGGTCCGGGGCGTCCCGGAGGACGGGCTGAAGGTGGGAGCGAAATACGTCACCGAGATGCGGATGTTTCGCGTCACCGGGAAGGTCGAGGCCGAGGTCCTGGAGATCGAGGCGCCCAGGTACTCGCGGATCCGGCTCCGGGGGCTCCTCGACGCGACGGTCCAGACCACGATCACTCCGATCTCGGGTGGATCGAGGAGCCTCCTGGAGCACGACATCGAGTACCACTTCCGCGGCGGCGGCCTGGCCGCGTTCGCCACGCAGGGACTGGCGGCCACCGGCGGCCCCGCCATCGTGCTCCGCAAGGGGACGCTCGCCCAGAAGCGTCAGATCGAGCAGTCGTCGAAGCGGGGGTAGCCCGGCGCGGCTACTTCTGCTCCTCGTCGTCGCGGCGGAACCGGAAGGCCCGTCCCGGCCGGCCCACGATGAATCCGATGATCCCGCCCAGGACCGCGCAGACCAGCATCACGATGATGAGCGGTGTCTGGCTGTCCGTGAACACGAACTTCACCTTGACCTTCTGCGAGTTCCCCAGCACGAACAACAGCAGGATCACCAGGACCACCAGCAGCACGATGACCTTCGCCACCCGGGTCTGGCGGTGCCGTTGGAGCTGGTGGAGCCGGTCCCGGTCCTCTTGCGTCCGGGGGTCGTCCGCGTCCTCGCCGCCACCGGTCTCCCTGCGCACGTCGCTGCCCTCCTCGCTCGGTCGGGAGGATTCTGTCACGCGCGTTGTCGCCGACGCGCGCCGCCGTGTTGAATGCGCCTCCGTGACTCACTCGACGGGGCAGGTGGGCGGATCCCGCATGAGCGTGGACCGGGGCGCCGTCCGGCAGGCGCTGACCCTGGCCTCGGCCGCCGTGCTGGTGGAGTTCGCGTCCTCCACGGCCCGGGGCAAGGCCGTCGACCACCGGATCTTCCGGGCGGTGAACCGGGGCCGCGGCGCGCGGGCCGACGCGGTCTTCGGGGGCCTCACCGAGCTCGGCTCGATCGCGGCCTCCGGGGCGGCCGGTGCCACGCTGGCGGCGGGGGGCCGGCCGAGGACTGCATTCAGGGCGTTGGGGGCCGCCGGCTCCATGTGGCTGGTGGGCCAGGGGATGAAGCGGCTGTACCTGCGGTCCCGTCCCTACGATGCCCTGCCCGAGGTGGTCAGGCTGATGATCGGCCGCCCCAAGGGGACCTCGTGGCCCAGCTCCCACCCCGCGGTGCTCCTGGCGTTCGTCACCGTGGCCGGGGAGGAGCTGGGGCTGTCCCCGTTCGAACGGGCCGCGCTGGGGGCCCTGGTCGGGCTGGTGGCCGCCTCGCGGGTCTACCTGGGCGTCCACTACCCCTCCGACGTGGTGGCCGGGATCCTCCTGGGGCGGGCCGCCGGCCTGGCGTGGCTGGCCGCCGGGCGGCCATGAGGCCCGGATGCGCCGTTCCGACCCTCGCGGCAAGTAGACTCGGCCCCCGAATGACCGCCCTGCTCGGTTCCATCACCTGGCCGGTCCTGGACCGGATCCACTTCGGGAGCGACGTCGCCCTGTCCCCGCACGGGGTGGGCATCGCGCTCGGGTTCCTGCTGGGCTCGGTGTGGATCCTGAAGGACGATTCCCGGCGGGGGGTCCGCGAGGACCACATGTCCTCGATGCTGTTCTGGGCCCTCATCGGCACCATCGTCGGGGCCCGCCTGTTCTACGTGATCGCGCACTACTCCGAGTTCGACGGCATCGGCGACATGCTGGCCATCTACAAGGGCGGCATCAGCCTGCTGGGCGGGATCGCCGGCGCGGTCGGGTTCGCCTACCCGATCATGCGACGCCACAAGTACCGGCTGTTCCAGGTCATGGACGGCGCGGCGGTCGGCCTGGCCCTCGGGGTGTTCGTGGGGCGGATCGGCGACCTCATCATCGGCGACCACCTGGGCAAGCCGACGAACGCGCCGTGGGCCTTCGCGTACAGCGGGGGCAAGCTCTCGGGGTTCGACTGCGCGAACGGGGTCTGTCGGGAGACGCTCCTGCGCGGCCACGACACCCAGTTCCTCAGCATCAGCGCCCAGGGCGCCAAGCTCACCGACCAGAACGGCCAGCTCCTGGGCTCGGGCGTCGGCGTGCACCAGACGGCGCTCTACGACTTCGGGATCGTCGCCCTCCTGCTGCTGTTCCTGCTGCTGGTGATGAACCGCAAGCCCCGGCGGGAGGGCGTGATGATCATGACGTGGGCCATCTGGTACGGCAGCGGCCGGATCGTCACGGACTTCCTCCGGGTGGACAAGCGGTTCTTTGGCCTCACCGGGAGCCAGTGGGCCTCCGTGGCCGTGGTCACGGCCTCGGTCGTCACCCTGGCGCTGTGGGCCCTCCGGCCGCGGCCCGGGCCGAAACCCCTGGCCGATGCCCCTGAAGGGGCAGTCGTGGACGAGGGTCCCCCCACCACCGCGTTCGTCCCACCGCGCGAGCCGAGCGAGGGTCTGTAGATGGGCCGCAAGCTCTCGCTCGCCATCGTGGTCCTGCTGGTGGCGGTGTCCATCGGCCTGGTGGCCGTGGCCGCGGCCACGAAGTCCTACGTCCCGCTGTTCCTGATCTGGATCCCGCAGATCCCGATCGCCTGGCTCGCGGCGAGGTCCTCCCAGGGCCGTCCCGCGAACTGACCCGACGCTGTTCTCAGTGCGCGTGGCCGCTGTGGTCGTGCGCGTGCGCGGCGTGATCGTGGCCGGCGTGGGGGTCGCCGTTGCCGCCTGCGGAGGCGCCCGGCGCCACCATCAGGTTGAGGGGCCTGCCCACCACGGTCTTCACGCTCCTGGCCAGGCTGCGGGCCGCCTCGCGGAGGGCCTGGCCGGCGGGGGAGTCGGGGTCGGAGATCACGATCGGGGTGCCCGAGTCGCCGCCCGCCCGCAGCGGCGGGTACAGCGGAACCTGGCCGAGCAGCGGCACGCCCAGGGTGTCCGCCGCCTCCTGCCCACCGCCCTGGCCGAAGATGAACTCCCGCTCGCCGCAGTGGGGGCACACGAACCACGACATGTTCTCCACCACGCCCACCACCCGCTGCTTGACCTGGGCGGCCATCTTCCCGGCGCGCTCGGCCACCTTGCGGGCCGCCTCCTGAGGCGTGGTCACCACCAGCATCGACGCCCCGGGGAGGAACGATGCCATGGACAGGGACACGTCGCCGGTCCCGGGCGGGAGGTCGCACAGCAGGAAGTCGATCTCGCCCCAGTAGACGTCGCCCAGGAACTGCTGGACGGCCTTGTGGAGCATGGGCCCTCGCCAGATCACCGGCTGTTCCTCGGACACGAAGAACCCCATCGAGATGATGCGGACGCCGTGGGACTCGAGGGGCAGGATCATGTTGTTGAACCCCACGGGCTGGCCGGAGACCCCCATCATCCGGGGCACGCTGAACCCCCACACGTCGGCGTCCAGCACGCCCACCCGGTGGCCCTCCGCGGCCAGCGCCGCGGCCAGGTTCACCGTCACGCTCGACTTCCCCACGCCGCCCTTGCCGGAGGCCACGGCGATCACCGAGGTCTTGCCGTCGGTGAAGAACGTCTGCTGCTGCTGGGGCCCTGCGCCGCCCCGGAGCGACGTCACCATCTGCTGGCGCTGGTCGCCGGTCATCTCGCCCAGGAGGACCTCGATGTGGCGCACCCCTTCGAGGGGCGCCACCGCCCCCCGGACGTCACGGTCGATGCGGTCCTTCAGGGGACACCCCGCCACCGTGAGCAGGATCTGCACGGTGACCGTGCCGTCGTCGACCCGGATCCCCTGGAGCATCCCGAGGTCCTCGATGGGCTTGCCGATCTCGGGGTCGAGAACCTGCCGGAGAGCCTGTCGAACCTGATCCTCGGTGGCCATGGGCGCTGCTCCTCGCATCCGCCGCGGGGGCGGGGATTATCCTGTTTCGGACCGTGCGGACCGTGCGAACCGCTCATTCGATCATACGCGCCCCGGGCTGAGAAGCGGTGGCCGACGTCCGGGCGCTCGAGATCCACAAGGTCCTCGCCGACGACACCCGG
Source organism: Actinomycetota bacterium (assembly GCA_036394995.1). Taxonomy (GTDB): domain Bacteria; phylum Actinomycetota; class UBA4738; order UBA4738; family JACQTL01; genus DASWED01. The sequence goes on from DASWED010000114.1 coordinate 70,898, forward strand.
TTCCGCCTGTACCGGTACCTCGGCCTGTCCGGCCGCGCGGTCTCGGTCCGGGAGCTGGCCCGCCGGCTGTCGCTGCACCCGAACACGCTGCGCCCCCACCTTCGCCGCCTGGAGGAGGTGGGGCTGGTGGCCCGGGAGGTCCGCCGGGGGGCGACGGTGGGCCGGCCCCAGACCCTCTACACGGCCGTGGAGCAGCCGGCCACGGGTGGCCGGGACTACCGTCTGCTGGCCGAGATCCTCCTGCCGATCGTCACCGGGCCCCGGGGGGCGGAGCGGGCCCGGGCCCTGGCCCAGGAGTGGGGGCGGTACCTGGTCGTGCGGGGCGGTCCCCGGCCGGGGGTCCGCCTGGCCGCGGCGCGGAACCTGGCCCTGTTGCAGGAGGCCATGGCGGCCGCCGGATTCGATCCCCGGTTCCGCCGCCGGGGCCGCCAGAGCGTGGAGGTGGCCCTGCGGGACTGTCCGTTCCGGGACCTGGTGGACGAGCACCGAGCGCTGGCCTGCCAGTCCGTCCACCGCGGCCTGCTGGAGGGGATGCTGGAGAGCCTGAAGCCGCCGATGGCCCTCAAGGAGTTCCACCCCCTGGCCGAACGGTCCGTGTGCCGGTTCCTGGCCTCCGGGTAGTGCCTCCGGCCCCGTCCGGATGCCGCGGCGGTGCCGATGGTCCAGTTCTGACGCCGGGATGTTCAGTCGGGCGTTGGACCATCCGATACGGACACCAATGGATGCTCGAATCGCCCCCCAGACCCAGTCGGGGCTGGGTCGGGTCGCGCCCGGCTCGTTCGGCGCGCCCGCACCCGCCCCTGCCCGGACGGCCACCGAGGCCGCCGGAACCCATGCCATCGCGATGCTGCTGTTCGACCTCTCCCGGGTCCCGCGGCCCGGCTCCAAGATCTCGCCCGAGGTGGCCGAGATGGTCATGAACCGCTGCGTGCTGGCGGCCATCGAGGTTCTGTCCGCCGCGGAGGCCCAGGTCACCATGGCCGGAACGGAGGCCCGCCCGTCCGTGGAGGCCGTGTTCTCCGGCGAACGCAGCGCCCTGCGTGCGGCGAAGGCCGCGTGCGACGTGCTGGGCGGCGTCCGCCGGGTCCAGCGGGCGGCTGAGAACGAGTTCCAGGTGGTGGGAGCCATCACCGCGGGCTCGGCCGGCCCGGGGCCGGGGGGCGTCACGGTGACCACCGGCGGCCCCGACGTCCTGCTCCGGCGCCTGCGGGAGGCGGCCGCCCCGGGCCAGATCCTGATGTCCGCGGCGGCGGTGGCCGGATGCGAAGGCCTGGTGGAGACCTCGCCGGCCCGAACGTCCTCCGAGGCGGTCCCCGAGGCACACGTGCTCCGGCGGATGCGCCCCGCGCTGAGCGTGTTCTGAGGTCGGCGAGAGACGGGAACAGGTGATTCGGGCCCGCGAGGGCTCGAGGCCGAAGGATCGAAGGGGAGGCACGTCATGGAGGACGGGTTCGCCACGTCCACGGACGAGACCGGTGCCGATGGCGCCGAGGCCGACCTTGCGTCGTGGCTCGGACGGCTGGCCGAGGCCGGCGGGTCCGACCTGCACGTGAAGGTGGGCTCGCCCCCCCTGATCCGCGAACGGGGCCAGCTCCGCCGGCTCGATCGCCCACCGCTCACCCCCGAAGAGACCGAGGCCATCGCCCGCGCCATCGTCCCCGAGTCCCGTCGAGCGCGGTTCGACGAACGCGGCGAGGTCGACTTCGCCTACTCGCTCCCCGGCGTCGGGCGATTCCGGGTGAACGCGTTCCGCCAGCGGGGGTCGTGCAGCCTGGTCCTGCGGCAGCTCCGGATCGGCGGGCCCGAGATCGAGTCCGTCGGCCTCCCCCCGATCGTCCGCCAGCTGGCCGAGGAGCCCCGGGGCCTGGTCCTGGTCACGGGCCCCACCGGATCGGGGAAGACCACGACACTCGCGGCGATGATCGAGCACATCAACCGGACCAGGCCGGTCCACATCGTGACCATCGAGGACCCCATCGAGGTGCTCCATCCAGACCAGGAGGCCTCGGTGAACCAGCGGGAGGTGGGCCAGGACACCGAGAGCTTCCTGTCGGCGATCCGGGCGGCCCTCCGGCAGGACCCCGACGTGATCCTCATCGGGGAGATGCGCGACACCGAGACCGTCCGGGCGGCCCTCCAGGCCGCCGAGACCGGCCACCTGGTGCTCTCCACGCTCCACACGGTGGACGCCACCGAGACCGTGAACCGGGTGGTGGACTTCTTCCCGGCCGAACAGCAGCACCAGATCCGGGTGACCCTGGCCGCGTCGCTCCGGGGCATCATCAGCCAGCGCCTGGTCCCGTCCACTCGCGACGACCTGGTCCCGGCGGTGGAGGTGCTGGTGAACACGGGCCGGGTGGCCGAACGCATCATCGAGTCCGACGCCACCTCGGAGATCCCCGAGGTCATCGCCCAGGGCGGCTACTACGGGATGCAGACGTTCGACCAGGCCCTCCTGGTCCTGGTCCGGGACGGCTCCGTCTCCGTCGAGGACGCCCTCGAGTCGGCGACGGAGCCCCACGACTTCCAGCTCATGCTGCAGCAGGCCGGCATCACGCCGGCCGCCTGACCCGCCGGGGCCGGGCCTGCAGTCCGCGCCTACGGCGCGGGCGGGGTGACCGGGGGCGGGGCCGGCGGTGCCGGCGGGGCCGGCGCCTCGGCCGCCGACTCGGCCGGCGCCTCGGCCGGCGCCTCGGCCGCAGCCGCCACAGGCCTGGGGCCACCGTTGCCGCTGGGTGCGCCCTCCCGGAACGCCTTGCCCATGCCGCCCAGCCCCGCGAGCAGCTGCGACAGCTCGAGCGGCAGGACGAACTTCGTCGAGGGCGACGCGCCGATCTGCTTGAGGGCGTCCAGGTACTGCAGGCTCATGGTGTTCGAGTCGATGCCCCGGGCCACCTCGAAGATCTTCGACAGGGCGAGCGAGAAGCCCTCGGCGCGCAGGATGGCCGCCTGCCGGTCGCCTTCCGCGTTGAGGATCGCGGCCTGCTTGTTCCCCTCGGCCACCGTGATCGCGGCCTGCTTCGAACCCTCGGCCTCGGTGACGACGGCCCGCCGGGTCCGCTCCGCCGACATCTGGCGGGTCATGGCCTCCTGGACCGCTGGGGGCGGGATGATCTCCCGGATCTCGACGTTCGTCACCTTGACGCCCCATCGCTCGGTGACCTCGTCGAGCTTGACCCGCATGATCTCGTTCATCTCGGCCCGCTTGGCCAGCAGGTCGTCGAGGGCCATGTCGCCGGCCACCGACCGCAGGGTGGTGGCGGCGATGTTCTGGGCCGCCCCGGCGAAGTTCCCCACCGCCAGGACCGACATCTGGGCGTCCACGACCTTGTAGAACGTGATGAAGTCGATCGACACCGGGGCGTTGTCCTTGGTGATCGCGGTCTGGTGCGGGATCTCCAGGTACAGCTCGCGGAGGTCCACCCACACCGGCTTGTCGATGATGGGGATCAGGATCACCAGGCCCGGGCCCTTGAGCCCGATGGAGCGTCCCAGCCGGAACACCACGAGGCGCTGGTACTCCCGCACCACCCGGATGGCCTGCGGGATGAAGATCAGCAGCAGCAGCAGGACGACCCCGAGGCCGATCAGCAATCCGGTCACTTCATCTCCCCCTTCTCCCTGGTCCCAGCGGGCCACCCCGCCGCGGATCCATCTCGCGTGCGGCGTGATTATGCCCGGTCTGCGCCCGTCCCGGTTTGCAGGGCCCTGGCGCGCTCGGACACGGGCGTGTCGGCCCCCGAGCCGGCCGGCGTGCCGTCGGCCGAAGTGGCGGGCGCCACCTTCAGCCGGAGGCCCTCGACGTCCTCGATCACCACCCGCGTCCCCGCGGGGATGGGGCCGGAGGTCGAGACCGCGCTCCACGTCTCGGACGCCACGTGCACGTTCCCCGACGGCGTGAGGGAGGTGGTGACCACCCCGATGTGCCCGATCAGGTTGCGCTCACGCATGAGCACGGGGAGGTGCCGGGCCCGCAGCAGCGCGCGGAGCGCCAGCCCGAAGAACCCGGCCATCAGCGCCCCCACGGGCAGGATGACCCACAACGACACCTGGGAGTTCGGGACGGACCGGTCGAACAGCGTGAGCCCGCCGGCCACCAGCATGACCGTGCCGAGCACAGTGAAGATCCCCACGCCTGGCGCCTTCAGCTCCAGGAGGAACGACACCACCGACCCGATCAACAGGATCACCCCGATCAGCTGGAACGGCAGCAGCCCGAACGAGACGAACGCGGCCCCCAGGGACAGCACGCCGAACACGGCGGCCAGCCCGATCCCGGGGTGGATGAACTCGAGCACGATGAGCCCGATGCCCAGGTAGAAGAAGATGAACGCCAGGTCGGGCGAGAGCAGGCCGTGGAAGATCGACGCCACGAACCCCAGGCTCCGGTTCGTCACGGTGGCGTTCGTGGTGTCGAGCGTCACCGTCTCGCCGCCGGTGCCCACCGGCACGGTCCGGCCGTTCAGCGCCTCCAGCAGCGTGTCGGTGTCGGGCTCGATGAGGTCGATGACGTCCAGGGACAGGGCGTCCTGGTCGGTGATGCTCACCGAGTCGCGGACCGCGGACTCGGCCCAGTCGGCGTTGCGGCCCCTGGCCTCCGCGATGCTCCGGATCGTGGCCACCGCGTCGTTCAGGACCTTCTCGCTCTCGATGACTCCCGACACTCCCACCGGGTGGGCCGCGCCCACGTTCGTCCCGGGGGCCATGGCGGCCACCGAGCCCGACAGCAGGATGAACGTCCCCGCCGACGCCGCGCGGGCCCCGGACGGCGAGACGTACGTGATGACGGGGACGGGCGAGTTCAGGATGGCCTTCGTGATCTTCCGCATCGAGGAATCGAGGCCGCCGGGGGTGTCGATGGTGATGAGGACCGCCATCGCCCCGTCGTCCGCGGCGGCGGAGATCCCGCTGGTGATGTAGTCGGCCTCGAACGGATCCACCACTCCGGACAGCCGGAGCGAGACGATCTGCGGGCCGCCGGCGGTTTGGGCACCGGCCGACCCGGCGGCGAGGGCCACCGCGAACAGCGCGGCCACCCCCAGCAGGACGTTCCGCATGCGCTTCATGGGGGAATCTTCCCACCAGTGCCGCTCCGTGGAAACCCACTGGTCGCACCGCGGGTCCGGGGCATCCCGGAACCCTTCCCCGGGCCGGCCCCGGCGGCGCATACTGGGAGGATGAGGCCGGCAGTTCGCCGCATCCGGTCCCAGGACAGCGTCCGGTCAAGCCGCCGTGCCGCCCGGTGCCGTATATCCCTGGGGGGGCGCGCCCGATGATGTTCGAGGCGGGGGCTCCCCTCACGGTGCAGGAAGAGCGGGTGCTGGTGCAGCGTCTGCTCTCGGGAGACGAGGAGGCGGTACGGAGCATCTACGGGCGGTTCGCCAGGCCGGTGTACAGCCTGGGTCTGCGTCTCCTGGGCAGCGCGGAGGCCGCCGAGGAGCTGGTCCAGGACGTGTTCGTCACGGCATGGCGGAAGGCCGCCCGGTTCGACGCGTCCAGGGGCCGGCTCTCCACGTGGCTGATGGCCATCGCCCACAACCTGGCCGTGGACCGGCTTCGGCGGGACACCGGGGCGGGGCGGCCGACGCTCGTGCTCGTGGAGGAGGTCCCGGAGCGGATCACGGACTCCGACGTGGAACCCGTGCTGGAGCGCGACTCCGCGAGGCGGGCGATGGCGTCGCTGTCGGACGCCGAACGGCTGCTGGTGGTGCGGGCCTACTTCCGCGGCCTGACCGCGCGGGAGATCTCCCAGGCCGACGGGATCCCGCTCGGCACCGTGAAGACCCGTCTCCGGACTACGCTCATCAAGCTTCGCCGCCTGAACGAAGGCAAGGAGTTGTAGTGGACGGTCCCTCGTGGACGACAGGAGGCGCACCGGCGTGAGGCTCGTCAGCGATCCCGCCACGCGCGAGTCCGGGCGCGAACCGGACTGTGTCGAGGTCCGCGACCGGCTGGTGGAGTACGTGCTCTCGGCGCTCCCGCCCGAGGAGATGGAGCCGGTGGAGCGCCACCTCGCGTGGTGCGCGGGGTGCCGGAAGGAGACCGCCGAGCTGACCGCCGGCGCCGCGACCGTCGGGCTCGCGGCGGATCTCTCCGAGCCGTCGGCGGATCTCGAGGAGACCGTGGTCCGTCGTATCAGGGCCGTGGCCGGCGCTCACGGGCGGTCCCGCCGGAAGGGCCGGACCCGGACCCGGACCAGGGCGGCGGTGATCATCGCTGCCGCGCTGGCCGTCGCCATGGGCCTGGGATGGGTGAGCACGGTGGCCCAGCTCCAGAAGGCCCAGGACGCCAGGAACGCATCCGAGCAGCAGATGCGAGCGGTCGCCGAGCGGTTCTCGAAGTTCGCGGAGACGCTCCTGCGGGGGCGGGCGCCGCACACCGGCGAGGCGGCCCGGACCTTCCAGCTGCTCCCCGGCGTCCGGCAGCAGGGCGGCGGGTGGGCCATGGTGTACACGTCCCCGTCGCGGTCCGACTGGGTCCTCGTGGTGCTGGGCGGGCTGGACGCGGAAGCGTTCCCCCTCACGGTCTCGCTCCAGAGGGCGGACGGCCAGATCCTGTCCGCGGGCACGCTGACGAAACCGGATTCCGCCGGCGGCGGCGGGTACCTGTGGCACCCGTACACGCGCAGCCTGGCGAAGTTCAACCGGATCCTGGTGACGGATTCGGAGGGTCACGTGCTCATGGAAGGGCTCCGTGACCGTCTGGTGTCCCACCCGGGCGCGGTCTGACCTCCCGTCACGCCAGCCGTTCGGCCAGGAACGCCGTCCCCTTCGGATATCGGTACTCGATCGACATGTGCGTGGCGTCGAACAGCTCGAAGAACGACTCCACCCCCAGCCGGTCGAGCTCCCGCTTCACCGCCTGGGCCCCGAGGTCCAGGTACCATTCGTCCCGCTTGCCGGCGTCGATGTAGACCGCGCGGAGGGACCGGGCTGCGTCGGCCCGAGCCGGGATCATCCGGACCGGATCCCACTCCAGCCACCGCTCCCACACCTCCGGGATCAGCTCGCTCGTCTCGGGGTCGTAGGGGAGCCGCACCGTGCCGTCCGGGTCCGTCGAGTAGCAGGCGGCCATGCAGTAGTCGTTCAGCAGGACGTGGTCGGCGTCCTTGCTGAACGCGGGGCGCGACCGGAAGTCCTTCCAGAACTCGTCGAACGACCCGTGGTAGTGGTCCCGGAGGTGCCGGACCGACTCCCGGAACGCCGGGAGGTAGCACGACTCGAACAGGGCGTCGCCGGCGTGCGTGGCCAGCCCCCCGAACAGGTCGGGCCGGAGCAGGGGAGTCACCATCGCGCCGTAGCCGCCGCTCGACTTCCCCTGAATCCCCCGGTGATCCCTGTCGGCGAGGGTCCGGTACCGCTCGTCCACGAACGGCACGACCTCCTCGCACAGGAACGTGTGGTAGTTGCCCGTTCCCGGCGAATCCAGGAACTGGCTCCCGCCCAGCGAGGTCCAGCAGTCCACGTACACGACCACGGCCGGCTGGCACTCACCGGCGGCCATGGCCCGGTCCAGCAGCTCCGGGTAGTTCAGCCGGAACGCCGAGCGGTTGCGCCACATGTCGAGCTGTCCGGTCAGGCCCTGGATCGCGTAGATCGAGGGGTACCGGCGGCCGGGGTCGTCGTCGTAGCCGGGCGGCGTGTACACCCACAGCGGGCGGTCGGCCGGATCGCTCAGGGCGTTGCCCTCCAGCGAACGGCCGTGGACGGTGTGCTCGTCGATCCGCCCGGCGAAATCGATGCTCCACGGTTCCATGGCTGCTCCTTCGGTCGAAAGAGGCGGACGCGACGCCCTCGCCGCTCCGGTCGGGCATCCTACGTGGTCGGCGGTGGCTCGGGCCCGGCTGGAGTACCGTGTCGGCATGGAGCCGGTCGCGGCCCTCAGCCCGGCAGCCATCTCGATCCTGGTCCTCGCCGCCCTCGCCGGGATCGCGATGATCCGGCTCGGCGTGTCCTCGGAGGCGCCGGGCGTCCGCGAGGGGCGGGCGGGGCCCCGGACACCCCGCGAGCGGCTACAGGCAGCCATGGGCCGGCGGGGGACGCCGGAGCCCTGGGTCCTCGGCTTGATCGCGCTGCTGATCCTCGGGATCCTCGTCGCGCCCCGCCTCCTGGGGTTCACGTTCGTGTTCCTCCCGCTGATCCTCATGAACCGCCGCCGCTTTCCGCGGAGGTTCGACGATCGGCGGAGGGCCGATCCCGACGACGCGGACGGACCGGGCCACCTGGGCGACCCCGGCGACCCGTCCTGACGGCTCCCGCCCGGCTCGGCCGTCCCCACCCGCGTGGCTATGATCGCTGCATGACGATGGTCGCGGAGGTGGTTGGCATCGGCCTCGCCGGGGGCCAGGGGGTCCGGGCTCGCCCGCTGACCCTGAAGGCGCCCGGGTACCTCCGCTCCAAAGCCGCGATGTCGTTCCTGGGTCGCCGGCTCATCCGGTGGGTCCTGGAGATCCTCACCACCGAGGGGATGAAGGAGTTCTACGTCATCGCCCACGGGAAGGAGAATCGCTACCAGATCAAGGTCATGATCGGATACGGCGAGGAGCTCGGAGTGGACGTCCAGTACTCGCCGGTGAAGTTCGACGCGCTGTCCACGGGCAGTGCCGATTCCACGCTTCGAATGCTCGAGTACTGGGACCTGTCCCGCCCCGCGCTCGTGTTCCCGACGGACTCCGTGATCGACTTCGACCTCGAGCCGATGTACGAGGCCCACATGGATCGCGGGGCCGCCGTGACCATCGCCGCGATGACCCGGGCCCCCTCCGAGGTGGCCGAGAAATACGGCCTGATGCTGACCAATCCCGACGGGAAGATCCTGGAGTTCGTGGAGAAGCCCACCCTCGCGGAGCTCCGCGAGCACTTCGCCGTGCACGACGCCGAGGAGTTCGACCGCATGCCCCTGCTCACCAACGCCGGGTTCTATCTGGTGGATTCGGCGGTGCTGCGGGAGGTTGCCGGCGATCCCGAGATCGCGTCGATGCGTCGAACCCGCCTCGATTTCGGCAAGGACATCCTCCCGTGGCTGGTGGCCCGGGGGCATCCGGTGTACGCGCACACCGTCCGGCGGATCGGGGATCTGGGCAACGTCGAGGATTACGTGGACACGATGGTGGACGCCCTGCACGGGAACTTCGAGTCGATCCGGCGCCTCCTTCCCCCGCCGTTCGACCCCGACCGCCACGTGTGGATCGCGCCCGAATCACTGTCCATGCGCGATGCCCTGACCGGCAAGACGCTCTCGGAGAAGCTGGCCGAGGGCCTGGTGACGATCGGTCCGTCGGTGCGGATCGGCCGGTTCTGCGAGATCGGCCCGGGGGTGGTGATCCAGGAGTCGAACCTGGACGACGACGTCGAGGTCCGCGAGGGCGCGTACCTGTCCCGGACCCAGGTCCGCGACGGCGCGATCGTGGGGCCGGGGGCCCGGCTGCGCAACGTGGTGGTGGGGTCGATGTCAGAGATCCGCTCCCACCAGGCCAATCCCACCGTGGTGGAGGACTACGTGGCGCTGGGGGACGAGGTGCTGGTGTACGCGGGTGTTCACCTGGCGGGGGACATCTCGGTGTACCCGCGCCTGAAGATCCCGAGCGGGATCCGGGTGCCGAAGGGGACCGAGCTGACCGGCCCCGCCGACGTCCTGAAGTACTTGTGAGTTGCCGCCGGGCGTCCCGGGCTGGTCGACTGGCGTGGTCATGAGGTTCGGGCTGGCGCTGCCCCATTACGACTTCTCGTTCCCCAACGGCAAGGGGGTGTCGTTCGAACGTCTCCGCGACGCGGCAGTGCGGGCGGAGGACCTCGGGTTCGACTCCGGGTGGGTGAGCGACCACTTCTTCCTGTCGCTGGCCCGGTACGGCGGGGGCGACGAGCCGCTTGGGTCGCTCGAACCGATGACCACGCTGGCGGCGCTGGCCCCGGCCACATCCCGCATGCGGCTGGGCACGCTCGTCCTGGGGCCGTTCCGGCATCCCGGGCTCCTGGCGAAGATGGCCACGGTGGTCGACCTCGTGTCGGACGGGCGGCTGGACCTCGGGATCGGCGCCGGGTGGTACGAGGACGAGTTCCGGGCTTTCGGCTACGAGTTCACGCCGGTCAAGGAGCGGTTCGAGCTGCTCGGGGAGACACTCGAGGTGCTGGGGTTGCTGTTCGCGGAGGGCCCGGCCTCGTTCGAGGGCAGGCACCTCCGGCTGGACGGGGCATTCAACCACCCGCCGCCCGTGCAGCAGCCGGTCCCGGTGTGGCTGGGGAGCAAGGGTGGCCCCCGGTCGCTCCGCCTGGCGGCCCGCCACTGCGCCGGCTGGAACACGGTGTGGCGGTGGACGCCGGAGGACTACGCGGGACGCGCGGCCGAGGCCCGCCGGATCTGCGCGGAGGAGGGGCGCGATCCCTCCACTCTGCGGCTCTCCGTGGGGCTGTTCACGCTGATCGGGCGGGACGGTGAGGACCTGGAGCGCCGGTACGAGGCCCTCCTCCGGTGGTCGCCTGGGGGATTCCTGGAGGGCGTACCGCTCCGCGAGTTCGCGAAGGGTGCCCTGGTGGGAACGGTGGAGGAGGCGCTGGGAGTGGTCCGAAGGTTCGCGGAGCTCGGGGTCGAGGAGCTCATCCTGTCGCCGGCCTCGCTCCCGTTCGCCGTGGCCGACTGGAGCGAGGTGGAGCTGCTGGCCGGGGAGCTCCTCCCGGCGGGCCGGGAGTTGTGAGCGAGCCGCGGCCCCTGGAGCCGCTGGAAGCGGCGATCGCCGTGCTCCGGGAGGAGGGGCGGGCGCTGCACTGGACGGCCATCCAGGATCTGGCGCTGAAGCGGGGCTACCTCGACCCGTTCACCCAGCGCGACATCCGCAAGCGGCTGGTCGCGGCGATGTCGGCGGCGGCCCGGGAGGGGACGCTGGTCCGCGAATCCACCGGTGTGTACGGACTGCCTCCGGGGTCGGTCCCCGGAGAGGCCGGGTGACCGACGGGGTGTTCGAGGGGAAGGATCCCTTTCGGCTCCCGGGCGGCGGGCGCGCCCGGGGCGGACGATGCGGTCCTCAGCTGGAGGACGACTCCGATGCGGCAGGTGCGGCGGCCGTCTCGGTCTTGCGGGGGCGGCCCCGGCGACGCGGTGGGCCGCCGGTGGCGGCGCTCTTCGGCGGACGCCCACGCCGCTTCGGGGCGGCCGGCACATCCGCCGTTACGACGGCACGACGGCGTCCCGGACGCGGCTTGCGCGCCCCCGCCGTCATCTCGTCGATGTGCGTCTGACAGAGGTCTTTGGCCCAGTTTTGACGACCCACCTTGATGGTCACCGTCTGGACCGCGGGCCTCCCGCAGACATCGCAAACCAGAATGGTTCGCTCACCCATGTGCACACTCCTTTCCGTCCGCGAGCAGCCTACCGAAATTGTGGGAGATGTTCCAATCGGCTCAGCCGCGTGCGGGGCGATATGCGGCGCCGGTGAAGCGCTCCAACTTCTCCCAATCGTGGAGCGCTTCGATCATCCGTACGGTGCCGGACCTGGCTCGCATCACCATCGAATAGGTCGATGCCCCGCCGGCGTGATACGACACCCCGCGTAGGAGCGACCCGTTCGTGATCCCGGTCGCGGCGAAGAACACGTCCTGGCCCGCCACCAGATCGTCGGTGGTGAGGACCCGTTCGATGTCGTAGCCGCTGTCGATGAGGGCCTGTCGTTCGTCGTCGTTTCTCGGATAGAGCCGGCCCTGGATCGCGCCGTCGAGGCACTTCAGGGCCGCGGCGGCCACCACCCCTTCCGGTGTGCCGCCGATGCCCATCAGCATGTCCACTCCGGAACCGGGTCGCGCCGCCGCGATGGCCGGCGCCACGTCGCCGTCGGTGATCAGGAACACGCGGGCCCCGGTCTCGCGGACCTCCGCGATCATCTGCTGGTGGCGGTCCCGGTCGAGGATCACCACGCCGATGTCCTCCGGGCTCAAACCCTTGGCCTTGGCCACCCGGCGGACGTTCTCCCCGGGAGGCGCGGTGATGTCGAGCGCGCCGGCGGCGTCCGGGCCGGCAGCCACCTTCTCCATGTACACCGCGGCGCCGGGGAAGAACATCGACCCCCGTTCCGCCAGGGCCACCACCGAGAGCGCGTTCGGCTGGCCCACCGCGGTCAGCCGTGTGCCGTCGATGGGGTCCACGGCCACGTCCACCTGGGGACCGGTGCCGTTGCCGACGGCCTCGCCGTTGAAGAGCATCGGGGCCTCGTCCTTCTCGCCCTCCCCGATCACGATCACGCCGTCCATGGCCACCGAGTCGAGCATGAGGCGCATGGCGTCCACGGCGGCCTGGTCGGCGGCGATCTTGTCCCCCCGGCCCACCCACCGCCCGCCCGCCAGCGCGGCGGCCTCCGTGACCCGGACGAGCTCCATGGCCAGGTTGCGGTCCGGTCGTTCAGTCATCGTTCACCTCCACGCTTCGGGTCCGCGCCCCACGCGGACGGCTACACCAGGGCGTCGAGCACGGCGAGGGGCTCTCCCCCCTCGAACAGCACGCGGTACACGCTGGAGTGGTACGGCATGTCGAGGCCGAGCTCCCGGGCCAGACGGTGGACGTCGCGCGCGGCGGAGACGCCCTCCACGGTCATCCCCCTGCCCTCGAGCTGGCGGAGGGCCGCCGTGGGGTCGTCCCCTTCGCCGACGAGCTCACCGTACAGCCGGTTCCGGCCTCCTTCCGAGGTCACCAGGATGTCGCCGGCCCCGGCCAGCCCCATGGCCGTCTCCGCCCGCCCCCCCATGGCCTCGACCAGCGCCCGAAGCTCCTTCACGGCCTTCGTGAACAGTGCGGCCTTGGCGTTCCGGTACTGCTCGTCGGAGAACTTCCCCAGGCCGTCCAGCAGGCCGATCCCCATGGCGGCGACGTTCTTGGCCATCGAACAGATCTCCACGCCCACCACGTCGTCGGTGAACTCGAGCTGGTACGAGTAGTTCGACAGCGGCGCGCCGGCGGTGCGGGCGTCGTCGATCCCGGCCGACGCCCAGATGGCCGCGGAGGGCGCACCCCCGGCCAGCTCGGAGGCCAGGCAGGGGCCCCCGACGCTCACGGTGGCCGCCCCGGGGAGCTCCTCGGCCAGGACCTCGGACACGCGCTGGCCGGTCTCGGTCTCCATGCCCTTTGCCACCGAGACGACGAACCGCGCCTCGCCGACCACGTCATGGATCATCCGGGCGAGCGAGCGAGCGGTGTCCGAGGTGGACGCCATGATGACCGTCTCGACCCCCTTCGCGGCCTGTTCGAGCTCGTCCGGCGCGTGGACGGGCAGCGAATCCGGGAGGTGCTCCGAGAGGGCCGGGTGCTTCCGGAACGCGATCAGGGCCTGGAGTGCCCGTTCGTCATGCGGGTTGGCCCACAGCGCGGAGTCCAGCCCGGCCCGGGCGCAATGCATCGCGATGGCGGTGCCCATGGCTCCTGCGCCGAACACGGTCACGCGGGCCACGGGAGGCTCCGTGGGTTCGGTGTGGTCCCCTCGCGGGTGGTCATGCCGAGCCTCACGATAATTGGCCCATGTCCTCTCGACATCCCCTGACGGCCCCTCCCGCGCGGGCCCTTCCGGCCTCGTTCGACATGCCGCTGCTGGTCCTCGGGGTGACGGCGGTGTCGTTCTCGGCCATCCTGATCCGGGAGGCGCACGCGCCGTCGCTCACGATCGCGCTGTACCGCAACGCGTTCGCCGCCGCGCTCCTCCTGCCGATCGCGCTGGTTCGCCACCGGGCCGAGCTCCGGGCGCTGACCCGCCGGCAGGTGTCGCTGGCCGTGGTGTCCGGGGCCATATTGGCGCTGCACTTCGGGACGTGGATCCCGTCGCTCTCGTATACGACGGTGGCCGCGAGCGTGGTGCTGGTGACGACGCAGCCGGTGTGGACCGCGCTGGGCGGCCGGGTCCTGTACGGCGAACGGCTCCGCCCCCGGACGTTCGCGGGGATCGCGGTTGCGATTGCCGGAGCGGCGGTGATCACCGGCGGCGACCTCGCGGTGAGCGGCCGGGCGGCGTGGGGGGACTTCCTGGCGCTGTTCGGTGCCGTGGCGGCGGCCGCCTACTTCATGATCGGCCGGAACCTCCGCCAGCAGCTCTCGCTGGTCCCGTACGTGACGATCGTCTACTCCTGCTGCGCGCTGCTGCTGGCGCCGGTGGTGGTGCTGTCCGGCACGAAAGCGGCGGGATTCCCGGCGAGGACCTGGCTGCTGTTCCTGGCCATGGCCCTGGTGCCGCACATCCTGGGCCACACGGTGTTCAACTATCTGCTGCGCTGGCTGGACCCCACGGTCGTAGCCATCGCGATCATGGGCGAACCGGTGGGCGCGACGCTCCTGGCGCTCGCGTTCTACTCGGAGGTCCCGCCGTGGACGGCGATCGCCGGCGGCTTGCTGACCCTCGCCGGCATCTACGTGGCCATCGCAGCCCAGGGCCGTCGACGAACGGTCCCCGAAGCCCCGATCGAATAGGGGCCGTAGCCAGGATCAAGTCTGGAGGGTCCAGCTGGACCGCACCGGCAGCTTCGTCATCCACCTTCCACCGGGCGGGTATCAGGTCATCTGGAAGTCGGGGTACCCGTCCGACGTGCTGCCGCCCATCAGACATGTGGACGTCCAGCCCCACCGAATCGCGACCGCCCGGATCGTCCTCGACTGGGTGCTTCCGTGAGGGATGTCCGGCCACGTCCTTCGAGGTACGGCCCTGCCCGAGACAGGTCGTCAACGGGGAATCTCTCAGCTTTGGATCGCGTCGAGCGACCGGAGGGGGATGGATCATGAGCGAGCGCCGGCGTCGGTTCATCGGTTCGTTCCTGTGCGTGCTCCTCGCTGCTTGCACGGGGCCGTCTTCATCACCGAAACCACCCTCGGGCGGCCTCTCGCGAACCCGAGCCGAACAACTTGCGCTGGTGCAAGCCACGGCGATATCTCAGGGTCCCGTCTCAATCATCTCGGCGCGTGTGGGACGAGTCCACGAATTCGATCCAGGGTTGGGCCGGGCCATTGCCTCTCAGGGCGACTGGGTGTGGGCGGTCTCTGTTTCCGGAACGTTCTCGGGGTCCTGCGGCCCACCCGGGAACACCACCTGCACGCCACCGAATCGCTCCGCACTTGTGCTCCTCGACTATCGGACGGGACGCTGGATCACGACCCGGACGCCCGCATCCATCACGTGACGTGACCGGCCCGCATGACGTCGAGATCCACCGCGCCGTCGATTCCGTCCACCCAGGGCGAAGCCCATGACCTGCCAGATCAGCCAACGGTCGCCGTCGGGGCGTCGATTCCTGGCGGGGCTGCTCCTGGCGCTGGCCTGGCGCCGGCTGAACCCCCCAATCGTCACCCGGTGAGCTGAACAACCCACCCGTCCGCCGTTCGGCCGCGGAGGCCCTGGCGTTCGGCCTACGATTGGCCGCGATGGCGACGATCAAGCAGCCGGCGGCGGCGGTGGACATCCGCGACGTGCAGGTCATCAAGCACGGGCGGTCGTTCTTCCTGTGCGACAAGCGGGGGGATGTGCCAGCGGACAACACGGCCGCGCTCGGGTTGTACCACCACGACACGCGGTTCCTGTCCCGGTTCGAGCTGGCCGTGAACGACATGCGGCCGCTGGTGCTGCACTCCTCTGCGGCCCGCAACTACGCCCAGGTGGTCGAGCTCGCGTACCCCATGAAGATGATCGACCCGCAGGGATACGAGCGGAAGGAGAACCTCTCGCTCTCGCGGCAGCGGGTCCTCGGCGACACGCTGCTCGAACGGATGAAGGTCGTGAACTTCGGCCGGACCGACCGCGAGCTGACGCTGACTCTCGAGTTCGAAGCGGACTTCCTCGACATCTTCGAGGTCCGAGGCATGGAACGCGAGCAGCGGGGCCAGGCGCAGCAGCCCAGGGTCGAACGCCACGAGGTGGAGCTGGCCTACCGCGGCCTGGACGGCGTGCACCGGGCCACGGTCCTGCGGTTCTCGCCCCAGCCGGACGAGCTGGACGAGGGCCGGGCGGTGTTCCGGTTCACCGTCCCCGCCGGCGGCGAGTCAGAGGTCTCCATCGAGATCCAGCCGGTCGTCGGCGAACACGTGCCCGTTCGCATGCCGATCCGCGAGGCCCGCGAGACGCTCGAGCGCCAGTACTCGCAGTGGCGTAAGCGCTGCA
The DNA here is from genome assembly GCA_036394995.1 of Actinomycetota bacterium. GTDB lineage: Bacteria > Actinomycetota > UBA4738 > UBA4738 > JACQTL01 > DASWED01. The sequence continues at coordinate 87,009 of DASWED010000114.1, forward strand.
CCCGGTTCCGGACGTCGAACACGCAGCTGTCGATGTTCCTGGACCGGGCCGTGCTCGATCTGCGGATGCTGCTCTCAGAGGACGACCAGGGCGCCCAGTACATCGATGCTGGCGTCCCCTGGTTCTCCGCCCTGTTCGGCCGGGACTCCCTGATCACCGCGTATCAGTGCCTCATGGTGAACCCGGACATGGCGTGGTGGGTGCTCCGGCAGCTCGCCGCTCACCAGGGCCGGGACGAGGACCCGGAGCGGGAGGAGGAGCCCGGCAAGATCCTGCACGAGATGCGGATCGGCGAGCTGGCCGGAACCGGCGAGATCCCGCACACGCCGTACTTCGGCTCGATCGACTCCACGCCGCTGTGGCTGATGGTGCTGGCGAGCGCGTACTCCTGGACCGGCGAACGGGAGTCCCTCGAGGAGATGTGGCCGAACGCGCAGGCCTGCCTGGAGTGGATCGACCGCTTCGGCGACCGCGACGGCGACGGCTACATCGAGTACGAACGGACCGCGCCGCGGGGCCTCGACAACCAGGGCTGGAAGGACTCCCACGACGCGGTTGTCCACCCGGACGGGACGAAGGCGAAGGGGCCCATCGCGCTGGTCGAGGTGCAGGGCTACGTGTACGCGGCGAAGGTTCGAACCGCCGAGCTGGCCCGAGCGCTCGGCGACGACGGCCTGGCCGAACGGTTGGAGAAGGAGGCCGCGGACCTCAAGGAGCGGTTCAACCGGGACTTCTGGATGGACCGGGAGGGCTACTTCGCGCTGGCCCTCGACGGCGACAAGCACCAGGTCACCACCATCACCTCGAACCCCGGCCACGCGCTGTGGACGGCCATCGCCGACGACGACAAGGCGGCGCGGGTGGCCCGCAAGCTGCTGTCGCCGGCCCTGTCGTCCGGGTACGGCATCCGGACCCTGGCCACGAGACAGAAGCCGTACGACCCCATCGGGTACCACACCGGGAGCGTCTGGCCGCACGACTGCGCCCTCATCGCCCACGGCCTGAAGCGGTACGGGTTCGACTCCGACGCCATGAAGGTCATCGACCAGGTCTCGGCCGCCGGGGCGTTCTTCCCGCTGGCCCGGTTCCCCGAGCTGTTCTGCGGGTTCTCCCGTGAGGAGGTCCCCGAGCCGGTGCAGTATCCGGTGGCGTGCCGGCCCCAGGCGTGGGCGGCCGGCGCGCCGCTGCTGATGATGCGGTCCTACGGGGGCATCACCGCCGACGCGCCGAACGGCACCCTGTTCATCCACCGGCCGAACCTCCCAGCGTGGCTCGACCAGATCGAGGTGGTGGGGATGCGGGTGGGGCAGGCCCGGGTGGACCTCACGTTCACCCAGACCGGCGGCGTGACCGCGGTGCAGGTGCCCCGCAAGGAGGGCGACCTGGAGGTCCTGATCCGCCAGTGACCGGGTCCCGTCCGACCGTGGGAGTTCCGCCGGAGGGGCCCATCGAGCCTGCCGAGCCAGAGGATACGCGGGCGGTGGGCTCCGCCGATGACGAACGGCCGGCGCCGGTGTCCATGGACGAGTACGAGGAACGCGCCCGCGAGGCGATCCCGAAGATGGCGTTCGACTACTTCGCCGGCGGGGCCGGTGAGGAATGGACGCTCGAGGAGAACCGGGCGGCGTTCGGCCGGTGGGTGCTCCGCCCGAGGGTCCTCGTCGACGTCTCGGAGCGGGACACATCCACGACCGTGCTCGGCACGCAGGTTCGGTTCCCCGTATTGGTCGCGCCGACCGCGCTGCAGCGCATGGCCGATCGGGAGGGCGAGGTGGCAACGTCACGGGCCTGCGCGGCCGCCGGGACGATCATGGTGCTGTCGACGATCGCCTCCGCGACCATCGAGGAGGTGGCCGAGGCGGCCCCGGACGCGCCGCGGTGGTTCCAGCTCTACGTCCACCGGGATCGCGAGCTCACCGAGCATCTGGTGGAGCGCGCGGTGGCGGCGGGTTACGGGGCGCTCATGATCACCGGGGACACGCCCGTGCTGGGCCGCCGGGATCGGGACTCGCGGAACCGGTTCGCCACGCCCTCCGGCGTCGGGCTGTCGAACGTGGGTGCCCGGTTCCTCCCGGAGGTCGGGGAGGGGGAGTCCGGCCTGTTCGCGTACGTGAAGTCCCAGCAGGACCCGTCGGTGAACTGGGACGACATCGCCTGGCTGCGGTCCCTGTGCGACCTGCCCATCGTGCTGAAGGGGATCGTGACCGCGGAGGACGCCTTGCTGGCCGCCGACGCCGGCATCGACGCGGTGGTGGTGTCGAACCACGGGGGGCGGCAGCTGGACGGGACCATCGCCACGCTCGACGCGCTCCCGGAGGTGGTGGAGGCGGTCGGCGACCGGTGCGAGGTGTACCTGGATGGCGGCGTCCGGCGGGGCCCGGACGTGCTGAAGGCGATGGCCCTCGGGGCCCGAGCGGTGCTCGTGGGGCGACCGGTGCTGTGGGGCCTTGCCGTCGGCGGCGAGGAGGGCGCGCGCCACGTCCTGCACCTGCTGGAGACGGACTTCGACGTGGCCATGGCCATCGCGGGCTGTCGAACGATCGGTGACATCGGCCCGGCCCTGGTCCGCCCCGCCCCGCGGTAGCGCTCCGGATCCGGCTCCCGCAATCGGGGCGCTCGGCGGAGATGATGACGCCATGGGAATCGACTCCCCCCCGACCACGGGATCGGAACCCGTCGGGCAGCAGTCGCGACTCCAGGGATTCTGGGCCGTCGACGGGCCGGAGGTGCTTCGACTCATCGGAACCACGGAGTCCGGCCTCTCCTCCGGGGAGGTGGAGGACCGTCGCGCGCGATTCGGCCCGAACCGGCTGGCCCCGCCGCGGAGAGGAGGCTGGGTTGCGGCCCTGGGCAAGCAGTTCACCGACCCCATCGTCCTGATCCTGCTCGGGGCATGTGGGCTCTCCATCGTGCTCCGCGATGTGATCGACGCCGGGATCATCCTCGCGATCGTCGTGCTCAGCGGGCTCCTGGGGTTCTGGCAGGAACACCGGGCCGCGATCGCGGTCCAACGGCTGCTCGAGCTCGTGCGGGTCCACGCGGACGTCCGTCGCGACGGCACCGACGTGGACATCCCGCTCGAGGAGGTGGTCCCCGGCGACATCCTCCTGTTGAACGCCGGTGACGTGGTCCCGTGCGACTCCCGCCTGCTGCAGGCCACCGATCTGCAGGTGGACGAGGCCGCCCTGACCGGGGAGACGTTCCCTCGTCACAAGCACCCCGATCCCGCCCCGGCGGACGCGCCGCTGGCGGACCGGCACAGCGCGCTGTTCCTCGGCTCCCACGTCGTGAGCGGCCGGGGCGAGGCGGTGGCGGTGGCGACGGGACCCCGGACGGAGCTCGGGCGGCTGTCTCGCCGCCTCGAGGAGCCACCGCCGATCTCTGGGTTCGAGCACGGGATCCGCCGATTCGGGGTCCTGCTCGCCAGGGTGACGGCCGTGCTGGCCCTCGCGATCCTGGCGGTCAACGTCGCATTGCAGCGTCCGTTCGCGGACTCCCTGCTGTTCTCCGTCGCCCTGGCCGTGGGTCTGACCCCTCAGATGCTGCCGGCCATCGTGACCGTCAGCCTCTCCACGGGCGCCCGCCGCATGGCGCGGAAGCGCGTGATCGTTCGCCGCCTCGATGCCATCGAGGACTTCGGTGCGATGGACGTGCTGTGCACCGACAAGACGGGAACCCTCACGGAAGGCGCGATCAGCCTCGATGCCGGCTTGGACGCCTCCGGGAACGAGAGCGACACGGTCCTCTCCCTGGCCGCGTTGAATGCCGGGCTGCAGACCGGCTTCACCAACCCCATCGACACGGCCATCCTGGCGCGCTGCCCGGCCGATCCGCGCTACCGGGCGGTGGGCGAGCTGCCCTTCGACTTCATACGGAAACGCCTGAGCGTGCTCGTCACGGGACCCGAGGGCCGGGTGCTGATCACCAAGGGGGCGTTCGACTCCGTGCTCGGGGCCTGCACGGCCGTGCTGCACCCGGAGGGCCCCGTCGCCCTCGACGAGGTGCGGACCGAGCTCGAACAGCGCTTCCGGGAGATGTGCGACGCCGGCTACCGCGTCCTGGCGGTCGCTCGGCGCCCTTTCGACGAGGACATCAACCTCACCGGCGCGGACGAGCGGGAGCTGACGTTCGTGGGATTTCTCGCGTTCGCCGATCCGCCGAAGCAGGGCGCCGAGCGCGAGCTCAGCGAGCTCCGCGAGCTCGGCATCAGCGTCAGGATGATCACGGGCGACAACCGGTACGCCGCGGCCCATATCGCCGCCGCCGTGGGGTTCGACAACACGCAGGTCCTCACCGGCACCGACATCGCCGCCATGGACGACCACCGGCTGGTCCGGGCCGCCGCCGAGACGGAGGTCTTCGCGGAGGTCGAGCCCATCCACAAGGAGCGGGTCCTGCACGCCCTGCGGACGGGGGGCGCCGTGGTCGGGTATCTGGGAGACGGGATCAACGACGCCGGCGCGCTGCACATCGCGGACGTGGGGATATCGGTCGACACCGCGGTCGACGTCGCCAAGAGCGCGGCGGCCATCGTGCTGCTGGACAAGGACCTCGCCGTGCTCACCGACGGGGTCCGCCTGGGCCGTCAGACCTTCGCCAACACCATCAAGTACGTGTTCACCACGGTGAGCGCCAACTTCGGGAACATGGCCAGCATGGCCGCCGCGTCGGCCTTCCTCCCGTTCCTGCCCCTGCTGCCCCGCCAGATCCTGCTGCTGAACTTCCTCTCGGACATCCCCAGCACCACCATCGCGGCGGATCATGTCGACCCCGAGCAGCTGCAGCGCCCCGGGCGCTGGGACATCCGTTTCATCCGGGACTTCATGATCGCGTTCGGGCTCCTCAGCTCGGCCTTCGATCTGCTCACGTTCGCCGTGCTGCTCCGCGTGTTCCACGCCGGGCCGGCGCTGTTCCGATCGGGATGGTTCGTGGGCTCGACCCTGACCGAGCTCGCCGTGTTGCTCGTCCTGCGCACGCGCCGCCCCGCGCTTCGCAGCCGGCCGGGCACCGGTCTGCTCGTCACCTCGGTGGTCGTGGCGGCCGTCACGGTCAGCCTCCCCTTCATCCCGTTCCTCTCGGACCCGCTCGCGTTCGTGCCGCTCTCGGCCAAGGTGCTCGCATGGCTGGCCCTCATCACGCTCGGCTACATCGCCTCGGCCGAGCTCATCAAGCGGAGGTTCTACGCCGCGATGGAGCGACCCCGTCCCGAGGTCCAGCGGCACGACCGGGGAAGGCGACACCTCGGTGGGGCCATTCGAGAGCACGGAGGCATGGACGCGCACGGGCGCCTGTAGGCTCGTGGCCGAATGGACTTCGAGCTGACATCCGAGCAGGAGATGGTCAGGCAGACCGCGCGGGAGTTCGCGGAGCGGGAGATCGCGCCGTCCTCGCGGGAGTGGGACCGGACCGAGCGGATGGACCCGGCGATCGTGGGGAGGCTCGCGGAGGTGGGGTTCCTGGGCGGGCCCATCCCCGAGGAGTACGGCGGGATGGGGCTCGACAACCTGTCGTACTGCCTGATCGTCGAGGAGATCGGGAAGGCCGACTCCAGCGTCCGCGGGCTGATCTCGGTGAACGTGGGGCTGGTCGCCAAGACCGTACTGAAGTGGGGGACCGAGGAGCAGAAACGGGAGTGGCTTCCCCGGCTGTGCAATGGCGAACCCCTCGGCTGCTTCGCGCTCACGGAGCCGGGGACGGGGTCTGACGCGGGATCGCTGGAGACGAAGGCCGAACGGGACGGCTCGGCGTGGCGGATCTCGGGGTCGAAGATGTTCATCACGCAGGGGACATGGGCGGGGCTCGCCCTGGTGTTCGCTCGGACCGGTCCGGAGCCGGGCGCTCGGGGGGTCACGTGCTTCCTGGTCCCCACCGACTCGAACGGGTTCGCCGCGTCGCGGATCGAGGGCAAGCTCGGGCTGCGGGCGCAGGACACCGCGGAGATCCATCTCGACGGCGTTGCGGTCCCCGACTCGAACCGTCTCGGCGAGGTGGGCGAGGGGATGAAGGTGGCCATGTCGGCGCTCGACAACGGACGGATGTCGCTGGCCTCGGGGTGCGTGGGGATCGCCCAGGGGTGCCTCGACGCCAGCGTGGCCTACGCGAAGGAGCGCCTCCAGTTCGGCCGGCCCATCGCCCGGTTCCAGCTGGTCCAGGAGCTGATCGCGGACATGGCCGTCGAGGTGGAGGCGGCGCGCCTGCTGACGTGGCGGGTGGCGGCGATGGCCGACCGCGGCCAGCAGCACCGGCTGGAGTCGTCCATGGCGAAGTACTTCGCGAGCGAGGTCGCGGTCCGGGCGGCGAACGCCGCCGTCCAGGTCCACGGCGGATACGGCTACATCGACGAGTACCCCGTGGGGAAGTACCTGCGGGACGCTCGGGTGACCACGCTGTACGAGGGCACCAGCCAGATCCAGAAGCTGATCATCGGCCGGGCCCTCACCGCCGAGAACGCGTTCGCCTAGCCCGGGGAGCCGCCCGGCCGCCGGGTGCACTTTGGACGCGCGTGTACCATGGCGCGCCGCATGCCTGGGATCGACCTCCACGCCCACTCCAGCCGCTCCGACGGGACGTTCACGCCCACGGAGCTCGTTCGCCTGGCCGGGGAGGTCGGCCTGTCGACGGTCGCCCTGACCGACCACGACACCACCGACGGGCTGGAGGAGGCCGCCGACGTCGCGGGGGATCTCGGCCTGGAGCTCGTCCCGGGCGTCGAGTTCTCGGCGACGTACGAGGGATCGAGCATCCACGTCCTGGGGTACTGGGTGGACCCGGGCCATCCGGAGTTCGCCGAAGAGCTCCACCGCCTCCGGGACGACCGGTTCTCACGCGGCGAGAAGATGGTCGAGAAGCTCCAGGCGCTGGGGTACCCGATCACGTTCGAACGGGTCCGGGAGATCTCCGGCGGCGGGAACATCGTGCGGCCGCACATCGCCCGAGCGCTGGTGGAGGCCGGCGTGGTCCCGACGGAGAAGGACGCCTTCACCGAGGAGCTCATCGCCGACGGTGGTCGGGCGGACGTCCAGAAGCACGCCCTCCACCCGCTGGACGCCCTGGCCCTGATCACGCGCGCCGGGGGGGTGTGCGTCCTGGCCCATCCCGGGATGTGGGCGGGCCAGCGGTCGGTCCCGCTCGAGCTCATCCAGTCCATGGTCGAGGGGGGCATGGCCGGACTGGAGGCCGATCACCCGGACCACACGCCCGAGCATCGGGCGTACTACCGCGAGCTGGCCGGGCGGCTCGGCGTGGTGGCCACCGGGGCCTCCGACTTCCACGGCAGGCCCGGCGAGCCAGTCACGCTCGGCACCGTCACCACCGAACCCGAGGCGTACGCGCGCCTGAGGTCCCGCGCCGGCCGGTAGCCCGCTCGCCGGACGGTAACCCTCGCCGGACCGAAAGTGCCCGCCGGACCGCCCCACGCCCGCCCGTAGAATCCGGCGTCGTGGGCATCCAGTGGGTGTTCCTCGACATCGGCGGTCCCGTCTACTCCGACGAGCCGTACCGCCGGGCCATCCGTACGGCCCTCCGCGAGCTCGGGGCGACGTTCGCCGACGAGGAGTACGAGGCCGAATACGAGGCGTGCCGCCGGGACCAGCGCGGCTCGTTCAAGCGCCGGCTGACACGGACCTTCCTCGGGTCCGACGCCGACGTCCGCGAGGTCACCCGCCGCGCCTCGCGGCACTGGCAGTACGGCGCCGACGACCTGTACCCGGACGTTCGTCCCGCGCTGGAGGAGCTCGGACGCTCCTACCGGCTCGGGGTGCTCGCCAACCAGCAGTCCACGATCCGGGCCGCGCTGGAGCGCGACGGCCTGGCCCGGTACTTCGACGCGTGGGCCGTCAGCGCGGACCTCGGCTTGGAGAAGCCGGACCCCGCGATCTTCGCCCACGCCCTCGAGGTCAGCGGGGCGAAGGCCGAACACAGCGCGATGGCCGGCGACCGCCTCGACTACGACATCGAACCCGCCAGGGCCACGGGCATGCGCACCGTCTGGATTCTCCGCGGCGAGGCCCCGCAGCACCCCACCGCCGAACAGCTCGCGGTCCCCGACGCCGCCATCACCACACTGGCCGATCTCCCCGCGGCGCTGGCCCGGCTGGACGGGCGATCACCGTAGCGTCCCGCCCGACGTGTGGTGCTCGCCGGCCTGGATGTCCTGTCCGACCTTGGAAAAGCCCGTCGCCGAACGAGTTGTTCCGCCACGGCAGTTCCAATCTGCTCCTCGGGCGGGAGCCGGTGCCAAGATTGCTCGTTGAGGGAGGTTCGATGCGGATCTTGATCGTGGGTGGGGGGTACGCCGGGACGCTCATTGCGCGGCGGGTGCAGCGGGGGCTCCGGCGGCGGGGACACGAGCTCACGGTGGTCAACCCGGAGAACTTCATGCAGTACCAGCCGTTCCTGCCGGAGGCGGCGGCGGGGAACATCGAGCCGCGGCACGTGGTGGTGCCACTCCGGCAGGTCCTGCGGAAGACGCGGTTCGTGGCCGGTGAGGTCACGCTCCTGGACCACGAGCGCCGGGTGGCCACCGTTCGGCAGATGGACGGCGAGGTCGTCGAGGAGACCTACGACGTCGTGGTGGTCACGGCGGGGTCGAGGTCACGGATCCTGCCGGTGCCCGGCCTCGCCGAGCACGGCGTCGGGTTCAAGACGGTCACCGAGGCCATCTACCTCCGGAACCGGGTCCTGTCGTGCCTGGAGGTCGCCGCCGAGGCCACCGACCCCGAACGGCGCAGGGCCGCACTCACGTTCGTGTTCGTGGGCGCGGGGTACGCGGGCGTGGAGGCGCTGGCGGAGCTCGAGGACATGGCGCGGTCCGCCCTGCGGTTCTACCCGATGCTCCGGCTCGAGGACATGCGCTGGGTCATGGTGGAGGCCTCGCCACGGATCCTTCCGGAGATCGGGGAGAAGCTCTCGGCCTACGCGAGGCGCCGGCTGGAGCAGCGCGGGATCGAGGTCCTCACCGACACGCGGCTGGAGTCCGCCGTAGACGGTGTGATCGAACTGTCGAACGGCGCCGCGTACCGAGCGGACACGCTGGTATGGACCACCGGAGTGAAGGCGGAGTCGCTGGCCGGGCGGTCGGGGTTCCCGGTGGACCGGCAGGGACGGGTGACGACCGACGAGTTCCTCCGCGTCACCGGCGTCGACGGTGCGTGGGCGTGCGGCGACACCGCGGCCGTCCCGGACCTCCATACGGGCGGCATCTGCCCGCCGACGGCCCAGCACGCGCTGTTCCAGTCGCGCCGTCTGGCGAAGAACATGCTCCGGGCCGCGAGTGGGAAGCCCCCCAGGGCGTTCCGCCACCGGAACCTCGGCCAGATCGCCTCGCTCGGCCTGTACCGGGGCGTGGCGAACCCACTCGGGTTCCGGGTTCGAGGGTTCCCGGCGTGGTTCCTGCACCGGACCTACCACCTGCTCCGGATGCCCACGGCGAGCCGCAAGGTCCGGATCGTGTTCGACTGGACCGTCGGGCTGTTCTTCCCCCGCGACATCGTCCAGTTGGGGTCGCTCCAGCACCCCAGGGAGCCCTTCCGCCGGGCAACCGGCGGGGAGTAGCTGCTACCTCCCTGCGGCGGAATCGACGCGGAGCGCCGGTGTGGCGGTCAGGTCGGTCAGGCAGAAGGCCTCGGCGGTCTCGCCGTCGGGGTTCGTTCGGACCTGGCCGATCGAACGGAACCGCGCCAGGGCATCGGGGATCTCGGCGACCGTGCGGGCCGAGACGAACACCTGGCCCGGACCGGCGAACTCCTGGAGGCGTACGGCGAACATCCGCACGGTCCCCATGGCCCGGTAGGCGACGGGGATGGCGCCGGAGAGCCGGGTGTCGATCACGGTGCCCGTGTCGATCCCCAGGCAGGCCCGGAGGTGCACTTCTTCGGGGGAGTGCACCGAATCCACGGCGTCGCGGACCGCGGCGGCGGCCACCAGGGCCCGCGCGGCATGCCCATCGCCGGCGAACGTTCCCGTCAGCAGGGGCTGCCGGAGCTCGCCGCTCACGGCGATCTCGGTCCCCCCGGCGGCGCGGAGGGCCTCCACCGCGGCGGTCACCGACGCGTCGAGCACGACGTCGGCCGCGGACAGGCCGATCCGGTCGGCCGCCGGCTGCCACCCGCGGACCTCGCCCACGAGCATCGTCAACCGCCGCTCGGAGCGCCGGGCAGACCAGGTCGCGCCGGGCCGCTCGGGGAATCCGGTCAGGGTGTCGGCGAGGGATCCACGCCGGTGGGCGGGGAACGCGATGACGCTGGCGTCGTCCATGTCGGGGCCCTTCCTGTGTCTGCCGAACCCGTGTCCACCATCCGGTCACGGGAGGGGGGACCCCCATTCGGCCCACCCTCGTGACGGGGTATCGGCACCGGATCGGACCGACCTGAGGGCCCGACGGGGGAGCGTCGGGAGCGCGCCTTGGCCTACGGCGTGACCAGGATGCGGACCGGCGAGCCATCCTTTGACCGGAGGCGTTCGATGCCCTCGTTCATCCGGTCCAGCGGGAGGCGGTCGGAGATGGACCCGGACACGTCGAGGCGGCCGGAAGCCATGAGTGCGATGACCCGTTCGAGGTGGCGCTTCGAGTACCCGAGGTGGCCGAGTAGCGACAGGCCCAGGAACGACAGGAACGCCACCGGGCCCGCCTCGATCGGATCGAACGACTGGCCGACCACCACGACCCGGCCGCCCCGGGTGCACGACGCCATGGCCTGGCGGATCACCGCCCCGCGCCCGATGAGGTCCACCGCGAGGTCGAGCCCGAGCCCCCCCGTCGCGTCCCGGACCAGGTTCGGCACGTCGTCGGACGGATCGAACGCCACGTCCGCCCCCAGCCGGAGCGCTCGCTCCCGGGCCTCCGGGATGGGGTCCACCGCGGCGACGAACGCGGCGCCGGCCAGCCGGGCGATCTGCACGGCGTGCGTGCCCAGCCCGCCGATGCCCCATAGCCCCACCCGTTCGCCGGGCCGGAGCGCGCCGCGTTCCAGCAGCGCGGCGAACGGCGTGGAAACCGCGTCGCAGGCGATGGCGCCGTGCTCGAACGGCACCTCGTCGGGCAGGGCAGCGAGCGTGTACCACGGCACCACCGTGAGCTCGGCCCACGCGCCGTCGAAGTGGGCGCCCATGATCCGCGGGGACCGGCACTCGTCGAGCAGGCCCGACGCGCAGCCCCGGCACTCCAGGCAGGCCTTCCCGGCGGCCATCGCCACCCGGGCCCCGGGCCGCCACACCGGGACGTCGGCGCCGACCGCCTCCACCACGCCGGACGGTTCGTGTCCCAGGGTCAGCGGGGGCGGGACCGGGAGCGGGATCTCCCCGTCCAGGAAGTGGAGGTCGGAGGCGCAGATCCCGCAGGCCTCGATCCGGACCACCACGTCGCCGGGGCCGGGCGACGGATCCGGGACGTCCTCGATCGTGACGGGGAGTCCGGGGCCGTGGAATCGGGCGGCGCGCACCTACTCGTTGCGCTTGACCTCGACGTGCGCGGCGAGCGCCGCCTGGGACCGTTCAAGGTCCGGCAGCTCGTGGCCCGCCGTGAGCTCCTCCACGGCCCAGTTCGTGAGGTCGCGGATCGAGATGATCCCCGCGAGCGATCCGCGATCCAGCACTGGGAGGTGCCGGATGCCGCGGGAGGCCATGAGCCGGGCGGCGTCGGCGATGTCGGTCCGGGGCTCCACCGTGGCCAGGTCGCGGGTCAGCCGTCCGCTCACCGGTTCGTCACGGGGATCCACGCCCTCGGCCACCACGTTCACCAGGTCCCGCTCGGTCACGATGCCGGCGACCTGGTCGCCCTCCATGACGATCACCGACGAGATACGGCTGTCGTGGAGGATCTTGGCCACGTCCGCGAAGGTGTTCGACGTCGTCGCGGTCTGCACCTCACGGGTCATGATGTCGCCGACCTGCATGTCCGAACCTCCTGAACGCGGGGGTCCTAGCGTACCGCCGCCGCCTCTGGGACGCGCTCGCGGCTACAGGGAGGCGGCGTAGGACAGCACCGCCGCGTAGGCCACCAGCACGGCCACGCCCAGGACCCGGCCTCCCCTGCCGCGAATCAGCATCCACGCCGTGGCCAGGGCGTACAGGCCGGCCCCGCCGAGCAGGGCGATGGTCGCCGGGCCGTCCAGCTCGAACGGTCGGACCACGGCCGCGACCCCCGGCACGAACGTGGCCAGCCCGGCCACCACGGCACTCGCCGCGGCCCGGGGGTCCCCGACGATCGAACGCCGTCTGGGAAACACGACGGACAGCACGAACGGCAGCGACGCGATCGTGCCGACGATCACCGCGCCCGCGAACCCCGGGACGAGCGGCGCCTCCCGGGCCACCCGCAGCGCACCCTCCACCAGCGCGAGCGCGCCCCCGGCCACCAGGACCAGGCCGGCCAGCCCGGCCAGCGGCCGCAGGGGGACCGCCGGACGGGCGGGCTCGGCGGGAGGTGCGGCCGCCCCGGGCGGCGGCGGGAGGCGGGGGAGATTCGGATCGGGTGCGGCCTCGGGCTCGGGAACCACCGAGGGGTCGCGCCACTCCAGGGCCGCCCACGCCATGTACGGGAGGAACACCAGCGCGAGGAGGATCCCCTCGAACCGGACGAACGCGCGGTCCGCAGCCATCAGCGCGACGAGCAGGAGCCCGCCGGCCGGCGCCGCGAGGGCCATCGGATCGCGGACGTCGGCCGGCCGGCGCCCCAGGAGCAGGGCCGCCCCGAACGCCGCGGCCACCACGAACATGATCGCGCCGAACGGGATCCCGCCGCCCATCGGCATGAGGTTCCGCCCCGCGGCCACCACCGTGGCGGCCAGGGAGCTGCCCAGGCCGATCGCCACCGCGCGGACAGGAGCCTCCGGGAGCCCGGCCCGGGCCCCGAGCGCGCCGGCGGTCCGGCCCACCATGGGCGAGCCGGCCACCATGCCCACGGCCCCCAGGGCCAGGAACCCGATCCCGATCAGCACTGAGCGGCGATGCTATCCGGCGGGACACCGTGGCGCGGGCGCCGACGGACGGCGATCGGCGTTCTCCGTTCGCCTACCGGCCCTCTGCGCCCGCCATGGCCCCGGTGCGGCGCTCGACCGTGGAGACGCGTTCGAGCGGCACGACGGCCCGCAGGCGCTCGAACGTCTCGCGGGCCTCGGCCAGCAGCGGCCGGGCATCGTCTGCGCGCCCCCGCCCGACGAGCCATTCCGCGTGGTCCGCGAGCGTCACCGCCAGCCAGTAGGGAGTGCCGAGCTCGCGGAACGCCCCCGCCGCCATCTTGAACCCGCCCTCGGGATCGCCCTCGCCCGTGGCCGCCGCCAACCGCGCCCGGAGCCGTCCGTCCTGAGCGCGGAGGAGCGGCGGCAGGGCCCCGGGGGGTAGGGCCTCCACCTCCGCCAGCAGCTCCCGGGCTCGCGCTGCGTCGCCGAGCGCGAGCGCGGCCTCCACCGCGACGACGAGGGCTCCCTTCACGTCCTCTCCCGCGACGCCCAGCGACTCCCGCAGGGCCCATGCCTGCTCCGCTGACTCCAGCGCCGCTCGAGCGTCGCCCGACGCGAGGAGGATCAGCGCCCGGGCGTGGACCACGCCGGCCCGGTCCTGAACGTCACCGGCGGTCATGTACCGGTGGAACGTCTCCAACAACGCTTCCGCGCGTTCCAGCTCGCCCCTGGCGACGTGCACCTCGATCAGGTGCAGCGAGGCCTGGAGCCCCAGCACCGTCAGCTGCGGATCGGGGACGCCGTCGACGATCGCCACGGCCTCGTCCCACCGCCCCATCAGCACGAGGAGGTAGCAGGCGTTGACCGAGAGGGACAGCTCCTGGTTGCGGTGTCCGGCCTTGTGGGCGAGCCCGGCGCCCTTCGTGTACTGCTCCAGGGCGTCCTCGTACCGGTCGCGCCGCGCCAGGGTCTCACCGACGTTGTTGTATGCCCGGAGCGCCGAGGGCACGACGTCGTGTTCCAGCGCGATAGCCAGCGCGTGCGTCGTCAGGGCCAGTCCGGCCTCGGCCCGGCCCCGCCACAGCTGGATGATCCCGTAGGTGTTGAGCGCCTCGGACAGGATCTCCGGCAGCCACAGCGTCTCGGCGAGGTCGAGGGCGGTCTCCACGCGCTCCTGGGCCAGCCCCAGCTCGCCCCGGAAGTAGTGGAGGCGGCCGAGCTCCACCGCCAGGGTCGCCAGGTCCTCGTCAGGCTCGTCGCCCGACAGGACGGCGAACGCGGCCTCCATCCGTTCGATGGCGTCGTCGAGGAGACCGGCCCGCCACTGGACCACCCCGAGGCGGGCCGAGACCCTCGCCTCGGGATGTGTGCGTCCCTCGCCCTCGAACAGGGACATCGCCCGTTCGAAATGGGTGACTGCCGTCTCCGCCGACCCGCCGGCCCAGGCCATCCGGCCTGCCCGTTCCAGGAACTCGGCCTTCTGGACCGGGTCGTCCGCCAGGTTCGCGGCCTCCTCGAAGTACCGGAGGGCCTCGGCGCTGGCGGCGAGCGAGGCAGCCCGCTCGCCCGCCCTCGCCAGCATCGCTCCGGCGAGGGCCTTGATCTCACCGGCGTCGGGGTCGTCGGGCGCGGCCCGGTAGGCCTCCACGTAGTGGGACGCGACCACCTCGACGACCTCGTCGTCGTCCGATCCCCACGTGGCCTCGAGGTGGCGCGCGACGGCCAGGTGCCGGGCCTTACGGTCCCTCCGCGCCAGGGTCTCGTACGCCACGAGCTTGACGAGGTCCTGCAGGAACGCGTACTGGCCGCGTTCGGGTGACAGCGGGTCGGCCTGGAGGTTCAGGACCTCCTTGCGGATGAGCGACCCGAGCAGCGGCTCGAGGGCATCGTCCGGCACGCCGGAGACGGCCGCCAGCGCGTCCCGGGTGAAGGTCTTCCCCAGCACGGAAGCGTCCTGGAGCACCCGCCGCTCCTGGGGGGCCAGCCCGTCCAGCCGGGCGGCGATCAGCGCGTGGAGGGACTCGGGGACGTCGAGCGCCTCGATCGAGCCCATCGGCCGGTAGCGGCTCCCCTCGGCCGCCAGGAGCCCCCGGTCGAGCAGCATCCGGACCGTCTCCATGGCGTACAGGGGAACGCCCTCCGCCCGCTCCAGGATCCGCTCCTCGAGCTCGACGGGGAGCCCCGGCACCAGCCCGGTCAGCAGGGTCTCCATGGCCGCCGGCGGCAGGGGCTCCAGGGACAGCGAGGTGAAGTTCTTCCGGCCCGCGCCCCAGCTCGGCCTGCGCTCCAGGAGTTCCGGGCGGGCCAGCGTGAGGACGAACAGGGCGTGGTTCCCCGACCAGTCGAGGAGGTAGTCGATGAAGTCGAGCATCGACTGGTCGGCCCACTGGATGTCCTCGAACGCCATCACGGTGGGCATCTCGTCGGCCAGGCGCTCGTAGAACATCCGCCACGCGGCGAACAGGTCCTCGCGGTCGCGGGCCGCGTACTCCTCCAGACCGAGGAGGTGGGCCAGCCTGGGCTCCACCCACCGGCGCTCCTCCGGATCGGGCATCGTCTGCGCCACGGCCTTCTGGAGCTTCTCGCGAGCGGCCCCCGCGTCCTCGCCCTCGACGATGCCGGCCCGGGTCCGGACCATCTCGGCCAGGGCCCAGTACGTCACGCCGTCCCCGTAGGCCAGGCACCGTCCGCGATGCCACCGGAACGTGGTGGCCAGCCCGTCGATGTACTTGTAGACCTCCCACATCAGGCGGGACTTCCCGATCCCGCCCACGCCGACCACGGAGACCAGGTGGGCCCGTCCCTCCTCGGCCGAGACGTGGAACAGGTCCTTGATCATGCGGAGCTCGCGATCCCGCCCGACGAACGGGGACTCGAGGCCGGCCGACCGCAGGCCGCCGCCGACCTTCGCCACGACCCGCATGGCTCGCCACACGGGGACCGGGTCGGCCTTGCCCTTCAGCTCCTGCGCTCCAGCGTCCTCGTAGACGACCGCGGCCTCCGTGGCCCGCCGCGTGACCTCGCCGACGTACACGGCGCCGGGCGGCGCGGCCGACTGGAAGCGGGCGGCGGTGTTCACCAGGTCGCCGGCCACCATGCCCTGGCCCTCGGCCCCGATGGTCACGGCAGCTTCGCCGGTGAGCACCCCGGCCCGGGCCCGCAGCTCGGGCGCGCCGACCTCCTGGCCCAGCGCCGCCACCGCGTCGACGAGGTCCAGGGCGGCGCGCACCGCGCGCTCGGCGTCGTCCTCCTGGGCCACCGGCGTGCCCCACACCGCCATCACGGCGTCGCCGATGAACTTCTCCACCGTGCCTCCGTAGCGGGCGAGGAGCGTCCTGCAGGTGTCGAAGTAGCGGGTCAGCAGGTCCCGGACATCCTCCGCGTCCCGGGCCTCCGCCAGGTGCGTGAACCCGACCAGGTCGGCGAACAGCACGCTGACCAGCCGCCGCTCCGAGGCGGCCGGGGCCGGTGCCTCGGCGGTGGCCGCCCGGACGGGCGACGCCGGCCCGGTCTCGACGGGTGTGCCGCACTCGTCACAGAACCTCGCCTCCGGCCGGAGCGCGGTCCCGCAGGTGCCGCACCGGCGGGCCAGCTCGCTGCCGCACCGGAAGCAGAACTTCCCGTCCGACCGGTTTTCCGCACCGCAGGAGGGACAGATCACGCCCCGGCCTCCGACGGGACGGCCCGGCTCGCGGCCACCGCCCCGGCGCGCTCGAGCCACGGACGCGCCTTCAGCCGCTCGAAGATCTCGACTGCCTCGAGGAGGAACGGTTCCGCATCCAGCTCGCCGGCGGCGCCGTGGAGCCATTCCGCGTGCTGGAGCAGCGTGACCGCCAGCCAGAACGGCATGCCCAGCTCACGGAACAGGCCGGCCCCGGCCTTGAACCCGGGCTCGACGCGATCGGTCTCCACCCGGGCCGCGGCGACCAGCCCGGACAGCCTCGACCACTGTGCCCGGACCGCCGGAGCGACGTGGCCCGGCGGGAGAGCTCCGACGTCGGCCAGGCTCTGCGTGGCCCGCTCGACATCCCCGAGGGCGAGCGCGGACTCAGTCTCGACGGCGAGCACCTGGCTCATCCACTGGCTCGTGGCAGTGAGACCGGTGGCCTTCGCCTCCGCCGCCTCGGCGAGCGCCTCGTCCGGGTGACCTCGGGCCTGCTCCATCACGGCGCTCATGGCGTGGTACAGGCCCCTCGCCTGCACGTCCCCGGATTCGCGGGCCGCTTCGAACGCGTCGAGGACGACGTCCGCCTGATCGTGCTCGCCTCGCTGGGAGTGGACGAACGCTGTCGGGATCAGCTCGACGTACACGGTCGAGAGTGCGGCCAGGTCGGACGACTGCCGGGCCTCGGCGAACACCTCCAGGGCCTCATCCCACCTCCCCAGCTCGATCAGGGGGCCGATCGCCCCCACCCGCATGGTGAGCTCGTAGAGGCGGTGGCCGTACCGTCGGGCGAGCTCCACGGAACCGCCGATCGCCTCCATCTCCTCCTCGAACCGGCTCCATCGCTCGAGATATGCCCCCATGTTCCGGTAGGCGCGGAGCGCGGTCTGGGGGAGGTCGTTGTCGAGGGCCACCTGGAGGCCGTGCTGGAGGAGGATCCTGGCCTCCTCCGGGCGGCCCCGGGTCGACAGGATCAGCGACTTCGTGGTGAGACCCTGGGCCAGCACCTCGGGGAGCAGGAGGGCCTCGGCGGCGTCCAGGGCCTGTTCGATCCGTTCCGCCGCATCGTCGAGGCGGCCGGCGAAGAACAGCACCCGCCCCAGCTGGGCCGTGAGCATGGCCGTGTCCTCGTCCAGGTCCTCACCGGCCAGGGCGCCGAAGGCCCGCTCCATGCGCTCGACGGCCACGTCCAGCCTCCCCTCGGCGAAGTCCACCTCGCCCAGCCTGGCGGCGGCGCGCGCGGCCGCGTGGGCGTGCCCGGCGTCCCCGAACCCGGCGATCGCGGCCCCGAGGAGCCGGCGGGCCTCGTCGACGTGACCGGCCCGCCACGCCATCATGCCGGCCCGCTCCAGCAGGGCGGCCACCTCGGCCGGGTCCCCGGTGAGCTCCGCGGCCTGCTCGAAATAGCGCTGGGCTTCCTCGCCCGCCGCCAGCGAGGCCGCCCGCTCGCCCGCGCGGACCAGTGTCGCACGGGCCAGGTCCCGGATGGCCTCCGCGTCGTCAGCTTCGGTTGCGGCCCGGTAGGCCTCCAGGTAGTGGGACGCGAGGACCTCCGCGATCTCGTCCTCCTCGCCGACCCACGCCGTCCGCAGGTGCTCGGCGGCCGCCAGGTGCCGGGCCTTCCGGTCCCGCTTCGACAGGGTCTCGTGGGCGACGGTCCGGACCAGGTCCTGGAGGAACCCGTACTGGCCGCGTTCGGGAGACCGGGGGTCGGCCTGGATGCTCAGGATCTCCTTGCGGACCAGCGAGCCCAGGACGGGGTCGAGCTCGTCCTCGGTCATGCCGGACAGGGCGGAGAGCGCGGGCTTCATGGAGGTCTTGCCCAGGACCGCGGCGTCCTGGACCACCCGGCGCTCGTCCGCGGTGAGGCCGTCCAGCCGGGCGGCGATCAGCGCGTGCAGCGTCTCGGGAACCTCCAGCGCATCCACGGGGCCGGCGGGGCGGTACTCGTTCCCCTCCCGGACCAGCAGCCCCCGGTCGAGGAGCATCCGCACGGTCTCCACCGCGTACAGCGGCACGCCCTCCGCCCGGGCCAGGATGCGCTCGGTGAGCTCCGGTGGCAGGCCCGGCACCAGGCCGGACAGCAGCTGCTCCATGGCCTGTGGCGACAGCGATTCCAGGAACAACGAGGTGAAGCTCCGCTTGCCGGCGCCCCACGTGGGATGGCGGTCGGCCAGCTCGGGGCGGGCCAGCGTCATCACGAACAGCGGATGGTTCCTCGACCATTCCAGGAGGTACTCGACGAACTCCAGCAGCGAGGCGTCGGCCCACTGCATGTCCTCGAACACGAGGATCGTGGGGTAGGTCTCGGTCAGCCGTTCGAAGAACAGCCGCCACGCGCCGAACAGGTCCTCGCGGTCCCGGGTGGTTCGCTCCTCCAGGCCCAGGAGGTGCGCCAGGCGGGGTTCGACCCACTTGCGCTCCTCTGGGTCCGGGAGATGCTGCTCGACGCTCGCGTGCAGCTTCTGCAACGCCGACGATGGGTCCTCCGCCTCGACGATGCCGGCCCGCATCCGGACCATCTCGGCGAGCGCCCAGTACGTGACCCCTTCGCCGTAGGACAGGCACCGGCCGCGGTGCCAGAACATGGTGTCCGACAGGCCGTCGACGTACTTGAAGAACTCCCAGGCCAGTCGGGACTTCCCGATGCCGCCGATGCCGACCACGGAGACCAGGGAGGCCGTGCGCTGTTCCGCGGACGCGTGGAACAGGTCCTTCACCAGGCGGAGCTCGCGGTCCCGCCCGACGAACGGCGGCTCGAGGCCCGCGGACTTCAGCGCGCCGCCCCGGCCGCCGATCACGCGAACTGCCCGCCACAGCCCGACGGGCTCCGCCTTGCCCTTCAGCTCGTGCGTCCCGGCGTCCTCGTACACGATGGCGGCCTCGGTGGCACGCCGGGTCGCGTCGCCGACGTACACGGCGCCCGGCGATGCGGCGGACTGGATGCGGGATGCCGTGTTCACCATGTCGCCGGCCACCATGCCCTGGCCCTCGGCCCCCAGCGTCACCGCGGCCTCTCCGGTCAGGACCCCGGCCCGGGCCCGGAGTTCCGGGATCCCGTTCGCCTCGCCCAGCGCGGCCACGGCATCGACCAGGTCGAGCGCCGTCCGCACGGCCCGCTCCACGTCGTCCTCCCGCGCGACGGGTGTGCCCCACACGGCCATCACGGCGTCGCCGATGAACTTCTCGATCGAGCCTCCGTACAGGCTCACCAGCCGGCTGCACGTCTCGAAATAGCCGGACAGCAGTTCGCGGACCTCCTCTGCGTCGCGCGACTCCGAGTGGGTGGTGAACCCCACGAGGTCCGCGAACAGAACCGTGACCAGGCGCCGCTCGGCCGAGGGAACGGTGAGGCCGGCCGCGGCCGAGGTCGGCCGCAGGCCTTCTGCGAGGGTCGCCCCGCAGTCGCCGCAGAAGCGGTCGGCAGGGTCGTTGGCGGCGCCGCACGTCGGGCAGACGAGCGCCAGCGCTGAACCGCACGCCGAGCAGAACTTCCGCCCCTCGCGATTCTCGGTCCCGCACGATCCGCAGACCACCACGCCTCCTCCCGCGCCCCCTGTGCCGCCACAGGGTACGCAGCGGAGCGGGCCCGGACAATCCCCTTCGCCCTCCATGGGCGCGCGACGAACACCAAGGAGCAGTGCGCTGCCGGTCCGGCCGGGGCTCAGTGATCGCTGCGGCCGGTGAAGTGGAAGCTCGACAGCTTGAGGGCGGGGACCACGGACGCGGAGAAGAAGAACTCGCTCACCATCTCGGTGTCCCGGCCGACCAGCTCGGTCCCGCTCAGCGCCTCCAGGATCGACTGCGTGAACCGGAGGTTCTTGACCGGGTACGCGATCTCCCCGTCCTGGATGAGCCAGGTGCCGTCGCGGGTCATGCCGGTGATCACGGACTGGGTGGGGTGGACCACGTTCGAATAGTGGAACCTGGTCACCAGCAGGCCCCGCTTCGTGGAGGCCACCATCTCCTCCGCGGATGCGCCGCCCGGCGCCATCACCAGGTTCAGGGGGAAGGGCCCCTCCGGGTTGGGGGCGGGCAGGGCGTGGCCGGTGGAATCCCGGCCCACCTGCTTGCCGGTGCGGCGGTCGTACACGCCTCCCGAGAACACCCCGTCGCGGATGAGGTCCACGTGCTGCCTGGGCGTTCCCTCGAAGTCGAACGGGGCCCCCGGCATGCCCGGGGTGAACGCGTCGTCGGCGATCGAGATCGAGGGCGCCACCACCTGCTCGCCCTCCCTCCCGGTCAGGCAGGAGCGGCCCTCGGCCAGGGCCCGGCCTCCGAACCCCAGGTAGGCCAGGAACGCCACCAGGGTGGCGACCGCCGTCGGCTCCAGGACCACCTCGTACCGGCCGGGTTCCAGGTCGCGGGGGGCCTGGGAGCCCTCCGCCTTGTGCGCCGCCCGCTCCCCGATGGCCTCGAGGTCCAGCCCGCCGGCCGACATCGACCACGCCTCGACGTACCCGGCCCCGCCGTCGCCCCCGCTGACCAGCGTGGTGACGCTGGCCTGCGTGGTGGGGGCGTAGCAGAACTGCCCCTCGGAGTTCAGCACGGCCACCTCCGAAGCGCCGGTCTCGTAGGACCCCGCCGCGGCGAAGCCGTCGGCGCAGCGGCTCACGATGGTGGCGACGCCCTCGGCGCGGTCGTCGGGGGTCACCGCGGCCGTGGGCTCGTCGAACGCGTCCTTGGCGGGAGCCTCCGCCCGCGAGGCCAGCCCGGGGAACATGGGGTCCGGCGCGGACACCAGGGCCATCTCCTTCGCGTTCGCCGCCGCGTGCGCCGCGCCCTCCGGCGTGAGCTCGTTGGTCGAGGCCACGGCCACCCGCCCGCCGGTCACGACGCGGATCCGCAGGCCGGTGTCCTCGCGCCACGTGCTCTGGTGGATGGCCGACTCCGCGAATCGGGTGAGTCCGCCCCATTCGTGGAACAGCAGGACCTCCACGCCGTCCACGCCGGCCACCTCGAGGGCGGCCTCCATGACCTCCCGGGCCCGGCCCTCGCCGATCAGCTCCGACGCCACGTCAGCGCACCCCGACCTGGACGCCCCGGAACCGGGCCGGGGCCGTGCCGTGGCCGACCCGCGCGGTCTGGCCGGGCTGGCCCTTCCCGCAGTTCGGGGTCCCCCACAGCACCCACTCCTCCCGCCCGCACACCGCGTCGCACGAGCCCCAGAACTCCGTGGTGATGCCGGTGTAGTTCGGGTTCCGGTACATCTCGGTCCGCTTGCCGTCCTTGATCCGCCAGGCGATCTCGCACCCGAACTGGAAGTTCACCCGCTTGTCGTCGATCGACCACGACTGGTTCGTGGCCATGAAGATGCCGTCGCTCGTGTCCCCGATGAGCTCCTCCAGCGTGCCCTCGCCGGGTTCCAGGTTGATGTTCGTCATGCGGATCAGCGGCAGGTGCTGCCAGCCGTCGGCCCGCATGGTTCCGTTGGACCGCTCGCCGAGCATCGCCGCGGTCTCGCGGGAGGAGATGAAGTCCTGGAACACGCCGTCCACGACGATCGGGACGCGCTGTGCCGGCACGCCCTCGTCGTCGAACGCGAACGTCCCCAGGCCGCCCGGCATGGTGGCGTCCGCCGTGATCGAGACGCGACCGCTGCCGTAGCGGAGCGACCCCCGATCGGACGGCGTCAGGAACGAGGTCCCGGCGAAGGCCTCCTCCATGCGCAGGACCCGGTCGAGCTCCACCGGGTGGCCCACGGACTCGTGCACCTGGAGGGCGGCCTGGCCGGAGTCCACGATCAGCGTGGTCACCTCGCTCGGGCAGTCCTTCGCCTTCAGCAGCGCGGCGGCCTCCGAGCCGATGCGTTCTGCCTCCTCCACCAGGGACAGGCGGGGGATGTGCTCCCACCCCGCCGCCGTGATGTGGCCCCGGAACGAGTTCGGGAACGACCGGCGCTGCATCTCGCCGTCGCCGATCGCGGTGGCCTCGATGCCCCCGCCGGAATGGGTCACGGTCTGGTCGATGAGCGCACCCTCGGACGAGGCGAACACCGAGTGCCGCCGGAAGAAGTCGAGCGAGGCCTCGCCGAATGTCACCCCGGGGACCTCCTGCATCCGGCGCGACGCCTCCATGAGCATCGCGACCTTCTCCTCCAGCTCCACGGCGAACGGGTCGACCTGGACCGCGCTCGACCACGTGGCCACCACCGGCTCCACCTCGGCCAGCCGGATCGGGTCGCGGGGGAGGCGCGACGCCGCCCGCGCGATGTCCACGGCGAGCCGGGCGGTTCGTTCGACCTCCTGGGGATCCGTGCGCGCGGTCGCCGCGAACCCCAGGTAGCCGCCCGCCAGGACGCGGATGCCGATCCCCGTGGACCGGCCGCGATCGAGGCCCTCCATCTCCTGGTTCTTCACGGTGAGCGATTCGGTGTCCTCGGCCACCCACCGCGCGTCGGCGTAGTCGGCCCCCGCCGTGACCGCGGCGGCCACCGCCTCCCGGACGATCTCCTGCACCCGCGAACCTCCCGATCGGGTACGTTGTGCGGCCCCCCGCCGCGAGGCCGAAGCCTAGCGCACGGCGCCCACACCGGTCGCCCCGCTATGCTGGCCGGCCATGAAGCTCGCTCTGCACATGGGGTACTGGGGCTCGCAGCCGATCGACGTGATGCCGCTGGTCGAGGAGGCCGAGCGGCTGGGGTTCGACTCGATCTGGAGCGCGGAGGCCTACGGGTCGGACGCCGTGTCCTGGCTGGCGTGGGTGGCCTCCCGGACGTCGCGGCTCGAGTTCGGGACGGCCATCATGCAGATCCCTGGCCGGACCCCCGCGGCCACCGCCATGACCGCGATCACGCTGGACCACCTGTCCGGTGGGCGGTTCCGGCTGGGAGTGGGCATGAGCGGACCACAGGTGGTGGAGGGGTGGCACGGCTCGCCCTACGGCAAGCCCCTGGCCCGAACCCGCGAGTATGTCGAGATCATCCGGGCCATCCTCCGGCGGGACAAGCCGGTGGAGTTCCACGGCGAGTACTACACCATCCCCGCGGCGGAGGGGCCGGGGACCACCGGCCTGGGGAAGCCCCTGAAGACGATCGTGCATCCCCTGCGGCCGGACCTCCCCATCTACCTCGCTGCGATCGGGCCGAAGAACGTGGCGCTGGCGGGAGAGATCGCCGACGGCTGGATCCCCACGTTCTACTCGCCGTCACGCGCCGCGATGTTCCGTGAGTGGCTGGATGAGGGCTTCGCCCGCGCCGGTCGAACGGCCGAGGGGTTCGACATCGCCCCGATGGTGCCGGTGTTCGTGGGCGACGACGTCCAGCAGTGCCGGGACCTGGTGAAGCCGTTCCTGGCCCTGTACATCGGTGGGATGGGCGCGCGGGGCCGGAACTTCTACAACTCGCTGGCCCAGCGGTACGGGTACGAGGACGCCGCCTCGACCATCCAGGACCTCTACCTGGACGGCCGCAAGGGCGATGCCGCCGCCGCAGTCCCCGACGAGCTGGTCGACGAGGTCTCGCTGGTCGGCCCCCCCGAGCGCATCGCCGAGCGCCTCCCGGCCTGGCGCGAGGCCGGCATCTCCACGCTGATCGCCACCACGCTGCAGTTCGACGCCCTGCGGGCGCTCGCCGCCGCGAACGAATGACTCGCTAGTGGTGGGCCCTCGCCTCCCGGGCCAGGATCCGCTGGGCCTCCCGATCCCGCCAGTCGGGCGAGAACACCTCGCCCTCGGCGACAGGCCCGGACGACCACCAACCGGAGGGACCTTCGGCGTTTGCGGGGGCCACGTTCGAGATGGGAGCCCACTTGGACCGTCGGACCCCGCTGAATCAACGGGTACGGCGGCGGCACGTCGCGGCGAGGGCCGCCCACGCCGCGGCCATCAGGACCACGAAGAAGATCCCGAGGTAGAGCCAGTACGTCGCCGTGGCGTGGGTGCCGGCGTTGCCGTAGGACTGGAGCAGCGGCGGGCCGAGGAGCGAGTGGCCGTGCGCGAGCAGTCCGCGCACGCCGAGCTGGTGGCCGATGGCCTCGAACGCCCACCGGACGGGGATCACCGCGCTGATCGCCGCACCGGCCCCGGCCATGACGTGGACGGGCAGGATCGCGCCCGAGAACAGGACCGCCGGGAAGCACAGCAGGGGGAGCGCCAGCGTCGCCTGTGACGGGTTGTTCACGACGGCCGACGTGAGCAGCCCCAGCGCCAGGGCGACCGCGGCGTCCAGCCCCAGGCTGACCCCCAGCCCCGCGTAGGTGCCGATCCCGGCGGGGGGCAGGCGGTCCAGCGCCCGGAGCACTGCCAGCATCACCACTACCACAACCACCAGGAACGGCAGCAGGACGGTCACCTTCGACATCAGGTACGGCAGGAGGCGGAGGCCCACGTGGTGCTCGCGCCGGAGGATGGCCCGTTCGGTGACGATCTGGAGGAGGCCGTACGTGAGGCCGAAGAAGAACGCTCCGAACGTGATCCAGAACAGGATCATGGTGATCGCGGTGGGGCTGGGGTTGGCGAAGTCGAAGGCCCCGGGGCGGAACAGGATCGCGAACAAGGCGACGACCAGGACCGGCGACCCCAGGAGGATGGCGAGCGTCAGGGGGTTTCGGGCGAGCGTCTCGAAGGTGCGCCGAGTCGACACCCACCACTGGCGCAGATGGTCCGGCCGGGCTTTGCCCCCCCGGGACGGCTCGCGCGGGACTCCCGCAGATGGCTCCGGGGCGGCCGCAGGGAGCGTGGGCCTCGCGAACCGCCCGGGGTCCTCCTCGGCGAGCCGCTCGTAGATCCGTTCGACTCGATCGACCCCGAAGAACTCGAGCGCCTCGGGCAACGAGCCCGCGAACGCCAGGACACCGCCCCGGGCCAGGAACAGGACCCGGTCGCACGGTGCGAGGTCCTGGACCGAATGGGTGGTGAACATCACCGTCGCGCCCTCGTCCGCCAGGCGACGGAGCACCCGGAGCAGCTCCGCGTCGGTGGCCGGGTCCAGGCCGGACGTTGGCTCGTCGAGGAAGAACACCCGGGGCCTGGTCAGCAGCTCCACGGCGATGCTGGCCCGTTTGCGCTGGCCCCCGCTGAGGGACCCGACCCGGACGGACGACCGTGCCTCGAGGTCCAGCGTGCGGAGCGCGCCGCGGACGGCGCCGGCGATCTCGCCACCCGGCGTCCCGCGCGGGAGGCGCAGCTCCGCGGCGTACCGGAGGGTCCGCTCCAGGGGCAGCTCCAGGTGGATGATGTCGTCCTGGGGCACGTACCCGAGGACGGTTCGGAACGCCGATGCGTCCATGCCGTCGAACCGGACGCTCCCGCTCTCGGCCGGCCGAACGGCCGCAAGTGTCTCCAGCAGCGTGGTCTTCCCCGCGCCGCTTCCCCCGACGATCGCCACGAGCTCCCCGGGCCGGACCGTGAAGGAGACGCCGTCGAGCACGATGATCCCGCCCCGGACGGTGACCCGCAGCCCCTCGGCGTCGATCCGGACGCCATGGGTCTCCCGAGCCCCGGGGCCCAGCATCTCGGTCTCGGAGCCTCCCTGGGACCCGTTCTCGTCCGAGCTCAGCTCGTCGCCGCCCCGGCCGGCGCGGGGGCCTCGTGAATCTCCCTGGCCGCGCGGATGCCGGACTCGAGGGCGCCCTGGATCCACGCGTGGTACAGGGAGCAGTGCTCCCCCGCGAAGTGGATGCGGCCCTCGGGCTCGACGATCGCCGTCTGGAGGTCGGTCTGCTGGTCCGGGGCGAACAGCGCGAACGCGCCCCGGGCCCACCGGTCGCCGTACCAGGCGTGGGACGCCCCCACCTCGTACTCCTCGCGGATCCTCGGGTGGATCCTGGAGACGTCGTCGAGGGCCTCCTCCAGCCGGGTCTCGGGGTCCATGGCTCCCCACTGCAGGGCGTCCTGGCCCCACGAGTACGACGCCAGCAGCACGCCGCGTTCGGTCTCCTCCGGCGACGGCGGGTAGTTCATGCGCCGGATCGCGAGGTCCGTCACCGTGGCGCCGCCGCCGACGATCCCGTCCTCGGACTCCCAGAACCGGTGACGGACCTGGAACAGGACCTTCGTGGAGGCGTGGTAGTTGAGCTGGCGGATCGCGCGCTGCTTCGCGTGGGAGAACGGCGTCCCGACGACCTCCACGGTCCGCAGCACCGGGAACGGCAGTGTGCACACGGCGAAGTCACCGGTGACGTGGAACCGGCCGGACTCGGTCTTGAAGTGCACGGTGACATCGTGGGGGGACTGTTCGACGGCGTGGACCTCGGCCCCGAACCGGACCTCGCCCTCCAGCTCCCGGTAGAACGCGTTCGGCAGGGCGTCCATGCCGCCCTCGATGGTCTGCATGTCCACGTACGCGCCCTCGAGGTCCTCGCGGAGGACCTCCATGACCGCATTGTTCATGTCGGTCTCCACGAAGTTCATGACCGCGTAGTACTCGATCGCTCCCTCGCTGAACCCCCGTTCCCGCAGGAACTCCAGCAGCGAGTACTGGTCGAACTGGGCCCGGATCTCCTCCCACGCCGCGGGTCCCTCCCGGTCCAGGAGGGCCTTGATGTCGGCGATGGCGTGCGTCCACAGCTCGTCGGCGGTCTTCCCCCGTTCGTGGTCGGCCAGCTCGAACGGCAGCCGTTCGGGATGCGCCTGCGCCTCGGCCATGGTCATCCGGACGCCCCCGATGTAGACCAGCCCGTTGGGGTTCCCCATCGCGAACGGTACCAGCGGCATCCCGAACTGCTCGCAGTACCTCAGGGTGAGGCCGTGCGAGCGGGGGATGCGCATCGCGCCGAACTCCGCGTACAGGCCGGGCGCGAAGTCGCGGCATGTGTACACGCGGCCGCCCACCCGGTTCTGGGCCTCCAGCACCACCACGTCGTGGCCCTGGCGCTTCAGCTCGTACGCGGCCACCAGCCCGGCCATGCCGGCTCCGATCACCACCACCCGCTTGCGGGCCCCGGGCCGGTCCTCCAACCCCTCCGAGGGCACCGCGAGCGTCTCCTCCGGAACCGGTTCCTGCACGATCGGCTGCCCGCTCTCCGCCATCACGTCGTCGCCGGAGCCTTCGCTCACCGTTCGGACTCCGCCGCCATCACCGCCGGGGCCTCGTGGATCTCCTTGGCCGCCCGGATGCCGGACTCCAGCGCCCCCTGGATCCACGCGTGGTACAGCGAGCAGTGCTCGCCGGCGAAGTGGATGCGGCCCTCGGGCTTCACGATGTCGGCCTGGAGGTTGGTCTCCTGCTCCGGTTCGAACAGGGCGAACGCGCCGCCCGCGTACGGGTCGGAGTCCCAGGAGTGCATCGCCCCGAGCTCGAACTCCTCGACGATCTCCGGATGGATGCGGGCCACGTCCTCGACGGCCTGCTCCACGGCGTCCTCCTCGCCCATCGAGGCCCACCGGACGGCGTCGCTGCCCCACGTGTAGGACGCGAGCATCATCCCGCGCTCCTCGTTCGGATCCGAGAACGAGGGGTACACGATCCGCCGGATCGGGAGGTCCGTGGCGCTGGTCCCGCCGACGATCCCCAGCGGCTCTGACTCCCAGAACCGCGTCCGGGTCTGGAACAGGATCTTCGTGGACGAGTTGTAGTGCAGCTCGCGGATCGCCTTCTGCTTGCCCCGCGAGAGCGCGGGCGTCACCTCGATGTTGCGCATCACCGGGTACGGCACCGTCACGATGGCGTAGTCGCCGGTGACGCTGAATCGCCCGCTGGCCGTCTTGTAGTGGACGGTCACCTCGTGTTCGGACTGCTCGACCGCATGGACCTCGGCGCCGAATCGCACGTATCGCTTGACCTGCTGGTAGAACGCGCGGGGGAGCATGTCGGTCCCGCCCACGATCTCCTGCATGTCCTGGAACGACCGCCCGACGATCTCGCGAAGCTGTTCGATCACCGCCGCGTTCATGTTCTGCTCGCGGAACGACATCACGCCGTACAGCTCGATCGCACCCTCGCTGAACCCCCGCATCTGCAGGAACTCGCGGATCGAGTACTGGTCGTACTGCTCCAGGATCTTGTGGAACGCGTCGTGCCCCTCGCGCTCGTACATCTCCCGGACCTCGCGGGTGGCCTCGTCCCACATCTCGGAATAGGTCCGGCCCCGTTCGTGCTCCTCCAGCTCGAACGGGAGCCGCTCCGGGTGCTGGTCGGCCTCGTGTGTGGTCATCAGCTCGCCGCCCACGTACACCAGCGTCTTCGGGTTCCCCATGACGAACGGCCGGAGCTCCAGCCCGAACAGCCGGCAGTACTCCAGCGTGAGGTCGTGGACCCGGGGGATCCGCATGGCCCCCGCCTCGATGTACAGGCCCGGCGCCCAGTCCCGGAGCGTGTACACGCGGCCCCCCACGCGGTGCTGCGCCTCCAGCACCAGAGGCTCGTGGCCCTGGCGCATCAGCTCGAACGCCGCCACGAGCCCGGCCACGCCCCCGCCGACGATGATCACGCGCTTCTGGAGCTGGGGCCGGCGTTCGAGGCCCTCCGCGGGGACGCTCAGCACCTCCTCGGGCACGGGCTCCGGGTGGATGTCCTGGTGGGGTCCCTCGATCGCCTGGTGTTCCCCGGCCTCGGGTTCGTCGTGCTCGGACATGCTTCGGCTCCTCTCCCGTTCGCGCAGGGCGCGAGCATATGCCGAGGACCCCGGCCCGCGGAACCGAATGGGCCGCGTTGATGGAATCGGAGACAGCGGTCACCATACGCGGCATGCCGACCATCGCCGCCGGGTCCTCGGAGCTGAAGGTCCCGGAGGGGACCCAGCTCGCGCTGGTCATCGTGGCCGCGGCGCTCACCGCGCTGTGGATCCTGGTCGCGGTGGCCGTCCGGATGATCCGGCAGCCCCGGGAGCCGGATCCGGGTCCCCCGTCACTCGACACCGGGGACGAACCACCGGCCGTGGCCAACCTCCTGGCCTCGAACTGGCGGGTCACGCGCGACGCCGTTCCGGCGACCCTGCTGGACCTCGCGGCCCGGGGCCACGTGGGCATCGAGCAGGTCGCGCCGGGGGAGTTCCAGGTCCGGCTCCTGCGAACCGACCCCACCGGGCTCCAGCCCTACGAGGCCCGGGTCCTGGAGCTGCTGGTCTCCCGAGCGGTCGGAGGCGTGATCCCCGCCGGGGCCCTCACCACCGGGCAGGAAGAGGTCTCGAAGAAGTGGTGGAAGGGGTTCAGCCGGGAGGTCGTGGCCGACGCCAAGGCCCGGGGGGTCTCCGAGGACCTGTGGGACGCCAAGAGCAAGACCCTGGTGAGCGTGCTGGCCGCCGGTCCGGCCGTTCCCCTCGGCTTCGCGTATCCGATCTGGGGGGCCGTGTACTACGCCTTCGGGGCCATCGCGGTGGTGGGTTCGATCTGGGCGGGGGGTCGCCAGCGCCACACCGCGGCCGGTCTGGAGGCGGCCTCCGTGTGGCTCGGCATCCAGGAGCACCTCCGGACCGACGAGGTGTTCGACACCCTCCCGCCCACGGCGGTGATCACGTGGGAGCGGCTGCTGCCATACGGCGCGGCCCTCGGCGTGGCCGCGGCCGCTGTGCGGGCCATCCCCATGGGCGCCGAGGACGACCACCGTGCCTGGAGCCCCGCCGGGGGGCGGTGGCGGCAGGTCCACGTGAGCTATCCGCGGTTCCGGTCGCCGGGGTGGGGGTCCTCGCCGTGGCTGATCATCTTCCTGTCCCTGGTGCGGTTCGCCGCCGCGGCGGGACTCGTCTGGCTGGGCACGGTCCTCACCACCCAGGCCGACCAGGAGACGAACGCGAACGTGGCCCGGGGGATGCGCATCGGAGCCGGCTGGGCGGACGTGGTGGCGGCGGTGCTGGCGCTGTATTCCCTGGTGCAGCTGATCCGGGCGGCGGCGGACCTGTTCCTGGTGGACAGGGTCACCGGGGTGGTCCTGCGGGCGCGCCGCCGCGGTTCGGACGACCAGCCGGTCTACTACCTGGCGGTGGACGACGGATCGGAGGACCGCATCCGGGCCTGGCGGGTCCGCTCCCTGCTCTACCACCGGACCTCCGAGAACGACCGGGCCACCGTGGAGGTGACCCGGGGCCTCGGGTACGTCCGGTCCGTCGAACCGGCGCCCACGCCGGTGGCGGCCCCGCCGGCGGGAGCCGGGTTCACTCCCTGAGATGTACCGGGACTGGGTCTTCCTGCACCTGGCCGGGGTGCTGGCGTTCCTGGCGGCGCACGGTGTGTCGGCGGCCGTGGGCCTCCGGGTTCGGGCTGAGCGCGACCGGCAGCGCATCCGGGCCCTGCTGGAGCTGTCCGCGGGGACCCTGCTCCTGTCGAACGTGGCGTTGGCTGGTCCTGCTGGCCGGAGGGATCGGGGCCGGAGTCACCGGGCACTGGTTCGGCCAGGGATGGATCTGGGCGGCGCTCGGCCTCCTGGCCGTCCTCACCGCGACCACGATCCCCGTGGCCGTCCCGTACTACCGCCTGGTCCGAAGGGCGCTCGACGAGGCCACGGACGAGGAGGTGGCCGAGCTCCTCGATTCGCCCCGGCCGGTGATCCTGGCCTGGCTGGGCTCGGCCGTCCTCCTCCTCATCCTGTGGCTGATGGTCTTCAAGCCCTTCTGATCGCTACCCCGCCGCCCTCGCGGGGATGGCTGTCGGCCCGAGCGTGATCGCTCCCGTCTGCGGCGCCGCCACCCCGTCGATCTGGACGGGCTTGCCGGACGAGCTCACCTTCACCACGAGGTTGCTGATCTTGACGGTGGAGAAGGTGGGCATGGTGAACACCACGAAGCCGGAGCCGCTGGTGTCCGCAATGACGGTCTGGCCGCCGAACGTGATCGTGAACTTGCCGCACGTCGAGCATCGCTTCGCCAGGATGCCGACCTGCTTCGCGTGGAGGCTGGACAGCGTGAGCGACGAGTTCTTCGCGGATGCGACCGACAGCGTCCCGAGGAACGCACCGGACTGGCCCGTCTTCCGGGTCCAGGTGCCGGCTCCGACGGTCATCGTCTTGTCGTCGACAGGGATCATCGTGCACTTCGATGCGCTGAACGCCGACAGGTTGCCCGCGTTGTCCCTCGCGCGCACCGAGAAGCAGTACGACTTCCCAGCGGCGCCCGTGAAGACCTTCGAGGTTCCCGTGAGGTGCTGCAGGCCGGCGGGCTGCGTGAAGGAGCCGAAGCCCGAGTTGAAGTTCGCGCTCTTCACGCGAATGTCGACGTCGTCGAGCCCGCTTCCTCCGGTGTCGCTCGCGGTCCATGCCAACGTGATCGACTTCGAGATCGTGACGGTCTTGGAAGGCTGGGTCATCTTCGCGGTCGGGTCGATGGTGTCGGTGCCGCCGGTGCCGATGACCGCGTCCCACATGCCCTTGCCGTGGGTGGCCACGCGGAGGATCTCGTTCGAGGTCCCCGGCCGGACGACGGCCATGTCGAAGATGGCCACGACCGGCAGCCCGGTGCCGAACGGCGCCCACGAGCTCCCGCCGTCCGTGGAGGCGTACACGCCGACGTCGGTGCCGGCGTACAGGTGCGCGCTGTTGATGGGGTCGACTACGAAGGCGTTCACCGGCACGTCGGGGAGCCCGGAGTTCTTTGCGGTCCAGGTCGGCGGGTTCGCGCTGAGGTTCGTGGTCTTCCACACGTGCGACTGGGCGGCCCCGATCCCGCCGAGGAATCCGTTGATGGTCACGTAGGCGGTCGTCTTGGTGTTCGGATCGACCACCACCCGGGACACGTACTTGTTCGGGATGGTGTTCGACGGGTCCAGGTTGAGGAGCGGGTTGGCGGCGGTGGAGGTACCGAAGACGCCCCCGAGGGCTCCCCCGATCATCCGGACGTGGTCGTCCTTCGGGGAGATCCCGATGGCGCTGATCCTGCCCTGGCCCGCCGTCGCAATGGGGAATGTCTGGCTGACCACGGGGTTGGTCACACCCAGGTTACTCGACCGGTGGAGCCGGTCGGTGCCGTAGTACACGGTGTTGGGGTTTCCGGGCCCGAGCTCGAGGGGCGCGTAGAACAGGGGGTTCTCGCTGCACTGGATGTCGTTCTCGGTGAACCCCTCGTCGCAGCCCCGGAACACCCAGTTGCCGTCGCTTGCGTTGGCCACGGACCCCACGGTCACGTACCCGACCAGGGAGTTCTGCGCGTTGAAGTACGTGTGGTACATCCGCACGGTCGAGGTGTCCGCGGCGTTCTGGTCGATGGCGGCGAAGCCGCCGTCGCCGAAGTCCGCACGGGTCCAGGTCCCCGCGGCGTTCCGCATCGGCGTCCCGTTGTCCTGGGTGCCCCCGATGGTGAAGTTCGGGTCAGTGGGATGCACGGCGACGCTCTCGAACTGCGTGGCGCTGAACTGGGCGTTGTTGAGGCTGGCCCAGGTGGCGCCCCCGTCGGCGGACCTGTAGATGCCGCCGTCGTTGCCGGTGTAGACCGTCGCGGGGCTGCTGGCCGCGTACGCGACCGCGTGGGAGTCGGCGTGCAGTTTCGTGTCGCTCACCGAGAAGCTCGTCCCGTTCGTGGATCGGAGCATCTGCGACGGCACCGGCGGCGACAGGTCGTCGGCCGAACCGCCCACCAGCATCTTCGTCGCGTCGCTCGGGTTCACGCCGAGCGCGATGTCGTAGAAGCACTGTCCCCCGCAGAAGCCGCTCACGTCGGTCAGCGTGGTGGGGAAGGTGACCCCGCCGTCGGTGGACTTGAACACCCGCCCGGGCAGGCCGCTCAGGTTCGCCTCGATCCCCGCCAGGACTGTGGTCCCGCTGGCGGCGAGGCGCAGGTTGAACGAACCGTTCGGGAGCGAGATGTGCGTGAAGGTCGGCGACGCCTGGTTGGCGGTCGTCGTGCGCCACACGCCGTTGTTCGAGACGGTGCTGAACGTGAGGTCCTCGGAGCCGGCCAGCAGGGTCGACGAGCTCCCCGGCAGGAACAGGACGTCGGTCGCTCCGCTCACCCCGTTGGCCGGGATCCCCCCGGCGACCAGCGAGAAGGTCGGGCTCGCCGCGGTCGCGTTCGTCGAGCGGTACAACCCGACGTCCGCTCCGTTCGCCGACAGCCCGCAGCAGATCAGATCGTTCGACACGCCGATTCCGGCGAGGGTGGAGGCCACGTAGATCCGCGCGGCGTCGGCGGGATCGACCGCGATCCCCTGGATCCCGGCGCCGAGGAAGGCGTGCCCGTTGTCGACGGTGGTGCCGGTCCCGGCCACCCGGGTCTCGAAGGGACCGTTGACCACGGGCGTGGTCCCGTTGGCGCTGTCGATCCGGTAGATGCCCACTCCCGCGTAGGAGTCCGCGGAGAGGTTGCCCTCCCCGGTCCCCACGTACAGGATCGTGTGGTCGCTCGGCGCCAGGGCCAGCGCGCCGATGGCCAGGGAGGCCGCGCCGTCCATCAGCGGCGTCCAGTTCGTGCCGCCGTTCTTGCTCCGGTACACGCCTCCCTGCGCCGTGCCCGCGTACACCACGTTCGCGTCGGTGGGGTCGACCACGATGGCGGTGACCCGGCCGCTCACCGGGACGCTGCTCCCACCGCCGGCGACCTGGCCGTTCGGGATCGGTGCGGGGCCGATCGGGGTCCACGCCGGTCCCGTCTTCCCCCGGCGGGCCAGCTCCCGGTCCAGGACCTGCACCGCCGCCAGCCGGGCGTTGTAGTCGAGGTCGAACGGAGCGCCCCGGTACATGGCGATCTGGCCGGCCCGGAGGCGGAGGTACGTCACCCGGTCCATGGGCGGGCCGACCGGCGGGAGGTCGGGGTCCCCCCATCCGATGTCGTTGGCGGTCCCACGCAGGACGGCGATCGGCGACGGTCCCTCGTCCGCGACAGCGGGGACCGAGCCGGACCCCGGGACGATCGACGCGACGACGAGGCCGGCGACGGCCACGACGAACGCTCGGCGAACACGCAAACGACTCATGAGGCGCTCCCTCCCCGCAGGCGGTATTCGGATGTCGGGCCCGGCACCTCACGGAGCAGCTGAATCGCCGGCGGGACCCCCCGTGTGGCGCCCCCCGTGTGGCCCGGGCAGCGCACACTGTAGACAGGACCCGGGAGCATGTAAAGGAAAATGCCCCAAAGCTCCACCGGCGCGCGATTCGGGTAGCGTTCCGCGGGCTTCGACTGGCGGGAGGCGTCATGGGCATGCTGGACGGCAAGGTCGCCGTGATCACCGGGGCGGGGCGGGGGATCGGGCGGGGGGAGGCGCTGCTGTTCGCCGAGGAGGGCGCGCGGGTCGTGGTGAACGACCTCGGGGGCGACTGGGACGGCACGGGCGCCGATCCCCGCGCCGCATCACAGGTAGTCGAGGAGATCCGGGCCGCCGGGGGAGAGGCGGAGGCGCACTTCGAGGACATCGGCGAGCCGGACGGCGCGGCGTCGCTCGTCCGGCTGGCCCTCCACACGTGGGGGCGCCTGGACGCGGTAGTGAACAACGCGGGGATCCTCCGGGACCGGATGGTGTTCAACATGTCCCTGGAGGAATGGGACGCGGTGATCAAGGTCCACCTCCGGGGTCACTTCCTGGTGACGCACGAGGCGTGCGCGCACTGGCGGGACCGGTCGAAGGCCGGTGAGCAGGTCCGCGGCGCGATCGTGAACACGTCGTCGACGTCCGGCATCCTGGGCATCGCCGGGCAGTCGAACTACGGCGCGGCCAAGGCGGGGATCGCCGCGTTCACCTGCATCGTGGCCATGGAGATGGAGCGGTACGGCGTCCGGGTGAACGCCATCGCCCCCGGCGCGCGCACGCGCATGACCGAGAAGACGTTCGGTGACATGGCGGCCCCCGGCGAGGGCGAGTTCGACCAGCTGGCGCCGGAGAACGTGGCGCCGCTGGTGGCGTTCCTGTGCTCCGACGCCGCCGAGGGGATCACCGGGCAGGTGCTCGGGATCCAGGGCGGCCTGGTGGAGCTGTATCAGGGGTGGCATCCCGTGTCCTCGCTGCAGAAGGACGAACGCTGGACGGCCTCCGAGCTGCCCGGGCGGATGGACGAGCTGTTCGGCGACCGGGCGCGCGTGTACCGGCCCCCGGCCTCGCCGTTCCGGCGGGCCGCGGGGCTCGGTGGGTCCGGGTCCGCTTCGGGTGGCGCCGGGGAGGCCGGGTAGATGGCGACGTACTTCGCCGGCGTCACGCTGTTCGACGGGATCACCGTTCGCCTCCGGGCGGGGGTGCTGGTGTCGAACGGCCGCATCTCGTGGGTGGGGCCGCACCGCCGGGCACCCCGAGAGGCGCGCGCGGCCCACGAGGTGGAGGGCGCCGGCACGACCCTCACCCCCGGGCTCGTCGACGCGCACGTCCACCTGTGCTTCGACGGCGGGGCCGACTTCCAGGCCGAGGGGCTCCAGCTGGTGGGGAACGACGCGCTGGCCGCGCTGAAGGCGATCCGGAACGGCCGGCGGCAGCTGGAGCGGGGCGTGACCACCGTCCGGGACCTCGGGGGGCCCAGCGCGTACGCGTCCCAGGTCGCCGCGGCCCTGGACGCGGGGGTGGCCGACGGGCCCCGGGTGGTGGCGTCCGGGCGGGCCCTCACGATCACCGGCGGGCACGGCCACGGTGCGTTCGCGTACGAGGTGGACGGGGCGGAGAACGTGCGCCGGGCCGTCCGGGAGCAGATGCGGGCCGGGGCCCGTTCGATCAAGGTCATCGCCACAGGCGGGGTGCTCACGCCCGGCGTCTCGGTGGATTTCACGTCGTTCACGCCGGAGGAGCTCCGGGCGGCCGTGGAGGAGACCCACCAGTGGGGCCGCCCCATCGCCGCGCACGCCATCGGGGCCGGGGGCATCGAGAACGCGGTGCGGGCGGGGATCGACTCGATCGAGCACGGCTCGCAGATCAGCACCACGGTGGCCCGGCTGATGGCCGAACAGGGGACGTTCCACGTGCCGACCATCTCGGCGCTGCGCGGGATCGTGGACAACGCGGACGAGGTCCCCGAATACGCAGTCGAGAAGGCGAGGCAGGTCCTGGAGTGGGCCCGGGACTCGTTCCGCCGGGCCGTGCGGGCCGGCGTCCCCCACGCCTGCGGCACCGACGCCGGGACGCCGTTCAACCCCCATGGGAACGCGCCGGTGGAGGTCGAGCGCATGGTCGAGTGGGGGCTGACCCCCCTGAAGGCCCTGCAGGCGGCCACGTCGAACGGGGCCCGCCTGCTCCGGGTGGCGGACATCGGCACGGTCGAGGAGGGGAAGGCCGCGGACCTGTGCCTGTACGGAGGCGACGTCCTCGACGAGATCTCGCTGCTGGTGAAGCCCTCGCTGGTGATGAAGGCGGGGGAGATCCTGGTGGGAGATTAGTTCCGGACTCGGACGACCGGGTGTGGGAGATCGCCCAGGGCGCGGTGAACACGTTCACGATCGAGGACGACCCCGACACGATGCCGGAGACCCCGACCATCGAACGGCTCGGGGACATCTCTGCCCCGACCCTGGTCGTCATCTCCGCGCCGGGGGACTGACCCCGCCCGGCCGACCCGGCCCGAAGCCGGCGTGCGGTCGGGCGTGTAGCGTTCTGTGGTCATGGCCACGGGGATCGGGGTCGGCGTGCAGATCCTGGGGCGGCCGCCGGCTGCGGTGCTGGCGGCGGTGGCCCGCGGGCTGGAGGTGGCCGGGGCCGAGTCGTTCTGGACGCCGGACCACTGGATGTGGCTGGCCCCCCTCGAGGTGTGGAACCAGCGGAACTTCCCGGCGGCGCGGCTCATCCGGAACCCCGAGGAGAACTTCGAGTCGTTCGCGTTCCTCACGTGGCTGGCGGGGCGGACGAAGAAGGCCCGGGTGGGCACCGCGGTGACCGAGGCCATCCGGCGCCACCCCGCCGAGATCGCCCAGGCCGCGCTCACGCTGCACCACCTGTCGCACGGGCGGTTCGTGCTGGGGATGGGCGCCGGCGAACGGGAGAACGTCGAGCCGTACGGGCTCTCGTTCGCCGGGCAGGTGTCCCGCCTGGAGGAGGCGCTGTACGTGATCCGGCTCCTGTGGACGTCGCCGGGATACGCCTCGTACGAGGGCACGTACTTCCGTCTGGACCGTGGGGTCATCGGCCTGGGGCCGTACCGGGGGACGTACCCGCCGATCTGGGTGGCAGCGCACGGGCCGAAGACCCTCCGGCTGGCCGGCCGGTACGGGGACGGCTGGCTCCCCACGCACCAGATGGAGCCGGACGAGTACGCCGAGCACCTCAGGGAGATCCGGAGCGCCGGGCTGGAGGCGGGCCGGACCATGGCCTCGTTCACGCCGTCGTACGAGATGACCGTGGCCACGGCCGGGTCGCACGACGACGCCCACCGCCTCCTGGACTCCGCGGCGCTCCGTCTGGGGGGCCTGGTGATGCCGGCCGAGCTGTGGGCCCGCCACGGGGCCGTCCATCCATTCGGCGAACGGTTCCGCGGGATCATCGACTACATCCCGTCGCGGCTGGATCCCGAGACGGTCCTGCGGGCGATGGAGGAGGTCCCGTTCGAGGTGCTGCACACGGCGTTCGACCACGGGACCCCCGAGCAGCTGGCCGCCCGCATCCAGTCCTACTCGGCCGTCGGCCTCCGCCACGTCGTCCTGCGCAACGTCGGACCGCTCGTTGACCCCCGCCGGGCCCTCGCGTCGTTCCGCGACGTCGGGCGGCTCATCCGTCTGCTCCGCCGTCCCTGAGCCGCTCGACCCCTCGCGGTCGCCGGCTCTCGCCTTGTCCGCTCGCCGGTGATAGAAGAGGCCATGGCCATGACCGACCCGCGAATCGGGACCGAGCTCGCCGGCTACCGCATCGAGTCCCAGCTCGGGCGAGGCGGGATGAGCGTCGTGTACCTGGCGGAGGACCTCCGGCTGAAGCGCCGGGCCGCGCTGAAGGTCCTGGCGCCCGAGCTGGCCGCAGACCAGAGCTTCCGGCAGCGGTTCATCGCGGAGTCCGAGCTGGCGGCGTCGCTCGACCATCCGAACGTCATCCCGATCTTCGAGGCCGGCGAGGCCGAGGGCGTGCTGTTCATCGCGATGCGCTACGTGAAGTCCACGGACCTCAAGGCGCTCATCGAGCGCGAGGGGCGGCTCGATCCCGACCGCGCCCTCTCGATCGTGGGCCAGACGGCGAGCGCCCTGGACACCGCCCACTCCCAGGGCCTCGTCCACCGCGACGTGAAGCCCGCCAACATCCTGGTGGCCGAGGGCCAGGGGTCGCAGGGGCGGGACCACGTGTACCTGGCCGACTTCGGCCTGACCAAGCGGGCCCAGCAGCGGACCGGCCTCACCCGGACGGGGCAGTTCGTGGGAACGGTGGACTACGTCGCGCCGGAGCAGATCGAGGGCAAGGAGATCGACGGGCGGACCGACGAGTACGCCCTGGCCTGCGTGCTGTTCGAATGCCTGACCGGGGAGAGCCCGTTCCCCAAGGACGACGAGACCGCGGTGCTGATCGCCCACCTCATGGACCCCGTGCCGTCCGTCCGGGTGGTCCGCCCGGATCTCCCCCAAGCCCTTGACGACGTGTTGCGGGCGGGGATGGCCAAGCAGAAGGAGCAGCGGTTCCCGGACTGCGCGTCGTTCGTCCGGGCGGCCGCGGACGCGGTGGCCGGCCGACGGGCCGTGACCCAGTTCGCCGCCCCGCCCACGCCCTCGCCGGCCGCCTTCGAGGCCCCCCCGGGTGGGGTCACGTCGCCGGGCTCGTCCCAGCCGGCCCCGGCGGCGACAGGCGGCTTCCAGCCGGCCCAGGCCCCGGCCGAGTTCCAGCCCGCGCCGGCGACCGGGGGGTTCCAGCCGGCCCCGGCCGAGACGTTCCGTCCCGGCGGCGACGGCGGAGGCCGGCCCCCGGCGAGGCGACGGCGGCGGTTGACGACGATGGTGGTGTCGGCGGTGGTGGCCGCCGGGGTGGCTGCGGGATTGGTCGTGCTGCTCAACAGCGGCGGTGACGGGAACGCCGAGCCCACCCAGGGGCCCAGCGGGCCGGTGACGACGGGGATCGCTCCGACCGCGAAGGCGTTCCCGGCGGGGACGGTGATCTACGCCGACGACTTCCACGACAACTCGGGGAAGTGGGACGAGACCAGCCAGGGCGGGTTCCACATCGGTCTCCGGGGCGGCCGGTACTTCGAGGAGATCAAGCGGACGTCCACGCCGCAGGTGTTCGCGCCGGCGTTCCCGGGACTCCCCGAACTCGCCGTGCTGGGCGACGTGCGTGTCGCGGTCACGGCCACGAAGGTCGCCGGCACCGGTCCGAACGGGTTCGGCCTGGCCTGCCGGACGAACGGGGACACGCTGTCCTACTACCTCGTGGTCAGCACGACCGGCGGGTGGGCCATCGAGAAGAGCGACGGGCAGAACCAGCCCGTCCTGCTCCAGGGCACCAGCCCGTTCATCCGCAAGGGCGAGCGAGCCGGGAACGTCATCGAGGGGAGCTGCGCCGGCGGCGTCGGGAACACCCCGGTGACGCTGACCCTGTTCGTGAACGGGAACCAGCTGGGGTCGGTGCAGGACACGCCCGACATCGACGTCCAGGGCGACTCGCCGGGGGTGTATCCCACGGGGACGGTGGGCCTGGTGACCGTGGGGAATCTGGGCCTCCGCGTGGAATTCGACGACTTCAGCATCCGAGCCGTGTAGCGGGGGAGCCCCATGCGGGCATCGATGAGTCCGGGGGCGGTAGTCGCCGTACCCGAAGCCCGGTAGGAGGAAGGTCCCGGGGAGCTTGCGCGAGGGGACGGGCCCGGCTCGACCCGGTCAGCCGCCGGCCAGGACGGCCGCGCCGACGGCCCCGGAGAGGTCGCCGAGCTCCGTGGTGAGGAGGGCCGGTGGGTGGTCCCGGACGAACAGGTGGGGCTCCATGGCCTTCGCCACCCGGTCGGCGAACGGCGATCCCAGGCGGTCACCCAGGCCACCCCCGATCATGATCGCGTCGACGTCGAGGACGTTCTGGGCCGAGGCCAGTGCGATCCCGAGGGCCCACACCGCGTCGTCGACCAGCTTGCGCGCCAGCTTGTCCTTCTGCTCGAGCGCCTCCTCCCACACGCCGGAGGCCAGCCGGGTCTTCCCCTTCTCCTTCATGATGTCGAACAGGGCCGTCTTGTGGCCCTTCTTCACCAGCTCGCGGGCGTGGAACTCCATCCGGCCCCGGCCGGCGTACGCCTCCAGGCAGCCCCGGCGGCCGCACGCGCACAGCCGTCCGTCCGGTTGCACCACGGCGTGGCCAATCTCCCCGGCGGCGCCCCGGCCGGTTCGGAGCTTCCCCTCCAGGATCAGCCCGCCGCCCACGCCGGTTCCCACGAACACGCCGAGGAGGTTCCGGTAGGGGCGGCCCGCGCCGCGCGTGAACTCGCCGAGGATGGCCACCCGGACGTCGTTGTCGATGTGCACGGGAACGCGGGACAGGCCCCGCGACACCTGGGGGCCGAGCGGCACCGGCGGATCCACGAACCCCGGCACGTTCGACGCCAGGGAGACCTCGCCCCGTTCGGCGTCGATCTCACCGGGCGTCCCGATGCCGACGCCGGCCAGCTCCTTCACCGTGCCCCCCGCCTGCTCGAGGGCCGCCTTCACCGTGCCGACGATCGCGGCCACCACGTCCGGCGCGCCGGTCTGCGGCGTGGGGACCCGGGCGTTCCCGACCACCGCGCGGTTGCCCAGGATCACCGACTGGATCTTCGTCCCGCCGAGGTCCACCCCGGCCGTCAGCTTCGCCATTCGCGGCATGCTACTCCGTCCGGCGGAGCCGCCGGCCGTTACCGCTCGTCACCGGTGACGGTTCGACCGCGGGCTATCCCTCGGAGGACGCCTCGCCGGCCTCGAAGCCCTGGGCCCGCCAGCACCGCTTGTGCGAGTCGTCGCCCGCGTACACGACCTTCACGACGTGATCCCCTGCGGTATCGGCCGTCGCCGAGACGTTGGCCCTGCCGTCGGCGTCCGTGGTCGCGGTTCCGACCTCGGTCCCGTCCAGGCGGACGGACAGCGATGCATCCGCCACCGGCGTCCAGGTGTGCCCGTGGTGCTGGAACAGCCGGACGGAACCGGTCACTGCCTCGCCGACCGCCACCTGGTGCGCGTCCAGCTTGAAGCGCATCGTCGTGACGGCGGGTGGCTTGTGCGGGTTCGGCGCGGTGGGCTCGGCGAACGCTTCCACCGACATCGCTCCGAGCAGCAGCGATGCGGCGAACACCGCCACGGCGAACCTAACGATCGATCGGTACATCCGGACCTCCCTTTCGGCGGGTGACCCATTGCGGCCCACCCGTGTCTCGTCTTCCGTCGTTGGTATCGACCGGGGAAGGCCCGAACCTTGAAGGGCGGATCCGCGATGTCAGACCCCCTTCCTACGATGCTCGGGTGGTCCCGGGAAGGACGAGACGATGAGCGAGATCGGGATCGGGCTGACCGCCCTCGGCGTCGGCCTGGCCGTGGGGTTCAC
>DASWED010000115.1:0-46695 GCA_036394995.1 Actinomycetota bacterium
AGTGAGGCCAGCCTCGGACCGCCGAGATGAACTGACTCCGTAGGTTCCGCTTACGCTCCGCACGCCGCATCGTGTGTCCGAGGCTGTCCTCACAACGGGGGTGGGAGCGTGGCCGAGCCGGTGAACGTGAACGACCTCCTCCGTGGCCACGCCGCCCTCGACATCGAATGCCTGGATCGGGTGTACCTGAACGCCTACGTCCCCAACCTGCAGGTCGGCGGCCAGGTGGTCACGTTCCTCACCGAGCACCTCGGCAACCCCATCCCCTCACCGGCCCTGTTCGCGAGGATCGGCAACGCCTTCCGCGCGGAGGTCCGCCGGTTCGCCGAGGACAACGCCATCCCCCTCGTCCAGTTCAAGAAGGGGGATCGCCACATCGAGATCATGCGTCCGTACCTCGAGGGGGCGACCGAGCCCGGAGTGGTGGCCATCGGGGTGGCCCAGGAGTTCCAGTCGGTGTTCACGGGCTACGACCGCGCGCAGAAGCCCGGGGCGGTGTGGTTCGGGTTCTCCAAGGCCGACCGCCGGGTCACGGTGTACTACTTCTATGTGCTCGACCGGGAGTTCGGCCCGGGGTTCATCAAGATCTGCAGCTACTTCCCCTACCCGGGAAAGGTGTGGGTGAACGGCCACGAGTGGGCCAAGCGCCAGGCCGACCGGGCCCGCATCCCCTACACCCCCCTCGCCAACGGGTTCGCTTCCTGCTCGCGTCCCAGGGTGCTCCAAGCCATCTGCGACCGGCTCGGCCCGCCGGACATCCAGGCCTTCTTCGACCGGTGGATCGGGCGCATCCCCACCCCGCTCTCCGGCGCCGATCGGGCGGCGGGGTACTGGTGGGAGCTGTCCATGCGCCAAGTGGAGGTGTCCCGGACCGTGGTGTTTGACGCCCCCCGGCGGGCCCGGGCCTTCTTCGAGGCCACCGTGGCCGACAACCTCGACCTCGGCCGCCCCGACGAGGTCCAGCTCGTCTTCGCCCGCCAGGTCCGGCGGAACACCCCGGGGACCTTCTCCACCAAGGTGGTCACCCGGGGCACCGACGTCACCGTGAACGTGTTCTACCGCCACTCCAGGATCAAGGAGTACCTGAAGGAGGGCCGCGCCCTTCGCATCGAGACCGTGGTCAACTCGCCCACCGACCTCGGGTGCCACCGGCGCCTGCGGAACCTCCCCGAGCTCCAACGCAAGGCTCGGGCGGCCAACCGGCGGCTGCTCGAGGTCCAACGCATCGGCCAGGACTGTGCCATCTCGACCGCGCTCCTCGAGCGGGTCGGACAGCCCTCGGTTGAGGAGGGCCAACGGGCTCCCGCGCTCCGGTTCGGGGACCCCCGCGTCATGGCCCTGGCCGGCGCCCTCTGCGCGCTGGTGTACGCCGCCGTCGGCTTCACCAATCGGAGCCTCTGTGCCCGGGTGAGCTCGCTGCTCGGTGACCTCTACACCAGCGCGCAGATGACGTACGACCTCCGCCGGCTCCGGCTGAAGGGGCTCATCCGCCGCCTGGAGCACACCAACACCTACGTCCTCACCCCCGAGGGCGTCCGGGTCGCGCTGTTCTACACCAAGGTCCACGACCGCCTGCTCGGACCGCTGCTCGCGGCCGACCATCCTCCGGCCCCACTCGAACTTCGCCGAGCCCTTCGCCAGGTCGACCGGTCGATCGATGAGTACGTCGTCCACGCACGGATCAGACCTGCCGCATGAAACTTGCCTCAACCCTCAAGACCGTCGGACCCAAGGAGCCCTAGGACACCTGTCCAAGGATGTGCGCGGAGCGATCCTCGGGAACTACTCGCAGCTCATCAGCTTCACCACGGATCACGCCGACGCCGTGGCCCTTGCCGACGAGTTCGGGGGTGGCGTGGACCCCGACCTGCTGACGGCGCTCCCTCGATTCACATGCATGGTGAAGCCGACCGTCGAGCGGGAGAGGCTCTCGGCAGTACAGATCCACACCGTGCCGCCCTCCGTCTACGACGTGCTCATGAAGAGCCAGCACAGCGGTCGGCGTCTGCAGCAGGTCAGCGACTCAAGCGAGCCCGGGCCGACGCATCAGGAGGTCGACCAGGTGCTCGCCGATAACGAAGCGCACGCCCTCGTGTTGCTTCCCAGGAATGGCCATGGGCCGGACTTCGATGTCTACGGCGGCTGAGTTGCGGCCACTCCCGGAGCGGGAGGAGGCGGTGCTGCTGTCGCTCGCCATGCATCGCCTCCTCGCGTTCTCGCAGGTCCGGCGGCTGCACTTCACCGACCTGTCGGCGCCGCCGGCGAGGCGAGCGCTCGCCAGGCTGGAGCGTCGTCACCTCGCCGGTCACTTCATCGAGGCGACGCCGATCGGCCGGGAGAGCGTCTGGTACGCGACGACGGAGGGCTTCGAGGTCGCGGCGGCCACCTGGCCGGAAATTCGCAAGCCGCGAGCCGGCAGCGTTGGGGCACGGAAGCTCGATCACACCATCGCGGTGAACGAGTTCTGCACGCGCCTGGTCGGGGAGGCTCGAGAACGAGGCCACACGTTTGGGCCTGCGGACTGGCGGAACGAGGAGGCGCTCAAGCTCCCCGGCGGGCGCCTCCTCGTGGCGGATGCGTTCATCGTCTATGGGTTCGCAGGCCGGTGGGCCCTCCGGTTCCTCGAGATGGACCTCGGGACCATGCCGGCGATGGCCGTGGAGGAGAAGTACCTCCGGTACGTCTCGCTCTTCCGTTCGGGAGGGTGGCGCCGCGACTATCTGCGGATTCCGAAGGTGGCGACCGTCGTGGGCGGCCGGAACCAGTCGGAGCGGCTGGATCGGCTCGTGTGCGCGGCAACGCTCGCCCGCGGGCGCGACGGCGAGCCCGACCTGCTGTTCGCGACCGCGGACGACGTGGCCGGATCCGGCCCTTTGACCGACATCTGGCAGTGGGCCGGGAGTGAGAAGCGAAAGG
This sequence comes from Actinomycetota bacterium, assembly GCA_036394995.1. Lineage (GTDB taxonomy): Bacteria > Actinomycetota > UBA4738 > UBA4738 > JACQTL01 > DASWED01. The sequence continues at coordinate 2,917 of DASWED010000115.1, forward strand.
CGTTCCTCAAGTGAGCCGTCATCCAAGCGAGATCGGTGCAGTTCAACGAGTCGATGACGGGGACAATTCACCCCGCACAAGGCCCGATGCGGATCTTGTCCGAGAGCCCGAGGGGCTCTGGAACGCCGATCAGGTCGCCCACTTCCTCGGCGTGACCAAGTGGGCCGTTTACTGCTGGACCCGGCAGGGGCTCCTGCCGCACGTCCGCGTGGGCCCTCGAGCAGTCCGCTACGAGCCTGCGGCGATCCGCCGGTACGTGAAGCGCCGCACCGTCGCCCCGACGGCAGTCTGACTTTGGTGAACGGTGGCTACTCGCGGCCCCGTCCTTGAGGACGAAGACAGGATCCTGATTCTCGTCGCGGGCGTGGCCGAGCATGGCCGCCACGACCATGAATGAGATCAGCTTGGACGCGGCCCGGAGCGACGCCCTCTTGACGGACCAGCTCGCCAACCCACCTCTGGAGGACTTGGACGTTGGGCGGCGGCTTGCGCTGCGAGGTCATCGGTGAGCCGCGATGGTTTCCGGGCGGGGTCGAGGCCCCGGCCGCCGACCAGGTCGTGCACGCTTGAGGAGGCGCAGCTCCGCGGGAGCGATGAGCCCGCGCCGTTGGGCGGTGCTGATCGCTTGGTCGATGAGATGGCCACCGAGGTTCGCCTCGATGGCATCGCGGATAGCCCGGTAGGGGGTCACGATAGGGATGCCCTCGTGCAGCGTGACGTCGCCGGCATCGAGGCCGCGGCGGTGGAGTTGGTAGATGCGGGGGGCGTCGCGGCGCAGCCGGTAGCCAGCGGGGACGGTGACATGGATGCGGGCAGGGTTCACGTCACACAGCCCATGCAGGTCGAGGGCCGTTTCATGGCTCAGTGCCGCCTTGGTTCGCGGCCAGAGGACAGCCTCCATGTACTGGTCCAGGGCCGTGGCGGGGAGGATGGGGAACCGGTAGACGCCGCGGGCCACACGCTCGAGGAGACCGCGGTGATGCATGATCCGGAGCTGTGCAGGATCGACTCCGGCCCCCCGTGCGTCGTCGGCGGTGACGTGGCCATACTGGCTCGTCGCTGCTTCGAGCAACTCCATGTACACGCGTCCAGGCATGCCAAAAGCGTATCATGATGATACGGTCCTGGCACGAACTGATCCATGGTCTAGTTGTCGGCATCAAAGCGAGCCGTGCCTACCGGGAACCGCTAAGTAAAGGATAGCCACTATCCTGTACTTACATCCCGGAAGATGCAAGGATGGCAGGCCATTTCACGCTAGCGAAAGGATGCGGCCGATCCTTTACCAAGGGGCTGCCGAACGAAAGGAACCGCGGTGAGAGGGCGACTCGTGGCCAAGACTTGGGAGCACAACCCGACGCTCTACGCGCCGGCCAGGTACCGCCGCGCCTGCCGGTACGAGGCCTTCGTCCCGGACAGGATCGCAGGCCTCGACGTCGTTCTTCCGGGCGAGGTGGCGGGCGCGGTGTCCGACGCGGAGAAGGCCATCGCGGATCTCAACCGCGACGCCGGTCCCGCCCTCAACCCCCTTGCCCGGCTCCTCCTCCGGACGGAGTCGATCGCCTCCTCCAAGATCGAGGGGATGCAGGTCGACGCCCGGACCCTGGCTCGCGCCGAGGCCAACCAGGAGACGGGGCGATCCGTTGGCCCGGAGGCCGCAGAGATCCTCGCGAACATCGACGCCATGCAGCTCGCCATCGAGCGTGCCTCAGGCGCGAACGGGATCGGGGCCCAGGACATCCGAGACATCCACGCGGTCCTCATGGAGCATGACGCCCGCGCCCGGCGTCGAGGGGAGTTCCGAGACTCACAGAACTGGATCGGGGGCAACGACTACAACCCGTGCGGCGCCGACTTCGTCCCTCCGCCTCCCGAGGAGGTCCTGCCTCTCATCGACGACCTCTCCGGGTTCTGCGCTGAGGAGAGCCTCCCCCCACTCGTCCAGGCCGCACTAGCGCACGCTCAGTTCGAGACGATCCATCCCTTCGAGGACGGGAACGGCCGAACCGGACGTGCGCTTGTCCAGATCGTCCTTCGCCGACGAGACGTTGCTCCCGGGTTCGTCCCACCGATCAGCGTTGTTCTCGCTCGAGAGAAGGCTCGATACATCAGAGGCCTGACGCTGTTCCGCGAGGACCGGATCGCGGAGTGGCTCGAAATCTTCGCCGTCGCCGCGGCGCGGGCAGCTCAGCTCGCGGTCTCCTACCTGGGCCGAGTCTCCGAGCTCCAGGCTGAGTGGCGCCGCCGGCTCCGCGAACACTCCAGCCCTCGAGCGGATGCAGCCGCCTGGGCGATCATCGACACCCTCCCGGCCTACCCGATCATCACGACCCCGAGCGGTGTTGCGGCGACGAGGAGGACCCGGCCGGCCGTCACCAACGCGATCCAGGAACTGGCCGACGCCGGTGTCCTACTCCCCCTCAGTGAGTCGGCGAGGAACCGGGCGTGGGAGGCGGATGGACTCCTGGACCTGATCGTCGGGCTCGAATCCGGCACCGAGTAGCTGTTCGTCCGAGTGGCTCGACCACGATGAGAGCCATGCGAACGGGTGGTCTGCTGCTGAGCACCGACCAAGAAGCAGACCGCGGATAGTTCCAGGTGGAACCCGGCGCGAAGTCTCGATTGAGATCGCGAGCCTGGCTCCAGGTGCCCCCTTGCAGATGGGACGGTTTCGTAATACGATTTAGGAAGCCATGGGAGAGCGAGTTTGGAGATCCACAAAGCGGCCAGGAAGCACGGCATCAAGGACGCCGACATCCGTCACGCCGTCCGGAATGCGCTGGTCAGCTACGAAGTGGAGAACGACGATGGGCCCCTTCGGATCCTTCACATTGGACCTGATGGGGCGGGCAACCTCCTCGAGGTTGTCGTCCTGGAGTTCGATGACGGTGGACAGCTCGCCATCCACGCCATGCGCCTGCGCGAGAAGTACGAGGGCCTACTTTCTTAGGAGACGAGGCAAGGAGAGATGACCGGCAAGGGGAAAGCCAAACCATGGACCTCTCGCGGCGTTTCGGTTACTGAAGACGTCATCGAGCGCCTTGCGAAGGAGGCCGAAGAGGGGTACGAGCCCACTCAACTGCGCCGCCGAGTCGGCCGCCCGACGAAGGGAGCTGAGCCGGCCGAGGTAGTTCCGGTGCGTCTCGATGAACGGCTACGCCGTGCTCTAGAGAGCCGCGCTAAGGCTGAGGGTTTGAGCGTCAGTGACGTCATACGCCGTGCGCTGAAGGATCATGCCGGCTCACCGGAGAACGTGTCTTCCCCGGCAGGGCTAGGCCCGGAGCTTCCCATGCCTTCGTCCCCACATGAGCTGGACCGGATTGAGCATGGACTCGCGTCCACTCATCTTGACAGCAGCCTCTTTGAACGGTGCGCCCAGGATCTCCTTACAGAGATCTATCCTGGGTTGTCGCCGATTCCCGGTGGGACCGATTGGGGCCGTGATGCCGATGTTCATCCCGCGACCGAAGAGCCGCCTGTTCGGCTACTGGCGACCTCCTCTCGCACCCGGGAAGGGGTCAGGAAGAACCTCCTTGCGGGCCTGCGGAGCATGGCCAAGCACGGCGTCCCCTTCCGTCGGATTGTCCTAGCGAACCCCGCCAGCCTCACACAGTCGGAACGCCACAGCCTGGGCGAGTCGGCAAAGAAGTTCGGGGCTGTAGTGGATGCAATCTTTGATCGTGGATTCTTTGCAAGTCGACTCCGCCGCGATGGTCAGTGGCGCCAGCGCCTTCTCGGGCTGTCCCCATACCCCATCACACTGTCGCGGCTCCCGCCGGACCTAGCGGAGAGTCCCTGGGCGGCTCTCCCTTTGGTTGGGAGAAACGCCGAACTGCAGGTCATTTCCGCAACCGAAGGCGACCTTGTGATAAGCGGCTCTCCAGGGGTCGGGAAGACGAGGCTGCTCGCAGAAATCGAGGGCGCGTTCTTCGTGGATCGCGACGCAACACGGGATCGCCTTGCTGACGATCTGAGATGGGCCCGACCTGCGGTTATTGTCGTTGACGATGCCGGGAGGTCCGAGGAACTGATTCGCTCGCTGGTTCGTCTGCGGCAAGTCGAACCAAGTCTGCACGAATACCGGATTGCCGCGGCTTGCTGGCCCGACGAAGCGGAAAAGGTAAGAGCTTGGGTCCGGGTGGACAAGAGTCTCGATCTCGGCCTTCTCGTGAGAGAAGATCTCGATCAGCTGCTGGTGGCCATGGGTATCACGGGTCAGCTAGCAAGAGGGGAGATCCTTGACCAAGCGGAGGGTCGCCCAGGCTGGGCTGTCGCGCTTGGCGATCTTCTGCTCCGCGCACGAGACCATGCCTCCCTGCTCAGCGGAAGGGCATTGTTGGGACAGGTACAAGGCTACCTTCGCAGGTCTGCGGTCGGTCCAGAAGCGATGCACCTCCTGGCAACGATTTCTCTTCTGGGGGAAGTATCAGAGAGCGAGCTCGACGATCTCGCGAAAGAGATTGAGTTGGCACGGCCGAAGCTGGTGGACCTTCTGGCCGCTGCGGCAGCGAGTGGTCTGATCGACGTCACATCTGGGTATGACCATGGCCTGAGGGACAACATCCGTTTCTATTGTGTTCGCCCTCCGATGCTGGCCGCGGTCCTCGTGGCAGAGCACATCTTCTCCGATCAGGTGCCTGGGGTCGATGTAGGGAAGCTGTTGGAGCGGTGGCCTAAGAGGCTGGGTGCAGTCGCGGAAGCCACGATCAACGCGGTGCTGGTCGGTGCAACACACGCTCGTGCCTACGCGGGTCGAATCTTCCGTCTGACGGTCGTCTCGGATCACGTCGGTCCTGACGCAAGGGTGCAGGTCGCTCGGCTCTACGCCCGGGTGGATGACTCAGCAGCTGACGAAGTTCTCTCGTTGGCTCGGACTGAGTTCGAGGGTTGGATGCGCGGGAGCCATGAACGTGTAGAGCAGATCGAACGTGTCGTGGAGCTTGCCTACTTGATCGCAAGATGGCACCTGAAGGATCGGGCTATGGAGCTGCTACTCGACGCGGCAGTTTGCGATTCGCGACCCACCAATCCATACCCTGGCCATCCCCTGCGGAGGTTGGCCGATCTTGTTCAGGACTTCCACCCTGAGCTTCCCACACCGAGGGAACAGAGGAAGCTAGTTGCCTCGGTTGCAAACCGTTGGATCGAAGACGATCCAAGCCCCGCTCGTTGGATTGTCTATGGCCATGCCACCGCAACGGCCCTCTCGATTCGTCTGCGATCAGCGCTCGCGGCTCCAGGGAACCCCAGAACAATCCAGTTGATTGAGACAGTAGCTGATTCCTCGGAGATGGAGCGCATCTACCAAGAGATTTGGCCGAGCGTTAGAGACCGCCTTGCAGATGCCCCCCCAGCCACTCTCCGCATTGTGATTGAGACAACCGAGGATTGGCTCCGGGTCGGCGGCGGTTACGACCGGCCGTTCGGTAGGAGCCACCCCCAGCCCTCGATCGATGCCGCCCGGCGACTCGGGGAAAGACTATTCCGAGACCTTGTGCCCCTTGTCGGGAATCATCCTGGCCTCGCCAGCTATCTGCGTGATGTAGCCGGCCAGTTTGAGCTCTCTGTGGACGTTGCCTTGAGTCCGGAACATGAGGCGTTCTTCGCGGACATCGACAGGGACGAGGACTGGGAAGCGGCCGCCAGACGGCTCGAGGAACAGATCAAGGGGATGGTGATGCCTTGGGCGGACGAAGATCGGGCCACGGTGATTCAACGTCTAGTGACGCTCAGAATCGAGCTTGAACTCTCTACCGTGCGATGGCCGGATCGAGTGTGGATCGCCTGCACTGCGCTCGCCGAGCGGGTCGACGACCCGATAGCCTGGGCGGACACCGCTCTTGAGCTTGGGCTCTTCCCTCAAGCGGAACCGTTCCTGGGGCATGCTCTGGATAGGGGTCAGAAGATCAGTGAGCGCCAGGCTGAGCGCTACCTCGGCAACCTGGTGGCACGCGGCCCAGCAATTCACTACTTCCTCGCGGCAGAAAGCGAAACCCACCGAGATGTTGTCCTGCGACATCTAGGACCCGAAGACTACGGAATCTTGAAGAGCATGTTCTTTCGCGCATCGCTCAGCGCTGAGCAAGCACGGCGCCTACTTACTCGGCCGGTTGGTTCAGCCCGGGGCGCTGCAGCCGCGGCGATGTTTGCCAAGGGACGTGGGGAACGTGAGGGCTGGACGCCTGGCGAGCTAGAGAACGAGTGGCTCGATGCAATCCAGCAGCTCGATCCTACAAGCACAATCGGGTTTCAGGACTACGAGGCGACGGAGCTGATGAGCTATCTCACCCAGCGCTACCCTGACGTAGCGACAGACTGGGTCTCATCTCGCCTTGACGCCGGGATCGCATCCAGAGAGGTCTATCGAGCCCTCCCACATGGAGCATGGGAGGCTCTCCATCTGCTTCCCCATAACTCTAAGGACGAACTTTGGTCTCGCTTCACGCACCCAAGTGTCCGATGGCTCTTGGGAAGGGAAATGGTCGGTGACGATGTTGACTGGCTGGCCCATGCTATGGACGAAGGGTTGATATCACCCGAGAAGGCTGCAGAGACATACAACGGCTTGGGAATTCATCCTCCCCTCGAGGATCTGGCAAGACTGCTTGTGCCACGGGGTGTAGATCCCCGGCGCGTCGCCTACTTCGCACAGTCAGGGACTTGGACCGGAGAAGAGTCGCATCGGTACTCCCAAATGATTGAGCAGTTCTCCGCTATGGCTCAATCGGCTGAGGAGTCGGTGGCTTCCGTGGGGCGAGCTGGCGTGGAGATATTCGCCGCGGCCAGGGACGAAGCCCTCCAGGAGGAGCGCAAGGAGCGCATCCGTGGGGAGTTGTGAGCAACGAGGCGATGAGAGGACCCGCGGCGTCAAGTTTCGCGACGGCGCCTGAGCATCCGATAATCCCCAACTCTTCATGCTCTTGTTGGGGAGAAGGTCGATGCGCTCGAGACGTATACCACTGTGGCGAACGCGCCGCGCCGATGGAGCTCTGCGGCGACGAAGTGCCCTCGCGCTCGCGCAACTTCTTCTGAGTCGGCCGTTGGACGACAGGTCTCGCCTCGTCATTAGGCGCCCCTCGACTTGTCGTGCCGGCTTCGGGCCACAGCTGCCTGTTTGGCCAGCGCCATGACGACGTCGACGACGTCGCCCTCCTGGGCGGAGGCGTAGGCCTCGAACGTCGTCTCGATGTCTTCGTGGCCGATGTAGTCCTTGACCACGTTCGGATTGTTGGCGATGGTCGCCGCGAACCTCGCCGCCGTTCGCCGCAGGTCGTGCGGCGTCGGATACTTGTCCCCGCCGTTCTTCGACGGCTCCCGCTTCGTGATGCTGAGTTCCTTACAGGCCCCAGCGAGGATTCGAGACCGGTACGTGTCCGGGTGCACGTATCCGCCCTGCGGGCTGCAAAAGAGGAGCGCCTCCGGATCGTCCAGGGGATTGCTGCCCTTCGGTCGGAGGCGCCAGTAGTCCTCGAGCTCGGGCTTCAGGAATGGCGGGATCCACGTCGTGTGGACCGCTCCCGTCTTCGTCGTCTCCTGCTCCGTGAGATGGCCCGTGCTGTCCTTCACCACCGTCCGTCCGATCGTGACCCTGTACGTCTCCAGGTCGCCCGGAAGCGAAGCCGGCACGAGATCCCGCCCTCGAAGTGCGACGGCCTCGCCGATCCTCGGTCCCACGTAGCCGAGGAACAGCGTGAGCAGGCGGTAGACGCGGCCGTTCCGCTCTCCGGCCTTGTCGGCCACCTGCCAGAGCTGGTCCTCGGTGAAGGTGAACCGCTCCGGCCGACGGCGGACCCCACGATGCCGGCGCGCCTTCGTCCACGGGTTCTCCGTTACCCGGCCCTCCTCGATGGCGAGGTTCCAAGCCGCCCGGAGCGTCCCGCGGACCTCCTCGATGGCTCCTTCGCCGGCACCGTTCCGCCGCAGCCGCTGGAGGTAGTCGTTAGCGGCCACGACAGTCACGGTGTTGATCCGCCGTCGGGCGATCGGGTCCGGGCCGATGTGCTTGCGGAGGTGCCCGTCGATCTTCGTGAGAGTGGCGGGGCGCTCGAGGTGCCCGCGGTAGCGCTCGACCAGCTTCACGACGCTGATGCGCCCCTCTGCCGGCGCCACGTGGCGGCCCTGGGACTTGTCCTGCTCCGCCTTCAGCTTGTGGGCGATCGCTTCCGCTTCGCTGCGGAAGCCGCCTTTGGACCGGTGGTGGCTGTCGCCATCCCACCACTGGACCCGCCACCGGGCCCCTCGCTTGGTCTCGTATTGGTCGACTCCGGGGTGTGCCATGCCTAGCTCCGTAGCATGGAATGTAGCATGGACTCGGGAGGCTCGCGACTACAACGAGAGCCGCTGAGCGTTTTACCTGCTCAGCGGCCCTGTTCTGAGGGTCGGGACGGCGGGATTTGAACCCGCGACCTCAGCGTCCCGAACGCTGCGCGCTACCAAGCTGCGCTACGTCCCGTCGGCCGGCGAGCGGCCGGCAGGTAGTGTAGCGGCTCGGGCCGACGGGCCAGCTAGCTGGGCCCGCCTGGAACCGGCGCCCTCGGCGGCCCGGACGGGCCCGGGGTGCTCCATCTTCCGGGGCCGGAGCTCGAGGACCGTGGCCTCCGGGCGGCACAGGAACCGGAACGGCGCGTACTTGCTGGTCCCCAGCCCCGGCGAGGTGTGGAGGTACGTCTCGCCGATCCGGACCATCCCGCTGGCGAACCGCCGCGGGACGTGGGAGTTCGTGACCAGGGCCCCCACCAGCGGCAGCCGGACCTGCCCGCCGTGGGTGTGCCCCGACACGACGAGGTCCCAGCCCATCGCGGCCAGCTCGGGCGCCGGGTCCGGGGAGTGCGCGACGGCCAGCCCGAACCGCTCCGGCTTCCCACGCGGGGCCACCCGAAGGTCCGCCAGGTGGATGTGGGGATCGTCGAGGCCCACCACCTCCACCTCCAGCCCCTCCAGGTCGAGCGAACCGTGGACGTTCTTCAGGTGGAGCCACCCGTCGGCCTCCAGCCCGGCCACCAGGTCCTGGGCCCGGCCCCGGCGGATCAGCCGGCGCTTGCCCGACCGCCGGCGGCGGAAGTACCGGAGGTAGTTGAGCGGCTTCGGCACGTAGTAGTCGTTCGAGCCCAGCACGAACAGCGACGCCAGGCGACCCCGGAGCGGGCGGAGGGCCTCCACGGCCGTCTCCACGGCCTCGGGCTCGCCCACCAGGTCGCCGGTGGCGATCGCCACATCGGCCCGGGGGAGCGACGCCAGGAACTCGCGGAGCTTGCTGTGACGGCGCAGGAGGTGCAGGTCCGACACGTGCACCACCGACAGCGGGGCCGGAGCGTCCGCCGGTAGGATGTCGAGCCGGTACCGCCGCACGCGGTACCAGTGGTGCTCGACGAACACCCCGTAGGCCACGCACAGGACCCCGGCGCCGAGCACGACGGCAACGATCATCAGGACCGGCACGGAGACGATTGTACGGATGGCCACCCCAGGTCCAACGCTGAAGGCCCGGATCGCCGATGAGATGAAGCAGGCCCTCAAGGCGGGGGAGAGGGTCCGCCTGGGGACCCTCCGGATGCTGTCCGCGGCGGTGAAGAACCGCGAGGTCGAGCTCCGCCACGAGCTGTCCGACGACGAGGTGGTCGAGATGGCGGTCCGCGAGGCCAAGCGCCGCGACGAGGCCATCGAGGCCTACACGAACGCCGGCCGCGAGGACCTGGCCTCCCGGGAGCGCCAGGAGCGGGGGGTCCTGGAGCCCTACCTGCCCGCCCGGCTCACCCTCGAGGAGCTGGGGGCCCTCCTCGACGAGGCCTTCGCCGCCACCGGCGCCGCCGGCCCGGGGGACATGGGCAAGGTGATGGGGTTCGTGATGTCCCGGGCCAAGGGGAAGGTGGACGGCACGACCGTCCAGGCCATGGTCCGCGAACGCCTGTCCGGCTGACCCGGGGTCCCCGGCGACCCGAGATCCCGTTCAGCCGCTGTGGCCGGGGTGGCTCTTCTTCGGCTTCGGCGAGTCGGTCGGCGACGGCTCGGGCGACGGCGAGGGCGAGGGGGGCGGCTCGGTCGTCGGCGGCGGGGTGGTGGGCGGCGGGGGCGTCGGGCTCGGCTTCACGTAGTGGCCGACGGAGATCGTCACCGTGCTGTCGGCGAGGACCTTCGTCCCGCCGTTCGGGTTCTGGTCCACGACGATCCCCTCCTGCGCCGGGTCGGACACGTCCACCTTCTGGACGTCAACCTGGAGCTGGGCGTCGTGGAGCGTCGTCACGGCGTCGTCCTGCTTCATGCCGACCACCCGGGGCACATGGACCTTCGGCGGCTGGCCGTTCGAGATCGTGAGGTGGACGAGCGCCCCCAGGTCGGTGGTGGTGCCGCCGCCGGGGCTCTGGGAGATGACCGTGCCGATCGGCGCCAGGGAGTTCGCGCTGCCGTCCACGATCCCGGTGAAGCTGGCGTCGTGGAGGATCTGGATCGCCACCTCCTGGTCCCTCCCGATCACGTCGGGGACGTCGCCCGTGGGCGGCGGCGGCGGCGCCGGGAAGTCCTCCGGCTGCATGTGCGCGGTGAACCTCGACATCACGACGCTCCACATCCGCGCCGGGATGTCGCCCCCGAACATGTGGTCGAAGTACTCAGGTGGTTCAGTGGCCGGATCCGTAATGCCGAGCATCGGCCGGGGTGTCCCCGGGTACCCGAGCCACACGGCGGTGGCCAGCTGCGGGACGTACCCGCAGAACCAGGCGTTCTCGTAGTCCTCGGTGGTCCCGGTCTTCCCCGCCTCCGGCCGGCCGTCCGCCAGCGGGGCCCGAGCCGCCCCGGTGCCGTGATCGATGACGCCCTTCAGCATGTCGGTGACCTGGTACGCGATGTCCGGCTCCACCGCCTTCTTGTTGCAGGTCTTGTCCGGGTCGTGGCGGTACAGGACCTTGTGGTCGGGGCCCGGGCCCTGGATCTTCTGGACGCCGTAGTACGGGCAGTAGATGCCGCCCGCCGCGAGCGTCGCGTACGCGGTGGCCATGTCCAGGGGGCTGGTCTCGAACGTCCCGAGGGTCACCGAGCAGTCCGCGGAGTGCACCGGACGGGAGAGGTGGATCCCCATGTCCGTGGCGGCCTTGGCCACGGCCTCCGGGCCGATGTCGGCGGTGAGGCGGCCGAAAACCACGTTGATGGAGTCCGCGGTGGCCTCGTACAGGTCGAGATAGCCGAAGTCGCCCGCGCCCTCGGCGTTGAACGGCTCCCATCCGTTGCACCGCTCCTTGAGGTCCTCCGCCGGGGACTCCGAGCTGTACACCTGGCCCGGGGGCACCCCCTCCCGGAAGGCCGCCACCAGCGTGTACGGCTTGAACGCCGATCCCTCCTGGTGCTGGGCCTGCCACACCAGGTCCGTCTGGGTCTTGGCGAAGTCCCGGCCCGAGACGAGCACGCGAACCGCGCCGGTACCCGGTTCGACCGTGGCGATGGCCGCCTGCGGATCGGTCTTCTTCGGCAGGTGCCGGCGCACGGTCTGCACCGCGAACTCCTGCCAGGCGGGATTGATCGTGGTGTGGATGGTCAGCCCGCCCTGGAACATGGCCCGCTGGCGGGCCACGCGCGTGTTCCCGAGGTTGCCGAACTCTCCCTGGGCGTCCTCGGTGATCAGCTTGCGAACGAACTGGACGAACAGCGGCTGCTTGTGGTCCTGGGGCTTGCTCACCGAGCGGACCAGCCCGAGCGGTTCGGCCTGCGCCGCCTCGGCCTCGTCCCGAGGGACCCACCCGATGGCGGCCATCCGCCCGAGCACGGTGTTGCGCCGGCGGGTCACGGCCTCGGGGTTCGACACGGGGTCGTACTGCGAGGGGTTCGCGATCATCCCGGCGAGCATCGCCGCCTGGGGCAGCGTGAGGGCTCCGGCGTGCTTGCCGAAGTAGGTCTCCGCGGCGGCCTCCATGCCGTATGCCCCGTGCCCCAGGTAGATCTCGTTGAGGTACATCTCGAGGATCGTGTTCTTCCCGTACCGCTCCTCGAGGTCGTTGGCCTGCTCGGCCTCGCACACCTTCCGGGACAGGGTGTCGGCGCGCTCGTTCGAGATGACCTTCACCAGCTGCTGGCTGATCGTCGAGCCTCCCTGGGTGATGTGCCCCGACCTGATGTCGGCCAGGCCCGCCCGGAAGATGGCCTTCACGTCCACGCCGCCGTGCTCGTAGAACTGGTAGTCCTCGATGGCCAGTACCGCCTGCTTGGCCACCGGGGCGACCTTGTCCAGCTTGACGACCTTGCGATTCTCCAGGAACAGCGTGGCCATCACCGAGCCGTCGTTCGCCAGGATCGTCGAGCGCTGGGCCACGGAGGGCAGGTGCAGGTAGATGGGCTTCACGCCCTCCGGGCACCCCAGCTCGTCGGTGATCCGCTGGGCGGCGTTCCCCACGGTGGCCACGATGGGCAGGAGGGCCATCGCGAGGAACAGCCCGGCCGCGAGGATCGACCCGAGGAGCAGGACGGGGCGAAGGGGCCAGGCCATGGGGCTCGTGGGAGGTCTCCGTCCTCCGCCCGAGCCCTGCGGCTTCAGGTTCTGCGGTATCGGCATGCCGAATGGATCCCAGGGGCCCGTCGGAGGCCCCGGCCAAGGATATCGGAGGAGGCGCCCGTCGGGGCGGCCTCGCTCACCCGGTCATGAGGTGCCCGGCCACGGTGTCCACCCCGATCCGGTCGTGCACGTCGAGGGGCAGCTCGGGGACGGTCGTCACCTGCACGTCCGGATGATCGGCCGCGAACGCCTCCACGGCGGCCGCCCCTCTGCGCTCCAGGGCGACGAGGCGCTCCGCCAGGCCCAGGCACGCGGCGGCGGCCTGCTCCTCCGTGGACCCCGCGGCCAGGCGTTCGACGGCGGCCCCCGGCGCGCTCAGGGGCGGGGCCTCCCGCCACCGGTTCACCACCACCCCGGCCAGGTGCATGTCCGACGAGGACAGCCGGTCCACGAAGTGCCCGGCCTCGTCCAGCGAGGCGCGCTCGGGCGCGGTCACCACCAGGAACCCCGTCTGGTCCTCCGAGAGCAGCCGCAGGACCTGCCCCGCGCGCTGCTTGAATCCCTCGTACATGCCCTCGAAGGCCTGGAGGAACTCGGCGGTGTCCGACAGCAGCTCGGCCCCCGCGATCTTGCCCAGCGTGGCCGCGAGAGCCTTCGCCCCGAAGCTGGCCCCCCGGATCCCCGCCCGGCCCGCCCGCCGGTACGGCCACAGGAGCCACCGGAACATCCGGCCCCCCAGGAAGTCGAGCATCCGACGGGGCGCGTCCAGGAACGACAGGGCGCTCCGGGTGGGGGGGGTGTCGATGACGATGGCCTCCCAGTCCCGGTCGGGGTCCGTGGCCAGCTCGTACAGCCGCTCCATGGCCATGTACTCGTGTGTGCCGGAGAGCGTGTCGGCCATCCGCCGGTAGAACGCGTTGTTCAAGATCCGGTCCCGCCGCTCCCGGGAACCCGCGTGCTGCTCGACAAGGTGATCGAACGTCCGGCGCGTGTCGAGCATGATCGCTTCGAACGTCGCGCCGTCCCCGGCCTGGACGGTGGTGCGGTCTCCGGGCTGTCGGGGGAGGCCGAGGGCCGTGGCCAGGCGGCGGGCGGGGTCCACGGTCATCACCACTGTCCGCCGTCCCTCGCGGGCCAGGGCCACCCCCACCGCCGCGGCCACGGTGGTCTTCCCCACGCCGCCGGACCCGCAGCACACCACGATCCGGCGGGACCGGAGGTCGTCGCGGAGGGCCCGGCTCACGCCGCCGCCTCCAACACCCGGTCGGCCAGGCCCTCCACCTCGCGTGGGCCGAACCGCTCGGTGGCCACCAGCGGCAGGTGGAGCCCGGCCCGGAGCTCCGAGAGGTACCTGGCCTCGGCGTGGACCCTGGCGTCCTCGTCCCGGGCCGCCCGGATCAGCCACTCGGCCGCCGCGCCGTCCACCTCCTGGCCCGCCCCGGCCAGGACGTCGCGGAGCCGTTCGGGAGAGAGGCGAAGCCCGACGGCCCGCGTCCCGGCCGGGAACACGGGAGGACGGACCCGGTTCGCCACGACGGAGGGCGGATCGAACCCGTCCGCGGCCAGGGCCTCGGTGGACTCCAGCGTCTCGGCCACCGCCATCTCCTCGGGCGTGGCCACCAGGACGAGCCGAGTGTACTCCCGGAACAGCTGCTCGATCGACTCGACCTGACGGCCGGCCCGGCCGCCCCGGATGACCCCCCGGTAGGCCCCCGGCGACCGGAGCATCCCCAGGACCTGGCCCACCGGCGGCGCGTCGACCACCACCAGGTCGTACGCGACGCGCTCGGCGGCTTCCCGTTCCCGCGACGTCGCCCGCCACGCGGTGAGCTCGTAGAGCTTGCCGGCGACCATGAGATCCCGGAACCCCGGGACCCCGTCGGTCACGGTCTCCAGGACCTGCGCCCGGGCCAGGGTCCGCGACAGCGCCTTCATCCGGAAGAACAGCCACAGGTACTCGAGGAGCGCGTCGCGGGCCGTGATGCCCAGGATCGAGAAGCCGAACCTCGTCCGCCGCTCCTCGAACCCCGTGCGGGGCAGCTCCAGCAGGTCGAACGCCCCGCCCCGGCCCTCCACCTCGGCCAGCAGGACCCGCCGGCCGGTGCGGGCCGCGGCCATCGCGCACGCCGCCGCGACCGTGGTCTTCCCGGTCCCGCCCTTCCCCGAGACCAAGAGGAGCCGCCGGTCGAACAGGCCCGACAGGTCCGCGGGCGGGGGCGGCTCGGCGGCATCGTTCCCGGGCATGGTTCCCGAGCCTACCCGGTACCATACGCACCGCGATGCGCCGGTCCCTCCCCTGGCTCCTCCTGTTCGCGGCTGCCCTGTGGTGGCTTCCGGCGAGCGCGCACGCGGCGACGCCCACGCCGTCGGGACCCGTCCTGCAGCCGGGCGAGGCCCCCGCGGAGGTCGACGTCGTGAAGGTGAACGGCGTGATCGACCGTTCGATGCGGGACTACCTGGTGGCCGCCATCGCCGACGCCGAGTCCCGGGACGCCACGGTGGTCATCCAGCTCACCACTCCGGGGACGCTCGACGTGGACGCGGTGGCCCTGGCCGAACGCGTCTTCCGGGCCACGGTGCCGGTGGTGGTGTGGATCGGCCCCACCCCGGCGCACGCGATGGGCGGCGGCCTGCTGCTGGTGTACGCGTCGAGCTATGCCTTGGTGGCCCCCGGGGCCGGCGTGGGGCCGCTGGAGCCCCTCGACCTCGCCCGCCGGTCGCCGGAGAGTCCCTCGGAGTCCGGGCGGGCCCTGACGGCGGTGGCCCGGTGGTCGTCCGCCCGCCACCGCGACCCGACGTTCGCCTCGGAGGGGATCGAGGCTCCCGGCCAGGTGGTCCTGGACCGGCGCGTGGTCCAGGACTTCGCGTCGTCCTCCGCGGAGCTGCTGAGCAAGCTGGACGGCGCTCGCGTCCCCACGGCGGCAGGCGAGATCACGCTCCGGACGAACCCCGAGGTGGCGGCGCTCCGGTTCCACGACCTGGGGATCGGGCGCCGGATCATCCACGCGGTGGCATCGCCGGTGACGATCTACGTCCTGCTGGTCCTGGGGCTGATGGGCGTGGCGTTCGAGCTGACGCAGTCGGGGATCGGGGTCGCGGGGATCGCCGGGGCCCTCGGCGTGGGGTTCGCGGCATACGGGCTGATGGTGGTGCCGTTCGGACCGCTCGGGCTGGGGCTCCTCGTGGGCGGACTGGTGCTCCTGGCCGTCGACGTGGTGATCCGGCGGCTCGGCGTGCTCACGTTGCTGGGCATGGCGGCGTTCGTCACCGGTTCGTACCTCGTGTTCTCGCGGGTGGCCCCGGCCATCGACGTGTCGCCCTGGCTGATCTGGCCCACGGCGGTGGCCGTTTTCCTGTACTTCGGGTTCGGCCTGACCGTCGCCCAGCAGGCCAGGGAACGGATCGTGACCACCCAGCGGGGACTGGTCGGGCTCCAGGGCGAGACCCGGGGCCCGCTGGACCCGGAGGGGCCCGTGTACGTGAAGGGGACCCTGTGGCGGGGCCGGGCCCTGGACGGGCCCATCCCGCCGGGCACGAGGATCAGGGTCCGCCGGGTCGACGGCCTGATCCTGAGGGTGGAGCCCGAGCCGGGCGACCCCGGGGCCGATCCCGGGCCGGGCGGCGCCCCCGGCGACCTCTGAGGCACCCAGCCGGGGGGCCCTCTCAGCTTCCGTTCATCATTGTGGCGATTGGATGTCCGATGGAACCGGTCCAATCCGTCGTCCGTCGAAATCCGAACCACTTGAGCAGAAGGAGGGAGAGGCCGCCCCGCGGCCGCCAGGATGGGCACGAGCGACGGGATGACCGGTTGGCAGTTCCGCGCCGCCTGCCGCGGCGAGGAGTCTGCCCTGTTCTTCGCCCCGAACTACTTCGAGAAGCGCGACCAGAAGAACGGCCGTGAGGCCAAGGCCAAGCTCATCTGCGGCCGGTGCGAGGTCCGCGACGTGTGCCTCGAGTACGCGCTTCGGATCCGAGAGCCTCACGGTGTGTGGGGCGGCATGAACGAGGCCGAGCGACGGGCCATCCTGCGAATGCGAGAGCGGCAGGCTGGCTGACCGACGGCGGTCGGCCGCCGCACCTCCCTCGGCGGCCGCGGACTTCCCCGGAGGGGCGGGTCACACTCGCCCCTCCCGCCGTGTCCGGCCCCGTTCACGTCCGGCTACGCTTGCGCCCCGCCGGTCGCGCGAACGTGGAGGAGGCTGACGATGGGCCGGATCGAGGACCGACTTTCCGAGCTGGGGATCGAGCTTCCGCCACCGCCGAAGCCGGTGGCCTCGTACGTGCCCGTGGTGAACGCCGGCGGGTTCGCGTTCGTGGCGGGGCAGGTGGCCAGGATCGACGGCGAGGTCCTCCATCCGGGCCTGGTCGGCGCCCTGGTGTCGGTCGAGCAGGGCGCCGAGGCGGCCCGGCAGTGCACCCTGCAGGCGCTCTCCGCCCTCCGCGACGCCCTGGGCGATCTCGACCGGGTCCGGCGGATCGCGCAGGTCACGGTGTTCGTCTCGTGCGTGAACGACTTCACCCAGCAGCCGGAGGTCGCCAACGGGGCCAGCGACCTGCTGGTGGAGGTGTTCGGCGACGCCGGACGCCACGCCCGGGCGGCGGTCGGGGTGAGCTCGCTCCCGCTGGGGGCACCGGTCGAGCTCACGCTGGTGGCGGAGCTCGCCTGAGCATTCCCGTTCGCGAGGATCAGATTTCGCGCAGGACCCTGAGGTCCCCGCGGCGGCGGGTCACGCCGTGCTGGTCGAACCACTCCAGGAGGGGGAGCGCGTACTTCCGCGACGTCCCCAGGTGTTCCCGGAACGCGCTCACCGTCATGCCGGCGGCGGCCTCCCGCTGGAGGATCTCGCGCGCCCGCCGGACGAGCTCGGGGGTCATCACGAGGTCCGGGGAGATCCGGACGAGCCTCCCGGCCCGGGCCGCGGCGTCCACCACCTCGCGCGGGAACCCCGAGGCCACCAGCTCGGACACGGTCGGCGGGCTGGGCTCGCCGGCGGCAACGGTTCCCACCAGCCGGTCCACCTCCTCCCGGCGTTCCTCCAGCGCCACCCGGTGGGAGGCCAGACGGACGTCCGAGCCCTCGCGGACCAGGGTCCCCGCCGCCTCCAGCGCGTCGAGCGCGGCGTCCACCAGGCCGGGGTCCGCGGTCCGCCCGGCCCGCTCGACCGCCGAGGCCACGGCGGACCGGGCCACGGCCAGTCCGGCTCCGGGCAGGAGCGGGTGCTCGCGATGGAATCGCCCCAGGACGTCCTCCACGGCCTCCGCCGCTGTCCGGTGGAGGTCGCCGGCCAGCCACCATCCACCCGCCCGGGTCGCGCCGGGGATCTCGGCCGGGGACCGGCCGGTGAGCACGGCGAGGTCGGCCGCCCGCACCGCTCCTCGTTCGCCCACCAGGAGGCCGGGGAGCTCGTCCGGCCGGGCCGCCTCCCGTGCGGCCAGCCGCCGCTCCCAGTCGGCGCCGGGCCGGAGCGGCGGCTCGGGATCGAGCACCGTGCCCCCGGCCACGGTGGCCCGCCGGCCGGCCTCGCGAAGGACGAACCGGTCCCCGTGGGTGAGCACCAGCGGCGCTGAGAGCCGGATCCGGGCGAACGCGCCGGGGTCCTCGGGGGCCAGACGTCCGGCTCCGGCGAAGCGGATGCGGGCGTCGCGTTCGGCCGAACCCGCGTACAGCTTGTAGGCGCCCCGGCCGGTGAGGGGGTGGTCCAGGCCCCGGACCGGCCGAACCCGGGCCTCGATCACCCCGGTGGGCCGCCACTGCCCCGGGAGGCCGAGCACGTCGCCCCGCGCGAGATCGTCGCGTTCGCTCCCCACGAGGTTCACCGCGACGCGGGCCACCGGGCGGGCCGTCTCGAGGGGGCGCTTGTGGCTCTGGAGGCCCCGGACCCGGGCCCGGTGCCCGGTGGGGTAGATCTCGACCTCCCCGCCCACCTCGAGCGGACCGCCGGTGAGCGTTCCGGTGATGACGGTCCCGGCGCCGCGGATCGTGAACACGCGGTCGATGAACTGGCGGACCCGGCCGTCCTGCTCGGGCGGCGGCGCTGCCGCGACCATGGCGTCGAGGGCGGCTCGGAGGTCGTCCAGTCCCTCGCCGGTGAGCGCGGAGCACGCCACGACCGGCGCGTCCTCGAGCGCGGTCCCGGCCAGCCGGTCGCGAACCTCCAGCTCGGCGATCCCCAGCGTCTCCTCGTCCACCAGGTCGCGCTTGGTCAGGGCCACCACGCCCCCGGCCGCGCCGAGGACGTCCACGATCTCCAGGTGCTCCTCGGACTGCGGCTTCCACCCCTCGTCGGCCGCCACCACGAACAGCACCAGCCGGACCGGCCCCACGCCGGCCAGCATGTTCCGCACGAACCGCTCGTGGCCGGGGACGTCCACGAACCCGATCTCCCGGCCGGACGGGAGAGTGGCCCACGCGAACCCGAGGTCGATCGTGAGGCCGCGACGCTTCTCCTCCGCCAGGCGGTCGGGGTCGATGCCCGTGAGGCGGAGGATCAGCGCGGACTTCCCGTGGTCCACGTGACCGGCCGTCGCGACGACCTGGGGGAGTGGTTCGGTCAATCCTGCTCCCGTGCGTAGCGCACGGCGCGAGCCAGCCGTTCGTCGTGCTCGGGGTCCACGGTCCGGAGGTCGAACAGGACCCGCTCGCCCTCGACCCGGCAGAACACCGCCGGGAGCCCGATCCGGAGGCGGTCGGCCAGTCGTTCGGGTTTGGGATCCTGGACCGCGACCGCCCAGGACGGGACGGTGAACCCCGGGAGGGAGCCGCCACCCGCCGCGGACTCCACCCGCACGGCCGCGCCGTCGAGCACGCCCGCCAGCGCGCGGGCCCGCACTCGGAGTGCCGACGCCGGTGCGCGGAACATCCGCCACACCGGCAGGTCCTGCCACCGGCCGGTGGCGTACGCGTCGAGCACGCGTTCCAGGGCGGCCACCTGCATCTTGTCCACCCGGAGGGCCCGGGCCAGCGGGTGCCGCCGCAACCGCTGCACCACGGCGTCCCGCCCGACCGCGATCCCCGCCTGGGGCCCGCCGAGCAGCTTGTCGCCGGAGAACGTCACCAGGTCCGCGCCGTCGGCCAGTGCCTCCGTGGCCGCCGGCTCGTCGGCCGGCACGCCCGGGAGGCGGCCGAGGAGCCCGGAGCCGAGGTCGTGGACGAACGGGACTCCGGCCTTCGCGGCCACCGCGGCCAGGTCGCGGGCCGGTGCCGAGTCGGTGAACCCCACCACGCGGTAGTTGCTGGGGTGGACCTTCAGGATCAGCCCCGTCCGCTGCGTCAGTGCGGCCCGGAAGTCGGCGGTCCGGGTGCGGTTCGTGGTCCCGACCTCCACGAGCTTCGCTCCGCTCGCCGCCATGATGTCCGGCAGCCGGAATTCGCCGCCGATCTCGATGAGCTCTCCCCGGGACACCAGGACCTGCTTCCCCCTGGCCAGCGCTGCCAGCGCCAGCACCAGCGCCCCGGCGTTGTTGTTCACCACGAACGCGGCCTCGGCGCCGGTCAGCGCCGTGAGCAGGAACTCGGCCCGGGTGGTCCGCTTCCCCCGGCGACCCGACTCGCGGTCCACCTCGAGGTCCGAGTAGCCCATCGCGGCCCGGGCCGCCGCCCGCGCTGCATCGCGGGGGAGCGGAGCCCGCCCCAACCCCGTGTGCAGGATCACCCCGGTCGCGTTGATCACGGGCGTCAGCCCGAACGCCACCCGGGCCGCCACCGTCGCGGCGCGGGCCATCAACAGGTCCGGTGGGTCGGGAGCCCGCCCCCGTGCCGCCCCCTCGCGGGCGTCCTCCAGGACCTGCTGCACGGCGCGCTTCACCACGTCCCGCCCGAAGTCGGCCGCCGCCCTGCGCCCGGGCCCCGACCGGAGCAGCGAGTCCACCGACGGCAACCGCCGTCGCGAGGGGTCGGCTGCGCGATCAGTGGCCCTGGCCATCGAGTTCGCAGCCTACTACCGGCGCCGAACGGGCCTCTCGAGCCCAGGGGGCTACGCGGCCCGCTCGATGGCGGGGGAGTCCTCGCCTCGGATGAGGTCGACCACGGCCTCCTCGATGAGGGCCTGGAGCTCCGGTTCGTCGTGTCGCTTCGTGCCGAGCTCGTCGAGGAGGCCGGCGATGGTCCAGCCGGAGCGGTAGCGGTCGAACACGCGGGGGTCGATGTACGAGGCCCGGCATACGGCCGGCGTGTTGCCGAGGTACCGCGCCACGTCCTTCACGGCCCACACCATGGCTCGCTTCGCGGCGGTCCTGGAGCGCGCCGACGGCGCGGCCACCGCCAGGGCCGTCGCCGCCATCACGGTCCCGTGCCAGGTCCGGAAGTCCTTCGCCGAGTACCCCTCCCCGGCCACGTCCTTGATGTAGGCGTTGATGTCGTCCGATCGGACGTCGACCCACCGCCGGCCCTCCCGCCACGCCAGCAGCTGCGGGTCGCCCCGGCGCCGCTTCAGCACCGCGACCACCTCCACCACCTCCGGGTCGACCACGCTCTGGATGTGCCGCTTCCCGCCCTTCGCCGGATAGTCGAACTCGACGCTCCCGTCCGGGCCGAGCGCGACATGGCTCAGGTGCATGGTGGCCAGGCCGAACGTGCCGTTGTCCTCGGCGTATGCCTCCGACCCGATGCGGAAGAACCCCCGGTCCAGCAGGCGGACCGAGCACGCCAGCACGCGCTCGCGCGTCGGGCCCTCGTTCGACAGGTGCTCCGACGTGACCTCGCGGAGCCGCGGGAGGGCCCGGGCGAACTCCAGCATCCGGTCGAACTTCTCCTGGTCCCGCCGGGTCCTC
This sequence comes from Actinomycetota bacterium, assembly GCA_036394995.1. GTDB lineage: Bacteria > Actinomycetota > UBA4738 > UBA4738 > JACQTL01 > DASWED01. The sequence continues at coordinate 24,161 of DASWED010000115.1, forward strand.
CACAGGGAGTGGTACAGGTACTGCCGGCGGCCCGCCGCGTCGGTGCCCACCGCCTGGAGGTGTCCCAGCGCGTCCGGACAGATCCACACGTCGGCCCAGGCCGGCGGGATGACCAGCCCCCTGATGCGCTGGAGGACCTCGGGATCGGTGATCCGTTCGCCGCGGTCGTCGAGATAGACGAATCCCCTGCCGCTCCGCCGCCGGGTGAACCCGGCCAGCGATGGGTCCGATCGTCGTAGCCGTGGCACGGCTCAGGGATTCCCGGTTGCGCTCCCGCTCAACCCGCCGGGCGGCCTACAGCCCGAGGGAGCGGGCGATGATGAGGCGCTGGATCTCACTGGTGCCCTCCACGATCCGGAGCATCCGGACGTAGCGGTAGATCCGCTCCACCGGGCCCTCCGCCAGGAGGCCCATGCCGCCGAAGATCTGCACGGCCCGGTCGGCCACCCGGCCCACCATCTCGGTGTTGTTCAGCTTCACCATCGACGACTCCCGGATGGGCTGCTCGCCCCGGTCCACCAGCCAGGCCAGGTGGTAGGTCATCAGCCGGGAGGCGTGGACCTCCAGCGCGGAGTCGGCCAGCATCCACTGCACGGCCTGGTACTTCCCGATGGGCTTGCCGAACGTCTCCCGGCTCGTGGCCTGCTCCACGCAGAGCCGCACCAGGTGGTCGGCGATCCCCACGCACAGCGCCCCGATGAACGCGCGACCGGCGTTGAGGAACCGCATGGCCGAACCGAACCCGAAGCCGATCTCGCCGATCACGTGGTCCGCCGGGATCCGGCAGTCGGAGAAGATCAGCTCGGCCTGGTTCGTGTCGCCGGCCAGCGTCCGCTGGTTCCGCCCGATCACCAGCCCCGGCGAGCCCTTCGGCACGGCGAACGCGGTGATCCCGCCGGCGGCCCGCTTCTCCCGGTCGGTGACGGCGAACACCACCGTGAGGTCGGCGTGCGCGCCGTTCGTGATGAAGTGCTTGGTCCCGTTGATGACCCAGCAGTCGTCCTCCAGCCGCGCGGAGCTCGAGATGGCCTGCGCGTCCGAGCCCGCGCCGGGCTCGGTGAGCGCGAAGCACATCGTGGTCTCGCCCCGGATCAGCGGCGGGAGGTACCGCTCCCGGAGATGGGGCGGGAGATCCATGAGGATCGGGTTCGGCGCGGCGGGGTTGGGCGGCCCCAGCGCGAACGTGGCGAACTGGAGCCCGGAGGACGCTCCCGCCTCCACCAGCAGGGTGTAGCCGAGGTTCGACAGCCCGCCCCCGCCGGCATCCTCCGGCATGTGCGCCGCATAGAAGCCCAGCTCCGCCGATCGCTTCCGCAGGCCGATCCCGGCCGCGATCATCTCGTCGTCGAACCGGTCCTCCTGCCGCCGCTCGGCGAACCGCTCCTCCACCGGGCGGACCTCGCGGTCCAGGAACGACCGGAACGACGCGACCAGCTCGCGGTGCTCCTCGGGGATCGCGAAGTCCATGGACCCGCATGCTACCGGGCGGGGCAGCCCCGTCAGACCGTGAACTGGGGCGGCGGCGGGAGGGCCGCCAGGATGCCCTCGCACGTCCTGACCAGGATCCGGGCTGCCGCCACGGCCTCCCGGGAGGACATGGGGCTCTCCGCCCGGGCCTTCCACCGGGCCATGGCCGCGGTGGCCGCTTCGCGGATCTCCGCCGGGGTGGCGGCGGGGTCCAGTCCCAGCCTGGCGGGCACCGCGGTGGACCCGCCACCGAGGAGCCGTTCGGCGTCCTCCTCCTCGTCATGGCGGAGGTCGGCGGCCTCGGCCCGCAGCGCGTTCAGCAGGCGGACCTCGGCGAACTCGTGGGCCCCGGCGTGGACCCGTTCGATCTCGGCCTGGATGTCGGTGAGGGCCGGTCCGCCGGCCCCCCGGACCAGGGGCTCCAGCGCCAGGAGGGCCGCCCGAGCCTTCAGGACGTCGCGGCGGCCGGCGAACTGCGTGACCAGGGTGTCGCGCAGGCGTTGGAGTCCGCTGCGTTCGATGAGCTGCCGGGCCAGGGACGGAGCCGTGGCCGCCGCCCCCGTCCGGACGAGCTCCACCGACAGCCGGACGCCGAACATCCCCATCCGGCGCACCAGGTGGTCGCGCATGGGCGAGTCCGGGCCCACCGACCCGCCCGCCTCGCCGAGGAACCGGTCCACCGAGGCCAGGGCCTCCTCGACCTCGCCGACGGGCCCTCGGGCCAGCCGCTCCAGGGCGCGGTACTCGTCCTCCACCAGGGTCTCTCCGGCCTGGGCCAGGAGCGCGGCCACCGGGACCACCGTCTGGCACAGGGTCCGGACCCGGCGGTCCCGCCGGTACCGCGACGCGATCCGCTCCGAGGTCTCCAGCGCGTTCAGTTTCCCCGCACCGATCTCGTCGGCCCGGGAGAGCACCGCGATCGCGTTGATGGGCGTCGGTTGGGAGACGTCCCGGTCCCGGAAGGCGTCGAGGAACTGAACGTCCGACGAATGGAGGTGCTTCATCAGGTACAGCACGGCGTCGCTCGCTGCCGGCTGGTCCTCGTCCGCGCCCAGCGCGGCCACCGTCCGCTTCGTGTCCTCCTCCGTGGCCGAGGCGATGCCCGGGGTGTCGATGAGGGTCATGGGGCGCAGGGCGGCCGACGGCCAGTCCACCACCAGCCGTTCCACCTCCGGGGCACGGAAGGTCCCGACGTCCACCCGGATCGCCCCCCCCTCGCGCGTGAAGGGCACCTGCCGGGGTTCGCCCTCCACCGGGTCCAGCGTGACCCGGTACGTGATGCCCTCCCGATACCAGGTCACGATCCGGGTGCACTCGCCGGCGTCGGTGGGTGCGAGCTCCTCCCCGACCAGGGCGTTCAGGAGCGTGGACTTCCCCGCCTTCACCCTCCCGGCGATGGCGACCCGGAGCGGTTCGTCCAGCCGCCGGGCCAGGGCGTCCAGCCGGGACCCGATCGGCGTGGCGGCGTACGCCGCCCGGGCCCGGTCCAGGATCCCCCGGACCTCGCCGACCAGCGTGGCCCGCGGAGCCGGAGGGTTCATGCGGTCGCCGGCCCCGGCCGGGGCGCGGCCTCGGGGGCCAGCTCCAGCAGCCCGGCCCGGAGGGCTCCCGTTCGCCGGAGGCCCTCCTCGGCCGTGGCCAGCCGCCGCTGGCGCCCCTGCTGATCCGCCTCCAGCGCCCCCTGGGCGGCGGCCAGCGCCTCCGACGCGGACCGCTGGAGCTGTTCGGCGAGCGCGACGAACTGGTCCCGGATCTGCCGCTGCACCGCCCTCAGCGCGTCCCGGGAGTGCTTGCCCACCCGGAACCGCACCTCGTCCAGGTACTCCTGGAGGACCTCCCGGGCCTCCTCGCGGCGGCCCTCCAGGCGGCGTTCGCGCTCCTCACGGATCGCGTGGCCGCCCATCAGCAGCCCCACGGCCGCCAGGACCGGCGACGCGATGGCGAACCCGGCGATGCTGCCGATCATCTCCAGGATCTCCGTGCCGTGGAACGATCCCCCCAGCCCCTCCAGGGCCGCCTTCGCCACGTGCTCCTTCATCTCCTCGATGGTCTCCATGCCCAGCCCCATGGCCTCGTCCGGGCTCGACACGGCCAGCGACAGGTCGATGGGTCCCTCTGCTGAGGCGAAGTGCTCCGCCACCCGTTCGGCCAGTTCCTCCGCCCGCTCCGCGACCAGGGCGTAGTTCTCCGAGATCTCGGCGGCCATCCGCTGGCGGAGCCAGGACTCGAACTCGGTCCAGGCCTTCCCCGGATCCATCTCGTCGATGAGGTTCTCGGCCTCCCGCCGGACCCGCCGGAACCGGTCCTCGAGGTCGAAGTCGATGTCGGCGGTGAGGTCGGTGACGCCGTCGTCCATGGTCTGGCGCCACGCGGCCGAGCCGGTGCCCAGCCGCTCGGCCCGCTCCCGGGCCCGGGCCAGCCCCGCCGCGATCTCCTGGCCCCGGCCGGGGTCGGCCACGGCGTCCCGCTCGGCCCGGAGCGGCGCCTCCACCTGCTCCAGCACCGCCAGCTGGGTACGGACGGCGGTGCGAACGGCCAGGCGCTCGCCCTCCCCGGTCACCTCCTCGCGGAGGTGCTCCAGGAGGGGCCGGTAGCCAGATTCGCCCTCCATCGGGGGGCCGCCAGGCCGGGGGCCGCGGCGGCGGAGCGTGGTGGAGATCGGGAACATCGGCATGGCCAGGCCGGTCCGCTCGAGGTGCCCGCGGTTCAGCCCGAGGATCCGTTCCCACTCCGCGTAGAAGTCGACCTTCGTGAGCACGGAGAACACTGTGGGGCAGCGATCCACGGCCCACCGGAGGAACGTGAGCTCGGGCCCGGTGAGCTCCTGCGAGGCGTCCGTCACGAACAGCACGGCGTCGGCCAGCGGCAGGGCCGCCCGGGTGGCGGCGCTGTGGGCCGAGGAGAGCCCACCGACGCCGGGGGTGTCCTCGAATTGGAGGCCGGAGGACAGGATGTCCCGGGGGATCCCCACGTCGACGTACATGAGGCCCCGCCGGTTGTCGGGGTTCCCCCGCTCCGACGCGTAATCGGGGAGCTCGCCGAGATCCAGTGGCTCCCGGAGGGGTTCCGGTTCGTTCGCGTCCGCGTCGCCCTCCAGGCCGTCGCCGCCCGGCGGCCGCCGGACCGCGAAGGCCTCGGGCCGCTCCGCCCACCTGACCACCGTGGGGACCGACGTGGCGATGTCGTCGTCCACCGGGCACACGTCGGCGTCGATCAGGGCGTTCACCAGCGCGCTCTTGCCCCGCTTGTACTCGCCCACCACGAGGACCCGGATCGACGGGTCGGCCAGGCGCCGTTCCGCGGCCGCCAGGCGGGCCACGAGGTCCTCGCGGCCGGCGGCCGCGGCAGCCTCGGCCGTGGCCGACAGGGCCTCGGAGGCCTTTCGGCGAAGCGTGGGCGGGTCCTGCGGCGTGGTGTCCGTCGGCGTGGCTCCCTGGGGTGGGTTCGAGGGGCGTGCCGGGCAAGCGTATCTGGACAGGGGTCGAGCCGCCGGGTCACACTGCGCCCGATATGTACCGCCTCGGAGTCGACCTGGGAACCACCTACACCGCCGCTGCGGTGGAGCGCCGGGGACGGGTGGAGGTGGTGGTCCTCGGCAACCGCGCCCCGGCCATCCCCTCGGTCGTGTTCCTCAAGGAGGACGAGACCATCCTCACCGGCGAGGCCGCGAACCGCCGGGCCCTCTCCGAACCCGGCCGGGTGGCCCGGGAGTTCAAGCGGCGGGTGGGCGACCCCACGCCGCTGATCCTGGGGGGAACCCCGTACTCGGCCCACAGCCTGACCGCCAAGCTCCTGCGGTGGGTCATCGACCGGGTGGCCGAGCGGGAGGGCGGCCCGGCCGACGCCGTCGCCGTGACCCATCCGGCGAACTGGGGCCCGTACAAGCGTGAGCTGTTGGACCAGGCCCTGCGCCTGGCCGACGCCAAGGGGGCCATCCCGATCACGGAGCCCGAGGCCGCCGCCGTGTACTACTCGTCCGTGGAGCGGGTGGAGCCGGGGCAGGTCATCGCCGTCTACGACCTCGGCGGGGGGACGTTCGATGCCGCCGTGCTCCGGCGGACCCCCGACGGGTTCGAGATCGCGGGCCAGCCCGAGGGCATCGAACAGCTCGGCGGGATCGACTTCGACCAGGCGGTCATGGCGCACGTGGACCGGGCCCTGGACGGCGCCCTGCGGGACCTCGACCCCTCCGACGCCGCCGCCGTGGCGGCCGTGGCCCGCCTCCGCCAGGACTGCGTCGACGCGAAGGAGGCCCTGTCGTCCGACACCGACGTCTCGATCCCGATCCTCCTGCCGAACGTGAGGACCGAGGTCCGGCTGACCCGGCCGGAGTTCGAAGGGATGATCCGCCCGGCCATCTCCGAGACCATCGACGCGCTCCGACGGGCCCTGCGGTCGGCCGGCATCGAGCCATCGGGCGTGGACGCTGTGCTCCTGGTGGGGGGCTCGTCGCGGATCCCGCTGGTGGGGGAGATGGTCTCGGCCGAGCTGGGCCGTCCGGTGGCGGTGGACGCCGATCCCAAGCACGCGGTGGCGTTGGGGGCGGCCCTCCACGCCGCGGCGAAGTCCGGGGCCCCGGGGGCGGGCGTGGCCGGGGTCGGCCCGGAGCAGTCGCGCGGCGAGACCATCCTGGCCGCGCCGCCGCCCCCCTCGGGTCGACCCGCCCCGGCCGTTCCGGCGGCTGCCGCCGACTCCGACCGGACCCTGGTCCGCCAGATGCCGGGACTTCCCCCGGCGACGCCACCTCCCGGGACTCCCACACCGCCCGGGCCGCCGCCGGACGCGCCGGCGGGGCCCAGGATCTCGGTGCAGGCGCCCGAACGGCGCGAGGCCCCGCCTCGCCCGGAGGTGGCCGAGCCGCCGGCCAGACGCCGGCGGGCCTCGGTCGTCGCGGTGATCGTCACGGTCCTGCTGGCGGGCGCGGTGGCCGGCGCCGTGGCCCTGTTGGGAGGCAACTCCGAGGAGCCGGGCACAAACGGGACCGAGACCACAGGTGGGCACTCCACGGGGCCCAGCACGGGGCCCAGCACGGGGCCGAGCACGGAGCCCTCCCGGACCGGGACCTCTCCGGGACGGGTCCACTCTGCCCTGGCCTGGACCGAGGCCGCCGGCTCCTCCCTGGGAGGCCCCGGCGACCAGACCATCCGCGCGGTGGCCCGGGTCTCTCTGCCCGAAGGCGACCGCTTCCTGGCCGCCGGCGTGGACATCGGCCGGAACGACGCCGACGCCGCCATCTGGCTCTCGAGGGACGGCAGGGACTGGGAACGCGTGGACAGCTCGGCGCTGGGCGGGCCGGGGGACCAGCGGATCGACGGGATCACGGTCGCCGGGAACAAGGTGATCGCGGTGGGGTTCGAGCGGGTGGGCGACGAGACCGACGCCGCCGTGTGGCGCTCATCCGACGGCCGGAACTGGGCCCTGGTCACCCGGGGCCTCGACGAGCCCGGCAACCAGTTCATGAACCGGGTGGCCGGGACGACGGTCGGGCTCATCGCGGTGGGCGTGGACAACCAGGGGAACGATCAGGACGCAGCGGTGTGGGTGTCGACCGACGCAGGGGCGTCCTGGGCCCGGGCCCCCGATCCCACCGGCGCGCTGGGGGGTCGGGGGAACCAGCAGGCCTCACGGCTGGCCAAGCTCGGGGACCGGGTGCTCGTGGTGGGCTCGGACTCCGCCGCCGGTGACCTCGACGCCGCGGTGTGGAGCACGAACGACGCGACCACATGGCGGCGAGTGGAGTCGCCCGCGCTGAGTGGTTCCGGCGACCAGCTCATCGCCGACGTGGCGCAGTTCGGCGACGGCCTGGCCGCGGCGGGCTCCGACACGTCGGGAGGCGACGCCGATGCCGCGGTCTGGCTCACCTCCGACGGCGACACGTGGGAGCGCATGGCCGATCCCACCGCCGCCCTGGGCGGTCCCGGCGACCAGCTGGTGAACCGCGTGGTGGCCCCGGGTTCGCCGAAGAAGGGAGCGCCGGTGCTGTTCCTGGGCGGGGTGGACGAGGACGCCGACGGACAGGACGCGGCCGTGTGGACGTCGGTGGACGGCACCACCCTGGTCCGCGAACGGAGCACGTCGTTCGGCGGGTCCGGGGACCAGCTCGTGACCAGCATCAGCACCACGTCGGACCTCGCGATGGTGGTGGGGGTCGACTCAAGGTCCGGGACACGCGACGCCGCGGTGTGGCTCGGCGTGACGCCCTCGGGCGCCGCCGGGGGCTGAACGATCCTCAGGTCCGGCGGGGCGGGAGGGTGACCGCCACCCGGCGGGCCCACCGGCGCCGGCGGCGCTGTGGCGCCCGGCCCACGGCGTACCCCATGGCGTAGCCCGCAGCCCCGGCCGCCGCGGCCACGCCACCCACGGCCGAGCCCACCAGGGTTCGCCGCCTGGCCACTCGGAGGTCGATCACCTGCCACCCCTTCTGACGGGCGATGCGGAGCAGGGCCCGGTCCGGGTTCATGGCCACGGGGTTCCCCACCAGCTCGAGCAGGGGGAGGTCGTTGATGCTGTCGGAGTACGCATAGGACCGGGGGAGGTCGATGCCTCGCTCCCCGGCCAGCTCCGCCACCCTCCGGGCCTTCTCCTCGCGGTTGCACAGCTCGCCGTCCAGATGGCCCGTGTAGAGGCCGTTCTCCACCTGAGCCCGGGTGCCGATCACGCCGTCCATCCCGAGCTCCGCCGCCAGGATGGCCAGGAAGTCCTCCGGCGACGACGACGAGATGTACACTTCGCGGCCGGCCCGCTTGTGGCGGTTCATGAGCTCCACGGCCTGCGGGTAGAACCGCGGGATCAGCTCGCGCTCCGCCACCGCCCGGCCCATCTCGGTGACCTCGGACTGGGCCTGGCCCTTCACGGCCCCCAGGGTGACCTCGCGGGCCCGCCGGATGCGCTCCTTGTCCTCCTTGCCGGAGAGCCGGTACGCGATCTGGTCCGAGGCGATCCGCAGGATGTCGCCGGTGGTGAACGCCCCCTGCCGGTACATCTCCCGGGCCAGCGGGAACAGGGCCGCCCCCGGGAGCAGGGTCTTGTCGAGATCGAAGAAGGCCGCCTCGCGGGGCCGTTCGACGGTGGATTCGGTCACGTCCGGTCCTCCAGCCTCCGGAGTGTACCGATCGGGCCCGTTCGTCCGATTCGACGGGGTGGGCCCGGCCCCGCGATCATTCCCCTCGTGCTCGTGCTGGTGACCGGAGGGACCGGCTACGTCGGCTCGCATTCCATCGCCGCCCTGACGGCGGCCGGCCACCGCGTGCGCGTCCTGGCCCGGTCCCCCGACCGGGTGGCCCCCGCGCTGGAGCCCCTCGGCGTGGACGGGGTGGAGACCGCGGTCGGCGACGTGACCGACCCGCCGGCCGTCGAGCGGGCCCTGGAGGGCTGCGACGCGGTCCTGCACGCCGCGTCGGTGTTCTCGATGGATCCCCGCAAGGCCGACGAGATGCAGGCCGTGAACGTGCGGGGGACCGACACGGTCCTCGGCACGGCCCACCGCCTGGGGCTCGACCCCATCGTGCACGTCTCGAGCGAGCTCTCGCTGCTCCCACCGAAGGACGGCGAGGTCCTCACCGCGGGGTCCAGGGTCAAGGTGCCGAAGGTGCCGTACTGTCGCTCGAAGGCCGAATCGGAGCTGGTGGCCCGGAAGTACCAGCAGCTGGGCGCGCCGGTGGTGAGCGTGATGCCGGCGGCCGTCTGGGGTCCGCAGGACCCCCACTTCGGCGAGGGCGTCACCCTGGCTCGCAACGTGCTGAAGAAGCGGTTCCCGATGGTGATGCCGGGAGGGATGCACATCACCGACGTGCGCGACGTGGCGAAGGTCCACGCCGCGGTGATGGAACCGGGACGCGGGCCCCGGAGCTACATGGTCGCCGGCCACTACCTGTCGATGGGCGACATCATCCGGACGGTGGCCGACCTCACCGGTCGCAGGATCCGGTTCGTCACGGCCCCCGGGGTCGTGCTCTCGGCCTGGGGCCGGCTGGCCGACGCCATCCAGCACCGGGTCAAGACCCGGCTCCCATGGGACTACGAGGGGATCTGGGTGCTGAACTGCGCGGCGCGATGCGACGACTCGGCGACCCATTCGGAGCTGGGGGTCGAGTGCCGGCCCATCCGCGAGACGTTCGAGGACACCGTTCGCTGGCTGGTCCAGGGCGGACACGTCACCGCCGCCGAGGCCGGACGGCTGGCGTGAGCCGGCTGTCGCTGGCCGCGGGCTGGTTCCGCGACCCGGTCGCCTATCTGTCGGAGGAGGCCCGGCGGCAGGGCCCGGTGGCCGTCCTGGCGGGCGGGCGGCGCCCGGTGGTGCTGGTCACCGATCCCGATCTGGTGAAGGAGGTCCTGGAGGCCGGGGACGAGGTGTTCGACAAGGCCGCCGGGAACCCCCGGCTCAGAGATGCCGTCGGCGACGGCCTGCAGTTCAGCGGCGGCGAGCACCACCGGGTCCAGCGCGAGCGCCTCGATCCGCTGTTCGCCTCCCAGCGCGTGGCGCGATACGCGGAGGCGGTGGCGGAGGCCGTCCGGAGCGTCACCGCCGGCTGGCGCGACGGCGACGCGGTCGACGTGGTGGCCGACATGCGCCGGATCGCCACCGGAGCGATCCTCCGGGCGCTGTTCGAGGCGACGACCGAGGCCGACATGGACCGGCTCACCGGCGCGGTGACCGAGCTGGCCAGGGGGCTGTGGCACTCGATGGTCCCCGGGGGCTCGGCTCTGGCCCGAACGCCCGCCGGCGGCTTCCGGCGGTTCTCGGCCGCCCGGGCTGCCGTCGACGACCACGTCCGGGCCGACATCGCCGGACGGGACGGGTCCGGGCCGGACGACCTGGTCGGCGAGATGCTGGAGGCCGGCCTCACGCCAGGGGAGGTCCGGGACGAGGTCATGACGCTCCTGCTGGCCGGGCGGGGCACGCTCACGGCGGCGCTGGCCTGGACGTGGCTGCTGCTGGCGCAGAACCCCTCCGCGGCAGCGCGGATCCGGGCCGAGGCCGACGACGCGCTCGAGGGCCGGGGCCCGTCCGCGAAGGACCTCCCCCAGCTCGCGTTCACCCGGAAGTCGTTCGACGAGGCATTGCGGATCTACCCGCCCGCGTGGGTCCTCCGCCGCAAGGTCGTCCAGGACCGAACGCTGGGCGGCACGCGCGTCCCGGCCGGGTCCACGCTCCTGCTGTGCCAGTTCGTCGTGCACCGCGACCCCGGCCTGCATCCGGACCCGGAGCGGTTCGATCCCGAGCGCCGGGATCCGGAGAGCCCCTACGCCACGTTCCCGTTCGGCGGCGGCCCCAGGGGCTGCATCGGCGCCGGGTTCGCGTGGATGGAAGCCACGCTGGTGATCGCCGCGATCGCCGCTCGCTGGCAGCTGGAGCTCCCCGACGGGGGCACGCCGGAGATCCGGTTCGCGCGGAGCATCACACTGCTTCCGCGCGACCCGCTGCTCCTCAGGCTGGAACGGAGAGCCGAACCCTCGATCAGGTGACGCGTGGTGCCTCAGCCCCGCCGGTAGCGAGCGACGGCGAGCGGCGCGAACACCGCGATGATGCCGGCCGACCACAGCAGCGAGCGCGTCACGAAGTACGCGGCCGGATGCCCCAGCAACGCCTCCGCCCGGGGCCCCTGCGTGAGCGCCCGGACGGCGTCGACCATGTACGTCAGCGGCTGGTGCCGGGCGAAGGCCTGCATCCACCCGGGCATCGACTCCACGGGCACGTAGGCGCTCGAGACGAACGAGAGCGGGAACACGAGGAGCGCCATGCCCTGCGCGGCCTGCGCGGTCCCGGCGAGCAGCCCCAGCGAGATGAACAGCCACTCGAACGCGAACCCGAACGCGATGCACAGGCCGTACGCCGCGACCGCGTCCGGCACCGGGCCGTGGAGACGGAAGCCGACCGCGAACCCGATCCCGGCGGTGACGGCCAGGCCCCAACCCTGCATCGCGGTGTCGGCGATCGCCCGCCCGGCGAGGACGGAGCTGCGCGGGATCGGCAGCGAACGCAGCCGGTCGACGAATCCCTGCTCCAGATCCTCGGCCATGGCGGTCGCCGCCCCCATGCCCGTGAACAGCACGCCCGCCGTCACGAACCCCGGGACGAGGAAGTCCACGTAGCGGACCCCGGCGATGTCGATCGCCCCGCCGAACACGTAGCGGAAGATCAACAGGAACATCGCCCCCTGGATCGTGCCCAGCACGATGAGCTGCGGCGTCCGGAGGTAGCGCAGCACGGCGCGCCTTCCCACGGCGAGGGTGCTCGCGGTGAGGCCGGCCGTCGGGCGCTCGATCGTCGCTTCGATGGTTGCCATGTCCTGTCCTTCCTCTCTCAGCCCGCGTTGGGCTTCGGCTCGATGTCGTGGCCGTCCCGCGCCGGCGCACCGGTGAGCGCGAGGAACACCTCGTCGAGCCTCGGCTGGCGCAGGGCGATGTCCTCGATCTCGACGCCGGCCGTCTCGACGGTGCGCAGAGCGGTCATGAGCCGCTCGCCTCCGGGTTCGACGCTCACGCTGACCCGGCGGGTCGGCTCGTCGATCTGCGCGACGCCGTGATCGAGCCGTCCGAGCGCCTCGGCGACCCTCGCCAGGTCGTCCCGCCGGCGGACGTGCACCTCGATCACGTTGCCGCCCACCAGGGCCTTGAGCTCGGCCGGCGTGCCGGCGGCGACCGCCCGCCCGTGGTCGACGATCACGATGTGGGTGGCCAGATGGTCGGCCTCGTCCAGGTACTGGGTGGTGAGCAGCACGTCGGTCCCCGCCCCGACGAGGGCCCGGATCGCGTCCCAGAGCTCGATCCGGCTCCGCGGGTCGAGCCCGGTGGTGGGTTCGTCCAGCAGCAGGAGCCGGGGGGCGCCGACCAGGCTCGCCCCGAGGTCCAGCTTCCGGCGCATCCCACCGGAGTAGGTCCGCGCCAGCCGGTCGGCGGCCTCGGCCAGCCCGAGCTGCTCCAGGACCGCTCCGGCACTCGCTCGCGCGGCGCTGCGGTCCTGGCCGAACAGCCGCGCGACCATCTCCAGGTTCTCGCGTCCGGTCATGGCCGGCTCCACCGCCGCGAACTGCCCCGCCAGGCCGATCGTCCGGCGGACCGCCTGGGGCTCCCGGCGCACGTCGTGCCCCGCCACCCGCAGCGTGCCGCCGTCCAGCCGCAGCAGCGTCGCGACGGCCCGAACGAGCGTCGTCTTGCCGGCCCCGTTCGGGCCGAGCACCGCGACCACCTGTCCGGGCTCCGCGACCAGGTCCAGCCCATCGAGCGCCCGGGTCCGTCCGTACCGTTTCTCGAGCCCGTGGGCCTCGATCGTCGGTGTCATCTGCGGCTCCTCCTTCTCCTCCGTTCGAACACCATTCCATCGAGCGAACGCCATTCTGCACGGGAGGAGCGGGCTTGTCAAACGACGTTCGAGAAATGGATCAGCGTTCGTGAGTGGTACGCTGTTGAAGACATGGGCACGGAAGTCGAGCACGAGGGCGGCGGCCCGGCGGGCGGTTCGCCGTCCTCCGGTTCCCTCCCGGAGCCCCCCTGGAGGACCAGCGCCCGTCCCCACGCTGCCCCCCGTGTGCCGCTCACCCGTGAGGCGATCGTCGAGGCCGCGCTGCGGGTCCTGGACCGCGAGGGGTTGGAGGCCCTCTCCATGCGACGCGTGGGCGAGGAGCTCGGCACGGGCGCCGCCTCGCTGTACTGGCACGTCCGGAACAAGGAGGACCTGCTCCAGCTCCTCTTCGAGCGGACCATCGGGGAGATCTCATTGCCCGACCCCGATCCCTCGAGATGGCAGGAGCAGCTCAAGGACCTGGCCAGGCAGATGCGGGCCCTGATGAACCGCCACCGCGACATCGCGCGCATCTCGCTCGGCCGGATCCCGCTGGGACCGACCATGGCCATCGTCACGGAGTGGCTGTTCGAGCTCCTCCGGCCGGCGGGCATCCCCGATCGCGTGATCGCGTACCTGGGGGACCTGGCCGGCCTGTACGTGGGGGCCCACGCGTACGAGGAGAGTCTCCCGTTCGCGTCGCCGACGGGCGAGGACCTTCCGCCCGATCAGATCCTCGCCATGTTCAAGGACTACATGCGCTCACTCCCCGCGGACCGGTTCCCGAACACCCTGGCGGCCGTCGACCTGCTCTTCGGCGGCGACGCGGACGAGCGGTTCGAGTTCGGGATCGACGTGATCGTCCGCGGGCTGGCCACGTTCGCGGCGTCCGATTGAGCGACCCGGGCCGGTCGGGGCGGGCCTCAGGGTGGCGAAGCCTCAGGGAGTGAACTGCGCTCCCGGTTCGGCGGGGGCGCCCACCGGCATCGGCGGGGGCTGTTCGACCTGGGGGTGCCTGGCGCGGAGGGCCATGGCCGTCCCGATCACGCCGAGGGCGAACACGCCGGCCAGGAACGCGACGTGGGCCCAGATCTGGAGGTTGCCCCAGTCCACCTGGCCGGAGAACCGGGCGACGGCGATGAGCTGCACCGGCCCCAGGGCGGTGAAGGCCAGCGCCGGGACCAGCAGGCGCCAGCGGTCGTCCTCGTGCGCCGCCCAGGCCATCACCAGGCCGCTCGCCACGAACCACGACCCCAGGACCTGCGCGGTGAGCCGGGTCAGGGGCCAGGACCAGATGTCGATGGCGGCGTTCGGCAGCAGGAACAGGAAGGCGCCCATCGCGATCGCGCCGATCCCGCCCACCCAGGCGCACGTCCGGTACCAGCGGGGGAGCGGCTCGAGCGTGGGCGGATCGACCCCCGCCCTCCGCCGCTGCAGGAGCATCCCGATGATCAGGCCGGGCGGTTCCACGGAGTACGCCCCGATCCACAGCCAGTACTCGAACTGCGTGATCCCGGTGGAGTGCAGGTGCGCGCGGAACGGCTCGAAGTTGTACAGCGTGGCGATCTCGATGAGCGTCACCAGGGCCAGCGTCCCGGGAACCACGGCGCGGGTCCGCACCCAGGCTCGCTGCGTGCTGCCGAAGATCGTGATCACCGACGCGGCGAGGTAGAAGGACCCGAACACGGCCGCGGTCAGGGTGGACTTGATCTCCCAGGAGAAGAACTTCGCCGTGTTGTCGGTCAGGAACGTCAGCTCGATGAAGTCGAACGTGACGAACCCGAACCCCACCAGCAGCATCAACCGGATCAACCAGTTGGTCGATCGGACGCGGGTCTCCTCGGCCTGCATTGAGGCCGGAGTGTAGCCCCGGCCGTGCGTTCGCGCGCGCCGAAGAGGGGCCCGATGGGCACCGGCGGCCGGGGTGTCGCAGAATAGGTGGCGGATGGACACCGAAGAACAGGTCGCGTTCTCCACCCAGACCGACGCGTGGATGCTGCGCGGGGGCGGCCTGGACGTGGTGGTCGAGCAGCGGGGCGGGTTCGGCACCGAGGAGATGACCCTCAACATCGGGCCCCAGCACCCCTCGACCCACGGGGTGCTCCGGGTGATCATCGAGCTCGACGGCGAAGTCATTACCCGGGCCGAGCCGGTGATCGGCTACATGCACCGCGCCGCCGAGAAGCTGTCCGAGGTCCGCGATGCCCGCCAGGTGCTCGTGCTGATGAACCGGCACGACTGGCTGTCCGCGTTCAACAACGAGCTGGGGTGGACCATCGCCGTGGAGCGCCTGGCCGGGATCGAGGTGCCGGACCGGGCCCAGTGGATCCGCACGATGATGGCCGAATGGAACCGGATCCTGAACCACCTCATGTTCTGCGGCTCGTTCCCCCTGGAGCTCGGCGCGATGACGCCGATGTTCTACGCGTTCCGCGAACGGGAGATGATCCAGGACCTCATGGAGTCCGCCACCGGCGCGCGGATGCACCATTCGTTCTGCCGGGTCGGCGGGCTGAAGGACGACCTCCCGCGGGGCTGGCTGAAGCACTCGGCCGAGGTCGTGAAGTGGGTGTCGAGCAAGCTCCGCGACTTCGAGACCCTGATACTGGGGAACGAGATCTTCGCCGCCCGGACCAGGAACGTCGGCATCCTCTCCGGCGAGACGGCGGTGGCGTACGGGTGCTCGGGGCCGGTGCTGCAGGCGAGCGGGGTGCCGATGGACCCCCGCAAGGACAGCCCGTACGAGAAGTACGCCGAGGTCGACTTCTCGATCCCGATCGGCACGAACGGCGACTGCTACGACCGGCTGTGGGTCCTTGTGGCCAGGATGTGGGAGTCGCTGAAGATCATCGAGCAGTGCATGGAGAAGCTGCCCGCCGGCCAGTACCGGGCGAGCAGCCTGCCGAAGACCATCAAGATCGACGGCGAGATCTACGTTCGAACTGAGAACCCACTCGGGCTGATGGGGTACTACGTTGTGGGCGACGGCGGGAGGTCCCCGTACCGACTGAAGATGCGGACGGCGTCCTTCTCGAACGTCTCCGTGCTTCCCGCGATGCTCCCCGGCCAGCTCCTCCCCGACCTCATCGCGATCATGGGCAGCGTCTTCTTCGTGGTCGGCGACGTCGACCGATAGGAGGCGTCAGCACCTCCGGCGACGGGGCCACCGGCGGCGCGGGATCTCCACGAACCCGGCCGTTCCGTCGACCGTCTCCTCCGCGACGAGCTGCTCCTCGAGATCCAGGCGCGCGGCTTCCCCGAACCACGCCGGAGCCTCCAGCCCCGCGCTCGCCACCAGCCACCATCGAAGGCGGCCCGGACCGGCGGGGTCGGTGAGCATTGCTGCGGCGTTGCGCCCGCTCCAGGCCGTGACGGCCTCGCGGCCGGCCCGGCGATCCTGGGCGTCGGCCTGGCGACGGCGTTCCTCCGCCTCCCACTCCGCGAACCCCAGCGCGAGCAGCGCCGACCGTTGGGTGACGGGGGAGAACGACCGCAGGCCGAGCGAGGTGGCCCTCGCCTCCAGGACGTCGAAATCGACGCCCGCGGTGATGTCGGCGGTTCCCGGGGCCTCGAGGACGTCCTCCACGACCTGCTGGTCCCGGTATCCGTGGATCGCCCCGACCGGACCCGCCGCGTAGTCCACGAGCAGGGCGTAGCCGTGTCGGAGGAGCCGGGCCAGCCGGTCCACCAGATGGATCGACCCCTCCGGGATGGGGCCCTCCGTCCCCGGAGCGAGGTTCGGGAGACCGGCCACGAGGTCGTCGTTCGCGCCGTCGAAGGGCCCGTCCACCAGCGCGAAGCCTCCGTCCCGGGCGTCGACCAGCCGTTCGAACACCTCGCCGGAACGGTCCCGCCGGACCCACCGGAACGGGAGGTTGTCCAGCAGCTCGTTCGCGACGAGGCACCCGTGCAGGTGCTGGTCCATCGCCTCGAGGCCGGCCACGACCCGTACCGGGGCGTCGAGCGAGCGGAGGGCCCGGCGGGCACCCGCGCTGCGCTCCACGGCGACGTAGTCCTTGGGGATCTCGCCGAGGGAGCGCCGGAGCTGCCGGGCGAGGGTCCCGTCGCCCGCGCCCACCTCGACGATGCGGAACGGCGTCGGCCGGTCGAGCGCCTCCCACATCGCGCGAAGGGCGCGCCCCATCAGGGCCCCGAACACCGGATGGACGTGCGGGCTGGTGACGAAGTGCCCACCCTCGCCGACCGGTGGCCGTTCGTAGAAGCCACCCGGCCCGTAGAGGGCGATGTCCATGAATTCGGCGAACGAGATGGGTCCGCGTTCGGCGATGGCTCGGCGGATCGCCGCTTCGACGGGTTCGTTGGGCTCGGTCACGGCCTGTGCTCCGGGACGGCCGCCTGGGGCACGGCGTCCGGCGGCACTCAGCCTACGGCACAATCCCCCTGTGGAACCGAGACCGGCGGCGACCGTCGTGGTGGTGAGGCCGGGTCCCCGGGGGGTGGAGGTGCTCATGCTCCGGCGGGCCCCGGACACCCCGTTCGCCGCGGGGTTCGTCGTGTTCCCGGGCGGCATGGTCGACGATGCGGATGCGGACCTGGCCGAGCGGTGGTTCGACGACGCCGGCGACGCGGCCAGGGCGTGCGCCGTGCGCGAGCTGGCCGAGGAGGCGGGGCTGGTGATGGGGGGAGACGGCGTTCGGCTGCTGGGCCCGGGAGAGGACCCCGTCGAAGCGCTGGGCGCGTCGCCTCCACGGATGGAGGACATCCATCCGATGGCACGGTGGCTGGCGCCGGAGTTCCTCGCGGTCCGGTTCGACGCGGAGTTCTTCTCGGTGGGCGTGCCCGACGGGATCGAACCCATTCCGGACGGCCGGGAGATCGACCGCGGCTGGTGGGCCCGTCCGGCCGACGTGCTGGACGAATTCCCGCTGTGGCGGGCGCTGATGTGGCCGACCTACCGAACGCTCGAGCACCTGGCCTCGTGCGGCACCGTCGAGGAGGTCCTGGCCCTGCGGGTCGAACAGGAGATGCCGCCCCCGTCGCTGCTGGCGCTGCGGGTCTCGCCCGAGTGGCAGGAACGGGGGGGCTGAGCGGGTGCTCCGCATCGTGCGCATCCTCGCGCCGAATCCGGGCGTGTTCACGCTGGAGGGAACGAACACGTGGGTGGTCGGGGGTGACCCCGCCGTGGTGATCGATCCCGGACCCGAGGACGAGACCCACCTCCAGGCGGTCCTGCGGGAGACGGGAGCCGTGGGCGCCGTGCTGGTCACCCACGGCCATCCCGACCACGCGCCCGGCGCCGCCCGGCTGGGCGAGCTGGCCGGCGCACCGGTCATGGCGTTCCGGCCCCAGGAGGGCCAGCGGCGCCTGCACGACGAGCAGCTCGTCACGGCCGGTTCGATCCATCTGCGGGTCCTGTATACGCCGGGGCACACCGCCGACCACGTCGTGTTCCTGGCGGAGGGCACGGGGGCCATGTTCACGGGCGACAACGTCCTCGGGCGGGGGACCGCGGTGATCGATCCCTCCGAGGGCGACCTGGCGAGCTACCTCCAGTCGCTGCGCCGGATGCGCGAGGCCCGGCCACGGGTGATCTACCCGGGCCACGGTCCCACGGTGTTCGATGCCGTGGGAAAGCTCCGGGAGTACGAAACCCATCGCGCCATGCGCGAGGAGCAGGTCCTGGAGGCGCTGGCGGCCGGGATGGCCACGGCGCAGGAGATGGTGCCATCGATCTACGCCGACGTCCCGCCCGAGCTGCATCCCATCGCCGTCCGGCAGGTGCTGGCCCATCTGGGGAAGCTCGAACACGAGGGCCGCCTGTCGCGCTCGGGGAACGACGACGACGCCAGATTCGAGCTGATCACGGTCCGCCCGTGCGAACGGTGCGGCCGCCCGGCCATGCCCCGGTCCCGCCTGTGCCGCCGGTGCAGCCTCGACGCGCTCCAGGAGACGCCGAAGAGCTGACCTGTCGAACGGTCGGTGTCGGTGCCGGGGGCTATGGTCCTCTCCGCGCACTCGCCCGTCGGGGCGTTCCCCCTCGCGCCGGCCCGGGAAGGGGGCTCGGCCATGGGCCAGATCGCGGCCTGGCACGAGGAATGGAACGACTGGGACTCTGGCGTCGGCGAGCTGGCCTGCGTGCTCGACGGCGCGCCGCCGTTCCGGGGGGTTCCGTTCCGGGTCCTGGAGGACGTGGCTTCCCGGGCGGTCACGATCGCTGTCGATCGGGGACGGGTGTTCCTGCCCGACACGGAGCCCGGTGCCGGATCCGCCGGCGAAGACGCCGAGCGCCGCGTGTACGTGATCCTGCTCGGGTGGTGCAAGGTCGTACGCCATCTGGCCGACGGACGGCAGGCCGTGCTCGACGTCAAGGGTCCTGGTGCCCTGGTGGGGGAGGAGGCCCTGGCCGGATTCCCTGTGGGACCGCTCCCGGGCGCCGTCGCCCTGAGCCGGTGCGAGCTGGCATCGATCGCCGTCGGCTCGCTGCTGGCCGTCGCCGCCCGCCATCGGTCCCTCCAGCTCGCCCTGGCCCGGTACCTGGGCGAACGCCTGATCGCCGCGGAGGTCCGTCTGGTGGAGCGGAACATGCCCGTCGAGCGCCGGCTGGTCGAGGCGCTCTCGCGGCTGGGGGGTTCGATCAGGCGGCCGGTGACCCGGCATCGCACGGTGGACCACGACGAGGAGCACGAGGACGACGAATTCGAGCACCGGCGCGGGGACTGGGGCGATGGTCCGGCCCTCGGTCAGGGGGACCTCGCCTCGCTGGTGGGAGCATCGCGGGAGACCGTGAACCGGGCTCTGGCGGCGCTGGCGGCGCGAGGCCTCGTGGCGATGGACGGCGGATGCCCGACGCTGATCGATCGAGCGGCGGCGGCGGTCGCATGACCGGATGCCACTGTGGCCGGGCTACACTCGGCCCCTGCCAGCGCGGTCCACCGGAGGACGTGCCTGATGTTCGCCAAGATCCTCGTCGGGACCGACGGGTCCGACAGCGCCACCGTGGCGGTGGAGCACGCCGTCGCTCTGGGTGAGCTCCTTGGGTCCGAGGTCACGATTGCCGCCGCCCATGCCTCGGCCGGCGCAGGAGCGAGGGCGGGGGCGAGGGCGAACCTGTCCCGCGGGTCCGGCACGACCATCACCCGTGAGGTCGCTCTGGCCCTGCTCCGGGATGCCCGGACCGCCTACGACGGGCGCGTTCGCCTGTCCACTCGGGAGATCCACGGACCGGCCGCGCGAGCCCTGGTCGCGCTCGCCCAGGAGGAAGGGTTCGACCTGCTGGTGGTCGGAAACCGCCCGGGGGGAGAGGGATCGCGCCACGGGAGCGTGGCCCAGGGCGTGGCGCAGCATCTCTCCGCAGCGGTCCTTGTCGTCGACTCGGTCGGCGGGGCCGATCCGGGGTTCCGGCGCCTGGCCGTGCTCGTGGGGGACGACCGGACGCATGCGGACCGGCCCAGCGTCGACGCACGCGAGCTGGTTCGTCTGGCGGACGGAGTGGCGAGCGCGCTGGGGGCCCATCTGACCGTCGTGGCGTGTTCGCGGTCCGGGCGGGCCGCTCACGCCAGGCTGCCGGCGCTGCTGGCCGCGGTACCGGGCGCGGCGGGATCGGCCTTCGCCGGGCCACCGGACGCCTGGGTCTTCCAAGCGGGCCCATCCGACGGGTACGATCTGCTGGTCGTGGCCCACCGTGGCCGGGCAGGGGTCGGACGGTCCGTCGCCGGAGAAGCGGATCGTCTGTCCCGGCGCGCGGGGACCTCCGTGCTGCTCGTGCCCGGTGTGGCGGACGAACGTGGCGCCGAACACGCCGGGCGGCCTCGAACGGGGAAGGAGTCGCAGATGGCCAGAGGAGGACCGGAGGCGCTGAGCGACGTGCCGCTGTTCGCGGGACTCTCGAAGCGCCATCTCCGCCACATCGCCGGATTGTCGGAGGAGAAGCGGTTCGACGAGGGCGCCAAGCTCGCGGAGGAGGGCCAGTCCGGCGACGTCTTCTACGTGCTCCTCGAGGGCGAGGCCAAGGTGGTTCGTGGGGGCAGGCGGGTCGCCAAGCTGATCCCCGGCGACTTCTTCGGCGAGATCGCCCTGATCGATGGTGGGCCCAGGACCGCCACCGTCGTCGCGACCACGCCCCTCGCCGCGCTCGCGATCACCCGGAAGCGGTTCCGGAGCATGCTGGAGGAGGATCCGAACATCACCCTGGCCATGCTCGAGGAGCTGACCCGCCGACTCAGGAACAACGAGCGCTCGGCCACCGGTTGAGATCGGTGTGAGCGCGTCGCCACCCCGATCGGTGCCGCTCGGGTCCCGCCCCCAGGGGCCTGACAGCATCCTGTCGGCCGTCCTGGACGACGTGCGGACGACCCTTCGCGTGGCCTGGGTCGACAGCACCCTGCGAGCGCTTGCCGACGAGCCCGTCTTCCTCTCGGCGGCGTGGGCCGCGATCAGGCCGAACGTCACGCGCAGCTTCGCTGCGGGGGCGGAGCGGCTTCAGCGGGAATCTGTCGAGGCGGCGCGTCGGACGCTGGCCCTGGAGGACCGCACGCCGTGGCTCGAGGAGCGCTACGGCGCCGCGGAGCGTGAGCACCTGCTCCGCACCGCGCAGTCGCTGCACCATTCCGCGGCCCGGGTCTACCTGGTCATCCAGGCGTGGGCCACCCTGGCCCGCCGGCAGGTGCTCCCGGGGACCGGCCGGGAGGAGGCGCCGGCCAAGCGGGGCGTCCCCTCATGGCAGGAGGGGTTGGTCGGGGTCCCCCGCACCGTCTCGGAGGAGGCCGAAGCCCTGATCGACGTGGCCACCATTGCGCTCGGGCTCCACGCCACCCCCTCATCCCTCACTGCGGTCGCGGCCTGGCCGCACTTCATGGAGCAGGTGGTCTCGCAGGTGCGGGCCGCCGCCGTCGGGTCCGAGTGGGCTCTGACGGTGAACGGGCTCCGTCGCAGCGCCGTCGAGATCCTGCGAACCCTCCCTCACCCCATGGGCCTGCAATGGGACGTGCTGGAGCGAAAGGGCCTGACCGAGGAGCGCCGTCTGGTGGTTGCCGACTACCTCACCGCCGCGAACGCGGCCATGCCCGCGAACGCCCTGATCTCGGCGGCCGTGTGGATCGCCGTCGGTGCGCCGGACCTCCCCTCGGAGTTCTGAGAAGCTGTCCCGGTGAGGGCCGAGTTCTACCGTCCCGACGATCCCGAGAAGGTCGTGGCGACGGCTCGATGGGACGGCCGGCGCGCCCAGATCGAATCCGACGACGACGCCGCCCGGGCGTCCGTCCGGAAGATCCTGCGTCCCACGCCGGTCGTCGTGGACGACGGCTCGCTGCGCCCGCTCGGCTCATCCGGCGAGTCCGTGGTGCAGCCGGGAACCCTGGAGTGGTTCCGAGCGGCAGCCCAGGCCCGCGCAGCTCCCGAAGGCCTGCGCGCGCGCCTGGTCCCTGAGGCCCTCGCCCACACAGGTTGGGACCCGGCCTCCGCCTACCGCACCTTCCGCCAGGTCGTCGCGGATCTCGAGAGTCCGGCCACTCACGGCTCGGAGCCGCAAGCCGAATCCGCCCGGCCGCTGTAGGTCGTCTGGCCCGGCTGACTAGTCATACCGGGCTACGGAAAACCACCCGACAAGACCCCCCCCTGGGCTTGACCCCATCCCAGCCCGGGCCCCATGATCTGGCCTCAAGGAAGACGAGGGGATGTCCGCCACACTCACCGCCTTCGCACGCAAACTCCCCCGCCAATCCCGCACGCCCACCCTCGAGCCCCTCCGCGTCCGAATCTTCGTCTGGTCCGTGATCATCCCCACGGTCAGCCTCCTCACCACCCTGACCATCCTCCAGTGGCCCTCCGT
>DASWED010000116.1:0-29451 GCA_036394995.1 Actinomycetota bacterium
GAGCCGGTCGCGCGGTGACCGCCCTGTTCGCGGCGCCGCGGTTCGACACCGTGCTGCTGTTCCCCCTGGCGTTCCTGCTGCTGGTCATGTCCCGGGTGCACGCGATCACGAAGAACGGGCTGACCACGGCGTACGCCCCGACGGGCGAGGCCCTGGTGCAGGCCAACGCGCGGATGAACCGGATGGGGGTGGTGGCGGCGGGGGTGGCGGCCGCCCCCGGCCTCCTCGCGCTGAAGGTCGGCGGCGCTCCGGCGGTGCTGGGGCTCGCCGCCATCGCGTACTTCACGGCATCGATGCTGGTCCTGCGCCTGCCGCGGGTCCGCCGGGAGGCCCCCGAGGCGGTGGAGGACGTGGGGCGGCGGGGGAGCGTCGCGGCGCTGGCGGCGCCGGCGACGGCGACGGCCGGGCTCCGGGCGGCGAACGGGTTCCTGTTCTTCCTGGTGGCGTTCGCGCTGCGGGCCACCGGGAAGACGGCCGCCCACCAGGGCCAGACCCCGAAGTGGTGGTTCGGCGTGGTCCTGGCCGGCGGGACCGTGGGGACGCTCCTGGCCGACCTCATCGCCCCGAGGCTGTCGGCATGGCGCCGGGACGAGGCGGTGGTCCTGGCCTCGCTGTTCGTGGCGGGCGTGGCCGCACTGATGGCGTTCGCGGAGTTCGGGCTGTTCCTGCTGTCCGTGTTCGGGCTGGTGGCGGGCATGTCCACGGAGTTCGGGCGTCTGGCGTTCCAGAGCCTGATGCAGCGCAGCGCTCCGGGCGGTGCGCAGGGACGGGTGTTCGTTCGCTACGAGGTGCTGTTCCAGCTGGCGTGGGTGGCCGGCGCGTTCCTGCCGGCGGTGCTGTCGATGCCCTTCCGAACGGGGATGGCGCTGCTGGCGGTGTTCTACGTGGTGCTGGGGGTGGCCTACATCGTGTGGCCGCGTCTGCCGGGGGAGCGGGCCCTGGCGGGGGGATCGGGTCGGCCGCCGTAGCGGCCCAGGGCTCGCACTGGGCTTGACACGTTGGCGGTGGACTGAGCCGTCCGCCACAATGCGCGCCGGAGGGAGGAGGAGGAGACGTGGCGGAGTTCCGGACGGTGGCGAAGGCGGTGGATGTCGGCGACGGCGAGGTCCATGCCTTCGACGTTGGCGACAGGGCCGTGGCCGTGGCCCACGTGGCCGACGACTGGTACGCGTTCGACGACGTGTGCACCCACCGGGGCTGCTCGCTGTCCGACGGCGAGCTGGAGGGGACGTCGATCGTCTGCATGTGCCACGGGAGCGAGTTCGACATGGAGAGCGGCGACGTCCTCCAGGGCCCGGCGGTGGAGGCCCTCGACGTGTTCGAGATCCGCGTGGAGGGCGACGACGTCGAGGTCGCCGTATGAGGGCTCGGGTGTGAGGACCTCCGTCATCGTGGGGGCTGGCATGGCCGGCGGCTCCGCGGCCTCGACGCTCCGCCAGGAGGGGTTCGACGGCCGGATC
This sequence comes from Actinomycetota bacterium, assembly GCA_036394995.1. Lineage (GTDB taxonomy): Bacteria > Actinomycetota > UBA4738 > UBA4738 > JACQTL01 > DASWED01. The sequence goes on from DASWED010000116.1 coordinate 1,461, forward strand.
GTCCTGCTGGGCGCCGAGGAGCATCCGCCGTACGAACGCCCCCCGCTGTCGAAGGAGTTCCTCCGCGGCGAACAGCCCCTGGCCGAGGTCTACCTGCGGCCGTCCGAGTGGTACGGCGAGAACGAGATCGAGCTCCGGACCGGCGTCCGCGTGGAGCGGATCGACCCGGGGGCCCACGAGGTCGAGCTGGAGGGCGGCGAACGGATCCGCTACGACATCGCGTTGATCGCCACCGGGGCCCGGAACCGGCGCTTTCCGATCCCGGGACTGGACCTCGAGGGGGTCCTCGACCTCCGCACCGTCGCCGACGCCGAACGCATCCAGCTGGCCGCGGTTCCCGGCGCGCGGGCGGCGGTCGTTGGGATGGGGTTCATCGGGGCCGAGGTGGCGTCATCGCTGCGTTTTCGAGGGGTGGAGGTCACCGCGATCGAGCCGTTCGAGACGCCGCTGTTCCGGGTCCTGGGGCCGGACGTGGGCCGGGTGGTGGAGGCGTTCCACCGCGACCACGGCGTCGACATGCGGTTCGGCGAGACCGTCGACCGGTTCGAGGGCGGCGAACGCGTGGGAGCCGTCGTGACGAAGTCGGGGCTGCGCGTGGAGTGCGACTTTGCCGTGGTCGGCGTGGGCGTCCAGCCGAACGTCGAGATCGCGGAGAGGCTGGAGGTGGACAACGGGATCGTGGTCGACGCCACGCTCCGGACGAGCGCGCCCGACGTGTGGGCCGCCGGCGACGTGGCCCGTCACGACCATCCCGTGTTCGGTCCTGTCCGGGTGGAGCACTTCGACAACGCACTGAAGATGGGTCCCGCCGCGGCTCGCAACATGCTCGGCGCTCAGGCGGTGTTCGACGATCCGCACTGGTTCTGGTCCGACCAGTACGAGATGAACCTCCAGATGGCGGGGTTCGCGCTGACCTGGGACGAGTTGGTGATCCGGGGATCGCTCGAGGAGCGTTCGTTCACGGGGTTCTACCTGGACGGGGGCGTGCTGCGGTCGGTGGTGAGCGTGAACCGCAAGCGCGACGTCCGCCGGGCCATGCCGCTCGTCAGGGCCGCCATCCGCCCGGACCCGGAGCAGCTCCGCGACCCCGACGTCGACCTCCGGACCCTGTTGCCGGCGTCCTGACCAGAGGCCCTCGTAACGACGAGGGGTCCTGTGGGACCATGCGGGTGATGATCACGCCCCAGATGACGCACCCCGGCTGAGAGCTCAATCGCCTCCAGCGGATCCGAGAGGCACAGATCGATTCGCTGGCTCGGTCGGTCGGCCGGAAGAACGGGACCCTGTGGGACCGCCTGTTCCGCAGGCACCGGTCCGAGGCGCTCAATGCCAGCGCGAACGGCAAGGCGCTCCGCAACGGCGACAGGGTGCGGCGGGGTGTGGCGGAGATGGACTTCCGGCGCGAGAACGAGGACGTCTGGCGCGTCCTCCGGGATATCTAGGCGGCGTCCTCCCGGGCCGGGACGTCGACGGCCGACAGGAACTCCCACCACGCGTCGAGGGCGCCCCGGGCCACCTCGACTGCTCGGTCGGCATCATGGTCGCTCGCCGCTCCGACGATGGCCCGCTCGGCTGCCGAGTGCTCGACGTCGAGCGCGGCGTGGACCTCGAAGAACGACAGCGCGGGCCCGTCCGTGATCCCGTAGTTCGCCCGGAGCCCGTCGATCTTGGCCTGCGCCACCCGAGGGACCTGGGCCTCGTACGCGTAGACCGCGGCAACGCCGGCGGCGACGGGTTCCTGGCGGGAGGCCCCGTGGTACACGTCGAGCAGCCGCGTCGTTGCGGCGTTCGGCGTGGCGGACTCGACGTCGTCACGGGCGATGCCGACGCCCTCCGCGAACCGCAGCCACAGCTCGCGGTGGTTCGCGTCGCCGTGCTCCTCGTCCCACAGGTTCTCCAGCAGGGCGGCCCGCGTCGCCCGGTCCTCCGACCGCGAGTGCAACGCGGACAGGAACGTCGGGAACGCCGACTCGAACGCGTGGTACTGCCGCACGTACTCCTGCAGGGCCTCGCGTGGCAGCGTCCCCTCCACCCACTTCACGTAGAACGGGTGCGTCAGCAGGTCCCGCCCCGCGATCGCCTCGTCGATCCGCTCGAGCACGTTCATGATTCCCCTCCTGTTCGACATCCGAAGTCACCGAAGGCTGACAGGGGCGCCAGACCGAGGCAAGCCCGCAGGTCAGCCAAGACAACCGTCAGGGGTACATGTGTATGGCGTTTCGCATGGCGCGATGTGGTCGAGCGAGAGGATGCCGCCGAAGACGTCCCACGTGTACCTCACGATGTTCTCGCTGACGGTGTCAACCGTGATGTCGAACGACACCGGGATCACCGGGACGATGTCGAGCATGAGATGGCGGTCCAAGTCCGCCCAGCACGCCTGCCGGCCGTCGACCAACGCCTCGCATCTGCGCAGCCACCACTGCACGTCAGGCACCTTCCTCACCCGATAGTGGAACCCCCGGAGCGTTTCGGGCGTCGCCCCGAGCATCGTCACGTTGCAGCACCGATCGGGCCCGATGGATCGCGCATCCAGGAGCGGGGCGGCGAGGGTCACGGCATCGGGATAGTCGGATCCGAAGGCCTGGTTCACGCACAGCGCGATGTGTCTCGAGGGGTCGTGGCAGTAGTTGAACACGCACCGCTCACACGCCCGGACGTCCAGCGTGATCCCCAGCGGCCGCATCTGCCGTGCAAGCAGTTTGGCCTGGGAGAAATAGGGACTGCCTGGGAACGCGAACCCGGCGAACGTGAGGATGTCGTGACAGACGGGCTGCTCGCAGAGCCCGTCGGCGTCGGTGTCGTATTTCGACCTCCGCATCTCTTCGTGAGCGGCGACGAGGTCGGGACCGGGATAGGCATCGAAGTCCTCGAGCACGTCCCCTTCCAGGACATCCGGGAACAGGTGGGTTGCCGGCGCCCCGACCGGATATCCGGGGACACGTGTGGCGTCCACGAGCTCGGACCGATCGACTGCATAGGCCACGGCCCGCCGTACGTGGACGTCGTCGAAGGGCGGCACGGCTAGGTTGAAGGCGAAGAACCGCACGATCGTCCCGGGGGCGTAGTGCACCTGGATCCCCTCGGGCCTTGGTGAGGGCGATGGGAGCGTCGTGACCTCCGGCGAGGGAGAGGTCGCGCTCGCCGACCGGGACCCACGGCTGGAGGGCGTCGTGCCCGTCCCCGTGCAGGTGGACGCCGCGATCGCCATGGCCAGGAACGCGCTCACCATCACGCCGCCCCTGAGCGACCCGCCCGTCACGGGTTCTCCACCACCAGTGCAGCCACCCCTGGACGCTGGGCACGTGCCTGACGCGATACCGGTACTTGCGCAGCAATCCCGGCCACGCTCCGATGAGCGAGCGGTTGCAGCACCCCTCCGGACCGATCGATTTCGAGGCCAACAGGGGCACCGCGATCGTCACCGCATCCGGGTAATCGGTACCGAACACGTCCTCCAGACAGAGCGCGTCGGGGTGAGGGGATCGGAGCACTTTCCGTACATCGTCTGGCAACAAGTGGCGACCCTCAAGTGGATCCCGATCGGCTCGAGCTGCCGTGTGAGCTCCTTGGCGGCCCTGGTCGCGGACGCCTCCTCTGGGGTGATTGCGAGGACCTGCTCACACTCCTTCGCGTCACAGCGCCCGTCCCCATCCGAGTCGTGCCGGGACCGACGCATCTCCGCGCGGGCGGCATCGAGATCGGGCCCCGGATACGGATCGAAGTCGCGCAACAGCCCGTCCTCGAGGATGTCGGGGAACAGGTGCGTCGCCGGGGTCCCGCGATACCCGTCGGGGTATCTCGCTCGGAGCAGAGCCTGGCGATCGATGGCGTACGTCGCCGCCCTCCGCACGTGGATCGCGTCGAACGGCGGCTGCGCCAGATTGATGCTGATGAACCGAACGACCGTGCTCTGGCTGATGTCCACCTGAATCGACGCCTCGGAGGTTCGACTGGGAGATGGCGCAGGAGAGCTCGAATTCTCCGACGGGGAGGTACGTGACGCGATCGCCGTGCTCGGCCCGCGACTCGGCGGCGTGTTCCCGGTCTCCGTGCACGAGGACACGGCGAGGAATGCCCCGAGCACGGCCACACCCACAGTCCGCAGGCGCGTCATGTCCTCGCGACCACCAGTCGGTCCAGCGCCGGGATTCCGCTGAACGAGTCATGGAAATAGTTGGAGACGTTCCGGCTCAACGTGTTGACGTCGTCGTCGAACGAGATCGGGATGATCGGCACGACGTCAGTCATGAGGTGCCGGTCGAGCTCCGCCCAGCAACGCTCCCGCTCCGTGATCTGAGCCTCGCAGCGATTCAGCCACCGCTGCACGTTCGGCACGTGCTCGACGGCGTAGTCGTATCGCTGAAGCTTGGCGCGGGGCGCGCCGAGCATCGAGGCGTTGCAGCACGCGTTCGGGCCGATGGATCGAGCGTCCAGCAGGCCGTGCGCGAAGGTGTAGGCCTCCGGGTAGTCGGATCCCCACGCGAACGCGATGCAGAGACCCTGCCTCCGAGCGGGGTCCAGACAGAGGCCAGCCGCGTAGCGGTCGAAGCTGATGACGTCGAGGGTGATGCCGATGCGCCGCAGGCCCCGTGCCAGCGGCACGAACGCCCTTCCGTCGCCTCCTGGGGCGAAGACGGCGGGGACCTCCTCGCAGACCCTCGCGTCGCACACTCCATCGCCGTCGGAGTCGTATCTCGACATCCGCATCTCGGCGTGGGCGGCCCGCCTGTTCGGGCTCGCGTACGGGTCGAAGTCCCGAAGAAATCCGTCCTCGAGGGCGTCGGGGAACAGATGGGTCGCTGGCTGCCCCCGATACCCCTCGTCGCTCATCAGCGCCAGGATCGCCGAGCGGTCGATCGCGTAGCTCGCTGCCCGACGGACATGGATGGAGTCGAACGGAGGAACCCCGACATTGATCGCGACGAACAGGAGAACGCTTCCTTGCCGGACGTCGATCTGGAGCGACGTGCCGGGCACTCGTCTGAGTGGAGAAGACGACGCCGTAGGCGGTGCCGGGGACCTCGGCGTCGATGTGCTGGGGGATTGGATGACGGTGGTCGTCTTCGCTCCCGTCGGCATCGGAGATCCCGGCGGCGTCCCGGCGCCCGTGCATGCGGTGGCTACGATGCAACAGCTGAGAAGCACGGCGGCCACGAGGCAGCCTCTGATCCCCGGCCTCATCGACGGTGCACCACCAGCTTGTCGAGGGCCGGCATCTGGCCGAGGACGTCCCAGGTGTAATTGGAGACCTGTCCGCTCGGGGCGTCGGTCGCGTTGTCGAACGAGATGGGGATGACGGGGATGACGTCGAGCATGAGATGCCGGTCGAGATCCGCCCAGCACCCCGGCCGATCGGTGATCTCCGCCTCGCACTTGCGAAGCCACCACTGCACCGACGGCACGTGGTCGACTTCGTACCGGTAGAGACGCAGCAGGCTTCGTGGCGCGCCCAGCGACGACAGGTTGCAGCACCCCTCGCGGCCGATCGATTTCGCGTCGAGGAGCGGTACCGCGATGGTGGCCGCATCCGGGTAGTCGAAGCTCCAGCCCCTTCCGAGGCACAGCCCCACGTGGCTGGCCGGATCCGTGCAGGTGCCGTACATCGTGCCGCCCCGGCCACCCCGAACGTTGAGGATCGAGTCGAACGGCGGCACGGCGAGGTTGATCGCGACGTACCAGACGATGCCGCCCTGGCGGACGTGCACCTGGATAGAGCCACTGCCGGTCGGTTCGGGCGTCTCCGGCGCGGTGGGTGAGACGGTGGCAGGTGCGCTCGAATCGGATGAGGTGGGCCGCGGGCTCGGCGACTGCGGCGGCTTCGTCTCGGACGCGGTACACGCGACGGACGCAGCGCACGCCATGGTGAGCAGCACGCTGAGGCCTGCACGGTGCCCCGCAATGTTGCCCATTCCTGATCCCCTCCGAATGGTGATACGCAATCGGCCGGCGCCGCGGATCAGCCGACAATCCAGCAGCAATGACGCCCGACACTGCGGTGGACCGAGGTTGCTGGCCCGCACGAAAAATTCCTCAACTTCCTGTCCGAAGTGTCCGTTGTGCCCGAGTCAGTCGAACACGTGTTCGATACAATGGGTGGGCTATGAGCAATGCCCTGTCCGCGCTCGAGGAGTACCGGTCCCCTGACCTGCGGGGGTTCTCCCATGCCGAGCTGGAATCGGACATCGGGGTGCTCCGCCGGGTCATCGGGATCGCCGAGGCCGAGTGCGCCCGCCGGGTGGGGGAGATCGAACGGCGGGGCTCGTTCTCTGAGGACGGGGCCCTGTCGATCACGTCGTGGGTGGACGCCAAGTTCCGTACGGGGTGGTCGGAGGCGTCCACCGCGGTGCGGATGGGGAGAGCCCTGGAGGACATGCCGGCCACCCGTGAGGCCCTGTGCGAGGGGGAGGTGTCCCGTGCCGCGGTGGTCCAGCTGATCGGGGCCCGGGAGTCCAACCCCGAGGAGTTCTCCAGGGCCGAGGACCTCCTGGTGGACACGGCCCGGTCACTGGGGGTCAAGGACCTTCGCAGGGCCGTGGAGCACTGGAGGGAGGTCGTCTCCCCCGAGCAGGCCGTGAGGGACGAGGAAGAGCGGTTCCAGCGCAGGAAGCTCCACGCCTCACCCACGTTCGAGGGGATGGTCCGGATAGACGGGGACCTCGACCCCGAGACGGGGCAGGTGGTGATCTCGGCCCTGTCGGCCGTCACCGGGCCGTGGATGCGCGAGCGGAGTCCCGACGACGACCGGACCCCCGAGCAGATGCGGGCCGACGCCCTGGGGAAGGTGTGCCGGAGGTTCCTGGACTCCTCTCACCGTCCCCGCCACGGAGGGGAACGTCCCCACGTCACCGTGGTGTGTGACCTGGAGGCGCTGGAGGGACGGGCCGGATACTCCGCGGAGCTCTCGGATACCGGCAGGATCACCCCGGAGACGCTGCGGCGTCTCGCCTGCGACGCGCAGGTGTCCCGGGTCATCACCTCAGGAGGCTCGCTTCCCCTGGAGGTGGGCAGGGACCGCAAGACGGTCCCCGCGGGGATCCGCAAGGCGTTGGTGGTGAGGGACCGGCACTGCGCCTTCCCGGGGTGTGACCGTCCCCCCTCCTGGTGTGACGGCCACCACATCCGGCACTGGACCGACGGGGGACCGACGGACCTGTCGAACCTGGTCCTGCTGTGCCGCCGGCACCACCGCAAGATCCACCACCACGGGTTCCGGGTGCAGATGCGGGAGGACCGTCCGGTGTTCTTCCGGCCCGACGGGACGGAGATCGAGATGAGTGGGCGGGCGCCGCCGTAGCGCTGGCCCGCGTTGACCGGCACGACGCGAAACGGGATCCGTCACCGTCGCACTCGAGGAGCGGCTCGTGGCCCGGCTACTCGTGGCCCAGCGACTGGTGGCCGGGGGGATCGTGGCCGGACCGCTCTTGGCGGGGCAGCTGAGCGCGGATGCTAGGCTGGCCGGGATCCCGTCGAATCCAGGCGATAGCTGCAACCGAAGGAGCATGCTCGATGGACAAGCCCGAGATCTTTATGGCACCTGGGCCCGTTCCGGTACCGCCGCAGGTTCTGCAGGCGCAGTCGCAGCCACTCGTGTACCACCGCGGTCCGGGGTACGGGAAGCTGCTCCGCGAGGTCACCGAACAGCTCCAGCGGCTGTTCCGCACCTCGAACGACGTCCTCGTGTTCACGTCGTCCGGGACTGGCGCTCTCGAGTCCGCCGTCGCGAACATGTTCTCCCCGGGCGACCGCGTTGTCGTTCCCGTGGCCGGGTACTTCGGGGAGCGGTTCGCCAAGATCGCCCAGGTCTACGGCCTCGACGTCCGAACGATCGACTACGAGTGGGGCCGTGCGCTCAAGCCCGAGGATGTCCGCCAGGCCGTCGAGGAGGCCCCCACCAAGGGCATCCTCGTCCAGCAGTCCGAGACGTCCACCGCGGTCCTGCACGACATCGAGGCCGTCGGCGAGATCGCGAAGGACACCGGCGTCCTCCTCGCCGTGGACTGCGTCTCGAGCGTCGGCGCGGTCCCGTTCGAATGCGACGAATGGGGCGTGGACGTCGCCTGCGGCGGCTCGCAGAAGGCCCTCAGCGCGACCCCCGGCCTCGCGTTCGTCGCGGTCAGCCCGAAGGCCTGGGAGGCCAGCAAGCAGGCCACCTGCCCGCGGTTCTACTTCGACTGGGCGGCCTACAAGGCGTCCTACGACCTCCCCGATCCAGAGAACCCGTGGACGCCCGCGATCTCGCTGGTCCAGGGGCTCCAGGCGGCGCTCGACCTGTACTTCGCGGACGGCGCGGATGCCGCGCTGGAGCGACACCGCGTCCTGGCCATGGGCCTGAAGGAGGGCGTCCGCGCCCTGGGGCTCGACCTGTTCGGCGACAACCCGGAGAAGGCCTGGGCGGTCACCGCCATCCGGGCCCCCGAGGGTATCGACGGCAACGAGCTGGTGGCCCGGGTCCGGGCCGAGCACGGCATCGTCCTCGCGCCCGGCCAGGGTCCGCTGAAGGGCAAGGTGTTCCGGATCGGCCACCTCGGCTACTACGACCGGCTCGACATGATCCGCGGGCTGGCCGCGCTGGAGATGACCCTCGACGGCATGGGCTACCCGGTCAAGCGAGGGAGCGCGGTCGCGGCGGCCGAGGAGGTCTTCGCGGCCGAACGCGCCAGGGCCGCCCAGCGCGGAACGGGCTGACCCCGCCGGGCCGAACCCGAACCGTCACTCCTCCGGCCGGTAGGTGAGGATCACCACACCCGTGGTGGAGGTCGTGCTGTCCACCAGCCGAAGGTTCGTCTTCGGGTTCCCGTCCCGGAACAGGCGCTTCCCGCCCCCCAGCACGAGGGGGTGGATCATGAGCCGGAGCTCGTCGACCAGCCCGTGCTCGAGCAGGGTCTGGACGAGCCCGCCGCTCCCGATCACCTGGATGTCCTTTCCCTCCTCCTCCTTCAGACGGGCGACCGCCTCCGCGACGTCGCCCTGGAGCAGCGTCGCCGTCTTCCACTCGAGGGGCTCCTGCAGCGTGGTGGAGGCCACGTACGTGGGCAGGCTGTTGATGATCTGGGCCAGGGGGTCGTCGGCCGGAGCGTTCGGCCAGTACCCGGCGAAGATCTCGTAGGTGACCCGTCCCAGCAGGAAGGCCCCGGTCTGGGCCATGGTCTCCATGACGGCGTTCCCGAGCGTGTCGTCGAACAACTGGAGCTGCCACCCGCCGTGCTCGAACACGCCGCTCCTGTCCTCGTTGGCGTCGCCCGGGCCCTGCATCACCCCGTCCAGGCTCAGGAACTCGCTCACGATGACCTTCCGCATCGCCGTTCCTCCTCTTCCGCTCCGAATTGTCCCAGTGAAGACTGCCCGAAATCCGCGAACTCATCGGTCGCAGTCCGGGACGGCGATGAGTTCGGCCCGGTCGGGTGGTCTTGACTCCAGAGATGCATGAGCACGAACGGGCCCGCCCGGCCGCCCGGGAGGAGCTCCCGGCGCTGCCACCTCACTCTCCTCCGGAGCCGGGGACGGCGGTCCTCGTCCTGCGCGGTCCGATCGCCCGAGCCGACATCCCGGCCCTGTGCGCGGGCGCCCACGAGCTGCTGCGGAGATGCCGGAGCGACCGGGTGGTCTGCGACGTCGCGGCGCTCACGGCCCCCGATCTCGCCACCATCGACGCTCTGGCCCGGCTCAGGCTCACCGCCCTGCGGTCCGGCCGCCAGCTTCGGCTGCGGAACGCGTGCCACGACCTCCGGGGGCTGTTGGCGCTGACGGGCCTCCTCGGCGTCCTGCCGCTCGCGGCGCTACCGCTCGAGCCGGGGAGGCAGGCCGAACAGCGGGAACAGCCGCTCGGTGTCGAGGAAGAAGATGATCCCGGCGATCCGGTCGCCTGAGACCTGCACCACCTGGAGCGACCAGGGCTCGAGGCCGCCGTCGGGGGCCGGCTTGTACTGGCCGAACGCCGGGAGGCCGTTCGCCTGCACCGGCACCAGCCGGGAGTCCCTGCACCCGATGCCGGGCCCCAGGCACCACTTGACGACGTCCTCGTGGGTCCGCAGCCACAGCTCGTACGGCGGCATCGACCACGAGGCGTCCTCGTGGAGCAGGGAGGTCAGCGACCGCATGTCGTACCGTTCGAACGCGTCGACGTAGCGGTCCAGGAGGGCTCGCTGTGCCTGGTCCAGCGGCTCCCGCGGGCCGTCCTCCGTCACGTGGCTCGCCGCGATCGTGGCCCTGGCTCGCTGGAGCGCGCTGTTGACCGCCGCCACCGAGGTGTCGAGGAGCTCCGCGACCTCAGTGGCCTTCCACCGCAAGACCTCCCGCAGGATCAGCACGGCCCGCTGGCGGGGCGGGAGGTGCTGGAGCGCGGCCACGAACGCCATCCGGATCGACTCCCGCGACTCCACCAGCTCGGCCGGGTCACCGCTCTCGGGAACCACCCGCCCGTCCGGGACGGGCTCCAGCCACGCCGGCTCGGGGAGCGGGTCGCCGAGGACCGCGTCCGCCGTCCCCGCCGGCCCGAGGTCCATCGGGAGGGCCCGGCTCCGCCTGCCCTTCAGCATGTCCAGGCACACGTTCGTCACGATCCGGTACAGCCACGACCGCAGCGCCGCCCGTCCCTCGAACCGGCCGAACCCCCGCCAGGCGCGAATGAAGGCCTCCTGCACCGCGTCCTCGGCCTCGAACGGCGACCCCAGCATCCGGTACGCGTACGCCGTGAGCTCGGCCCGGTGCTGTTCGAGGAGCGGCTCGACCGATCGATCGAGCCTCGTCGCGCCCTCGCTCGCGGCCGTCTCCGTCACCCGGTCGCTCCTTCCAAGCAGCAGTTCGTCGAGCGCCGTCCCATCGACCGGCCATGATACGCAGCCCGTCCGACACGCTCCTTCCACCCCCTCACAACCCGCCACATGCCGGCGGGAATTCCGGCCGGCCGACGCCCGACCGCGTCCCCTGCGGGCGAAGGAGCCCGACCCGCGCGCAAGGAACTGGGACGAACCCCTTGCGGTTCCCCCGGAGCGGTCCCTACACTCGGCCTGACTCGAACGGGGGAACGCTCCGAGGGGGGACCATGGTTCGAACGCGCATCGCCATCGCGTACCTGTTCGCCGTCGCGTGCTTCCTCGTGGCGGCGCCGGCCCATGCGGCGGTCCCGGCGATCACGATCACCGTCAACAGCGTGCTGGACACCGCCGACCCGACCCCCGACAACGGCGTGTGCAACGTCTCCTCCCACGGGACGGTGTGCACGCTCCGGGCGGCGATCCAGACGGCGAACGGGCACGCCGAGACCGGGCGCGACACGATCAGGTTCGTCATCGGGACCGGCCCCAAGACGATCTCGCCCAGCGCGGTGCTGCCCGACATCACGGACCAGGTCGTGATCGACGGAACCACCCAGCCCGCGGCCTCGGGAAGCGATCCGTGCAGCGTGCAGCTCGCCCACCCGTGCATCGAGCTCGCGGGGACGAACGTCCCGACCCAGACGGGGCTGACCGTCGGCGCGGGCCCGTCCGTGGTCCGGGGTCTGGTCGTCAACCGCTTCAACGGCGGCATCGTCCTCGCCGACGCCCAGGGCGGTGACCACGTGGAGCGCAACTTCGTGGGCACGAACCCGGAGGGCACCGCGGCGCTGGCGAACTCGGGCTTCGGGATCCTCGACGCCGGCGGACCGAACGTGGTGATCGGAGGGGCGAGCCCCGCCCAGGGGAACCTCGTCTCCGGCAACGAGAGCGACGGCATCGAGATCGCAGCAGACTCGGCGCTGGTCGAGAACAACCTGATCGGGACGAACGCCGACGGCACCGCTGCGATCCCCAACGGCGCCGGGATCGGGATGCAGCTGAACCCCAGCGACCTGACGATCGGTGCCCCCGGCGCTCCGAACGTGATCTCCGGCAACCTCCACGACGGGATCCTCGCGCGCGTGTCCGACGCGGTGATCCAGGGCAACCTCATCGGTACCGACGCGACCGGGCAGTCCGCCGTCCCGAACGGTCTGTCGGGGATCCACGTGCAGGTGGCGACCGCCATGACGATCGGCGGCACGGCCGCGGGGGCCGGCAACGTCGTCTCGGGACAGTCGCAGCAGGGGATCCTGGTGGAGGAGCTCGGGAGCGGGACCACGGCGAACGTGATCATCCAGGGCAACCGGATCGGGACCAACCTCGACGGCACGGCCGCGCTCGGAAACGGAGCGGGGATCGAGCTCGACGACTCGCCGACCGGCGTGATCATCGGCGGCACGGCCGTGGGGGCCGGCAACTTGATCTCCGGCAACCCGGGCGACGGGATCTTCGTCGGCTCGCAGGTCGAGGGCGCCGTGATCCAGGGCAACCTCATCGGCACGAACGCCGCGGGCACCGCCCCGATCGGCAACAGCCTGGGGATCCACGTCATCGGGATCCACACGCTGATCGGCGGCAAGGTCCCGGGCGCGGGGAACGTCGTCGCCGGGACCCCGTTCAACCCGGGCATCAAGACCGCCACGGTGGGTGCGGGCTCCGGGGGCAACGTCATCCAGGGCAACTTCATCGGGACCGACGCCTCCGGGGAGGTGGCCATCCCGAACGCCAACGGCATCGTGGTCGAGGGGGACGGCGATCTCCTCGGTGGTGGCGCTGCCGGCGCGGGGAACGTGATCTCGGGCAACATCGGCCTCGGCGCCGAGATCGTGGGCACCGGGGTCCGGGTCCTGGGGAACCGGGTGGGCGTGAGCGCGTCCGGACAGCCCCTCGGCAACGGCGATGCCGGCATCGTGGTGGAGACCAACGGCGCCCGGATCGGAGGCGCGAAGGCTGCCACCGCCAACAGGATCGCGTCGAACACCGGCCCCGGGATCCTCGTCCCGGCCGACTTCGGCGGGATTCGCTTCCTCCGGAACTCGATCCACGACAACGGGGGGCTGGGCATCGACCTCGACCCGACCCATCAGTCCGGGGACGGCGTCACCGCGAACGACGCCGGCGACGCCGACACCGGCCCGAACGGCCTCCAGAACTTCCCGGTGGTCGGCAAGGCCGTCCGGGGGTCGGACTCCACGACGATCAGGGGGACGATCAACTCCCTGGCGGCGACGAAGTTCGTCATCCGGCTGTACTCGAGCCCCGACTGCGACCCCAGCGGGTTCGGCGAGGGCACGACGTTCCTGCGAACCGTCTCCGCGACCACCGACGCGACCGGGAAGGCCACCTTCCAGGTGACGCTCTCCACGGCGCTGGCCCTCGGCCGCCAGGTCACGGCGACGGCCATGGCCCCGAACGGCGACACCAGCGAGTTCTCCCGCTGCCGGGCCGTGACCGCTCCGTGAGGTCCTAGGGGAGGTACGGCAGGTCGAACGCCTTGGGGGCCGCTCGGGCCATCGGCCGCGGAGCGGGGCGCCCCGCGGAAGCCGCGGCCTCGCCTCCGTCGTCGGTGAGCTCATAGATGTCGCCGGCGCCCTCACACGTCGCGTCGGGCGCGTACACGAAATGGACCACGTGCGAGGAATCCTCGAAGACGTAGGTCTCCGGGACGTCCTCTCCCTTCGGGAACGTCAGCAGCTCCGTGGTCGGGCCGCCGATGGGCCGCTTGGCCAGTCCCACGCCCACGCCGCATCCGTTCCCGCTGCGGGCGAAGTACACGGCCCCCGAGCTCGTCACCGACGGCGCGTACTGCGCGAAGAACCCGCCCCTCGGAAGCCGCGTGGTGGTCCCCGCCGCGATGTCGTACAGGAAGACGTCCCAGCTCTGCCGGCCGGTGCGGGTCCACACCGCGTACCGTCCGTTCACCTGCCCGGGGTACAGGGCCCCGAATCGATCCGACCGCGTCGCGAGCTTGCGCAGCTCGAGCGTGTCGGTGTTGAAGAGCAGGATGCTGTACCCGTACCCCTGGTTGACGGCGTTGCGGCCGAACAGGATCCAGTTGCCGGACACCGTGGGGTGGAAGTCCCAGGCCCGCGAGTTCACCGAGGCCGGGAACCCGTGACGGACACCGGTCTTCATGTTGATCCATCGCAGGTCGGAGTTGCCCCGTTCGGCAAGTTGGTACACGAACGCGTTGCCGTCGAACCCGCCGCCGAAGGCGGAGCCCCGGTCGTTCAGGATGGTCAGGGTCTTCGTCTCGCGGTCGAGGACCCGTACCCGGTATGGGGAGTCGCTGAAGCGCCCCGTGGCGCGGGCCCACGCCAGGTAGTGGCGGCCCATCGCCGGCGTGACGTCGTTGCGGGGCTCCACCACGAGCGCCGTGGGTCCTCCCGCCCGGGCCGGCGCCGCGAGCGCCGCCACCAACAGCACCGCCAGGCCGATGCCGGATCCGCACCGCGTCGTCAGCCGTGCCGTGCCGTTCGTCCCTGCCATGGCGTCCTCCCCGGTCGTCCTCCGCGAGCGTGGTCCCTCCGGGCGGCGCGCGCAAGGGGAGAACGGGGGATCGGGCAGCGGGATCTTCCGGCGCCGGGCGGACACCGGGGCGTCGAGCCGGGACAATAGGCGGGCCATGATGATCCTGGTCACCGAGAGCCTGTCCGAACGGGGGCTGTCGCTGCTCCGGCGGGACTTCCAGGTGGACGTCCGGGAGGACCTCGCCTCGGCGGGCCTGGCCGAGGCCATCGCCCCGTACGACGCCCTGATCGTGCGCTCACAGACCCGGGTGGACGCGGACGTCATCGAGGCCGCGGAGAACCTGAAGGTCATCGCCAGGGCGGGGATCGGGCTCGACAACGTGGACGTCGAGGCGGCAACGCGTCGGGGCGTGATGGTGGTGAACGCGCCGCAGTCGAACATCCTGTCGGCCGCCGAGCACACCATCGCCCTGCTCCTGGCCCAGGCCCGGAACATCCCCCAGGCCGACCGGGCGCTGCGGGGCGGCGCGTGGTCCCGCTCCCGGTTCCAGGGCGTCGAGCTGGCCGGGAAGACCATCGGCGTCCTCGGCCTGGGTCGGGTGGGGGCCATGGTGGCCCACCGGGCGGCCGCGTTCGGCATGCGCGTGATCGCCTACGACCCCTACGTGAGCAGGGACCGGGCCAAGGAGATGGGCGTGGAGCTGATGCCGGGCCTGGAGGCCGTGCTGGTCCAGTCCGACTTCCTCACCGTGCACCTCCCGCGCACGCCCGAGACCGAGGGCCTCATCGGCGAGCGCGAGCTGGCCCTGATGAAGGACGGCGCGCGGCTGGTGAACACGGCCCGGGGCGGGATCGTCGACGAGGACGCGCTGGCCAAGGCCCTCAAGGACGGGCGGCTGGGGGGCGCCGCGCTCGACGTGTTCGCGGTGGAGCCCACCACCGAGTCGCCGCTGTTCGAGCTGGAGAACGTGGTGGTCACCCCGCACCTCGGCGCGTCCACCGTGGAGGCCCAGGACAAGGCCGGGACCTCGATCGCCGAGATGGTCCGGCTGGCGCTCCGGGGCGAGTTCGTCCCGTACGCCGTGAACGTGTCCGCCGGCGCGGACGTCCCGGAGGCCGTCCGGGCGTTCCTGCCGCTGGTGGAGCGCCTGGGCGCGGTCCTCACCGGCCTGGCCGAAGGCGCGCTGCAGTCGCTGGAGTGCGAGTACACCGGGCGGATCGCGGAGACGGACACCCGCGTGCTGACGCTGGCCGCGCTGAAGGGGTGCCTCCGGGGCGTGGTCCACGAGCCGGTGAGCTACGTGAACGCGCCCATCATCGCCGGCGAACGGGGGATCTCCCTGTCCGAACGCAAGTCCACGGTGAGCCGCGACTACGTGAACCTGGTCTCGCTCCGCGGCGAGACCGACGGCGGCGAGGTCGCGGTGGCCGGCACCCTGGTCGGCAAGCGCGACGCCGAGCGCCTGGTCCAGGTGTTCGACTTCGACGTGGACATGGCCCCCACCACCCACATGGCGTTCTTCCTGTACGAGGACCGGCCCGGCGTGATCGGGAGGATCGGTTCGCTGCTGGGGGAGGCCGGCGTGAACATCGCCGGCGCGCAGGTGGCCCGCAAGGCGGCCGGGGGGCCGGCCCTCATGGGGGTCACGGTGGACTCCCCGGTCCCGCCGGAGGTCCTCCAGCGGATCGCCACCGAGATCGGCGCCGAACGGGCCCGGGCCATCGTCCTGCCGGGCTGATCCCGGACTCCCGCCGAGCCGGAAGGCCGTCCGGATTCCGCCATTCGGCCCCGTGTTTTCGAGGCCCTGGGCTCATGCTCGCTCCGGTGGCACGGGTATGCTTTGGGCCCGAGAGCGACGCGAGCACCCCCTGTTCGCGCACGGCCGGAAGGAGGCGCCGGTGCCGGTTGAGCCCGTCAAGGTGGTCTGGGTCGATGGAGAGCTCGTCGACTGGGACGAAGCCCGGATCCCCATCCTGACCCACGCGCTGCACTACGGGACGGGCGTCTTCGAGGGCATCCGCGCATACGACACCAGGCACGGCACCGCCGTCTTCCGTCTTCCCGAGCACGTCCGGAGGCTGTTCCGTTCGGCCCACCTGTACCAGATGGAGGTCCCGTTCTCCTCGGAGGCCATCCACGACGGCATCCGGGAGACCGTCCGGGCCAACGAGATGGAGGCCTGCTACATCCGGCCGCTGGTCCACCGGGGGTACGGCGAGATGGGGCTGAACCCGCTGAACGCGCCGGTCAACGTGTCGATCTCGGTGTGGCACTGGGGGGTGTACCTGGGCGAGGAGGCCCTGGAGAAGGGCGCGCGGGTGAAGATCTCGTCGTGGAAGCGGCTGGATCCGAACGTGATCCCGCCGGGGGCCAAGGCCACCGGGCAGTACATCAACTCGGGGCTGGCCAAGGTGGAGGCGGTGAAGGCCGGCTACGACGAGGCCATCATGCTGAACCAGTCGGGCTACGTGACCGACGGGACCGGCGAGAACGTGTTCGTGATCAAGGACGGCGAGCTGCTCACGCCGCCGTTGTCGGCGGGATGCCTGGACGGCATCACCCGTGACTCCGTGATGACGATCGCCCGCGACCTCGGCTACACGGTCCACGAGAAGAACCTGGTCCGGACCGACCTGTACTTCGCCGACGAGGCCTTCTTCACGGGAACGGCCGCCGAGGTCTGCCCGATCAAGGAGATCGACGACCGGGCCGTCGCATCCGACGGCCGGGGCCCGATCACGAAGGAGATCCAGAGCGAGTTCTTCGCCGCGGTCCACGGCGAGAACGACCGCTACTCGGACTGGCTCACCCCGGTCGCCGACTAGCGCGTCCCTCGTGGTCGGAGCTCCGGGAAGGTGAGTTCGTGGCCCGAGGGCATCGCTGGGCCCGACCCGGCGATCCGCCCGCCGGGCTAACAGGCCGGGAGGCGCCCCAGGGCTCGCAGGACCGCGTGCTGGGCCTCGTCCACGCCCGCGTGCTGGAGGAGGGCCTGCCGCAGCTTGGCGATGGCCTTGGAGAAGCCCCGGATCGCCTTCGCGGTCGTCGCGTCGCCCGCTGCAGCGAACGCGGTGGCGTCGGCCACGAGCTTCGGCCCCAGGCGCGCCAGGGCGTCGGTACGGAACCCGGATTGGATCAGCAGGAGGTCGCCGCACAGCCGCCGGGTGGCCTGCTCGATGGCATCGTTCCCCTTCGGGCTCGACGGGCCCGAGGACGGCGTCTGCGAGATCCCTCCGCCTCCGCACGCGGACAGCGCCAGCGCCACCAACGCGGCGGCGACCCCTCGGCGCAGTGGCCTCGCGGCACCCCTCATTCGGGGGTGAGCTCCGACCCGTACGGGCAGTCGGACCGATAGTCGAGGACCATCTTGCTGTAGTCCGGGTGCTTGAAGTCGAACACGCCGGACAGGGGGTCCGCCTGTTTGTCCCGCGCGGTGAGGGGCTTCAGGTGGAACGTCTTCTCGATGAACGCCAG
Organism: Actinomycetota bacterium; assembly: GCA_036394995.1. GTDB lineage: Bacteria > Actinomycetota > UBA4738 > UBA4738 > JACQTL01 > DASWED01. Next base: position 19,223 of record DASWED010000116.1, read on the forward strand.
CACCGAGGAGAACTCGTAGGTGGTGTTGTCGATGGCCCCGCCGAGGGCGTTGTCCCCCTCCTTGGTCCACGGCGAGATGATCAGCGCGGGGGTCCGGGGCCCCAGCCCCATCACGTCGTACCGGGGCGGCTTCACATGGTCGTAGAACCCCCCGAAGTCGTCCCACACCACCACGATGGCCGTCGACTCCCAGTACTTCGAGTGCATCACCGCGTTGATGTGCTGGACGGTCCAGTTCTCCCCGGCGCACACGCTGATGCCCCCGCCGGGGTGCTCGTTGAACGAGTCCGGCGGGCTGAGCCACGAGACCGAGGGCATCTTCCCGTCCTTGATGTCCTTGATGAACTGCTCCGGGCTCTGGATGAACTTGTGGTCGGGCCCGTTCCAGATGTGGTCGATGGCCAGCATCGCGTTCTGGATTCGCTCGCCGTCGGTGTAGTACCGCCACGAGACGCCGGCCTTGTCCAGCTCGTCGGCCAGAACCGGGATGTCGAAGCAGAGCCGCTGCTGGTGCTGGTACGAGTTGATCTTGAACACGTAGTCGGGGTAATGGCCTTGGATGTTGTCTTCGAAGAACTCGATCTGCCTGACCTGCTCCTTGGTGAGGGACTTCAGGTCGAACGCCGGCGCGTTCTCGGTGGGGTCGTCGCACATGAACTTCCCAGTTATGGATGAGTCCCGCGGGTTGTCCGTCACGCCGTTCGCGTCCGCGGCCACCGTGTACAGGTGCTCCGGCGTGGTGGGGCCGAACATCGAGGTGAAGAAGTTGTCGGCCAGCACGAACCGGTCCGCGTACTGGTAGTAGGCCGGGATACAGCCGCTCCCGGCCTTGTCCGAGCCGTCCTTCGGCGAGACCTTGCATTCCCGGCTCATCACGTTGTAGTTGGACTTGTCGGTCCCCCCGAGGATCGTGTTGAACCCGTCCATCTTGCCGCCGTCGATCGACAGGATCCCCGACACGAAGCCGTGGGTGATGTCGTGGGGCTGGATATCCACCGCGGGCGGGAGCGGGTAGTCCTGGGGCTTGCCCTTCACCAGGATCTTCCCGGTGGTGACGCCGTTCGCGCCCGGGTACTTGCCGAAGTACTCGTCGAACGATCGGTTCTCCTTGATCAGGAACACGATGTGCTTGATCGGGTGCTTCACGTTCACCGTGGGGCGGGGGCCGTGCGAGCCGGAGGCCTTCGGGCTCTCGCCGGGCCCGGCCTTCTCCTTCGACCAGGGGTGCTCGACCACGGCGTACGCGCCCCCTGCGAGGAGGGCCAGCACGAACAGGACGGCGAGCACGCGCCGGCCTCCTCCGCCCCTGCGCCTGGGCGCGGCGTGTCTGGGGATCTGCATACGGTTGCCTACCCTCTCATACGGAGGGGCGGTTGGAGGGTTCCTGGTGACCGGTCCCACCGGACCGCTGGTATTCGACCGCGAGCCGTCGTGTCCGCGACATCGGATTCGGTCACGGTTCGACGGATCGGGCCGAGCGGGCGCAGAATACCGGTGAAGGAAGCGAGCGCGAGTCCCCCCCTCGCTCGCGCGCGTTGAGGCCGGGGCCGCCAGGTCCCGGCCTCACTCTTGTCCCGATCGGGTAGCCTCCGCCGGTGCGACTGGTCCGATTCCGATTCGGCGACCGCATCGCCACGGGCGTCCTCGACGGCGACGCCGTGCAGCCCCTGCGAGGCACGTTCTTCGAACAGCCCGTTCCCACCGGCGAGGCCATCCCGCGCGACGACGTCCGCCTGCTGGCCCCCGTGCTGCCGTCGAAGGTCGTGGGCGTGGGCAAGAACTACGCCGAGCACGCCCGGGAGATGGGGGGCGAGGTTCCCGACGAGCCCCTGGTGTTCCTGAAGCCGTCCACCTCAGTGATCGGCCCCGACGACCCCATCGTCCACCCGCCCGTGGGGGAGCGGCTCGACTACGAGGGCGAGCTGGCGGTGGTTGTGGGCCGGCTGGCCCGGCGTCTGTCCCCGGAGGACGCCGCCCTGGCCATCCTGGGGTACACGTGCGGGAACGACGCCACGCTCCGCGACCTCCAGGCCCGCGATGGCCAGTGGACCCGGGCCAAGGGGTTCGACACGGCCTGTCCGCTGGGGCCCTGGATCGAGACCGAGCTGGACCCCCTGGACCTCCACCTCCAGACCCGCCTGAACGGCGAGGTCCGCCAGGACGCCCGGACCTCCGACCTGACGTTCGGTCCGGCCGGCCTCATCGCCTTCGTCTCGACGTTCATGACGCTCCTCCCCGGCGACGTCATCCTCACCGGCACCCCCGCCGGGATCGGCCCCATGCGCCCCGGGGACCGGGTGGAGGTCGAGATCGAGGGCATCGGCACGCTGTCGAACACCGTCGCGGCGTCGTGACGCCGGGCGCCTGCGAAGATGTGAGGTCGTGAGCGACTCGAACCCCGTCCGCTGCCGGTTCGCGCCGGCGCCCAGTGGGTTCCTCCACGTGGGCGGGGCCCGCACGGCGCTGTTCAACTGGTTGTTCGCCCGGCACCACGGCGGGGTGTTCGTGCTTCGGGTGGAGGACACCGACGCCGACCGGGTCACCGACGAGGCGGTCCAGGTCCTCGAGCGGTCCCTGCGGTGGCTGGGGCTGGACTGGGACGAGGGACCGGAGGTCGGGGGGCTCCACGGCCCGTACCGGCAGACCGAGCGCTACGACGTCTACCGGAAGGTGGGCGAGCAGCTCGCCGCCGGAGGGCACGCGTACCGGTGCTACTGCACGCCGGAGGAGCTGGAGGCCCGCCGGAAGGAGGCCCTGGCCCGGGGCTCCGCGCCGGGCTACGACGGGCGGTGCCGCCGCCTCACCGACACCGAGCGGGCAGCATTCGAGGCCGAGGGCCGTCCCTGGGCGCTGCGGTTCGCCATCCCCGAGGGCCGCGACGTGGAGTTCGACGACCTGGTGAAGGGGCCCTCGCGCTTCGCCTCGGATTCGCTCCGGGACTTCATCGTCGTCCGGTCCGACGGTTCGCCGACGTACCTGCTGGCCTCCGGCGTGGACGACATCCGCATGGGCATGACCCACGTGATCCGGGGCGAGGACCTCCTGCCGTCCACCCCCCGGCAGCTCCTGCTGTTCGAGTCGCTGGGGGCCGAACCGCCCCGGTACGCGCACCTCCCGCTGATCCTGGGACCGGACCGGGCCAAGCTCTCCAAGCGCCACGGCGCGGTGGCGGTGGAATGGTTCCGCGAGCACGGCTACCTCCCCGACGCGGTGGTGAACTACCTGGCGCTCCTGGGGTGGTCGCCCGGGGGGGACCGGGAGCTGTTCTCGCGTCAGGAGCTCGTCGAGGCGTTCGATCTGTCGCACGTGTCGCATCATCCCGCGGTGTTCGACGCCCAGAAGCTCGAGTGGATGAACGGGCAGTACCTCCGGCAGCTCTCGGACGAGGACCTCGCGGTCCGCCTGGTGGACGTCCTGGCCGATGCCGGCGAGCCGGCCGACATCCGCGTGGTCCGCCAGGCCGCGCCGCTCGTGAAGGAGCGGATGCAGACCCTGGACCGGGCCCCGGAGCTCCTCCGGTTCCTGTTCCGGGACGACGTCCCACTCGACGAACGGGCCCGCGCGGCGGTGGAGAAGGTGGGGGCGGAATACCTCACCGAGGCCGCGGACCGCCTGGAGGCCCTGGGCACATGGACGGCCCCGGCCATCGCCGGCGCGCTCGACGAGTTGGTCCAGGCCCGCGGGCTCAACCGGACCAAGGGCTGGCAGCCCGTGCGGGCCGCGGTCACGGGGACCACGGTCTCGCCGCCGCTTCCGGAGTCGCTGGCCCTGCTGGGCCGGGAGCGCACGGTGGCCAGGCTGCGGAGGGCCGCGGCGTAGGCCGCGGTCATGCGGGGACGACGGGATCGCCCGCGCGGATCGTCCCCGATTCCAGGATCTCGGCCCGGAGGCCGCCACGGTGGAGCAGGGCCTTGCGCGCGCCGGGCTTCGACAGCGCCTCCATGTGGTTGCAGGGCTCGCACAGCTTCACGCCCCGGAGGCGGACCTCGCCGATGAGGAACTCTCGGTCCACCAGGTGGTTGAGGGGGACGCCGGCCGTCACGATGTTCCGGCGATGCTCGCCGAGGGACAGCGGGACCTCGTACTCCCGGCGGGCGGCCTCGATGGCCTCCGACTCGATCAGCGTGACCTGGCGCTTCGCGATGTGCTCCTCGCCGGCGCCGGTCCAGGTGCCGGCGCCCCGGAAGTAGCGGTCACCCTCCAGCCCCTGCCCCGCCACGGCGTTCGCCTCGGCCACCTCGGTGGTCGGCGCCTCCGCCTGGGGCGCCACGAAGATGGCCACCACCGACCCCTCGAACCCCGTCACCTGGAACCTCCTTCGCGACCGGCCGGACGCGAACAGCGTAGCGCCCGACGGACGGCGAACCGGCGGCCGGTCCGGCGAATCACGGGCCGCCGGAGTTGACACCCGGGCGGCCGACCACGGAATGTCGCGCCCGGCGTGGGGACCGGGACGAGGCGATGGCTGGTGGTGGTGCCGACGGCCCTGGTGGCCGCGGCCCTCACCGCGGTCGGCGCGGGCGTGGGGACGGGGTGCCCGGGCCTGTTCGACCGCTCCGCCCTCCCGAGGGGCACGGCCGCCCCCGGCGCGCCGAACGTCCTGCTGATCATCTCCGACGACCAGCGGGCCGACACGCTGTGGGGCATGCCGAACGTCCGGCGCCTCCTGGGCGGGCACGGCATCACGTTCACGCACTTCTACGTCACTACGCCGGTGTGCTGCCCGGCCCGGGCCGGGTTCCTCACCGGCCAGGTCTCCAGCCACACCGGCGTGCTCGACAACGTGGGCCCGCAAGGCGGGGCCGCCGCGTTCGACGACCGATCGACCGTGGCCACGTGGCTCACCGACGCGGGGTACACGACCGGGCTGTTCGGCAAGTACCTGAACGGCTACCCGGACCTCGACCGGTGCGGGATCCCCCCGGGGTGGGCCCGGTGGCACGCCGTCGACGCCGAGCCCCAGAGCCGGTACTACGACTACCTGATGAACGACGAGGGCCACATCCACTCGTACGGGGAGGACCCCGCGGACTACCAGACCGACGTGATCACCCGGAAGGTCGATTCGTTCGTCCGGAACGCCCCGGAGCCGTTCTTCGCCTACGTGACCCCCAGCAACCCCCACCGGCCCGCCCAGGGCGCACCCCAGGACGAGGAGGATTACGCGAACCTGCCGCCGTTCATGCCGCCGTCGTTCGACGAGGCCGACGTCTCGGACAAGCCGTGGGGCGACCGGGTCCCGCCCATGTCCCCCGACGCGGTCGACACCGCTCAGAAGATCCGCCGGCACATGATGGAGTCGTTGAAGTCCATGGACAGGGACGTGGGACGGATGGTGTCGGCCCTCCGGGACCGCGGCGTGCTGGACCGGACCATCGTGATCTTCACCTCGGACAACGGCTTCCTGTGGGGCGAGCACCGCCTGCAGTCGAAGACGTGGCCGTACGAGGAGTCGATCCGCGTCCCGATGGTGGTCCGGGTCCCCTGGATCGACCACGCCGTCGTGGAGCCCCGCCTGGTGACGAACGTCGACATCGCCCCGACCCTGACCCAGCTGGCCGGCACGCAGCCCGGCCTCCCGCAGGACGGGAGGAGCATCGTCCCGCTCCTGCGCCGGGGGAACGTGCACTGGCGCACCGAGTTCCTGTTCGAATGGGAGGGGCGCAACGTCGTGGGGGCCGCCGGCCCCCTGCGGTACCTCGGCCTGCACACCGACCGGTACGTCTACATCGAGTACTCGTCGACGAAGCACGAGCTGTACGACCTCCGGCGCGATCCGTACGAGCTCGAGAACCTGGCCGGCCGCCCCGAGACGGTCCTTCTCCAGTACCGGCTGGGCGTCCGCCTCCACCGCCGGTTCGACGCGATGTGCGCCCTCGCCCCCTGCACCTTCCCCAGGGACTAGGGCGCCGCCGTCCCGGGTACATGCGGCGACAGGACCGAATCGAAGGGGCAGGCCACGGTCGTGTTTCGCCTCGGAGCAGCGGGGAACGTTCCTGTGTGGCCGACAGCCCTTGCTGGCGTGCGTGAGGAGGTTCTCCGCATGAACGCCGCTCCCGATCCGCTCGAAGCGCCCGCCATCCGCGAACGGGTTCCCGTGGCCGAATCGACCCGGCGCGAGGTCGTGGGTCTCGTCATGTCCGCGATCCGCCGGGCCGGGGCCGCCCAGCATCGGCGGGTGTCCGAGGAGGCGCGCAGTGGTCTCGAGGGGATCGCCACCGACGACCAGATGGGGGATCTGACCCTCCGGATCGGCATCGACGACGGGTGGCTCGAGGTGGAGATCGGGTCGCGGCGCCGAGGGCAACCGGGAGCCGGGGCAACGGAGGAGGGGGAGCCGTTCGGATCGTGGCTCCGGCGCCGGCTCCGCGACGTGGGCCTGTCGCAGGAGAGCGCCGCGCGGCGGATCGGGGTGTCCGCCCGGACCGTGGGCCGATGGATCCGCGGGGATACCGAGCCCCGGTATCGTGACCTGTCGCGGGTGCGGGAGGTCATGGGGGGGCTCCCCGAGCCCTGACCGCGAGCCCTGACCGCGAGCCCTGACCCCCCGGTATCGTCTGGGTTGCGTCTCACCGATACACTCACCGTCCGAGGGATGTGTCGCCGGCTGGGTCGCGGACGACGACGACGACGGCCCCGGCGGTGCGGGAGACAGGAGGAAACTGCACGGTGTCCGTGACGCACGCCGACTCCGAGGCGGCACTGGCCAATGCGCTGCTGTCGGCGCTGCCCGATGACGTCCGGGCCGCGCTGCTCGAGCACGCCACCATCGAGGCCCTGGATCGCAAGCGTGTGCTGTGGGAGCCCGCCCAGCCCATCGCCAGCGTGTGGTTCCCGCTCTCAGGGGTGATCTCGCTCGTGACCGTGATGCGCGACGGCGACATGGTCGAGATGGCCACGGTGGGACGGGAGGGCGTGGTCGGCGTCCACGCGCTGTTGGGGACGGACTCCATGCGGAACGTCCGGGCCATGTGCCAGGTCCCGGGCCGGTCGGTGGCAGTGGACGTGTCCGAGTTCCGGACCGTGGCGGCGGCCAGCGACGACCTTCGCGACCTGGTCCACCGCTACGCGCATGCCACGCTGGTCACCACGGCGCAGGAGGTCGCGTGCAACCGCCTCCATCCCCTGGAGCAGCGGTGCGCCCGGTGGCTCATGACCACCCGTGACCAGGTGGGGTCCGACGAGTTCGGCCTGACCCAGGAGTTCCTGGCCGAGATGCTGGGGGTCCGCCGGGCGTCCGTCACGCTCGCCGCGGGCGAGCTCCAGAAGGCCGGGCTCATCCGGTACCGGCGCGGGTTCATCGAGATCCTCGACCCCGAGGGACTGGCCCGGGCGTCGTGCGAGTGCCACGACGTGATCCGTGCCGAGCTCGACCTGGTGGCCGGAGGCCCGACGGCCTGACCGGGCCCGCGGCCGGGTCCTCCCTCAGGCGGCGAGGCGGCCGGTGGCCACCAGGCGCCGGAGCGAACGCACCGCGCCGGCCGGCACCACCAGCCCGGCGGTCCGGGCGAACAGCAGGAACGACAGGACGCATCGGGGCCCGTGCCGGGCCCGGCGCAGCAGGTAGTCCCAGTCGAGGTCCGAGCGAGCCACCAGCGACAGGCCGTCGTACCAGTAGCGTGGGGTCTCCTCGCTGTGGGCCAGGGCCTTCATGACCAGGAGATCCTCCGGGGCGACGATCGGGAGCATCCGGCCCATGAACGCCCGCCGCAGGACCCGTGCCAGCATCTCGTCATCGAGGTGGATGTCGCCCGTGGAGAGGAAGATCACGTCGGCGACCACGTCCCGGCGGGCCGCCTTGAACAGCCAGTGGGGGAACGTCTCCTGCGTCTCGAAGCCCGCGTCGCCGAGCGCTCGCAGGACGGCCCCGGCCTCCCACGGGCGGACCATGACGTCCATGTCGAGCGTGGGACGGGGACGGCCCATGACCGCGGAGGCGATCCCGCCGATGAACGCGAACGGCGCGCCGTTCGCCCGGAGCGCGGCCACCAGCTCGTCGAGGACCAGCAGGAACTCCTCCTCCCCGACGTGCCGTTTCTCGAACGCGCCCTCCCCGTGCGGCCCGATCGTGTTCATTGTCACCGCCTGTGCCTGTACCCCGATCCCTTTCCGGGAAACGGCGTGCGTTCGCCGGCGCCGAATCGGGTAGGAGGAAGGGACGTGGACGATCTGACCAGGTTCGCGGAGGTGCTGGACCGCGCCGTCCGGGCGCTGTCGAAGCGGGACGTCCCCTTCGGCGCGATCGGTGGGATCGGCGCGGCCGCATGGGGACGCCCCCGGTGGGATCCCTCCTCGGCGGACATCGACTTCCTGGTCCGGCCCCGGGATGTGAAGGATGCCCTGGCGGCACTGGAGGACGACGGGTTCCGTTCGGTGGAGACGGAGGAGGACCACTGGCTGCTGAAGGCCGAGCTGGAGGACGTCGGGGTGGACCTGATCTTCCGCACGGCGGGCGACGTGTACCTCGACGACGAGATGATCGAGCGCCTGGTGGTCCACGTGCTCGAGGGCGTGAGCGTGCCCGTGCTGTCGGCGGAGGACCTCGTGGTGAACAAGGCCCTGGCCTTCAGCGAACAGACCCCCACGTACTGGGCCGAGGCCCTGTCGATCCTGGCCCGGGTCGAGCTGGACTGGGACTACCTGCTGCGCCGGGCCCGCCACGGCGTGCACCGGGTGCTGTCGCTGCTGGTGTACGCGCAGTCGCGCGACCTGGCGGTGCCGGCGCACGCCGTCCGGTCCCTGTTCGCGCTGGTGGACGACGAGGGCCATGCGCCGGCGGAGGAGGAGACGTGGAACAGACCGAGGGCGCTCCCCACTACGTGATCCAGCGGGTCCGCGAGGCCCTGGCGCACGATCCGCGGGTCGGCGAGCTCGAGCTCCAGGTGAACATGCGGGCGGGGAAGGTGTTCCTGACGGGGACGGTGGCCAGCGAGCCGCGCCGGCAGGCCATCTCCGACGTCCTCGCCGAACGGTTCCCCGAGCTCGAGGTCCACAACCAGACCACGGTGCAGGAGCTCGGCTCGGGGGGCGACGTGGAGACGGTCCGGTGATCCGCGTCGCGGCCGCCGCCGACGTGCACTACGGCCCGGACACCGAAGGCGTCCTGCGACCCCACCTCGAGCGGCTGCCGGAGGTGGCCGACGTCCTGCTGCTGGCGGGTGACCTCACGCAGCACGGGCTGGCCGACGAGGTCCGGGTCCTGGCCGACGAGCTTGCCCCGGTGGAGGTCCCGGTGATCGCCGTGCTCGGCAACCACGACCACCACTCCGACGAACAGGACCTCATCCGCAAGCTCATGGAGCAGGCCGGCGTGATCATGCTCGAGGGCGAGAGCCACGTGCTCGACGTCGACGGCCGCAGGCTGGGCGTGGCCGGCGTGAAGGGGTTCGGCGGGGGATTCGCCGGGGCGAACGCCACCGACTTCGGCGAACGCGAGATGAAGGAGTTCGTGTGGGCGTCGAAGGCCAGCGCCGACCGCCTGGCCCACGCGCTGGAGGGGCTGCGGGCGGACGTGCGCATCGCGCTCACGCACTACTCGCCGGTGAAGGACACGCTGCACGGTGAGCCCCCCGAGATCTTCCCCTTCCTGGGCTCCTACCTCCTGGCCGAGGCGGTCGACGCGGCCGGGGCCGACCTCGCCGTCCACGGCCACGCCCACCGGGGCCAGGACCAGGGGGTGACCCCCGGCGGCATCCCGGTCCGCAACGTGGCGCAGCCGGTCATCCGCCGTCCGTACCGGGTGTTCCAGCTGGACGGCCTGCCCTCGTGATCCGCTCCGCCGGGTGGATCGGGGGAGCGCGGTAGGGCAAGCTGCGCTGGTGACCGGTTCGAGGGCGGAGTGGAGGGCCGGGGCGTGACCACGCTGGCCCGGCTGGTGGAGGTCCTGGGGCGCTCGGTGCTGGAGGTCCGGGGGGCGCGGGGAGGCCTCGAGATCGAGATCCGCGAACCGGTGGCGTTCGACCTGGCGGACCCGCCGCCCATCGCATCCGGGGACCTGGTACTCGGGATGGGGCTGGGACCGGACGCCGCGGCCGAGCTCCTGCCGGTCCTGGCGGGGCGGGGCGCGGCGGCACTGGTGGTGAAGGTGTCGGTGGCCGACGCGGTGGAGGACGCCGCTGCCCGGGCCGGCGTGGCGCTCCTGGCGGTCCCCCGTGGCGTGCTGTGGACCCAGGCCGTGTCGCTGATCCAGTCGGTGACCGGACACACCGGCGGGCGCGACCGCGCCGGCG
>DASWED010000117.1:0-77401 GCA_036394995.1 Actinomycetota bacterium
AGCCAGAAGTAGCGCAGCTTCTCGGGGGCCCCGCGGAAGCGGAAATGGATCACGGTGCGGCCGGCGGGCAGCGCGTCGGTCTTGACTGTGGTTCGCACCCACCACATGAGCAGCCCGGTATCGGGTGTCTCCTCGAAGATCGGGCGTCTCAGCCAGCGCTCGCTCCAGACGCCGATCTGAGCGACGACCGGCCCGAGCTCCTCCCCGGCGGGAGTCAGGTGGTACTCGCTGCCCTTGCCGCCCGGGCGCTGTCGGCGCTCCACGATTCCCGCACGCTCGAGCTGGCGGAGGCGCTTGGTGAGCAGCGATGAGGACATCAGCGGGACTCCGCGCTGGATGTCGTTGAAGCGGCGGCTGCCGGTGAGCGCCAACTCACGGATCACCAGCGGCGTCCAGCGCTCGGTGAGCACCTCGGCCGCCTGTGCGATTGGGCAGAACTGACCGTAGCCCGGCATGGCCGAACTCTACACTCCGGTCGGCCGCGATCAACTGCAGATTTTGCAGTTGATCGCGAGCTCCGGGCGCGATGAAGTTGCCGCAACAAGGCCACCCAGCAGCGGGCCGAGGCCAGGCGAAAGGAGAGTCATGTACGTCCTCACGATTCACGCGATTTCCGACCCGGACGCGTTCTGGGGCGGACAGCTGGACCTGCCGGAGGGAACCGAGCAGCCGATCGCATGGCCGAGCTCTGACGGCACCCGGGGGGTGTGCGTCTTCAAGTCCGATTCCGTCAACACGGTGAGGAACCTCGTCGACGGCGCAACGGGAGAGATCAGCAGCAACGAGTACATCGCGATCAACGAGGGCAGCGCGCTCGGGCTGCCCGTCTAGGACTCATCCCTCACCGCACCGCTTCGAAGGCCCTCCAGTGAGGGCCTTCGGCGTGTTCAGGGCCGAGCGTCTGCGGAGGGCTTGTGGATCGCGAGAGCACACGCAGCCGCCTATCTCGACTCTTGCTGCTCGCTGCCTGGCCCGGCGGCACAGCGACCGGCCAGATGCCGCCCTGGTGCGGAGATCCATCCGCCTGCGGCGCCTCCGTTCCGTCTTGCCCATCTCGTCGCCCCTTCAGGCCATGTACAGCTCATGTACGTCCACCAGGGCGGTGAGGCGACACAGTGGTCGAGCGCGATCGAACTGGACAGGCCCGTAGCGCTTCGGGTCACCCGGGAGCTCTCAGCTCTTCTTTGCGGCCGCCTTTCCGCCCTTGCGTCCCGCCGCCTTCTTCTGCGCCGTCGTGCCGCCCTGGCTCGAGGAGCTCCCCGATCCCGACTTCTTGCCTCCCCGGCTGGACGCTCCGGGTGAGTTGGAGATTCGGGCCGCCCGCTCCTTGGACATGCCCTTGTCCTTCAGGGCCTCGTACTGCTTCTCGTTCTTCACGGTGGCACGCCTGCCCGGCATCCTGGCCCTCCTTCCTCGATCGTCGGGCGATCCCTCACGCGGCTACCGGTTCGGCCTGGCCGAGCTGATGTCGGCGAGCGCGGACTCGGGGTCCCGGCGGACGGCCAGGTCGCCGATCGAGACCACGCCAACCACCGTCTCGCGGTCCACCACCGGCAGTCGGCGGAGGGCCTTCTCCCGCATCAGCCGGATGGCGTCGTCCACGCCGGCGTCCCTGGACACGGTGACCAGCTCGCGGCTGCAGATCTCGGCGAGGGGCGTGTCCGGGCTCTTCCCCGCGGCCAGCCCGCGCACCACGATGTCGCGGTCGGTCACGATGCCGCAGGGCTTCCCGTCCTCCAGCACCACCACGCTGCCGACGTCGTAGTCCCGCATCGCCCGGGACGCCGCCACCAGGTTGGCGCTCGAGGGCAGGGTCGCCGGGTTGGGGGTCATGACATCCTCGATGCGCTGGGCCATGGCAGCCTCCTTCCGGGTCGGGTTCCGATCGGGACGGACCGACAGGGGTCGCCTCTTCTTCGATCTACCCATCGGCCGAACCCGCGGAACGCTGTCGGCCCGGGATTCACAGCGCCCGCTCATGATCCTCTGAGGGGCCCGACCCCATTTTTGGGCGGATCGGCTCGACCGGCGGCGGATGCTCAAGCTCATGGGCGTCGCGGGCATCGGTGGCGTGATCCTGGCCGCATGCGGATCGTCCGCCCCTCGATCGGCGGCGACGGCCTCGGCGACCGCGGCCGCCTCGAGCGGAGCTGACTGCGTCGCGATTCCCGAGGAGACCGCCGGGCCCTACCCCGGTGAGGGCTCGAACGGCCCCGACGTCCTGAGCCAGACCGGGATCGTCCGCCGCGACATCCGTTCGAGCTTCGGGGAGCTCTCGGGGACGGCCGAGGGCGTCCCGCTGACGATCAGGCTGTCGAGGTGTATCCGAACCTGGCGGCCGCGACCGACTCCGCGAACGTGATCGCGACGTCACAGATCGCGCTGCCGGAGGACACCTGCACGGCGGTCTACGCGACGGCCGGCTACGAGCAGAGCGTGCAGAACCTCGGCCAGGTGAGCCTCCAGACCGACAACGTGTTCGGCGACGATGGCGGGGTCCACGAGCTGGGGGACGGTGACGGGGAGCGTCGACGAGGGGCTCACCGTCGCGCTGACGGTCGGGGTCGCTGCCCGGTAGGCACGTCTCGCGCGTGCCGCAGCTCCCGGGTGCACGAACGGGGAGGCCGCAGTGGCGCACGGCCTCCCCGTTCGTCGTGTCAGCCGGCGAGCCTGCTGCCGGTCTCGAGCAGGGTCTTGAGGTCGCTGAGGACCCAGCTCCAGCCACCGCCGGCGCCCTCGGCTTCCCTCTCGCCTGCCGTCAGCGCGGCCAGCTTCGGGGCTCCCTCGAGCTCGTGGACGAGGGTGAGCTTGCTCACGCCGCCGCTGCTCTCCTCGATCTCGTACGTGAGGCGGGTGAATCCCTCCGCTTCCGTCTCTTTGTCCATGAGCATCCGCCAGGTCTGGACGAGCCGGCGCGGCGGATCGGCCTCGATCACCTCGCCATCGACCATCACGTCCGGGGTCGACAACCCCATCTGGGCTCCCGCCTTCTTCATCGCCTCGGTCGTCGGCACCCGGTACGAACCACCCGGGCGCAGCTCGTACTCCACCCGCCCGCCGAACCCGTACCGCTCGGTCCACTCGGGCTTCGTGATGGCGTCCCAGATGGCCTGGGGCGTGGCCTTGATGTACACGCGATACACCTGGGTCGTGATGCTCCTCTCGGTCATGGTCGTCATCCAGCTTCCTCCTTTTCGAGCTCGGACTTGAGGTCCGCGAGCGCGGACACCTGCCGCTCGCGGTACTTGTCGATCCACCGGTCGTGGATCAGCCGGATCGGGACCGGGTTCAGGAAGTGCAGCTTCTCCCGGCCCGAACGGCGTGTGACGACGAGGCCGGCGTCCTCCAGCACCCGCAGGTGCTTCATCACCCCGAACCGCGTCATCTCGAGCTCCGACTCGAGCTCCGTCAGCGTGCGGCCGTCACGCGCGAAGAGCCGGTCGAGCAGGAAACGGCGCGTCGGGTCCGCCAGCGCCTTGAACACGCGGTCGTCGTCGGTCATGGCGGGGAGTATAGGTGACCAAATAGTCACATGTCAATCGGGCACGCTCCTGCCACTCGGGTCGCGTTCTGGTTTGGTGGGGTCGTCGAACGGCGCGAACCGAAGGCGTGGGCAATGGAGCTTCGGAATCTCTCGATGCACGACCTGTGGCTCTACGAGGCCATCCACTGCGACCCGGGGATGATGGAGCACCTGGGCGGCCCGCTGCCGCGTGAGGGGCTGCCGGAGAAGCTCGAACGGGACGTGGCCACGACCGAGGCCGGGGAGACGTGGGTCCTGGTGATCGTCCCCGACGAGGATCCCGGGGCCGCGGCGGGGACCGTGGCCATCTGGGACCACGAGTGGGAGGGCCGGACCATCACGGAGATCGGGTGGATGGTGCTCCCGGCGTTCCAGGGCCGGGGCCTGGGCAGCGGGGCCGTGCGCGAGGCGTTGCGCAGGGTCCGTTCGGCAGGGAGGTGGGAAGTTGTCCACGCCTTCCCCCCCGTGGCGAACGTCCGGTCGAATGCGATGTGCCGGGCCCTGGGGTTCACGGTGCTCGGCGAGGGCGAGTTCCGGTTCCGGGATCGGGTCCTCCGGTGCAACCACTGGGAGCTCGACCTGCGGAAAACCGGTCCAGCCTGACTCTCAGGGGACGCGGGGGGTCACGCCGATGGCGCTCCCGGGCCGTCGCCGAGCCCGAGCCCGAGTTCTTCGAGGAGCTCGAGGACGCCGCGGACGCCGAGAGCGAGCCCGCCAGGACGCCACCCGCCAGGAGCCCCGCCCCGAGCACCGCGGCCGAGCGTCCCCAGCGGCGCCGGATCCGGCCGCGCTGCGTGGTTCCATCCATGTCTTCCTCCTTCCGGTCGCCGACGCCCGTTGCGCCGGTCGGAACCATGCTGGAGTCGACAAATGAACGGACCCGCAGACCTCCGTGTGAACCCTCGAAGAGGCGGGAGGGATCGGTCGGGCTACTCGCCCGGGGTGCTCTCGACCAGGTCGAGGGCGAGAGCGGTCTCCTTCTCGCCGCCGGCGGTCAGCGCCGCCGGCACGCGCGGAGGCCCCAGCTCCGCGACGGGGCCCCGCACGAGACGCTGCGCGCTCCCGTCCTGGAGCCACCTGGCGCCGCACGCGAGGCACCGGCCGTTCGCGGGCCGCCGGTCGGTCAGGACGATGAGGATCTGGGTGTTGAAGCACGAAGGACAGCTGGTCATCCGTGGCCTCCGGGGGGAAGAGGAGACAGAAGTGTCGTTCGGCCCTCGGGGATTGTCAAAGCGACTGCGTGAGGGGTCAGCCCGGTTCGGCCTCGTGGCCGGGGGCGCTGCGGAGGAGCCCGTCGTACGCGTCGATCACGGTGAGGTCCCCGGAGACCACGCCGTGGATCCGCGAGCAGATCGGCATGTCCACGCCGGCGCGGCCGGCCAGCTCCATCACCAGCGACGCCGTCTTCACGCCCTCCGCCACCATGGTCATCTCGCCGAGGACCTCCTCGAGGCTCCGGCCCTTCCCCAGCTCCTCGCCGACGTGGCGGTTCCTGCTGTGCTTGCTGATGCAGGTCACCATGAGGTCGCCCATGCCGGCCAGCCCGGCGAAGGTCTGGGGCTCACCGCCCATGGCCACCCCCAGCCGGGTCAGCTCGGCCAGGCCCCGGGCGATCACCGCGGCCCGGGTGTTGTCGCCGACCCCCAGGCCCTCGGCCATCCCCGCGGCGATGGCGATGACATTCTTCAGCGCGCCCCCCACCTCGCACCCGATCACGTCGTGGTTCGTGTAGATCCGGAACATCCCCCGCCGCAGCACGTCCTGGAGGGCCGAAGCGACCGAGAGGTCCTCCGTGGCCACCACGCTGGCCGCCGCGAAGCCGGCCATGATCTCCCGGGCGATGTTCGGGCCGGTCAGGGCCGATGAGGGATGTCCCGGGAGCACGTCCTTCACGACCTCGGTCATGCGCAACAGCGTTCCCTGTTCGAACCCCTTGGTCAGGCTGACCACCGGGATCCAGGGGCGGACGAATGGCGCGGCCCGCTCCAGAGCCTCCCGGAACCCGTGGGACGGGACGCCCACCACCAGGACGTCGGCCGGGGCCACGGCCTCCTCCAGATCCGACGTGGCTCGGAGCCCCTCGGGGAGCTGGAATCCCTCCAGGTACTTCGAGTTCGCGTGCTTCCGGTCGATCTCGGCGGCGACATCGGGGTCGCGGGCCCAGATCGTCGTGGGGTTCCGCCGCGCCGCGAGGGTGGCCACCGTGGTCCCCCAGGACCCGGCTCCCAGTACCGTGACCTTCACGTTCGTCCCCTCCTGGATTCGGCGCCTCGGGCCGGCCCGGGCGAACCGTAGCACCCGGCGTGGGCGCACGCCGAGCGGGGTAGGGTCAGCACCGGGGCACATGGCGTCGATCCTGAAGCGGGGGCTGTGGCCGGTCATGGACCGGCTGTTCAAGGGCCACGTGGCGCTGTACCGGGCCACCGGCGGGCTCATCGGTCACCGCGCGCCGTTCGCCCCCCCGATCCTGCTGCTGGACCACGTGGGGGCGAAGACCGGGAAGCGCCGGACCTCGCCGCTCGCCTACGTGGCCGACGGCGCGAACCTGGTGATCGTGGCCTCGAAGGGCGGCCATCCCCGGAACCCGGACTGGTACCACAACCTCCTGGCCCACCCGGACACCACGGTCCAGGTCGGTCCGAAGCGGCGCCCCGTGCGGGCCCGCGTGGCCACCCCCGCGGAACGGGAGCGGCTGTGGCCCAGGGTGGTCGAGACGTACCGCGGCTACGCCGGCTACCAGCAGAGGACCGAACGGCAGATCCCGCTGGTGATCCTCGAACCCCGCTGACCGAACGGCATGTCCCGCGATCGGGTGGTTGACCCGGGGCGTTGGGGTGACGCTATGATCCCCGCTCACGGGCCACCCAGGGAGGAAGCATGCCGTCCCCGGAACAGATCACGACCGCAGTCGATGCCTACGCCAGATCCTTCGGGGCGGGCGACAAGGAGCTCTTCCTGTCGGCGCTGTCGGACGGGGTGACCCAGATCGACCCCGTGGGGTCGACCCCGAACCACGGCAAGGAGGCCCTGGCGGCCTTCTGGGACGGGCTGTTCGAGCTGTGCGACACGGTGGCGCTGGAGGCCCGGGACGTCTTCGTGGCCGGAGACGAGGCGGCGATGCTGTTCACCGTGGTCCAGGGACGCAAGGACGGCCAGCAGCTGACGTTCGAGGGCGTCGACGTGTTCCAGGTGGACGACGACGGGAAGATCGTGCTGATCAAGGGGTTCGGGCGCCTCCGTCAGGGGTGAATCCGGTGTCCGGTCCCTCCCCTCACGACCTCGCGGACCGCACGACGCCGAGCCCGCCCTTCGCCACCGAACGCGGCATGGCCCATCCTCCTGGGGCCGTCGTCGGGCCCGACGGCGTGAACTTCTCGGTGTTCTCCGAGGGGGCCACGAGCATCGAGCTGCTGCTGTTCGATGAGCACGACGACCTCCATCCCCGGCAGGTGGTGAAGCTCGACCCCCGGCACAACCGGACGTTCCACTTCTGGCATGTGAAGGTCCTCGGGCTGGGGGCCGGCGCCCACTACGCCTACCGGGTGGACGGTCCGTGGGATCCCTCCGGCCGGGGAGACCGGTTCAACCGGAACAAGGTCCTCATCGACCCCTACGCCCTGGGGAACACCACCGCGCTGTGGGACCGGGGCGCGGCGGTGGGGCCGGAGGACAACCTGGCCACCTCGATGCGGAGCGTCGTCGTCGACACCGGCGACTACGACTGGGAGGGTGACCGGCCACTCCGGCTGCCCATGGAGGAGACCGTCATCTACGAGATGCACGTCCGGGGGTTCACCCGGTCGCCCTCGTCGGGCGTGGAGCATCCGGGGACGTTCGCCGGGGTGGTCGAGAAGATCCCGTACCTCAAGGGGCTCGGGGTGACCGCCGTCGAGCTGATGCCCGTCTTCGACTTCGACGGCTCGGAGGTCCTGCGGAACAGCCCCGTCGACGGACGGCCCCTGGTGAACTACTGGGGATACGACCCGTTCAGTCACTTCGCGCCGCACTCCGGGTACTGCGTGAACCCGGAGATCGGCGCGCACATCCGCGAGTTCCGCGACATGGTGAAGGCCCTGCACCGGGCGGGGATCGAGGTCATCCTCGACGTGGTCTTCAACCACACGAACGAGGGGAACCACCAGGGCCCGACCATCAACCTCAAGGGGTTCGAGAACGCCGCGTATTACATCCTGGTGCCCGGGGACAGGCAGTACTACATGGACTTCTCCGGCTGCGGGAACACGCTGAACGCCAACCACCCGGTGGTGGAGAAGTTCATTCTCGACTGCCTGACGTTCTGGGTCCGCGAGATGCACGTCGACGGGTTCCGGTTCGACGAGGGCTCGGTGCTGTCCCGGGGGACCGACGGCGTGCCGATGCTGTATCCGCCGGTGATCTGGCAGATCGAGCTCATGGAGGAGCTGGCGGAGACGAAGATCATCGCCGAGGCATGGGACGCCGCGGGGCTGTACCAGGTGGGGATCTTCCCCGGAGCCCGTTGGGCCGAGTGGAACGGGCGGTACCGCGACGACATCCGCCGATTCGTCCGGGGCGACCCCGGGCTGGTCGGCGCCGTGGCCTCCCGCATCGGGGGCAGCGCGGACATCTTCCAGTCGGAGCTGGAGCTCCCCATCAACAGCGTCAACTTCGTCACGGCGCACGACGGATTCACTCTCAACGACCTGGTCTCGTACGACCGCAAGCACAACGAGGCCAACGGTGAGGACAACCGCGACGGCGTGAACGACAACATGAGCTGGAACTGCGGCGCGGAGGGGGAGTCCGGCGATCAGGGAGTGGAGGCCCTCCGGCAGCGCCAGGTGAGGAACCTCGCCGCGATCCTGCTGCTCTCCGACGGCGTCCCCATGATCGTGATGGGCGACGAGGTCCGCCGGACCCAGCGAGGGAACAACAACGCGTACTGCCAGGACGGCGAGCTCACGTGGTTCGACTGGTCCCTGGTCGAACGTCGCGCGGACGTCCTCCGGTTCTTCCGGGAGATGATCGCGTTCCGGGCCCGCCACCCCGCGGTGCATCGGCTGGGCTTCCTCACGGGGGAGATGACCGACCGGGGGATCCCGGACGTGTCCTGGCACGGCTGCCGGCTGGGGGAACCCGGCTGGAACGACCCGGGGTCGCACGTGCTGGCCTTCACCCTGGCCGGGACCGGGGACGAGCCCGACGTCCACGTGATGCTGAACATGGACCCCGCCGACCTCGAGTTCGACCTGCCCGCCGGCCGGGAGTGGCGGCGGGCCGTCGACACCGCGCTGGCGTCACCACTGGACATCGCCGGGCCCGGGGAGCAGGCTCCGGTGTCCGGACCCACCACCACCGTCAGAAGCCACAGCGTCGTCGTGCTGGAGGCAGACCCGCCGCCCGTCGCGGCGGCCGCCGGACCCGCCGCCGCGAGGGAGGAATCATGAAAGACCTCACGTTCACGTTCTCCGACACCATCGGCGGCTACGTCACCGACTTCGACTGGTCCTCGGACGCCTTCGGGGTGCGAACGCCCGACGGCCGCGACTTCAGGGTGACGCTCACCGACACCACCGGGGCCGAGCTGGTCCGCAACCTCGGTGAGCCCTACGTCGACGTCACCCAGGTCATGAAGGACATGCTGGTGCCGGGGGGGTGGGTCCTGGCGTACGGCATCTTCTACCCGCAGGGCGACGGCTACCGGTTCGACGCCAAGCACCTCATCTTCACGGGCCGCCACGAGGACGAGTTCGTCTTCGAGCGCCCCGATTGGTGGATCACGCAGATCACCCAGTTCGCGGACTTCTACCTGAGCGCCGAATTCGGCGGCGGCCCGGTGGACTTCCGCGCCTACCGGACCACGTTGTCCACGACCGGGACCAAGCCCCGGAGCGACCGGCAGGAGACCGACACGATCTCCCGGCTGGTGTACGGGTTCGCCACGGGGTACCTCATGACAGGGGACGACCGGTACCTCGAGGCCGCCGAGAAGGGGACCGGGTACCTCCGCGACCATGCCCGCTTCGTGGACGAGAGCGAGGACATCGTCTACTGGTACCACGCTATCGACATCGAGGACGACGAGGACCGCAAGGTGTTCGCCTCGGAGTTCGGCGATGACTTCGACGCGCTCCCCGCCTACGAGCAGATCTACGCGATCGCCGGCCCCACCCAGACCTACCGGATCACCGGCGACCCCTTGATCAAGCAGGACATCGACCGAACGGTGCGCCTGTTCGAGAACCACTACAAGGACCCCGAGCTCGAGGGGTACTGGTCCCACATCGACCCCATCACGCTGGACGGCCGGGCGGAGTCCCTCGCCCACAACCGGGCCCGGAAGAACTGGAACTCGGTGGGGGACCACATCCCCGCGTACCTCATCAACGTCTGGCTCGCCACCGGCGACCCCAAGTACCGGGACATGCTCCTGTACTGCGCCGACCTCATCGTCGAGCACATGCAGGACTACGAGCGCAGCCCGTTCGTGAACGAGAAGTTCCACGCCGACTGGAGCCACGACCACACCTGGGGGTGGCAGCAGAACCGCGCGGTGGTGGGCCACAACCTGAAGATCGCGTGGAACCTCATGCGGCTGTGGGGGACCCAGCCGAAGGAGTCGTACGAGGCCATGGCCCGCAAGATCGCTGAGGTCATGCCCACGGCCGGCATGGACCGCCAGCGCGGCGGGTGGTACGACGTGGTGGAGCGGGAGAAGCGACCGGGCGAGGACTACCACCGGTACGTGTGGCACGATCGCAAGGCGTGGTGGCAGCAGGAACAGGCCATCCTGGCCTACCTCATCCTGTCGGGGACCCTCCACGAGCCGGCGTACCTCAAGCTGGCCCGGGAGTCCTCCGCGTTCCACAACGCGATGTTCCTGGACCACGACGAGGGCGGGGTGTACTTCAACGTGCTGGCGAACGGGATCCCCTACCTCATGGGGACCGAGCGCCTGAAGGGGAGCCACTCGATGGGCGGGTACCACTCCACCGAGCTCTGCTACCTGGCCGCCGTCTACACGAACCTGCTGATCACGAAGGAGCCGCTGGATCTGTACTTCAAGCCGAAGCCCGGGGGGTTCCCGGACGGCGTGCTCCGGCCTGCCCCTGACATCCTGCCGCCGGGGAGCATCCGGATCGGCAAGGTGTGGGTGGACGATGCCGAGTACACGGACTTCGACGCCGAGGGGCTCACCGTGAACCTGCCGCAGACCGATGCCGACGTCCGGGTCAAGGTCCGGATCGTGCCGAGCGGCGACCCGTTCGACGTGTCGTCGGAGATCTCGGGTGCGGTCGGGACGCTCACGATGAGCGGCACGCTCGACGTCGTCGCCATCCCGCCGTTCGAGCGCGAGCTGCAGAAGATCATCGATGCCCGGCCCACCACGCTGGTGCTCCGGGTGGGGGACCTCACGAAGATCGCCCCGGCCGGGATTCGGGGGCTGGCCCTGGCCCGGTCCAAGCTCGGGATGAACCTCCGGATCGTGGTGGTGGGGGCGGACGAGCAGGTCCGGGAGGCGTTCGTGGCCTCCGAGATGGGGGAGGAAGCCGAGATGGTGGACAGCTTCGACCCCTCCGCCTCTGCCTAGGCCGGACGGGGGTCTGGACCGGGCGGGTGGATCGAGGCTACGATCCGGAGCCCCCAACCCACGAAGGAGCCCACCATGTCCCAGTCGAACAACGGCCGGATCGCCGTGGTCATCGAGTCGCACTTCGACGAGACGGAGTACCGGCGGTTCAACGAGTTCTTCCCCGAGCACGGGTACGAGGTGGACTACGTCACGTACCTGTGGGGGCAGCCGGAGCTGGAGTTCGTCGGCAACGACTTCACCCAGCGGGTCACGGTCACGAAGGACCTCGCCGACGTGGACCTGGCCGACTACCGCGCGGTCATCCTGATCGGCGGCTACGCGATGGACCGCCTCCGCTACCAGGAGCACCCTGTGGAAGGCCAGCCGAACACGGCCCCGGCGGTGGAGTTCCTGCGGGACGCCGCCCGGCGGATGGACGCCGGCGAGCTGAAGATGGGGACGATCTGCCACTCGATGTGGTTGTTCTGCGCCGCCCCCGAGGTCCTGTCGGGCCGCCACGTGACCTGCGCCCACAACATCATGGGGGACGTGGAGTCCGCGGGCGGGAAGCTCGTGTACGACGGCGATCAGCTTGCCGACACGAACGTCGACGGCGGTCTGGTCACCGGCCGCCACCCGGGGGTCGTTGACCAGTTCATGGACGTGTTCCTGCGCGAGCTGGAGGCCTGAGCCGCCCCTATTCGGCCGGCGGGGTGATCCCCAGCGCGACCTCCATCTCGGTCACCAGGTCGATGTACGGCTTGATGTCCGGGGGCCCCACGTGGGTGATGATCCCCATGACCAGAGCGTCGTCCGATTCGCTGAAGTAGCGACCCATCTCCGGGAACAGCACGTCGTTCTCGCGAAGGGCGTGGGCCTCGAACAGCTTCACGAAGGCCTCGCTGTTCCGCCAGAAGTCCTCGATGGCAAACGGGGCGTCGCCGGGGTCCCCGTCGACGATCCGGCGCCACGCCACCGACATGGCCTTCCAGTACAGGCGGGCCTGCTCGTGATGGTCGTTGACCCACTTCGCGTGCGCAGGATCCATCCCCCGGGCCACGGCGAGCGGGATGATGGCCTCCTCGGCGGCGAGGTGCGCCTGGTCGGCGAACGTCTCGTGGAGGTACACCATGATGCCCATCCCGGCGCGGACGCCGGGTGGGATGGCGTCCGCCGAGGTGAGGCCCTTCAGGGCCTCGGCGATCACCGTGCCCGCCTTCAGGACCCGTTCGCCCAGCACGTGCTCGTGCTCGAGGAAGGCCTCGAAGGCACGCCCGCTGTCGGTGGCGGACGGGGCCGTCGCGGCCGGCATCGGCGGGGGGGCGGGGGCTTGGTCCTTCATCGGCGCACCTCCGGGTGGTGAGGACAGCCCCAGGGGGCCGTACAGCTCCATGGGGTTGAAGAAGGCCTGGACGTCGGCAATCAGGCCGTCGCGCAGCTTGAACAGGTTCATGCCGTTCACTTCGATGTGCGCCCCGGTGGGGGCGATGCCCATGAACTCGCCCCCGTGGGTCCCCGTGATCGTGAACCGGACGGCGACGGTGTCGCCTTCGATGACCTCGTCGTCCACGGTGAACACGCGGTCCGGGAACCCCACGTACCACCGCTTCGCGAACGCCTGGTACTCCTCGATCCCGTGGATGCCGGTCTTGGCCACCGGATTCAGGAACTGGACGTCCGGGGTCATGATCTCCTCGGCCACGGCGAGGTCCCCCGGGGCGGTCAGGAACTCCTCGAAGTAGCGGTGGGCCACGGACTTCCCGGCGGCCACGTCAGTCCCCCTGCGCGATCCACTCGGCCACGCGCTCGCCGACGGCGAAGCACGTGAGGTTGGGGTTCCGGCTGACGTGGTCCGGGAAGATGGCCGCGCTGGCCACCCGGAGGCCGTCCAGGCCGTGCACCCGGCCGTGCTGGTCCACCACCGCGGTGTCGTCGTTCGACGAGCCCATCCTGCAGCTCCCCACGGGGTGCCAGATCGTCGCGCAGTTCTCACGGATGTAGTCGGCGAGCTTGTCGTCGTCGTCGATGACCTCCTGCGTCAGGATCGCGATGCCCTGGGACAGCTCCTGGATCTCGTCGGTGTGGGCGATGTCCCAGCACCGCCGGACGCCGTCGGAGAGCCGCTGCATGTCGGTGGGGTCGGTGTTCAGGTTCAGCTCGATCTTCGGCTGGACGTCCGGGTCCGTCGAGGTCAGCGTGAGTCGGCCCCGGGACAGCGGCCGGTTGATCACGCACATGGCCGCGAACAGCTTCTCGATCCCCGGCGGCGGTTCGAGCTTCGGCAGCCGCTCCTTGCCCAGCTTGTGCACGCAGTACAGCTGCATGTCGTTGAAGTGCGGGCTGTCCGGCGCCGTGTAGTCGGTGAGGAGCTGGACATCCGGGTACTCGAGCTTGACCACGCCCTCCTTCGGGATCATCGCGACCAGGGACTGGGAGTGCTCGATGAAGTTCTCCCCGACTCCCCGGAGGTTCAGGACCACGGGGATCCCCAGGGCCTCGAGGTCGGCGGAGGGCCCCACCCCGGAGCGCAGCAGGAGGGCGGGGTCGTTCACGGTGCCGGCGGACAGGGTCACGGCGCCGCCCCGGATCTCCTCGGTGGAGCCGTTCCGGCGGACCTCCACGCCCACGGCCCGGGTCCCGTCGAACAGGACCCGGAGGACCTCGGTGTTGTCCATGATCGCGAGGTTCGAACGGCTCGCGGCGGCGTCCAGGTAGCCGACGGACGAGGACACCCGGAGGTCGCCCCGGCGGTTCATCGGCATGAACCCGATCCCGGTGGACGCGGGGTCGTTGTGGTCCTCCACGAACGGGTACCCGCGCTCGAGGGCCGCTCTGAGGAAGTGCTCGGAGATCGGGATGAGCTCCTCGCGCTTCCACCGCACGATCGGGATGGGCCCGCCCTTGCCGTGGATGTCGCTCTCCGGGAAGTCCTGGTCGTCCTCCTGGCGCTTGAAGTAGGGGAGGACCGATTCCCATCCCCACTCGTCGTTGCCCAGGGCCACCCAGTCGGCGTGGTCCTGGGGCAGGCTCCTGATGGCGATCGTGCCGTTGATGGCCGAGCACCCGCCGCTGACCTTGCCCCGCGCGTAGGGCATCACCCGCCCGGGGATCGCCTCGGCGGTGAAATGCCAGTCGTGCTCCTCCACCGAGACCGCGTACGCGTTCCGGACGTCCTCCGGCAGCCGGTCGACCGGGTAGTAGGGCCCGGCCTCGATCAAGAGGACATTCGTGCCGGAGTCCTCCGACAGCCTCGAGGCCAGGACGGCCCCGCTCGAACCCGCGCCGACGACGATCTGGTCGTAGTCCATAGATGCGTTCTCCCGTTACTCCCAGGGACGGCCGAACATTACACGGACTCCCTGGGAGGGGTCGAGCCGCCCGATTTGACCCGCTCGTGCGTCAGCGGCCGAGGTAGGAACCGAGCTCCGCCCGGGCCACGGACCGGATGTGGACCTCGTCGGGGCCGTCGGCCAGGCGGAGGGTTCGCATGAACGCCCACGCGGCGGCGAGCGGCGTGTCGTCGCTGACGCCGGCTCCGCCATGGACCTGGATGGCCCGGTCCAGGACCTGGAGCGCCACCCGCGGGACGACCACCTTGATGGCCGCGATCTCCTTCCGGGCCGCGCGGGCCCCCGTTCCGTGCTTGTCGATGAGCCAGGCCGCCTTCAGCGTGAACAGGCGGGCCTGTTCGATGGCCATCCGGGACTCCGCGATCCATTCCTGGACGACCCCCTGGCGGGCCAGCTCCTTGCCGAACGCCACCCGGGAGACCGCGCGGCGGCACATCAGCTCGAGGGCCCGTTCGGCCATACCGATGGCCCGCATGCAATGGTGGATCCTCCCCGGCCCCAGCCGGGCCTGGGCGATGAGGAACCCGCTGCCCTCCACGCCGATGAGGTTCTCCGCGGGGACCCGGACGTCGGTGAGCGTGATCTCGCAGTGCCCGTGCTGGTCCTGGTAGCCGAACACCGGGAGTGACCGGATCACGTCCACGCCCGGCGTGTCCATGGGCACGAGCACCATGGACTGCTGCTCGTAGGGGTTCGCGTCGGGGTTCGTCTTGCCCATCAGGATCATGACCTTGCAACGAGGGTCGGCGGCGCCGGTGATCCACCACTTGCGGCCGTTGATGACGTACTCGTCGCCCCGGCGTTGGATGCGGGTGACGATGTTCCTGGCGTCCGAGCTGGCCACGTCGGGCTCGGTCATGCCGAAGCAGCTCCGGATCTCGCCGTCGAGCAGCGGCCGGAGCCATCGCTCCTTCTGTTCCGGCGAGCCGAACTGGTGCAGCACCTCCATGTTGCCGGTGTCGGGCGCGGCGCAGTTCGTGGCCTCGGGGGCGATCTCCGGGCTCCGCCCCGTCAGCTCGGCGAGGGGCGCGTAGTCGAGGACGGAGAGGCCGTGCGCCGGGTCGTCCGAGTCGGGGAGGAACAGGTTCCACAGGCCGCGGCGGCGGGCCTCGGCCTTGAGCTCCTCGACGACCGGCGGGAGCTCGTGGCCCCGCCCGGCGGCGGTCATCTCGCGGCGCTGTTCGGCGTACGTGGCCTCCGCCGGGTACGCGTGCGAGTCCATGAAGTCCTGCAGCCGGCCCAGGTACTCGCGGGCCCTGTCGCTCAGCTCGAAGTCCACGGCGTTCCTCCCGGCCGATACAGTGAGGCGATCGCCCGTACGGTACACGCGGGCGAGCAGGGCAACCCCTGGGAGGAGACGTGTCCACGACGAACGGCGGGTTCGACGGCAAGGTCGCGCTGATCACGGGCGGCGCGGGCGGGTTCGGCGCGGCGGCGGCCCGCCGGCTGGCCGGGCTCGGCGCGTCCGTGGTCGTGGCGGACGTGGACACGGCCGTGGGGGAGCGGGTGGCCCAGGAGGCCGGCGGGGTGTTCGTGCGCTGCGATGTCAGCGACCCCGCCGAGAGCGAGGCCGCCGTCGCCGCGGCGGTGGAGCGGTTCGGCGGGCTGGACATCGCGTTCCTCAACGCCGGCGTCGCCACCGGGTGCGGCTTGGACGACGACTTCGACCTCGAGCGGTACCGGATCGCCATGGGCGTGAACCTTGACGGGGTGGTGTTCGGCATGCACGCGGCGATCCCGGCGCTTCGGGCCCGGGGCGGCGGCGACATCGTGGCCACGGCGAGCCTCGCCGGGCTCGGCCCGGTCCCGTTCGACCCCATCTACGGAGCGAACAAGCACGCCGTGGTGGGACTGGTCCGGGCGGCGGCGCCGATCTACGCGGACCGCCGGATCCGGATCAACGCCGTGTGCCCGGGGTTCGCCGACACGCGGATCCTCGGCGGCTGGCGTGAGTACCTGGCCGGGAGCGACGTCACGCTGCTGCGGCCCGACGACGTCGCGGACGCGCTGGTGGCCGTGCTCTCCGCCGACGGGACGGGGGAGTGCTGGTTCGTCCAGCCCGGCAGGGAACCGGCGCCGTACGCATTCCGGGGCGTGCCGGGCCCACGGCCGGTCGCCTCCGAGACCGGCCCGGGCTGACGGCGTGCTCCGGGCCGCGCGGCACGCCGCCGAGCTGGCGCGGTTCGCGGCCATCCGCCGGTCGCAGGAGGCCCGGGATCGCCAGGTTCTCGGGGAGCTCGAGGCCCGTCCGCTGGAGCTCCCGGCCGGCCTGGAGATCGAATGGCTCGGCGTGGCTGGGTACCGGCTGACGTTCGAGGGCCGCACGCTGCTCATCGACCCGTATGTGTCCCGAATCCCGCTCCGGCGATTCCTCCGGCGCGAACCGGCCCTTCCGGATCGGGCCCTGGTGGAACGGTACGTCCGGCCTCCGGGCGAGGTCGTCGGCGTCGCGGTGGGCCACACGCACTTCGACCATGCGCTGGACGTTCCGGAGGTGGCCCGGCGGTTCGAGTGCCCGGCCCTGGGGTCGCGTTCGCTGGCCACGTTGATGCGATTGCACGGGCTGGGGGACCGGGCGGTCGACGTCGAGCCGAGCCGGCCGTACGAACTCGGCCCGTTCACGGTGACGTTCGTCCCGAGCGCCCACGCCAGGATCGTGCTGGGCCTGTCCGTTCCCATGGCCGGGGAGATGCGAGCCCGGCGGCTTGAGGAACTCTCCGCACGTGCCTACCGGTGCGGCCAGGTGTGGGGAATCCGGATCGAGGTGGCCGGGCTCCGGATCTACCACCAGGGCAGCGCCGATCTCGTCGACGAGGCCCTCGGCCACCACCCGGTCGACGTGTTCCTGGCCGGAGTCGCCGGCCGGGAGTTCACCCCGGACTACTGGCGCCGGATCCTCCCGCAGCTGGAGCCCAGAACGGTGGTGCCCTGCCACTACGACGACTTCTTCCGCCCCCTCGACGCCCCGATGGGCTTCATCACGAACGTGAGCCTGGCTCGCGTACCCGAGGAGATCGCCGCGGAGAGCCCCGACATCGAGGTGGTCGCCCTCCCGGCACCTGGGTAGCGGATCAACGCGACGGCGTCTCCGGCCCGGGATCGCACGCCGGACTCGGGTAGGATGCGGCTCCCATGGCCGCCGGTTCTCCCTGTCCCGTCTGTCAGCAGCCCCTGCCGGCGTTCGACACGCGGCGGTGCTCCCGGTGCGGCAAGCAGGTCCACCCCGGCTGCGGAAGCGGGCAGTTCCCGAACTTCGTCTGCGACATCTGCGCGGAGTCCCCGCCTTGCCCGATCTGCCACCAGCCGCTCACCGGCGAGGAGACCAAGCAGTGCCGGAAGTGCGGCCGCACCGTCCACGCCCGCTGCGGCAAGCGCGGGCTCCGGGGCTTCACCTGCCGCGACGACGCCTGATCCCTCGCATGAGGGTGGGCGCGTGGTTCACGGGTTCGAGACTCCGCGTGGCATCGGTTCTGGCCGTGGTGGCCGCGTCCTGCCTGAGCGCTTCTGGCGATTGGGCCGCCGCCGGGAACGCCCACGGCCGAGCTCGCGCTCCGGCGGCGTTCGTGCGGGTGAACCAGGTGGGATATCCGTCGGGCGGGACGAAGGTCGCGGTGCTCATGGCGAGCGCCTCGGAGGACGGGACCACCTTCCGGGTCGTGAACGGCGCCGGCCACACGGTGCTGTCTGGGCCGGTGGGAGCGGACCGGGGCGCGTGGAGCCCGAGCTTCCCGCACACGTATCGACTCGCTTTCTCCGGCGTCTCCGCCGCCGGGCGCTACCGGATCCGCGTGACGGGGCCGGTGGCGGCGGCGTCGCCGTGGTTCCGGGTGGGTTCGTCGGAGGCCCTGTACGAACCGCTGGTGGCGAACGCCCGGCGGTTCCTCCTGGCCCAGCGCGACGGCGCCGACGTGGACGGCTCCGTGCTCGACCGGAAGCCGTCGCACCTGGCCGACCGGCAGGCCTCGATCTACGCGATGCCGCAGTTCCATGGGAGCACGATCGAGGGCGACCTCCACAGGATCGGCGGGCCCGTGGACGTGGCCGGCGGGTGGCTCGACGCTGGCGACTACCTGAAGTTCGTCGAGACCGCGAGCTTCACCGACGCGCTGATGTTCCTGGCGGCCGCGCGCCACCCGGCCCTTGCCGGGATCCGCGCAGAGGCGGTGTTCGGGCTGCGATGGCTGCGGAAGGCCTGGGTGGCGTCGTCGAGGACGTTGTACTTCCAGGTGGGGATCGGGGAGGGGAACGCGAAGATCGCCGGCGACCACGACCTGTGGCGGCTCCCGCAGGCCGACGACCGGCTCCAGGTCCAACCCGGGGATCGCGACTACTTCGTGAAGCACCGGCCGGTGTTCCGGGCCGGGCCGCCCGGCTCCCGGGTCAGCCCGAACCTGGCCGGGCGCCTGGCCGCCGTGTTCGCGCTGTGCTTCCGGGTCGAACGAACCGCGGCGCCGGACCTCGCGGCCTCGTGCCTGCGCCGGGCCGAGGTGGCGTTCGGGCTCGCGAAGACGACGGACGTGGGGCGGCTCCTCACCACCGCTCCGCACGGCTTCTACCCGGAGTCCGAATGGCGGGACGACATGGAGCTGGGCGCCGTCGAGCTGGCGCTGGCGCTGCACGCGGGCGCCGGTCACCTCCCGGCCGGGCTGCCGCACGCCGACCCCGGCTTCTACCTCCAGCGCGCCGCGCACTGGGCGGAGGCGTACATGCTCAGCCCGCTGAACGGGTCGGACTCGTTGAACCTGTACGACGTGGCCGGGCTGGCCCACCCGGAGGTGGCGGAGGCCATGCGGCGGATCCCGCACGGGGCGCTCCCGATCGGCGAGGCCGACCTGGAGAACGACCTCCGGGACCAGCTGGACCCCGCTGCCGGACGCGCCGACGGTGACCCGTTCGGCCTGGGGTACCCGCTCACCGCCGGCGACGTGGTGCCGCACGCGCTGGGCCTGGCCCTGGAGGCCCGGGGGTTCGACCGGATGGCGGGGTCCTCGCGG
The DNA here is from genome assembly GCA_036394995.1 of Actinomycetota bacterium. Lineage (GTDB taxonomy): Bacteria > Actinomycetota > UBA4738 > UBA4738 > JACQTL01 > DASWED01. The sequence goes on from DASWED010000117.1 coordinate 19,420, forward strand.
TACGCCGGGTTCGCCGCGGGCCAGCTCGACTTCGCCCTGGGGCGCAACGCGTGGGGGACGTCGTTCGTCATCGGGGCCGGGTCCACGTTCCCGCACTGCCCGCAGCACCAGGTGGCGAACCTGGCCGGCTCGCTGGACGGCCGCCCGCCGGTGCTCCTGGGCGCGACGGTCGACGGGCCCCAGCCGTCGAGCCTGTTCCAGGACCTGGGCGTGCCCGACGGCGCCCGGGCCTGCCCGCCGGGCGGCGGGAACGCGCTCGGTGCGTTCGACGGCCAGGGCGCGCGGTACCTCGACGACGTCCGATCCTGGCCGAGCGTCGAGCCGGCCGACGACTACACCGTGCTCGGCCTGCTCCTGTTCACCGACCTGGCCGGCTGACTGCTGCCCGGGCCTCCGCGAGTCACTCGAGGCCCGGGCAGGTGACGTCGACTCACCGTCCCGAAGGGAGCCTGAGGAACTGTGCGGCGATCTCGGGAGCCCAGCGCCGGCGGAACCCGAGCGACAGGTAGTGGCCGTCGACGATGTCCCGGACGCTCTCCCCCGCAGCGTGCAGCATCTCCACGGTCGCCGGGTATCCGGGGTGGGTGGACAGGCCGGACAGGACCACGACGGCGGGGTTGGCTCGGCGGGCCTGGGCCGCCGTCTGCGTGACGAACTCCCGGTAGGCGGCCGGGTCGCGCTGGAGTCGCTGGGCCTGCGCCTCGCACGCGTCCGCGTACCTGGCGGCCTCGGCCGCGAGGCCGGACCGGAGGTAGGCCTCCTCCTTCGTCTCGTCGGGTGCTCGCGTGAAGGCGCCTCCGGGAACCTCGACCAGGCCCTGATGCGGGGTGACGATCGTGAAGTAGCCGTGTTCCCGGGCGAGCAGGGCGAACCGGTGGATCGACGTGACCGGGTCCTGCCGTTCGGCGAGCGGGGTCCTGTCCCACCCTTCCGGGTCGTACATCACGGCCCGGACGTCCGGGTCGATCCGGCCGGCCTCCAGGTCCTGTTCGAACTGCGCGCAGCTGGCCCATGCCCGCCCGTGGACGGCGCCGGGCCACCCGCCGAGGACGATCCCGGTGGGGGTCGTGAACGCCGCCTCCGCGGCCTCGGGGTCCAGCCGTGCGATCGACTGGACCGTGCCCCGGCTGGTGACCCAGTACTGCCCCGCGGTTTCGCGCATGTCCGAGTATCCGCACAACCGCCCGGGAACGGTCGGGGGACGCCCGCTCCGCGGTACGATCCGGCGGCCGGGTGAGGCCGATGCCGCGAGGCGGCGGGGAGCGCGCGTGGACGGATCGGCACGGGCCAGGACCCTGGAGGCGCTGGCGGCGACGCTGGTGCCTCCCGGGGAGGTCCCCGGCGACGTCCAGCTCCCGGCCGGCGACGCCGTCCCCACCGCGGCCCGCGCGGCGGAGCTCATCGACCGGCTCCCGGGGACGCTCCGGCGGGCCGTGAACGCCCAACTGGCGCTGCTCGAGCGGCTCCCCAGGCTCTCCGCCGCGCGGACTCCGTTCTCCGCGCTCCCGCTGGAGGCCAGGGAACGCGTGGTGGGGAGGCTGGACGGCCTCCCGGGGTCGCTGTCGGAGGCGACGACCGCCCTGAAGCTGCTCATGCTGCTGGCCTACACGGGCACGGGGGAGGTCACGGCCGCGCTCGGGGTGGAGCAGGGCCAGCTCATCCCGCTCACGAAGCCGCTGCCGGCGGCCGCGCGCCTGCCGGTGCGGGAGGGCGCCGAGCTGGCGGGCCTCGACGAGGAGTTCGACGCCGTGATCGTCGGCTCGGGCGCCGGCGGCGCGCCGGTGGCCAGGGAGCTGGCCCGGGCCGGCTGGTCGGTGGCGGTGGTGGAGGAGGGCCGGGCCAGGAGCCGGGACGACTTCACCGGTCCCGAGATCGACCGGATGCCGCTGCTGTGGCGCGACGGCGCGGCCACGTTCACGGTCGGCCGGCCGTCGATCCTCATGCCGCTCGGCCGGGCCGTGGGCGGCAGCACCGTGGGGAACTCCGGCACGTGCTTCCGGACCCCCGAGCAAGTCGTGGCGGGGTGGGCCGACGACTACGGAGCCGACATCTCGCCCGACGACCTCGGCTCGTACTACGAAGACGTCGAACGAACCATCGGCGTGGCGCCGGTCCCGTGGAAGGTCATGGGGAACAACGGCCTCACCGTGCATCGCGGGGCGGAGGCGCTGGGGATCCCCGGGAAGCCCCTTCACCGCAACGCGTCGGGGTGCCGGGGATCCGGCGTGTGCACCGCCGGGTGCCCGGTGGACGGCAAGCGCGGCGCCCACCTCAACTACCTACCCCAGGCGGTGGAGGCCGGCGCGGTGGTGTTCGCCGGGCTCCGCGTGAGCCGGGTGCTGTTCGACCGGGGCCGCGCCGCAGCCGTGAAGGGCGACGTCCTGGCCGCGAACGGCCGTCCGGCGGGCCGGTTCATGCTGCGGGCCCGGCGGGTCGTCGTGGTGGCAGCGGGCGCGCCGCTCACGCCGCCGCTGCTCCGCCGGAGCGGCCTCCGGATCACCGGCCTGGGCCGGCACCTCCACATCCATCCGGCCGGCGCCGTGTCCGGCACGTTCGACGAGGAGATCCGGGGGTGGCGCGGCGTGATGCAGAGCTACGGCATCGACGCCATGGCCGACCGGGGAGTGATGCTCGAGGCCACGTTCCCGCCACCGGGCCTGGGGTACGCCGAATCCGGCCTGGACCTCCCGGGGCTGGAGCGCAAGCGGAAGCTGGCCGGCCTGGCCCACACGGCCGTGCTGGGGATGCTGGTGAGCGACACGTCGCGGGGCCGGGTGGTGGACCTGGGCGCCGGCCGGACCCCGCTCATGACCTATTCACTGAATACGAACGACACCCGGCGGATGCTCGACGGGATGCTCCTGGCGTCGAGGGTCCTGTTCGCCGCCGGGGCCACCGAGGTCCACCCGATGGTGGCCGGCGCAGGGACGCTGCGATCGCCGGCCGAGGCCGAGGCGGTGCTGGGTCGCGACCACCCGCCCGGCTCGCTCCGGCTCACCGCCTACCACCCCATGGGCACGGCCCGGATGGGCGTCGCCCCCGTCGGGGTCGTGGACGGGTTCGGCCGCGTCCACGCGGCGGAGCGCCTGGTGGTCCCCGATGCCAGCGTGTTCCCCACCTCCCTCGGCGTGAACCCCCAGGTGACGATCATGGCCTTCGCCACCCGAGCGGCCCACCGCATGCTCGACGAATGGTGACCGCCGGTGGGTGCGCGGCGGTGTCGGGCCGCCGCGTATGCTCGCGGGCGTGATCCCGTACGACAGCTTCCTGCTCGATCCGCCGATGCTGGTGAGCTCGGGGTGGCTGGCGGCGAAGCTGACACGGCGCCTGCCCGCCGAGGGGCGGCGGGCGGCTCGGAAGACGCTCGGCGTGGGAACCGTGGCTGTCTTCTGGATCACGTCCGTCTCGCTGTACCTCAACCGCGAGTGGACCCGCTGGATCTGGGAGATGTGCCGGGCGGAGTCGGGACGCGACTGGATGCTGAACTCCGGCGTGTTCCACTTCGACCACCGGAATCCCAGCCGGGCCACGCACGCCGTCTCGGCGTCGATCCTGGCCACGTACCCGGCGTGGTTCGTGGTCGGCCTGCGGGCCGGCGCCCGGAGCGATCCCTGAGCCGAGCCGCGTGAAGGTCGCGCTGTTCACCCGCGAGTACCCGCCCGAGGTGTACGGCGGTGCGGGGGTCCACGTCGAGTACCTGTCGCGCGAGCTGGCCCGGCGCATCGACGTGGAGGTCCGGTGCTTCGGCGAACCCAGGCCGCAGCCGGAGGGGATCACGGTGATCGCCGCGAAGCCGTGGGAGTCGCTGGCAGGCCCCGACCGCTACCGTTCGGCCCTCGGCGTCCTGTCGGTGGACCTCGCGCTGGCGGCCGGGCTCGAGGGCGTCTCGATCGCCCACAGTCACACCTGGTACGCGAACATGGCCGGGCATCTGGCCGGGCGCACGTACGGCATCCCGCACGTGATGACCACCCACAGCCTGGAGCCGCTCCGGCCGTGGAAGGCCGAGCAGCTGGGGGAGGGCGGCTACCGGCTCTCCAGCTTCTGCGAACGAACCGCGATCGAAGGCGCCGCGGCGGTGATCGCGGTGTCGGGGGCGATGCGGGAGGATGTCCTGCGGACGTACCAGGACGTGGACTGGGGCCGCGTGGAGGTCATCCACAACGGCATCGACGCGGACGAATACCGGCCGGTCGCGAGGGACGCCGCGCTGCGGCGGACCGGCATCGACCCGGACCAGCCAATCGTGCTGTTCGTCGGGCGGATCACGCGGCAGAAGGGGATCGTGCACCTCGCCCGGGCCGCCGCCTCCATCGACCCGGCCGCGCAGGTCGTGCTCCTGGCCGGCGCGCCCGACACCGAGGAGATCAACCGCGAGATGACGGCCGCAGTGAAGGAGGCTCACGAGGCCCGCGGAAGGATCACGTGGGTCGAGGGGCTGATGCCGCGACACGACGTCATCGAGCTGATGTCGCACGCGACGGTGTTCGTGTGCCCGTCCGTGTACGAGCCCCTGGGGATCGTCAATCTCGAGGCCATGGCCTGCGGGACGGCGGTGGTGGCGACCGCCACCGGCGGCATCCCGGAGGTCGTCGAAGACGGCGTGACCGGCCGCCTGGTCCCGATCGAACCGCGCGACGACGGGTCCGGCGAGCCCGCGGATCCGGCGCGATTCGCCGCGGACCTCGCCTCCAGGATCAACGAGCTCGTCGCCGACCCGAATCGGGCCGGAGAAATGGGTGCGGCCGGCCGCCGGCGCGTCCTGGAGCGGTTCACCTGGAGCGCCGTGGCCGACCGCACCGTCGACCTGTACCGCCGCGTGGCCGCGGCGGGCCCACCGGAACGCTGAAACGCCTACGGCCATGGCCCGGGACGGCATGAGCATCGAGAACCCGGTGACGGGGGAGCGCTTGACGTTCCTGCGCACCGCCGCCGAGACGGCCGGAGCCTTGATGTCGTTCGAGTTCACGCTGACACCCGGCGGGGGCGTGCCCTTGGCGCACGTCCACCCGCACCAGGAGGAGCGGTACCACGTGGTGGACGGGACGTTCGCCATCCGGGTCCGGCGGACCACGTTCGAGGCCGGCCCGGGGCGGAGCCTGGTGGTCCGGGCCGGCGTCCCGCACCGGCTGTGGAACCCCACCGACCGCGACGGTCGGATGGTCATCGAGTTCCGCCCCGCGCTCCGGATGGAGGACCTGTTCGTGGACCTGTGGGCGCTGGCCCGGACCCGGAGGACGAACCGCCTCGGCATCCCGAGGGACCCGCTGCTGGCGGCGGTGGTGGGCCACGCCTACCTGGACGAGGGGGTGCTCCCGGTGGTCCCGGCGTGGCTCCAGCGGGCCTCGGTGGCGCCGGTCGCGTGGCTGGCCCGCCGCCTCGGGTACCGCCTGCCCACCGAGGTTGACACGGAGCGAGGACCCGGCCGCGCGTAACGACCGCGCCTCAGGGCGTACGGTTCGCTGGGATGCCGGACGTCTCGTTCTCGGGACTGGTGATCGTCGCCGCGGTGGCGTTCTGCTCGCCGCTGCTCCTCGGCCTCTTTCCCAAGGTGAAGGTGCCCTCGGCGGTGCTCGAGATCGTGCTCGGGATCGTCATCGGGCCGTCGGTGCTGAACTGGGTCCGGCCCGACCTGGTGATCCGGGTGCTGGCGCTCATCGGGCTGGCCTTCCTGCTGTTCCTGGCGGGCCTCGAAGTGGACGTCACCCGGCTCCGGGGCCGCCTGCTGAAGGTGACGTCGGCCGGGTTCGTGGTGTCGCTGGCGCTCGGGCTGGGGGTGGGGTTCTCGCTCCACGCCGCCGGCCAGGTCCAGTCGGCGGTGCTGGTGGGGATCATCCTGGTCGCCACGTCGCTCGGGCTGGTGGCCGCGGTGCTGAAGGACGCGAACGAGACCGCGTCGCAGTTCGGGCTGCTGGTGATCGCCGGTTCGACGATCGCGGACTTCGGCGCGGTGATCCTGCTCTCGCTGCTGTTCTCGTCGGAGTCCAGCGGAACCGGGACCAAGCTGATCCTGCTGGGGATGTTCGTCATGGTCATCGCCGCGATCGGGCTCGTGGTCGCTCGGGCCGGGCGGTCCATGCGGCTCACCGCCGTGCTGACCCGCCTCCAGGACACCACGGCCCAGATCCGGGTGCGGGGGGCGATGATCCTGCTGCTGGGGTTCGTGGCGATGGCCGAGCGCTTCGGGCTGGAGACCATCCTCGGAGCGTTCATGGCCGGGGCGGTGCTGGCCCTGGTGGACCACGACGAGATGATGAGCCACCCGAACTTCCACCTGAAGCTCGAGGCCATGGGGTACGGCCTGTTCATCCCGGTGTTCTTCGTGGCCAGCGGGTTGTCGTTCGACCTCGACGCGCTGTTCTCGGACGCTTCGACGATCCTGCGGATCCCGATCATCCTGGCGGCCCTCCTGCTCGTCCGGGGCGTGCCGGCGCTGCTGTACCGGGGGCTGGTGGATCGGCGGCGCGTGGTGGCCGCCGCGCTCCTGCAGGCCACGTCGCTGCCGTTCATCGTCGCCGCGACCCAGATCGGGTTGGCCCTGGGCAAGGTCTCCGAGGCCACCGCCGCGGCCCTGGTGGCGGCCGGCCTGCTCTCGGTGGTGATCTTCCCGGTCCTCGCGCTGTCGCTGCTGCGCGGCGCGACGGCCACGGACCCGGAGACGGAAACGGCCCGGCCGTCCTGACCCGGCGGCTACGCTGTGCGGATGCGCGTCACCAGGGCCGTCGGTGCTGCGTTCGCATCGGGACTCCTCCTCGCCGCCTGCTCGACGTCGGGCTCGACGGGCTCGCCGTCGCAGCAGCCGGTCGCGTCCGGTCCCACATCGCCGGTCATCCCCTCGCCGGCCGTGTCACCATCCGGCGTGGGGTCCCCGCCGGTCTCCGCGACGCCGATCACGCCGCCCGCGGGAGGCAAGGTGATCGGCTCCGCGACCGTGCACGTGTCGGATCCGGACGGCGGGGAGTTCGACCTCGTGGCCCACGAGGCCGACGTGCAGGAGGCGGCCGAGCTGATCCAGCGCACCTGGCTGGATCCGGCCCACGGGGTGGCGCTCGGCTTCTACCAGAACCTGCGCGACCGGCGGCATCGGTGGAGCACGAACCAGCTCCACCCGGTGACGTTCACGTTCGACGGCCGGCCGGTCACGTCGATCCGCGGCGAGTGCGTGGTGAGCTGGCAGCGCCCGGCGGGCGGCTCGTTCATCGGCTCGCTGACGTGTCGTGATCTGAAGATCGGCGGGGCGCCGCACGACGTGACGGCCACGTTCGACTCGAAGCGGTAGATGCCGGGTTACGCGGACTGCCAGTTCCGGAAGACCTGCAGGAGGTCCTCGCGGGCCTGCTCGGGGATCTGCTCCTCGGTCAGCCGGCCGGTGAGGCGGAGCATCGTCCGGACCTGCTCCAGGTAGTTGGCGCAGTTGCCGCAGGCGGCGAGGTGGTCGTCGAAGCGCTTCCGGTCGGGCTCGGGGAGGGTTCCCTCGAGGTAGTCCGTGATGACCTCCACGAACTCCCGGCAGGGCATGTTCTTCAGGCCCCGGCGCCGGCGGCGGTTCACGACGCCTCCCGTTCGGACGGTTCGCCGGTCAGGTACTCGGCCAGGGCCCCGCGGACCTTCGACCTGGCCCGGTGCAGGAGCACCCGCTGGTTGACCTCGGTGATCCCCAGGACCGAGCACACCTCCTTCGAGGTGAACCCCTCGACGTCCCGCATCGTGATGACCTCGCGCTGCGATGGCGGGAGCGCCTCGATGGCCTGCCCCAGGCGCTGGAGCGTCTCCCGGGACTCCAGGCGCTGCTCCGGGACCTCGTCCCAGGGCTGTGGCGGCGCCGCCCAGGTGTGGGGCAGCCGGTCGTCCGGGCCCCGGAACCGGTCGGGGTCCACGGCCGGCTCGAACGGGTCCCGCGAGGCGTCGAACATGGCCGAGAACGGGAGGGTTCGGCGCTCCCGGGTCCCCCTGGTCACCGCCCGGTTCACCAGGATCCGGAAGATCCACGTCTTCAGGGACGAACGTCCCTCGAACCGGGGGAGGCCCTGCAGCACGGCCAGCCACGTCTCCTGCACGACCTCCTCCGCGACCTCGCGCGAGGGGACGTACTGCCGGGCCAGGCGGAGCATCGGGCCGTGGTAGGCGTCCACCAGGCCCATGAACGCGGCCTCGTCGCCGGCCATCAGGCGTTCGACGAGGGCCCGGTCGTCGGCCGACGCGGGGCCGCCTGCCGCGCTCCCCGCCGAAGCGGAGGCGGTGACGGCGGTGCGCTGGAGGTCCTCGGTCACGGTCCTGGGGGGCCCGGTCCGGCGCCGGACGTGCCGCGAACCATACGCACGGCCGCCCGCGGTGTCCACCGCCACCATCGGGGGAGGCCTGCCCCATCGGCCCGCCGCCGCAGGCGACACCGCGAGCGTGGTCACGTCAGCCCGGCCAGCTGGTCGAACGACACCCGGGCCACCCGGCGATCGTGGGCCCGGAGCGACCTGAGGTCGCCGAGGGCCTGGGCGTCGATGAGGACGCCGAACGTGAAGTCCCGTCCCGGGATCGGAACGTCCGTCTCCGGTCGGGCGGCGTCCACCACCTGGATGAACACCCCGGTGTTCGGCCCGCCCTTGTGGAGCTGGCCGGTGGAGTGCAGGAACCGCGGCCCGAACCCCAGCGTGGTGGCCACATGGAGCCGGTCCCGCAGCCGCATCCGCGCCCGTTGGAGCGCCTCCTCGGTCTCGGGCGTCCGGTCCAGATAGGCCTGGATGGCCACGTAGTCACCGGGCCGGACCTGCGCCAGGATGGCCTCGAGGTCGTCCAGGGGCGGGTGCTCGATCGAGCCGGACTCCAGGATCCCCTTCGTGGCGGCCTTGGCCTCGGCCACGTTCGGCTGGTCGAACGCGTTGATGCCCAGGATGTGCCCGGCCACGGCCGTGGCCATCTCCCACCGGAAGAACTCGGCGCCGATCTGGATCGGCCCGTCGTAGCGCAGCCGGACCACCGGATGGCCGGCCGCCTCCAGCGCCTCCAGCCCCTCGTGCTCGCCGATGGCCACGAACACCCGGTCGTCGGCGTAGGCCTCCGGCGGGCCGAGGTCCTCACCCACCACCGGCAGGATCCCCTTGCCCTCCTTGCCGGTGGACTCGGCGATGAGCTGTTCGACCCAGCTGCCGAACGACGCGATCTCCTCCGGCAGGGACAGCGTGAGCTTGTCGCGGCCGGCCAGGGCGCCCTCGCCCATCACGGCGCCGAGCAGCGCCGCCGGCGCGTCGGTCACGGCCACGCAGCCGTCGTTCGCGCATTCCATCTCCTCGGCCCGGTCCAGCAGCGCGGAGAGGTCCATGCCGATGAGGGCGGCCGGTACCAACCCGAAGTAGGACAGCGCCGAGTACCGCCCCCCGATGTCCTCGGGGTTCCGGAACGTGGCCCGGAACCCGTGTTCGGCGGCCAGGTCCTCCAGCGGGGTCCCGGGGTCGGTGATGGCCACGAACTGCTCGCCCCGGCCGGTGAGCGACCAGAAGTGCGCGAAGTGGCTGAGGGTCTCGGTGGTGGTCCCGGACTTCGAGGCCACGATGAACAGCGTGTGCGGGAGGTCGAGCTCGCCGGTGACCCGTTCGATCGTCGCCGGATGGGTCGTGTCGAGCACGATCAGCCGGAGTGCCCCGTCCCCCCTCCCGAACGTCGTGGCGAACACGTCCGGGGCCAGGGAGGACCCGCCCATCCCCAGCAGGACGGCGGTCGTGAACCCGTCGGCGGTGGCCTGCTTGGCGAACGCCTCGAGCTCCGGGACGCGTTCGTGCAGGAGGTCGGCGACGGTGAGCCAGCCCAGGCGGTCGGTGATCTCGGTGGGCTCCGGCTTCCACACCGTGTGGTCCTTGCGCCAGATGCGGCGGAGGACGTCGCCGTCGGCCATCTCCTCCAGCCGCTCCCGCGCGGGCTGCTCCAGCGCGCCCAGCGAGTCCGCGTACCTCGCCAGCCCGGCCCGGACCTCGTTGAGCTTCGCGTCGAGGGCCTCGATCAGCTTGTCGAAGTCCTTCGCGAAGGAGGCCAGCCCCTCCTCGAGCAGGGTGTCGGTGACCTCGTGGAGATCGACGCCGTGCGCCGGCAGCTCCGCCAGGGCGCGTTCGGCCTCGTCCAGGCCCTCTTCGACGGCGTGGGGTCGGACCGTGCCGTGGTCCCGAAACGCGTCCATGGTGGCCGCCGGCATGGTGTTCACGGTGTCGGGGCCCGCCAGCTCGTCCACGTACATCGTGTCCGGGTACGCGGGATCCTTCGTGGAGGTCGAGGCCCACAGGGGCCGCTGCACTCTGGCCCCGCCGTCGGCCACGCGCTGCCACCGTTCGCCCGCGAACACCTCCCGGAACTTCGCGTAGGCGCGCTTGGCATTCGCCACGGCGGCCTTGCCCCGGAGCGGCGAGCCCTCCGGGAGCTTCGTGTCCACGGCCGAGTCCACCCGGGACACGAAGAACGAGGCCACGGACGCGATCCGCTCCACGGGTCGGCCCTCCGACAGCCCGGTCTCCAGTCCGGCGATGTATGCGGCGGCGACCTTCTCGTACGCCTCCACGCTGAACAGGAGCGTGACGTTCACGTTCACGCCGGCCGCGATGAGGTCGGTGATGACGGGCAGGCCCTCGGGCGTCCCGGGGACCTTGATCATCACGTTCGGCCGGTCGATTCGCTCCCACAGCTCCTTGGCCGCCGCGATCGAACCCTCCGTGTCCCGGGCCAGACGGGGCTCCAGCTCGAACGACACGTAGCCGTCGCGGGCGTTCGTCGAGTCGTAGACGGGGCGGAGGACGTCGGCGGCCTTCTGGATGTCCACCAGGGCGAGGTCGTAGAACAGGCCCAGGGCCTCCACGCCGGTGTCGTCCGCGATCTGGGCGATCACGCCGTCGTAGTCGGTGGACCCGCCGATGGCCTTGGCGAAGATCGAGGGGTTCGACGTGACGCCGGTGAGGTCGTCTGAGTCCCGGAGCTGCTCGAGGGTGCCGCCGGTGACCAGCCCCCGGCGGAGGAAGTCGAGCCACACGCTCTGGCCGGCGTCGTGGAGTTCCTGGAGTGGGTTCATCTGGACCGAGACCTCCTGATCGGGCGAGCCGGACGACCGCCGCGACCCGCCAGCGTAGTGCGATCGGGCGGATCCTTTGTTACAGGGCAGGCGGAGTCATCGAAGCCGGATCACAAGGCCTGGTCGGGGAGGCGGAATTCGACCGTCCGGCACGAGGGACAGGCCAGCAGTTCGAGCGGAATCATCTGTTCCCCCATCTCCGCCCACTCGCCGAACAGGAGCTTCCACCCGCCGCTGGTGCCTCCGATGCGGATCTGCTCGACCCCGTGGGACTCGAGGCCCGTGCCGCACCTCAGGCACGCGGTCGACGGGGTTGTCCCCGCCGGGGTCTGGTCGGGCTGATCGGTCACCCTCGCCTCCTTCCCCGGATCGTCGGGCTCTCGCCCGGGATTCACTCGCTCACGTCGTCGAACCGCTCGCCGTACGCCGGGATGTGGGAGAGGTACGGCTCGGGGTCGCCCTCCCAGTCCAGGGCCTCGATCTGGCGGCGGGAACGGCGGCCGGACAGCGTCCGGAACAGCTCGTAGCGGTCGCCGGCGAGCGTCGCTCCGGGCTCCGTGGAGCCGCACACGCGCTCCTTGCCGTCGTAGCGGAGCCGCAGGGCGGGGATGCCCAGCAGGTCCAGCCGGAACCCCAGGGTCACGGCGAACCCGGCCAGCGCGATCCGGCAGGCGGGGGAATCCCGTTCGCCCGGGCGGCCCACGGCGTTGCGGATGTCCTGGCCGTGCGCGGAGAGGTCCGTGACGAGGATCGAGTCGATGAACGGGTACTGGACGGGGAACGACTCCTCGCCTTTCAGCATGGGGAGCACGCGTGCGGCCTGTTCGTCCCACTCCGCGACCACGTCGTCGAACGGCAGGTCGCGGCGCCTGCCCACCTCCTCGGCGTTCCATTCGTCGCGGAGCCGGGCCTGCTCGGGGTCGTTGAGCGACGCCAGGATGTCGAGCACACCCCGCGGGCCCTCCCCCTCGGTGGCCAGGCGGCCCTCGGCCGCGAGGTGCGCGACGGCGTCGCGGACCGACCACAGCGGCGTGGCCGGCACGTTCGTGTGCAGCTCCTCCGGCGGGAGTCCCCGGACGAACTCCGACAGGCTGCGTTGCGTCTCGGCGTAGACGGCGGCGGTGTCGATCACGGTCGATCGGGTCCTCTCGCGGGCGCTGGTGCGGGTGGATCCCAATTATGGTCCGTCGGGCTCGCGTACAGTTCGCGCGTGCTGGTCGACCCGCAGTGGCTGGAGGAGCACCTGGACGATCCCGACGTCGTCGTCGTTGACATGCGATGGCGGGGCGACGGGTCCGGCCGGTCGTTGTGGGAGGCCGGCCACGTGCCGGGGGCGGTCCACCTGGACTGGTCCGCCGACATCGTCGATCCCGACGCGGAGTACGCGTTCATGCTGGCGCCCCCGCCGTCGTTCGCGGCGGCGATGGAGCGCAGCGGCGTCGGCGACGGCGCGACGGTCGTGGCCTACGCCGACGAGCAGGGGTCCGGGCCGTTCCGCTTGTGGTGGGCGTTCCGCGTGTACGGGCACGAGGACGACGTGCGCATCCTGGACGGCGGGTGGGGGCGATGGGTTCGCGAGGGCCGTCCGGTCTCGACGGACGAACCTCCCGGCGGGGCCGAGGTGGTGTGGACTCCGAGACCGAGCGTCGTTCGACCCGCGACCGCCGGCGAGGTCATGAACGCCGTCGCCGATCCCCGCGCGTTCGTCCTGGACTCGAGGCCGTCCAAGCAGTACGCGGGCCTCGGAGTGTGGTTCGAGACGGGGACGGTGCCCGCGGACGACGACGGCATCGCCCACACGCCCCGCGGCGATCTCCGGGCCGGGCACATGCCGGGCGCGGTGAGCATCCCCTCGGCCCGCCTGTACCGGGACGACGGGACGATGAAGTCGCCGGAGGAGCTGCGCGAGCTGCTCGAGGCGGCGGGAGCGCCGGTTCGGCCGGCAACGTCCGCGATCACCTACTGCGGCTGCGGCATCAGCGCGAGCGCCCTGCTGTACGCCCTGCACCGGGCCGGGTTCGACGACGCGCGGCTCTACGACGCCAGCTGGGAGGAGTGGGGCCGCCGCCCGGGCCTCCCGATCGAACGCGACTGAGTCGAGTCAGCTTCTGGGCGACGAGTCGTCGATCCCGAGGTCGGCGAAGTTCGCCGAGGACTTGCCGAACTCCCACCAGCCGTGGATCCAGGGCTTCGCGATGGCCAGGCTCCGTCCGTACACCAGCGGGATCACCGCCACGCGGTCGGCCACGGCCATGCGGTCGGCCTCGTGGAACAGCTCGAGGCGTGAGCGGTCGCTCCGTTCGCGACGGGCCCGTTCGATGAGCTCGTCGAACGGCGGCCAGGAGAATCCGCCCTCGTTCGTCCTGCTGTCGGACTGGAACAGCAGCCGGAGGAAGTACTCGGGGTCGGCGTAGCCGGGGAGCCATCCGGTGAAGTAGATCGGGGCGAGCTCGGTGGGCCGTCGCACGGATGCCGCGGTCTCCGCGGTCCACGTTCGCAGCCCCACCTCGACCCCGAGGACCTCGCGCCACGAGGCCAGGACCGGCTCGAACAGCGAGGCGTGGTCCTCCAGGCCCGCCACGGTCAGCGCCCCGGTGAACCCCGACCGGGCCAGGTGCTCCCTGGCCAGGTCCGGTTCGAACCGCAGCGCGATGTCCGGCGTGTGGCCCTGGAGCGCGGGCGGCACGATCCCCCCGGTGGCCAGGACCATGTTCACCGGCAGCGCCCTCCCCAGCGCCCCACGGTCCACGGCATGGGCCAGCGCCTTCCGCAGGTCGAGGCCCGATGTGGGTTCGCCCGTGTGGTCGAACGCCAGGTACCCGGACCACGCCGCCGGACCGAGGTGGGCGTCCGGGAGCTCCTCGGGCATGAGGTCCGCGATCCGCGGCGTGTACCGGACCGCCACCATGTCCAGCTCGTCGTGCGCGTACGGCTCCAGCGCGTGCGAGACGCGGTCCCGGACGTACTCCACGCGGGCCACGTTCCCCGGACGCGGCGCGGCGTGATCCGGCCGGCGCTCCAGGGTCAGCGTGTCGGCGCCGCGGGCGGCGATCCGGAACGCGCCGCTCACCACCTGCCGCTCCGGCTCCACCCATCCGTCGCGGTCGCGTTCGACGGCGCGGCGCGGTTGCGGCCCGCCGTCGGGCCGGTTCATCACGCCCATGAAGTAGGGGGCCGGCGCCACCAGGCGGAACTCGACGGTCCGGTCGTCCAGGGCCCGGACCCCGATGCGGTCCGCGTCGGCGTTACGGCCCAGGTAGTAGTCCTGGCCGTTCTCCAGGACGAAGTAGATGGCCACGGAGGAGCCGGGCGAGGCCGGGTCCAGCACCCGCTTGATGCCGAACTCCACGTCGGACGCGGTGAGGGGCTCGCCGTCGGACCACCGCAGGCCCTCCCGGAGGTGGAACACGTATCGCAGCCCGTCGGGAGCGATCTCCCATCGTTCGGCCAGCGACGGCACGATGGTCCGCTCCGGCCACGCCTCCACCAGCCGGTCGAACAGCTGCATGCACAGCTGGATGTTCGGCCACGCGATGGCCGACTTCGGGTCGTTGTCGTTCGGCAGGAAGCTGGTGGCCACCCGGAGCGTCGCGGACGGCTCAACGGAAGGCGCGGACGGCGGAGTCCACAGGTCGAATGCCCGCCGGTACGTCTCGTCGGCCTCGGCGAATCGCAGCGACATGTGGAGGGCGAGCGCCAGCTTGAACAGCACCACCGCCATCCCCTGCTGCTCGCCGCGACGCTCCATGAGCGGCAGCAGCTCCCGGTAGAAGGAGACGGCCTCGTCGAGGGCGTAGTCCTGCCGGGCCCGGTCGGCGGCGATCGTGAGGTACAGCACGGCCTGGTCCTCGTCCGCCGCCGCCAGCCAGTGATGGGCCAGCACGCCGGCCGCCTCGACCTCTCCCCGGCCCTCTGCCTCGAGCCACTCGGCGGCCCGGCGGTGGAGGCGCCGCCGGACCTGGCCGACCAGGGTCCGGTATGCGGCCTCCTGGATCAGGACGTGCTTGAAGCGGTATTCGGGCTGGGGCCACCGCCGTTCCTGGCGCACCAGATCCAGGCGCTGGAGGTCGGTGAGGGCGGGCCCCACCGACTCGTCGCTCTTCCCGCCGGCGGCGACCACGCCCTCCAGCAGGGGCAGGCCGAACTGCCGGCCCAGCACCGAGGCCGCCGTCAGGACGCGGTGGCACTCGGGCGTGAGCCGGTCGATCCGGGCCAGGATGACCTTCTCCACGGTCGGGGGAATGTCCACGTCCACCTCGTGGTCGAACCGCCACCGCTCGCCGTCGCGAGCGAGGGCGCCGGCGTCGGCCAGGGACCGCACCATCTCCTCGAGGAAGAACGGATTCCCCTCGGCGTGCGTGAGCACCCGGTCCTCCACGTCCGCCGGGAGCACGCCGGGGCCGACCAGGGCGTGGAGGAGCTCGCGGTCGGCCCTGCCGGTCAGGGCCTCCAGTGCGATCTCCCGCGTCCGGTGGGGGAGTGCCCGGGCGGCGGCCTCCTTCACCGCCCACGACGGATGGTCCCGCTCGGGCCGCTGGGCCACCAGCAGCAGCACCGCGGCCTCCTCGCTGAGGGACAGGAGCCGTTCGACCAGTTGGATGGACGTGGGATCGGCCCAGTGGAGGTCCTCCAGGGCCACCACCACCGGGCCGTCCGCGGCGAGCCGCTCGAGGAGCGTTCGAACGACCTCGAACGTCCGGTACCGCAGGGCCTCGGGCGACAGCTCGGCCATGCGGGCCGCCGGGTCCGGCTCCAGCGTGAGGTCCAGCATCGCGCCGAGGTACGGTGCCTCGTCGGCCGGGGCCCCGAACACCCGCTCCACGCCCCGGCGGAGCGCCACGCGGGTCCGGACCTCGGGGTCGTCCGCGGAGAGCCCGAGCCATCGCCGGACCAGGTCGCGGAACGGCCAGTAGGGGATGGACTCCCCGTACGAGACGCACCGGCCCTCGAGCCACGTCACGGGACGCTCGGACGGCAGCGAGGCGGCCAGGTCGTGGATCTCGCCGAGCAGCCGGCTCTTGCCGATCCCCGGTTCGCCGGTCAGGAACAGGATCCCGCCGGCGCCGGCCAGGACGGCCTCCAACGCGTCGCGGGCCACCGCCAGCTCGCGGTCGCGCCCGACCAGCCGTGCCTGGACCCCCTCGAGGCCCCGCACCCGGGTCCCGGCGTCGCGGGCCGAACGGGCCACGGCCGCGTGGACCGGCGCGGACTTGCCCTTCAGCTCGAGCACCTGCGGCTCGTCCCATTCGAACAGGGCCTCCACCAGCCTGCGGGTGGCCCCGCCGACCAGGACGGTCCCCGGCTCGGCGGCCGTCTGCAGGCGCGCCGCGATGTTCACCGCGTCGCCCGTGGCGCCGTACTCCACCCGGTTCCCGGCCCCGACCGCGCCCACCACCACCGGCCCCGTGGCCACGCCGACCCGCACGGCGAGCGGGTCCACGGCCCAGCCCCGGGCGACCTCCGCGCCGTACTCGGCCACGTCCTCCGCGATGGCCAGGCCCGCCCGGATGGCCCGCTCCGGGTCGTCCTCGTGCGCCGCCGGCGCCCCGAACAGCGCCAGCACGCCGTCGCCGGCCAGGTCCTTCACGGTTCCACCGAAGGCCTCCACCCGCCGGATCATCCGGGCAACGGCCTCGCCGACGATCAGCCGGACGTCCTCGGGATCGAGCTGCTCGGCCAGGGGGGTGGACCCGACCAGGTCGGCGAACAGCGCGGTCACGGTCCGGCGCTCCTCAAGCATGGGTCGATCCGGCTGCCGTTCCCCGGGGGCGCTCCCGCTCACGACGGGATTGTGTCACTTCGTCCCGGAGTCTCCAGGCAGGGCCGTGCGCCTACGCGAGCTCGGGGATGCCGGGGTCGGCGTCCGGGTGGTCGCCGTTGCCGTACGTGGCGGCGCGGTCCGGCGTGAGCCCGGCGACCCACGACCTCGGGAACACCCCCGCGAACTCGGGGTGCCCGGCTCGGGCCCGGTCCACCGCCGAGCGGTTCACGTACGGACCGATGTTGTCGCCGTAGCGGTAATCCACGAGTGCGGCGGCGATCTCGGACCCGGTGACCCCGGCGTCCGACAGCGCCCGCCCGTCGAGGTACACCTCGGAGGGCTTCACGTCCTCGAGCGTGGCCACCTCCCACACCGAGCGTCCGAACCGGCCGGCGATGTCCTCCTGGAGCTGGATGGGGTCGAGGCGGACGCCGCCCGCCACGTCCACCCGCGGGCACTGCCCGTGGTCGGCGGTCACGATGAGGGCCCATTCGCCGGGCAGGAACGCCGACTCCAGCAGGCGGCGGAGCCGCCCCAGCTCTGTGTCCACCGCGGTCAGGGCCACCCGCTCCTCGTCGGCGATCATGTTGTACACGTGCCCGGTGTAGTCGGGCGACTTGTAATTGACGTACAGGAGGCTGGTCGCGTCCCCTCGTCCGACCGGCTCGTTCATCAGGGCCTGGACCGCGATCTCGCCCTGGTACTGGATGATCGGCGGGGAGCAGCAGATCATCTTGGGCCGCTTGTCGATCGCCGTGCCCTCCTCCTCGCCGAAGAACTCGATCAGCTTCTTCGTCAGGAAGTCGCGCTCGGGGAGGGCGTCGGGCATCCGGAACAGGTCGGGGTTCTGCGACTGCCACCGGTTCGTGTCGTCCTCGTCCCAGTAGATGGCCACCGGCAGGCGGCCGTCCGGGCCCGTCCCCGGGTTGCCCGTCATGCCGACGTGCCAGATCTGGTAGCCGATCTCGCCCACCCACGACTTCTGCCCCGTGGCCTCGGCGTAGTCCATGGCCAGGGTGGGCACCAGCAGGTAGGAGGGGTCGGCGTGCCCGATGTCCCCCCACGCCTTCTGGAGTCGGCCGTTCCGGCGGAGGTTGTGCCCGGAGATGCCGTGGTGCACGGGGAACTGGCCGGTGCCGATCGTGGCGTGGGCGGAGGCGGTGACCGACGGGAACGAGCCCATCATCGCGTTGCGGTAGTTCGCGCCGTCGGCCATGAGGGCCCGGAGGTTCGGCCAGGCGTCCTTCCAGTGGCTGAGGACGTTCCACCCGCCGCCGTCGATGACGTACGTGACGATGACCTTCAGCCGCTGCGACGGCGTCGGGATCCCGGGGAGCACGTGCCCGTCGGGGGTGGGGAACGGGTGTCCGAGGAGCTGCCCGGTGGTCGGGGCCAGGTCCGCCAGCGTGGCCGGTTCGGTGAAGTCGCCCGGCTCCACGATCCCCGGCGCGTACACCACCAGCGGGATGCGCTCCGTGTATCCCCACAACATCGCGTGGCTCGAACGGGGGTCCTGCTTCGCGAGGTCCAGCGACTCGAACGAGTAGTTCGACGTGTTCCAGGGGGCCAGCACGAGCTGGAGGTCGCCCGACCGCTCCGGATGGACGCCGCGGCGGAGCAGTTCCATGCCCTGGCCGCCGACGCTGCGGGCCATGCCCTCGATCGTCGGCTTGGGATCCGATCGGACGCCCCGTTCCACGACCCGGCCGAGCCCCGCCCCCGCCGCGACCGCGCCGAGTCCGACCGCACCCATCGTGGCCAGGAACCGCCGCCGGGAGAGGTCCGTCTCGGCGGCGCGCTGCCGCCAGGCGATCGCCGCGCCCGTGGCCACCACCACGAGCCCCACCACGCCGGCCACCACCAGGCTCCCCACCAGCGCGACGACGAACGCCAGCGCGGAAGCCGCCGCCAGCGCGACGGCGATGATGACGCCGGGAGAGAGGGTTCGATCGGAACGAGCCACGTCGAGCACATTCTCCCAGGCCGGCCTGGGAAACGGCTCAGGTGCGCTTGCGGGCGAGGTCGAGGAACGGCAGCTCGACGACCGTTGCCGGGACCCGACCCCGGCGGGCCTCCACCGTCCATTCGATCTCGAGCGCCGTGCCCGGTTCGCTCGCCTCGGCCCGGACCGACGCCAGCGCGACGTTGCGCTTCAGCGTGGGGCTCCACGTGCCGCTGGTGGCCCGGCCCACCTGCCGGCCGGCGCCGCCCCCGAACACCGGAACGGGGTTGCGCCACGTGGTGGCGGGGACGGCGGGCGTCAGCCCGTGCGACGCGTACAGGGATTCGAACCCGGTCCAGTCCAGCTCGAGCCCCACCAGCCGCCGGGGCGGGCCGCCCGCCGCCTGCTCCCGCTCGAGGGCCCGCCGGCCAACGAACCGCCCGGGCTTGCCGAACGCCACCAGCCGGCCCAGCCCGATCTCGAACGGCGAGTAGGCCTGGTCGGGGATGAGGGCGTGCCGGGCGCTGGTGTAGTCCACGTCGAGCAGGATCAGCCCGGCCTCCAGGCGGACCACGTCGAGCGCCATGAGCCCGGCCGGGCGGGCGCCGAACGGGCGCCCGGCGTCCATCACGGCGTCCCACAGCTCGACGGCCCGGCCGGCGTCGACCCACAGCTCGTACCCGAGGTCGCCGGTGTAGCCGGTCCGGGTGATGTCGACGTCGATGCCCCGGATGGTCGTCCGGCGCTCCCGGAAGTACCGGAGATCCGCGAACGGCTCCTCCGCGGCGGCCTCCAGGACGTCGCGGGACCGCGGTCCCTGCAGGGCCAGCGCGCCCACGGCCTCGGTGGTCTCCTCGACCTCCACGTCCAGCCCCCGGGCGTTCATCCGGAACCACCGGAGCTGGGGATCGGCGGCGGTCCACCGGTATGTGGTCTCGTCGAGCCGGGTGATCGTGCCGTCGTCGTCGACCTTGCCGTCCTCGTCGCACCAGCACGTGTACCAGACCTGTCCCACCGCCAGCTTCGCCGGGTCCCGGACCTGCACGCGGTCGATCAGGCGGGCCGCGTCGGGCCCGGCGACGCGGTACTTGAACAGCGGGGACACGTCGATGAGCGCGGCCTGTTCGCGGACGGCGTTGTACTCGATGTCCCACGAGTCCGCGTAGGACAGCGCTCCCCAGTACCCCGCCCACTCCCGCCACTGGCGCTTGCGGTTGAGGGGCTCCGTCGCCGCGTGGAACGCCGACCCGATGCTCACGAGGGCAGAGCCTACTTCGTGAGGTCGATGCCGAATGGACGCAGGAACGCCGCCGCGTCGGGGAACTGCTGGGTGAGCGCGGCGCCGAGGTCCTTCGGCGTGGCGATCCCGAACGCGCTGTCGGCCACGTACCGCCTGAGCGCGGCGTCCACCTTGTCGGGGTCGCCGAGCTTCGTGAACACCTGCACGCCGCGGAAGTACACTCCCGGCTCGTACTGCTCGGAGTGGTGGTCCCAGAACGTCATGGGCGCGCCCACGTGGTTCCTCGCGATCGGCGGGAAGTGCGCGTTCGCGAAGTAGTCGAGGTAGCCGTCCAGGCGGGCCGCGGCCCACGTGGCGAACGTCTCGTCGAGCCAGGGATCGCGGGCCTGGTCGTTGCCGACCAGCGAGTAGAACCACTGGTGCGCGAGCTCGTGGGTGGTCACGCGGTCGATGCCCTCCGCCCCCTCGAACACCAGGGTGGGGTACTCGATCCCCGAGCGCTCGATGGCGCGCGTCACGGTGAGGTGGAACGAGCTCCAGGGATACGTGCCGTAGCGGCCGCCGAGGCCCCCCAGCGTCACGGCCAGCCGGTCGGCCACCTGGCCCGGGTCGACGGCCACGCCGTCCTCGACGCCCACCGTGATCTCGATCGGATGCGGCGCGAACAGCGTCCTGGTGGCGGTGGTGAACTTCCCCACGGCGAGGGCGAAGTCGCGGACGGCCACGGCGCGCCACTCCTCGGACACCGTCGACGGGCTCGCCGAGGACGCCGGCGAGGTCTGCTGGAGCTCCCCGCTGGCGATCACCGTGAGCTCCCTCGGATGCGTCACCTGGACGGAGAAGTCGGCGGTGGGGGAGGTCGACGCCTCCGCCAGGGAAGTGGTCGGCGGGTCGGTGGCCCAGCCGGTCCCGGGGACCCACGGGAGGAGAGGGAAGAACGAACCGAGCCAGACCGTGTCGCGGTCCCGCCCCAGGCGGTCGAGCACCCTGCCGGGCAGGTGCAAGACCCATCCCATGGAGAACGAGACCCGCTGGCCCTTGTCCACGGGATGCTGGGCGACGAGCGTGGTGGGGTCCGGCTGCTCGGTGGCCACGACACCCGCGTCGAGCCTCACGTCGCCGACGGTCAAGCCCGCTCCCTCCTCGGCCTGGCGAGGCGAGTTCGGCCAGAGCCGGAACACCAGCCGGTCGGTGTCCAGGTCCGGGGTGAACTCGCCTCGGAGGGAGCCGGTCACGGTTCGCCCCGCCGCCGGGATCGACACCTGGAGGTCGTACTCGGGACGGTCGGACCCAGCCTGAGGACAGTCGTTCTCCAGTCCGCATCCGACCGAGTCGGACAGGAGGACGATCGGGCTGTCGCCGACTCGCCCCGATTGGACGCCGCCCGTGCCGGCGTTCGTGCAGCCGGCCGCCAGCAGTGCAGCGACCGCGGAGATGACGAAGGCGCGGGGAGCCCGGGGTCTCCGCCGCACCCCACCCCGGGCTCGACCCGCGCTCATCGCCTCCATATACGCATTGTCCGGGGCCGGAGGATGGCCGAATGTCGTTCGTCCGTCGAACCTCCGGCCGTGTGCACTGCCCTGCTACCCTCCGTGCGGTCGGCCGGGGTCGGAGGATCCAGTGGGGGAGCGCTACGACGCGATCGTGATCGGCGGGGGCCACAACGGGCTGACCGCGGCCGCGTATCTGGCCCGGGCCGGGCTCCGGACGGTGGTCCTGGAGCGGCGCGAGATCCTGGGCGGCGCGGCCGTGACGGAGGAGGTCTTCCCCGGATTCCGGTACAGCGTGGCGTCCTACGTGGTGTCGCTGCTCCGGCCGGAGATCATCAGAGACCTCGACCTCCCGCGGCACGGCCTGGAGATCCTTCCGTTGGACGGCACGTTCACCCCGCTCGATGGCGACTACCTGTGGCGGGTGAACGACCACGGCCGGACCATGCGCGAGATCCGGCGGTGGTCCCGATCCGACGCCGAGGCCTACGAGGAGTACGGCCAGCTCATGGTGGACCTGGCGCGGTTCATCAAGCCCGTGCTGTCCCTGACGCCGCCCGACCCCGGCCGCCTCAACCCGCTCGAGTGGCTGCCGCTGGCGAAGATGGCGAAGGCCTGGCGGGCCCTCTCCGCCCGCCAGCGCGACACGTTCATCCAGCTGATGACCATGAGCGCGGCGGACTTCCTCGAGCAGTGGTTCGAGACGGATCCGCTCGTCGCGACGATGTCCGCGTCCGGCATCATCGGCACGTTCCAGGGCGTGCGCTCGCCCGGGACGGCGTACGTGCTGCTGCACCACTACATGGGCGAGATCGACGGCGCGTTCCGGGCGTGGGGGATCCCGCGCGGCGGGACGGGCGGGGTGTCGAACGCCATCGCGAACGCCGCCCGAGAGCTGGGGGCGGAGATCCGGTGCGGGGCCCCGGTGTCGTCGCTGGTGGTGGGGGGCGACCGGGTGACCGGAGTGGCCCTGGAGTCCGGAGAGGAGATCGCCGCGGGCTCGGTGCTGTCCAGCCTCGACGCCCGGCAGACGTTCCTCCGCCTGGCGCCGGAGGGTTCGCTCGACCATTCGTTCACCGAGGAGGTCCGGCGGTTCCGGTTCCGTGGATCCAGCGGGAAGGTGAACCTGGCGCTCGACGGGCTGCCGGAGTTCGAATGCATGCCGAACTCCGAGATCACCGAGCACCTCCGCGGCGCCCTGTCGTTCTCGCCGTCCGTGGACGCCATGGAGCGGGCCTACGACGACGCGAAGCACGGCTCGCACTCCCGGCGGCCCTATATCGACATGATCATCCCGACCATGGTGGACCCGTCGATGGCCCCGCCCGGCAAGCACGTGATGTCGTGCTTCGTCCAGTACGCTCCGTACCACCTGGCCGACGGAGCCACGTGGGACGACGCCGCCCGCGATGCGTTCGGCGAGACCGTGATCGACACGATCGAGGAGCGGATCCCGAGCATCCGCTCGCTGATCCTTCACCGGCAGGTGCTGACCCCGCTCGACATGGAACGGACCTTCGGCCTGTCCGAGGGCAACATCTTCCAGGGCGAGCTGTCGCTGGAGCAGCTGTTCTTCAACCGGCCGGTGCCGGGATGGTCGGCGTACCGGACGCCGCTGCGGCAGCTGTGGATGTGCGGTTCCTCCGTGCACCCCGGCGGCGGGATCATGGGCGCGCCCGGTCGGATCGCCGCCCTCGAGGTCGTGAAGGAGCTCCGGAAGCGGAGGGCGTCCTGAGCGCCGCGACCGAGGCCGGTCGCCGGTACGACGCTGTGATCGTGGGGGCCGGGCACAACGGCCTGACCTGTGCGGCGTACCTCGCTCGGTCCGGACTTCGCGTGCTGGTGGTGGAGCGACGCGACCGGGTGGGCGGCGCCGCGGACACCGCGGAGATCGCCCCCGGGGTCCGGGCGCCCGTGGTCGCGCACACGGTCGGCCGGCTCCGGCGGTCGGTGATCCGCGACCTCGACCTGGAGCGGCACGGTCTCCGGCTGGTCCGCCCCGAGATGCTTGCGCTGTCCCTGCACCCCGAGGGGCGGGCCGTCCGGCTGTGGGCGGACCCGGAACGGACGGCCCGAGACCTCGCGTCATGGTCCGGGCGCGACGCGGAGGCGTGGGTCGGGTTCGACCGGAAGGTCCGGGCCCTGGCCAGCCTGATGGCCTGGCTGAACGCGATGACGCCGCCCGATCTCCGTTCGCCGTCGATGGCCGACGCCATGTCCGGGCTCCGGCTGGGGCGGGCCCTCCGGCGCCTGGGGAGCCGCGCCCATCTCCGGGAGGCCATCCGGGTCCTGCCGACGGCGGTCGCCGACTTCTGCGAGGACCACCTGGAGTCCGACGCGGTCCGGGGGGCGGTGGCGGCCGGAGCGGTGCACCTCACCGCGATGGGCCCGCGCTCCGCGGGGACCACGGCGGTGCTGCTTTCGGGGATCGCCGGGACGGGGGTCGGGGCAGCCGGGCAGTCCACGTTCGCGATCGGGGGACCCGGTTCGGTGGGCGACGCCCTGGCGGCGTCGGCGCGGTCGTTCGGAGCGGAGCTCCGGTGCGGGGCGGAGGTGGAACGGATCCTCACTCCGGGCGACCGGGCGGCGGGGATCGTGCTCGGCGGTGGAGAGGAGATCACGGCACGCGTGGTGGTATCGGGCGCCGACCCCAAGCGGACGCTGCTGGGGCTCGTGGACCCCGAGGTGCTGGGCCCGACGCTCGGGTGGCGCGCCGGGAACATCCGGACGCGGGGCACGGTGTCGAAGGTGAACCTGGCGCTCGACGGGCTGCCGGAGTTCGCGGTCGCGGCGGGGGAGCGGGGGACCGCGCTGCTGTCCGGACGGGTGCTGGTCGGGGCCACCGGGATCGGCGACCTGGAGCGGGCCTTCGACACGTCGAAGTACGGCGAGGTCCCGGATCGGCCGTTCGTCGAAGCCACGATCCCCACGCTGTCGGACCCGACGCTCGCCCCCGACGGCACGCACGTGGTCTCGGCGACGGTCCAGTGGACCCCCTTCACCCTTCGCCACGGATCCTGGGACGACGAGCGGGAACGGCTGGGCGACATGGTCGTGGCGGCGTTCGAGGAACACGCCCCCGGGTTCGCCGCGCGGGTGTCGGCCCGCCGGGTCCTCACGCCTCCGGACCTCGAGCGCGACTACGGCCTCACGGGCGGCCATCCCCTCCATGCCGAGCCCGGCCTGGACCAGTTCTTCGCCTGGCGCCCCATGCCGGGCGCGGCCCGGTATCGCCTCCCGGTCCCGGGCCTGTATCTCTGCGGCTCCGGCGCGCACCCCGGCGGAGGCATCACCGGCGCGCCGGGCGCGAACGCCGCCCGCGAGATCCTGTCCGACCTCCGCCGCCGCTGACGCAGTTCGGCAGAGTCAGCCCGAAGGCCAGGGGAGAGTCGGGCGCCCCGAACCTGGAGCGATCGAACGGAAATCACGCCACCACGAGCTGCCGGTCCGGCCCGGCCCGAGGCGATCCCCGCCCGTCCCGAGGAGGCCCCGGCCCCGCCCGGAACCTCCGCCCGTCGGGCCGATACCACCGGACCTCCCCGTCCGCCCGCCGGGTCAGGCTCCATCCGAAGTCGTGGACCAGGTGGTGGTGCCACTTGCACACCAGCACCAGGTTCCCGAGCTCGGTGGGACCTCCCAGTCCCCACCACGCGATGTGGTGGGCGATGGAGTACCGCTTCGACCCGCACCCCGGGAACGTGCACCCGACATCGCGGTACCTGAGCTGGCGCATCATGGTGGGGGTGGGGTCGTGCGCAGCCGTGGTCATCCGGACCGCGTTGCCGGAGCCGTCCTCCAGCACCGCCTGGACCCGGGCGTGACACAGCAGGCGGTCCACGGTCTCGGGCCCGGCGATCCCTCCGCCCTCGATCCGGGACCCCTCACCCCTGGCCACGGCGTCTGCCCTGACGTGGATCACCACGGTGGCCCGCCCGGCGTCGGATTCGGGGGCCACCCGTTCGGTGGCGAGCGCCAGGAGGCCGTTCGCCCGGCTGGCATCCTCCGCAGGGGCACCGGTGCAGGACTCCACGTCCTCGGGGAGCTTCGGGAGGGTCCCCCTCACGAGCTCGATGGCCTGGGCCAGGACGGCACCCTCGGCCGCGGGGTAGTCGGCAGACAAAGCGAAGCGCCGGCCCTCGTCGTGGTACCGCCACCTCACGGATCGCTCCCTGGAGATGTCGGCGGACTCCTCCCTCGAGCGCTTCGCTCGGAGGTCCCCCTCCTCCCGGATCCGTCCCGGAGGGACGTTCCGGGCCCACGAGATGAGGAGCTCCTCTTCCTCCGGAGTGGCGAACCTCGAGAGCTCGACGACCTTCTCGATCCCGAGCTCCCCCGTGGCGAGCGCCGAGCGAAGCAAGGGGAGCGATTCCAGGGCGCGGGCCGTCTTGACCAGACGGTCGGCTTGCCACCAGGAGATCCCCAGGTTAATCCCCACCCAAGCCGCCATGTCCTGGGCCTCCGTACGCTCCCCGAACTCACGGCGATCGGCCTCAGCCAGGAGCCGGAGCATGTCGGCATGTGCCGCGCAGGCCCGGGCGTTGGCCCGGAAGATGGCCTCAGCGATCTCGTCGTCGGTGCGGGCGTCGACCACAGGGAACCCCGTCCTCGAACACATTCGGTCGGGGGAAGGTAAGAAAGAGAATATCGAACAGACGTTCGATTGTCAAATCGACCGATCATCGGGCCGTTCACATACGGACGCCAGCCGAGAGCGTCCTACCGGCTTCGGCTCAACGCGCCGTCGCTGGGGGTGATCGTCCCAGTGCTCGTGCTCGGGCTGGTGCTCATGCTGCCGCAGCAACAACGTCTTCGTCCTGGTCCTGTCCGTGCCACGTTCGACGTCCACGCCGAGGGCTGAACCCGCCCGAACCGGACCCCGTCAGCCGATCCAGGCGAAGTGCTGGGCTCGGATGTCGTCCACCACCCCCGGCGGCAGGAAGCTCGCCGCCAGCGAGTTCCGGACGGCCGCGGCGAAGTCCTCGTCGTCGAACCGGAGCTCGGTGCGGGCGGCCTCGTACTCGTGGGTGAGGTCGATGCCCATGAGGCCGGGGTCGTCGGTGTTCAACGTGACCCGGAGGCCCTCGTGGAGGAGGCGCCGGGCCGGGTGGTCGGCCACCCGGTCCACGCCGCGGGTCAGCCAGTTCGAGGTCGGGCACATCTCGAGGGTCACGCCCCGCTCCCGGGCCAGGGCCACGACCGCGGGATCGCGGGCAACCGACAGCCCATGGCCCAGCCGCTCCGCCCCGATCACGATCGCCTCCCGAGGATAGGGCGGCGGGCCCGATTCTCCGTAGTGCAGCGTCACGTGCATCCCCGCGTCCAGCACGCGCCGGACATGGACCGCGTAGTTCCCCGGCGGGAACCCCAGCTCGGGCCCCGCGATGTCGAACCCCACGACCTCCTCGCGGTGCCGGAGCGCGAACTCCACCGTCCGGTCGGCCGACTCCGGCCCCAGGTCGCGGCTGAAGATGATCACGAGGCCCACGGCGACGTCGCGCCCCGCGCCCACCGCCTCGTCGACCCCCGCCCGCACCGCCTCCAGCGCCCCGTCCCAGCTCAGTCCGGCGGGAGAGCACATGAAGTCGGGGGAGCACCGCAGCTCCGCCAGCCGCACGTTCTCCGCCGCGAGGTCCTCCACCGCCTCCCGCGCGATCCGGCGCACAGCTCCGAGATCGGTGAACGACCGTTGGGCGAACCCGAACGCCGCCAGCGCGGTCTCCAGGCTGTCCACCGGCTCCGTGATGAGGGCGTGCGGCGCGAGATCGTCCTCGGTCCACGCCGGGAGGTCCATCCCGGCCGCCCGATGGAGGTCGATGATCGTCGACAGGCGAACGGAGCCCTCGAGATGCCGGTGCAGGTCGACCTTGGGCATCGCCCTGAGATCCATGGCCCCGGATTCAACCCCACGGGTCCATTGGCCCGCTCCTTCGGCGATCGGGTGCAACCCCTAGGATCCTCCCGGAGTCGAACGACTGATGATGCTCGAAGGGAAGCGACTGCTGCTCACGGGGGTCCTCACCCCCCAGAGCATCGCGTTCGCCGTGGCCGAGGTGGCCCAGCGGGAGGGCGCTGAGATCGTCCTCACCGGGTTCGGCAAGAGCATGGGGCTCACCGAGCGGAGCGCCCGCCGCCTGCCGAAGCCGGTGGACGTCCTGGAGCTCGACGCGAACGACGACGCCCACGTGGAACGCCTCCGCGACGATCTCCAGCAGCGCTGGGGCAGGCTCGACGGGTTCCTGCACGCCATCGCGTTCGCGCCCCAGGACGCGCTGGGCGGGAACTTCCTCCACACCCCCCGGGAGAGCGCGGAGGTGGCGTTCCGAACCAGCGCGTTCTCGCTGAAGGCCCTGGCCGCGGGGCTCCTGCCGCTGATGCGCGAGGGCGGCGGTTCGATCGTGAGCATGGACTTCGACGCCACGGTGGCGTGGCCCATCTACGACTGGATGGGGGTGTCGAAGGCCGCCCTGGAGTCGGTGACCCGTTACCTGGCCCGGGACCTCGGGCCCCACGGCATCCGGGTGAACTGCGTCTCCGCGGGGCCGCTGCGGACCATGGCGGCGAAGAGCATCCCCGGGTTCGACCTCCTGGCCCGGGCGTGGTCGCGCCGCGCCCCCCTGCCGTGGGACACCGCCGATCCGGAACCGGTGGCCCGGGCGGTGGCGTTCCTGCTGTCGGACTGGGGCGCCGGGATCACCGGGGAGATCGTCCACGTGGACGGGGGATACCACGCCATGGGATCGGACCTCGTCTCGGGCGACGACCGGCCGCCGGAACCCGGTCCCCAGGAGCCCCCCACGCCGCCCGAGGGCTGACCGGCCTCAGGCCGGCTCGGCCGCGGAGATCTGTCCGTCGGCGCCGCCGACCTCGAACCACACGAGCGTCCCCGGTCCCCCGTCCTCCACCCCCCACCGGCTGGCCACCTGCTCCACCAGGTACAGGCCCCACCCAGAGATCTGGTGGATCGAGGGCGTCCGGATGTGCGCGGGCTCGAAGCTCGGGCCGGGGTCGCTGACCTCCACTCGCACGTGCTCGCCGGACCGGCTGACAACCATCCGTACCCACCCATCGGGTCCCTGCCCAGTGTGACGGACGCTGTTCGTCACCAGCTCGCTCACCAGCAGGAGGGTGTCGTCGAGGATGGCCCGCGAGAGCGTGCCCTCCAGGCCGTCCAGCGCATGGCGGGCCCGGGCCGGGGCGTCGGTGTCGCTTCGGAGGTGGAGGTCGATCACGGCGAGGGGTCGGTCTCCCGCTCCCCCTCCGATGCCTGCTGCCCGTCCTCGGGCGGGTCGACGAACGTGATGCGCCGGTCGAGCAGCGCGATCCGGAACACCCGGTGCACCGGCGGCGGCCCGGGGATGACCTCCACCCGGCGATCCTCCTTCCGGGCCCGGCCGTCGGCGGAGAGCACCACTCGCAAGCCCGTGGAATCGAGGAACGTCACGCCCCGGAGGTCGATCGTGATGAGGGCCGGGCGGTCCCGCTCCGCCTCCGCGAGCTCCCGCTCGACGGTCGGTGCCGTGGACAGGTCGAGCTCCCCGGACAGGACCAGGGTCACCCCGTCATCCTCGGACCGGACGTCGACCGACAGGGTCTTCACGGCTGCACTCGCAGGATCACGAACGCCACGTCGTCACGGCGGGCTCCTTTCCTCGGGGACAGCACTTCCCGTTCGATGCGGTCGGCGATCTCCGCTGCGGAGATGCCGGCGCACCCCGCCAGGACCTCCGACAGCCGGCGCTCGCCGGTTCCCTCCTCGAACCCCGGCGAGTCGGTGACGCCGTCCGTGTACACCACCATGGCGTCACCGGGACCGAGGTCCACCGTGTCGTCGGAGAGCTCCGGGTCCGGGAACAGGCCGAGGAGCGTGCCGGGCTTGCCCGCGGTCTCCATGGCCCCGGAGGACCGGAGGACCCGGGGAAGGGGATGGCCGCCGCACGACACGGTGAGCCGGACGAAGTTGGCTCCGGGTCGGATCCGCGTGTAGGCCACCGTGAGGAACCGCCCGTCCACTGTCTGCTGCATCACGGCCTCGTTCATGGTCTCCAGGATCCGGCTGGGCCGGCGCTCGCGCATCGCGGCGGCGCGGAGCGTGTACCGGGCCAGGCCCATGATGGCGGCCGCGTCGGGCCCCTTCCCGCACACGTCTCCCAGGGCCAGGCCCCACGCGCCGTCGCCGGTGTCGAACACGTCGTAGAAGTCCCCCCCGACCTCGTTCCCGGCCCCCGCGGGGAGGTACCGGGCGGCGAGCTCGATCCCGGGGATGTCGGGGAGGTCGGGGGGCAGGAGGCTCTGCTGGAGGGTCTTCGCGATGTGGTCGCGCTCCCGGTACACCAGCGCGTTCTCCACGGACTGGGCCACCCGGCGGGCCAGGTCCTGGGCCAGGGCCAGGTCCGCCGGCCCGTAGGCCCGCCCCGACTCCGCCCACACGAACGTGATGGCGCCCAGGACCCGTCCGCGCGACTTCAGGGGCACGATCATCACGGAGCGGAATTGGAGGTCCCGGACCAGCTGGCGGATCTCCGGATCCTCCACCGCGTCGATCAGGTCGTCGGGGATCTCCGGCCACATCTCGGGCTGCCCGGTCCGGATGACGTTCGGCACGCCGGTCGGGGCGTCGGGGTCCGGCGGGAACCGGCGCCGGAGGTCCCTGGCCAGCTGGACCTTCGACGGGTCCACGTGGGCCACGGCCACCAGCGTGATCGTCCCGTCATCCATCAAGTCCACGCTGCACCAGTCCGCCAGCCGGGGGACGGTGAGGCTGGTGAGCTCGGAGAGCGTCTTCCGGTAGTCGAGCGACTTCGACAGGATCTCGCTGGCCTCGGCCAGGAACGCCAGGCGGTCGTTGGCCCGCTCGGCCTCGGCTCGGGCGGTGAGCTCCGCCTGGTACAGGCGGGAGCGCTCCAGGGCCTGGGCGCACTGGCGGGCCAGGGCCATGAGGAACGACCGGTCCTCGGGCGTGAACTCCCGGGGGTGGTGGAACGACAGCGCCATGCCACCCACGGCGCGGCCCTCCACGACGAGGGGGACCGCCGACAGGGCCTCGTTCTCGGCGGGGGCCTTGGGCAGGTCGGGGTACGCGGCGTCGAGCTCCTGCCTGGAACGAACGAACACCGGCTCGGCCGTTCGAACCGCGTCGGACAGGGGCGTCCTGAGCTCCAGGGGCCATCGCCGCCAGGACTCGGAGACCTCCTGCCGGTAGCCGAGCGAGCGCAGGACCTGGAGCTCGCCGACCTCCGGGACCACCCGGGCCACCAGCCCGGCCGCGGCGCCCATCGCGGCGACGCAGCGGTCCACCACGATCTCCGCGACCTCCTCGGGCCCCAGGGCCTCGGACAGCGCCGCCGTCACCGCCTGGAGCAGGGCGGTGCGCTGGGCGGCCCGCTCGGTGGCCCGGCGCGCGTCGAGCTCGGCCTCGTAGAGATGGGCGTTGTCCACGGCCAGCGCGGCGTGGCGGGCCAGCTCCATGGCCAGGTCGAGGTCCTCCCGCCCGAACCGGCGCCCCGATCGGGCGTTGAAGAAGGAGATGGCCCCGATCGTCCGGCCGCGGGCGTTGAGCGGCACGCACATCCACGACACGATGCCGAGGGGGGACGTCAGCCGCAGGGCGGTCTCCGGGTCCGCCGAGTCCGACGACACGAGCTCGGCGTCGGCCTCCGCGTAGAGCACTGGGAGCCCCGTTCGGAGGACCTTCGGTACGCCGACGTCCGCGTCGGGGTTGAGACGGACGCCCTGCTGCAGCTCCTGGACCACCGGGGCCCCGTCAGGGTCGTCGTGGGCCAGCGCAAGCCGCACCATGTCGCCGGTCTCGGTGAGCCGGTACACCACGCACCAGTCGGCCATCTCCGGGACGGCCAGCGTGGCCAGCCGGGACAGCGTGGCCTCGTAGTCGAGCGACGATGACAGGACCGTGCTGGCTTCGGCCAGGAAGCGCAGCCGTTCGCGGGCGCGTTCCGCCTCCGCCCGGGCGGCCTGCTCGCTGGTCAGCAGGGCGGCCCGCCGCTCCTCCTCCCGGCGCCGCTCGAGGGCCATGGCCAGCACGTTGGCCACGGCCCGGAGGAAGAACACGTCGTCATCGGGGAACACCCTGGCCTCGGTGGAGAACGCCGCCAGCACGCCCCACTGGCGCTCCTGGCCCCGGATGAGGACGCTGATGCCGCTCACCAGTTGGTGTTCGAGCAGCATCCCGGCTGCGGAGAACCGGGTCTCGAGGGGAAGGTCCCGCATCACCACCGGGCCGTCGGTGGCCTCGGTGTACCCGAGGAGCGAGTTCGGCCCCGCGTCGACCTCCGAGCCGACCACGCCGTCGCGCCATCCCTTCCCCGACCGGATCACGGCCCGTCCCCCCTCGAGGAGCTGGAACAGGACGCAGTGGCCGAGCTCCAGGGTCCGGGTCACCATGGTGACCGCCCTGTCCATGAGTAGGGGAACGTCGAGGTCCGTGAGGGCCATGCGGCCCAGGTCGGCCACCGTCTCCTGCTGCCGGGCCCGGGCCCGGAGCTGGAACTCCCGCTGCTTGCGTTCGGTGATGTCCGCCATCACGCCCTGCCACAGGGGCGGTCCGCCCCCCTCCGACTTGGTCACGACGGCCTCGTCGCGGACCCAGATCTCCCGGCCGTCGCGGGCGAGGAGCCGGTACTCCGACCGATAGGGCTGCTGGGAACGGTCGGCCTCGAGGTCCTTGGCCACCTCGCGCTCCCGATCATCCGGATGGAGCATCCGCTCCCACAGATGGGGGTCGGCCTTCCACTCCTCGGGCGTGTAGCCGGTGAGGGCCTCGATCTGGGGGCTGATGTAGAGGCACCGGCTGGGGACGTCGAGGGTGTCGGTGTAGGAGACCACCGGCGTGGTCTCGACCAGCGACCGGTAGCGCTGCTCGGCCTCCCGGAGCTGTTCCTCCGCCGCCGCGCGTTCGGTGATGTCCCGGATGAACGCGGTGAAGCCGGGTCGGCCGTCGACGTCGGTGCGGGTAATGGATAGCTCCGCCGGGAACGTCGACCCGTCGGCGCGCATGCCCTCCAGCTCGATCCGCCGCCCCAGGATCGACGAGCGCCCGGTCTCGAGGTATCGGGCCAGGTCGGCCCGCTGCCGGTCCCGGAGGTGCGGGGGGACCAGCATGTCCACCATCCGGCTGCCCACCGCGTCCCGCCGCCGGTAGCCGAACGTGGCCTCGGCGGCCGGGTTGAACTCCCGGATCACGCCGTCGCCGTCCATCACCACGACGGCGTCCAGCGACGCGGTGGCCATGGCGGCCTTCCGCGCCTCGCTGGCCCGGAGCGCGGCCTGGGCCTCGGTGCGCTCCATGAACTGGCCCACCTGGCTGCCGATCGCGCTCGTCATCTGGAGGAGGTCCTCGTCCGGGGCCTCGACCCGACCGGACAGGAACTCCACCACGCCCAGCACGTGCCCCCGCAAGACGACGGGGAACCCGAACGCCCCGTGCAGCCCCACCGCCCGGGCCACGGGCGCGCGGGGGAGGGTGCCGTGGGTGGCGAAGTCCGGGAGCCACAGCGCCGTCTTCGACTCCCATACGCGCCCGGGGAGCCCGGCTCCCGGCTCGAACGCGATGTCGCGGGATCGTTCGACGAACGACTCGACGTCGGCGGCGGGGTCGTGCCAGGCCTCCACCATCCGCAGGCTGGAGGTCGGGGGGTCGATCGTCCACATCAGGCCGACCTCCCACCCCAGGACCTCGCACACCTCGCGCAGGATCCGGGGCGCGGCATCCTCCAGGGTCGCGGACTCGGCCAGGATCCGGGCCACCGCGTACTGCGCGGCGAGCCTGCGTTCGCCGCGCTTGCGCTCGGTGATGTCCACGGAGACGACGACCGCCCCCGCCGCGGAGCCCGCGTCTTCGGACAGGCCGGACAGGGTCACGAAGGCGGGAAACGTCGTGCCGTCCTTGCGACCGGCCAGGATCTCCCCCCGCCAGGGCCGCCCCCCCCGGAGCGGAGCCAGGAGGATGTCGGGTCCGGTCTCCAGGCCGGAGACGAGCATCACCTGTTCGACGCTCCGGCCCGTGGCCTCCTGCCGGGTCCAGCCGAACAGGGCCTCGGCCTCGCGGTTCCAGTGGGTGACGACGCCGGCCGGATCGGTGGCCACGACAGCTGCCGGCACCTGGTCGAGCAGGCGCTGTTCGACGGTCCCCGAGGCTCCGGGGCGCTCGAGTTGGACGGGGTCGGCCATCGCTGGGCAACCAGCATAGCCGCGGTGATTCGTCCGGGGAACCGCCAAGAGGTCACTGGGGGACCTCCCCCGTTCGGGGAGGCGTATCCTCCGGCTGTGGCGGAGACGGTGAGACTCTCGAAGTACAGCCACGGCGCCGGTTGAGCGTGCAAGCTCGGTCCTTCTGACCTGGCCCAGGTGCTGGGCCGACTCGGGACCCCGGCCATGCCGGAGGAGGTGCTGGTCTCCGCGGAGACCGGCGACGACGCGGCCGTGTACCGCCTGCCCGACGGGCAGGCCCTGGTGCAGACGGTCGACTTCTTCACGCCCATCGTGGACGACGCCTACGACTGGGGGCGGATCGCCGCGGCGAACGCGTTCAGCGACGTGTACGCGATGGGGGCGCGACCCATCATCGCGCTCAACATCGCCGCGTGGCCCGTGGACGAGCTCCCCCTCGAGATGCTGTCCCGGGTGCTGGAGGGCGGGGCGGCGGTGGCCGCCCAGGCCGGGGCCGCCGTGCTCGGGGGCCACACCATCACCGACCCCGAGCCCAAGTATGGGATGGCCGTGACGGGTCTCGTGCCCGTCCCCCAGATCGTGCGCAACTCCACCGCGAAGCCGGGGGGTGAGCTGTTCCTGACCAAACCCCTCGGGACCGGGATCATCTCGACCGCGATCAAGCGGCGGAAGGCCACCGAGGAGCAGGTCCTCCTGGCCGTGGACGTCATGACCGAGCTGAACGCCCTGGCCGCCGAGGCCATGCGGGAGGCCGGGGTCGACGCCGCCACCGACGTGACCGGCTTCGGCCTGCTGGGACACCTCCGGGGGATGCTCGCGGCATCGGGCTGCGGGGCCACCCTGGACGCCGGCGGCATCGAGCTCCTGCCCGGCGTGCTCGACCTGGCCCGGGACGGGGTGGTCCCGGACGGGACGAAGCGCAACCACGAGTTCCTGGCCCAGTTCGTGACGTGGGGGGAGCTCCCCCGCGCCGAACAGATGGTCCTGGCCGACGCCCAGACCTCCGGCGGCCTGCTGCTGGCCACCCGGGACCCGGCCAGGCTCCACGACGCGGCCGCCGCCCGGGGGGTCTCGCTGCAGCGGGTGGGGGCGATCGAGGCCGGCCACCCCGGGCGGATCTCGGTGACGGGCCGCCTGAGAGCCTGAGCCTCGACGCCGGGGTCGGGAACAACCGCCGAATCCGATCTCGTTGATAGACTTCGACGACGGGAGGCGTACGCACGGGGATGATCGAGATCGACCGCGCATTCTTCGACGAGATCGTGGCCCACTGCCAGGGCGAATACCCGAACGAGGCCTGTGGCCTGGTCGCGGGGAAGGAGGGTCGCCCGGTTCGGGTGATCCGGATGCGCAACGCCGACGCCAGCCCGGCCACGTACCGGTTCGACCCGAAGGAGCAGTTCCAGGTGTTCGAGGAACTCGACGACGAGGGGCTCGAGGCGTTCGGGATCTTCCACTCCCACACGCACTCGGAGGCGTATCCCTCGCCCACGGACCGACGCCAGGCGTACTACCCCGAGAGCTACTACCTGATCCTGTCGCTCCAGGACCGCTCGAAGCCGGCGCTTCGCGGGTTCCGGATCCTGGACGGCGAGGTGACCGAGGACGAAGTGAGGATCGGATGAATTCGGAACGGAGGTTCACCGAGGAGGAGGTGGTCCGCTACGCGCGGCACATCATCCTTCCCCAGATCGGCGGGGTCGGTCAGCGGAAGCTGCTCGAGTCGAGCGTGCTGTGCGTGGGGGCCGGGGGCCTCGGCTCGCCGATCGCCATGTACCTGGCCGCGGCAGGGATCGGGCGCCTGGGCGTGGTGGACTTCGACCGCGTGGACCTCACGAACCTCCAGCGCCAGATCCTCCACGGGACCTCCGACGTGGGCCGGCCGAAGGTGGAGTCGGCCGCGTCCACGCTGCGGGAGCTGAACCCCGGGATCGAGGTCGAGCCCCACGACGTGGTGCTGAACAGCGAAAACGCGTTCGACATCCTGGGCCGGTACGACCTGGTGATCGACGGCAGCGACAACTTCCCAGTCCGGTACCTGGTGAACGACGCCACGCAGATGCTCGGCAAGCCGCTCGTCTACGGCTCGATCTACCAGTTCGAGGGCCAGGTCACGGTGTTCCTGCCCGGCGAGGCGGGCCCGTGCTATCGGTGCCTGTTCCCGCAGCCCCCGCCGCCCGGGTCCGTGCCGAACTGCGCCGAGGCCGGCGTGTTCGGCGTGCTGCCGGGGATCGTGGGATCCATCCAGGCCACCGAGGCCATCAAGATGATCACCGGGGTGGGGGATCCGCTCGTGGGCCGCCTCCTGATCTTCGACGCGCTGGAGATGGACTTCACCACGGTGAAGATCAAGCGCGACCCTTCGTGCCCGGTGTGCGGCGACTCACCGACCGTGACCGAGCTCATCGACTACGACCTGTTCTGCGGGATCCCGTCCGGCGGCGTGCCGGAGGAGGCCGAACACGGCGTCCCGACGACCGTGGGAGGGGCGCTCTAGATGGCGGTGAAGGTGAAGCTCCCGACGATCCTGCGCAAGCACTCCGACGGCGTGGCCGTCGTGGAGGCCGAGGGCGGCACCCTCGGGGAAGTGCTGAAGGATCTCGAGTCCCGCCACCCCGGCATCACCCACGCGATCCTCACGAACGACGGCGAGTCGCTCCACCGATTCGTCAACGTCTACGTGAACGGCGAGGACGTCCGCTACAGCGGCTCCCTGGCGACGACGCTGTCCGAAGGGGACACCGTCAGCATCCTCCCGGCAGTCGCCGGCGGCTCGTAGCCCGTCCCGATCGGCCGTCGCGTCGGTGGCCCGCGTCCTGACCTGGATCGCATCACGCTGCACTTCGCGAAGGTCTGCCTGGAAGCCCTCAACGTCGACGGGCAGCCGATCCACGAGAACTGCTTCTCGCCGGCCACCGGCTGAGGCTGCTCGGCCGCGTCGGGGCGGCCTGGGATAATCGGCGCCGTGAGGGCGGACGACATCCTGGGCGCGATCGGGGACACGCCACTCGTCGGCATCCCCCGGATGTCGCCGAAGCCGGGCGTGCGACTGTGGGCGAAGCTCGAGGGCCAGAACCCCACCGGTTCGCTGAAGGACCGCATCGCTCTCAGGATGATCGAGGAGGCCGAACGCTCCGGCGAGCTCACCCCCGACAAGGTCATCCTCGAACCAACGTCCGGGAACACGGGCATCGCGCTGGCCCTGGTGGCCCGGCGCAAGGGCTACAAGATCATCGTGGTCATGCCGGACAACGCCAGCGAGGAGCGGGTCAGCCTGCTGGAGCTGTTCGGCGCGGACATTGTGTTTTCGGCCGCGGACAAGGGCACCAATGGCTCCATCGAGGTGGCCCGGGCCATGGCCGAGAGCGACCGATTCTACATGCCGTTCCAGTACGGGAACCCGGCCAACCCCGACGCGCACTACGAGGGGACCGGCGCCGAGATCGTCCGGGACTGCCCGGAGGTCACGCACTTCGTGGCCGGCCTGGGGACGGGCGGCACGCTGATGGGCGTGAGCCGCAGGCTCCGCGAACACAATCCGGACGTGCAGATCATCGCCGCCGAACCGGAGCTGGGGGAGCTGGTGTACGGGCTCCGGTCCCTCGACGCCGGCTTCGTGCCGCCGATCTTCGACGACTCGGCGCTCAACCGGAAGTTCCTGGTGGACTCCTCCCACGCGCTCGCGGCCACCCGGCAACTGACCGAGCTCGAGGGGATCTTCGCCGGCATCTCCTCCGGCGCGGTGATCCACGCGGCGCGCCGGATCGCCGGGGAGATCGAGCAGGGCGACATCGTGTGCCTCCTCGCCGACGGCGGGTGGAAGTACCTCTCGACGAACGCCTGGGCGGAGGACCGCGAACAGGCGGAGAAGCAGGTCTCGGAGGCCCTGTGGTGGTGACTCCCGCTGGGGAGGTCCATCGTGCCCGATAGCCGGCCGATCGGCGTGTTCGACTCGGGGGTCGGCGGGCTCACCGTGGCCCGGGCCATCCTCGACCTCCTCCCGAACGAACCGATCGTGTACGTCGGCGACTCGGCCCGGTACCCGTACGGGCCGCGCCCGCTCGAGGAGATCCGTCGGTTCGCCCTCGAGATCGCCCGCGACCTGGTGAACCGCGACGTGAAGATGCTGGTGGTCGCCTGTAACTCGGTGGAGGTGGCCGCCATCGCGGACGTCGCGGCCGCCCACGACACCCCGGTGGTCGGCGTGGTGGACCCCGGAGCGCGGGCCGCCGTGGCGGCCACCCGGAACGGGCGGATCGGGGTGATCGGCACGGAGGCCACGGTGGCCAGCCGGGCCTACGACCGCGCGGTCCTGCGTCTGGCCGCGGAGGCTCGGGACCGCGGACGCTCCCCGTTCGGCGACGAGGGTCTCCGGGTCGAGCTGTTCTCCGAGGCGTGTCCGGTGTTCGTGGAACGCGTGGAGCTGGGGGACACCTCCAGCAAGGAGCTCCAGGAGGCGGCCCACGGGTACCTCCGGCCGCTGCGGGACGCCGGGATCGACACGCTGATCCTGGGGTGCACGCACTACCCGCTGCTGTCCGGTCTGATCTCGGTGGTGATGGGACCGGGGGTCGTGCTGATCTCGTCCGCCGAGGAGACCGCCAGGGACGTGTACGCGGTGCTCCTGCGCGACGACCTCCTGCGATCCGACCCCGGCCCGCCGGAGCACGTGTTCCTCACCACCGGCGACCCGGCGGCGTTCCAGCGGCTGGGGCAGCGGTTCCTGGGCCCGGAGATCGCCTCGGTGGGGGAGACCCGGCCGTGGAGCTGACCGTGCTCGGTTCCTCCGGCGCGTACCCGGCGGCGGGGGGCGCCGCCAGCGGCTACCTCCTGCGGCACGGGGGGTTCTCCCTGGCACTGGACTTCGGGACCGGCGCCCTGGCCAACCTCCAGCGGCACATCCCCCAGACGGAGCTGGGGGCGGTGGTGCTGAGCCACGAGCACTTGGACCACTGCCTGGACCTGTACCCCCTGTTCATCGCCCGGTTCTTCACCGAGGAGCGCGAGGCGCCTCTCCCGGTCTGGGGGCCCCCCGGCTCGTTCGACCGGATCGCCGCGCTGGAGGACAAGCAGGGGCAGATCGACATGCGTGAGGTGTTCGAGATCCACGAGGTCGAACCGGGGGACGGGTTCGAGGTGGGGCCGTTCCGGTTCGCCACTCACCTGCTCCCGCACTGGGTCCCGAACTCCGGGATGCGGATCTCCGCCGACGGCGCCGTGCTCTGCTACACGGGCGACACCGGCCCCACCGCCGACATCCAGACCCTGGCCCGCGACGCCGACCTCCTCCTGATCGAGGCCAGCTGGCAGGACCACGACCTGGAACGGGACGTCCAGCCCTACCACCTGACCGCGCGCCAGGCGGCCGAGCACGCCGTCCGGGCCGGAACGGACCGGATGCTGCTCTCCCACTTCTGGCCGGGAACGGACCGGGAGGTCTCCCGGCAGCAGGCCGCGGAGGCGTTCCGGGGCGAGCTGCTGCTGGCGCACGAGGGCATGACGGTGGAGGTGCGCGCGTGACCACGCCCCCGGAGGCCGCCTCCGACGCCGCGCTCCGGGTCGACGGCCGCCGCGCCGACGACCTCCGGCCGGTGGTCATGGAGCTCGGCTACCTCCAGTGGGCCGAGGGCTCGGTCCTGTTCGAGATGGGCCGGACCCGTGTCCTGGCCGCGGCCTCGTACGAGCCGAGGGTGCCGAAGTTCAAGTCGGGAACCGGCAGCGGCTGGGTCAGCGCGGAGTACGCGATGCTTCCCCGGGCCACCGAGACCAGGAGCCCCCGGGAAGTGCAGCAGGGCCGGCCGTCGGGCCGGACCCAGGAGATCCAGCGGCTCATCGGGCGGAGCCTCCGGGCGGTCACGGACCTGAAGGCCATGGGGGAGTGCACGATCTGGATCGACTGCGATGTGCTCCAGGCCGACGGGGGAACGAGGACCGCGTCGATCACCGCCGGGTACATTGCGCTGGCCGCCGCCGTCCGGTCCCTGCTCGAACGGGGACAGCTGGCCCGGAACCCGCTCCGGGAGGAGGTGGCGGCGGTGAGCGCGGGGATTGTGGACGGCACGCCGCTCCTCGACCTCGCGTACTCCGAGGACTCCCGGGCCGGGGTGGACTTCAACGTGGTCATGACCGGCTCGGGCGCGCTGGTGGAGGTCCAGGGAACGGCCGAGGGCGAACCGTTCTCCCGGGCCGACCTGGACGCCATGGTGGACCTGGCCTGGGGGGGCATCCGGCGGCTCGTGGACATCCAGCGGGCCGCCCTGGCCGGGTGAGCCCCCCCGACCGCGCACGGCCGGACGGGCAACCGGTGGCCCGCGCCTCCGGGCGTTGGGCCACCGGGACCGGCGGGTTCCCCCCCGAGCTGGCGGTGGCCTCGCGCAACCCCGGGAAGATCCGCGAGATCCGGGAGATCTGCGCCGACTGGCCCGTTCGGTGGATCACGGCCGAGGACGGCGACACGCGGGAGTGGCCGGTGGTCGAGGAGACCGGCCGGAGCTATCTGGAGAACGCCGCGCTGAAGGCCCGGGCGGTGGCGGCGGCCGCCGGGGTCCCCGCCGTGGCCGACGACTCGGGGATCGAGGTGGATGCACTGGACGGCCAGCCGGGCATCCAGTCGGCCCGGTTCGCCGGCGATCGAGCCACCGACGAGGACAACCTCCGCACGCTCGTCGCGGCGGTGTCCGCGATCCCTGCCACCCTGCGGACGGCCCGGTACCGGTGCGTGGCGCTGGTGGCGTGGCCGGGGGAGTGGTTCGCGTACGCCGAGGCCACGTGCGAGGGCTCGCTGGTCCTGGAGCCCCGGGGGGAGGGCGGGTTCGGCTACGACCCGATCTTCGTCCCGCGGGGGGAGTTCCGGACCATGGCGCAGCTCTCGCCCGAGGAGAAGGACGCCATCAGCCACCGGGGCAAGGCCTTCCGCGAGCTCGGGCGGCTCCTCCGCGAGGGCCGCCGGGCCCGGCGATGAGCGCGCGAGCGGCGGAGTCGTAGGATTCGCGCCGTGAGCGACATTGACCCGGAGACCCTTCGCCGGGTCACCGTGTTCTCGACCTGCACCTCGGAGCAGCTGTCCCGGCTGGCCGAGGCGGCCACGGTGACCGAGCACGCCGCCGGCGACCTCCTGGCCGAGCAGGGCGTCATCGGGCACCGGTTCCACCTCCTGCTGGAGGGCGGAGCCGAGGCCGAACGCGACGGGCAGGCGCTGGGGACCGTGGAGGCGGGGGAGTTCGTCGGTGAGATCGGGCTGCTGGGTGGCGGGGCGGCCACGGCCACCGTGCGGTGCACGGAGGCCACCCGCTGTCTCACGCTCCGCCGGGAGCGGTTCTGGGAGATCCTGGAGGCCGAGCCCGCGATCGCGCTGCGGATCCTCGAGGTGGTGTGCCGCCGCATCGTCCGTCAGGTCCAGACCGGCGCCACGCAGAACCTGGGCTCGATCGGCGGCGACTGAAGCGCGCGGTCAGCTCGCGCGGAGCTTGACCAGGCGGACCACTGTGCCGGGACGGCCGATCGTGCCCTCCCGAACGGTGACCTCGTCCATGAGCGCCATCATCAGCTGGATGCCGTGGCCGTGGACGCCCTCCACCTCCTGTAGGGGCACGGTCCGCCGGAACACGCCCTGATCGGCGACCTCCACCTCCACGTGCTCCGCGCCGGCGCGCCAGGCCACCTGGACGACACCCGACTTGGAGTGCAGCACGGCGTTGGCGCAGGCCTCGGAGACCGCGAGCACCAGGTCGTCGGTGGCCGAGGGGTGCATGCCGGCCTCGTAGCACCGGTCCCGAACGAACCTGCGGACCTCGTGGAGCATGCTGGGATGCGCCGGGAACGAACGAGCGTTCCCGGTGAGCTCAGGCCTCGTCCTCATCACCCACGATCTCCACGTTGTCGAGCTTCTGCACGGGGATCAGCTCCAGGATCCGGCGGACCAGGCTTCCCGGGGAGACCAGGATCAGGTTCCCCCGCCCCTCCAGGCTCTGGGCAGTCCGGACGAGGACCTGGATGCCCGTCGAGTCCATGAACGCGAGCCCCGCGAGGTCGAGCGTGAGGTCCCCGCCCCGGTCCACCTCGGACTGGATGACCTCGGAGAGGGTCGAGGCGTTCGACGCGTCGAGCTCGCCGACCAGCCGGAAGCCGCGCGGCGAATCTGTGGCATGGATGTCGAGCAGCATCGAACCTCCCGCGGGGGCGCCCCGCCCGGCTATTCTCGTACAGGCTCCGTGTGATCGGTGCAAGCATCCTCGCGCATTTCGCTGGGGAGCGTCCTGGTTTGGGAGGCTTCATGTACCCGGGTTGCGCCCGGGAACCACATCCAACTCTGCGTCCGTCGAACGGGCATGGCTCGATCCCGGTTCTCGCGACTCGCCCTCTCGCTGTCGTTCCTCGCCGTGCTGGGCGCCGCATGCGGGCGGCTGCACCAGTCTGGCCCCGGAACCTCCGGGACCCCCTCCTCGCCGGAGCCGTCCCCGGCGCCGTCTCCCTCGGGCATCCCCTATCCGACCGGCCCCGGCCAGCTGGTGATCCGGGTGGAGCAGGTGGGCGGGTTCATCGCGCCGACCTACCTGTTCACCCGCATCCCGATGTTCTCGCTGTTCGGCGACGGCCGGGTGATCATCGAGGGCGCGCAGACCGAGATCTACCCCCAGCCTGCGCTGCCCCCCCTGCTGGTCCAGCAGGTCACGCCGGAGGGGGTGCAGCGCCTGCTGGAGCTCGCCCGGGCGGCCGGCCTCATGGACAAGGACGCCCAGTACATGAACCCCCGCATCGCCGACGCCACCACCACGGTGTTCACCGTGGTCGCCGACGGCCGCACGGTGGTCGTCCGGGCCTACGCCCTGGGTGAGGGCGCGGACGACCCGTCGCTGCCTCCGCAGGACCGCGAGGGACGGCGGGCCCTCCTCCGATTCATCGAGCAGGTCACCGACCTCACCGGGACCCTGGGCGCGGACAACGTCGGGCAACCGGAGACGTACGAGCCCGCCGCGCTGCGCCTGCTGGTGCAGAAGGGCGATCCGACGGAGGGCGGCGACCTGCACGAGCCCGAGGTCGCGTGGCCCCTGGACACGCCGTTGTCGGAGTTCGGTCAGCCGGCCGCCGGGGCCCTGGCGGGGATGGGGCGGTGCGGTGTCGTCGAGGGCGCCGACCTCGCCGCGCTCATGCCGGCCGTGCGAGACGCCAACCAGATCTCGCCCTGGACGAGCGACGGGAAGACCTACGGCATCACGTTCCGGCCCCTCCTGCCCGACGAGTCGGGGTGCGACCAGGGCTGAAAGCCCCCCGAACCGGTTCTTGACCGCATCCGGCGTGGGGCCGCCGTTCGGCCCTCAGAACGCATGGCCGTTGGACCTGCCGTGGCCTCCCGCCGCCCGCCACGCTGATCGCGGTTCCCAGGCAGGGAGACGAGGCGGCCCGCGCCGGAAGGAGGAGGGCGATGAGCGGTGAGATCGAGCGGTTGATGGCCGATGTCGTGGCCAGGAACCCCGGAGAGGTGGAGTTCCACCAGGCCGTCCGGGAGGTGGCCGAGTCGGTGGAGATCGCGCTGCAGCGCCACCCGGAGTTCCGGGAGGCGAGGATCCTCGAGCGGATCATCGAACCGGAGCGGGTGATCATGTTCCGGGTTCCCTGGGTCGACGACCACGGGGAGATCCAGATCAACAAGGGTTACCGCATCGAGATGAACTCGGCGATCGGGCCGTTCAAGGGCGGCCTCCGCTTCCATCCCAGCGTGTACCTGGGCCTGCTGAAGTTCCTGGCGTTCGAGCAGGTGTTCAAGAACGCGCTGACCACGCTTCCCATGGGTGGCGGCAAGGGCGGAGCCGACTTCGAGCCCAAGGGCAGGAGCGACGCCGAGGTCATGCGGTTCTGCCAGTCGTTCATGACCGAGCTGCAGCGCCACATCGGCCAGTTCACGGACGTCCCGGCCGGCGACATCGGCGTGGGGGGCCGTGAGATCGGCTACCTGTTCGGCCAGTACCGCCGGATCCGCAACGAGTTCACCGGCGTGCTGACCGGCAAGGGCCTGGCCTGGGGCGGGTCCCTCATCAGGCCCGAGGCCACCGGGTACGGCGCCGTGTACTTCGCCGACGAGATGCTGAAGACGCGCGACGAGGCCCTCGAGGGCAAGACCTGCCTGGTGTCGGGGGCCGGCAACGTGGCCCAGTACACGGTGGAGAAGCTGCTGCACATGGGGGCCAGGCCGGTCACGGTCTCGGACTCGGGCGGCTTCGTGTACGACCCCGACGGCATCGACTTCGAGAAGCTGGGCTGGGTCATGGAGCTCAAGAACATCCGCCGCGGGCGCATCAGCGAGTACGTCGAACGGTTCCCGCGCGCGGTGTTCACGCCGGTGGACCCGAGGGCCGACTCCAACCCCCTGTGGGACATGCCGGCCGACTGCGCGTTCCCCAGCGCGACCCAGAACGAGATCGGGGCCAAGGACGCCGCGAACCTGCTGAACAACGGGGTGTACGTGGTGGCGGAGGGCGCGAACATGCCCACGGTCCCCGAGGGCGTCGAGCAGTTCATCGGGGCCGGCATCCTGTACGGGCCCGGCAAGGCCGCGAACGCCGGTGGCGTGGCGGTGTCCGGCCTCGAGATGTCACAGGACGCCCTGCACCTCGCGTGGGGACGGGAGGAGGTGGACGCCAGGCTGAAGGACATCATGAAGGCGATCCATCAGCAGTGCCGCGAGACCGCGGAGGACTACGGGACGCCGGGAAACTACGTGAACGGGGCCAACATCGCCGGCTTCCT
Organism: Actinomycetota bacterium; assembly: GCA_036394995.1. Lineage (GTDB taxonomy): Bacteria > Actinomycetota > UBA4738 > UBA4738 > JACQTL01 > DASWED01. Next base: position 63,820 of record DASWED010000117.1, read on the forward strand.
CAAGGTCGGCGGCGCGATGCTGGACCAGGGCATCGTCTGACCCCGACGCACCCGACGGGCCGGGGGGCCGGCGTCGCCCCCGGCCCGTCGGCTTTCCGCCGGGAGGATCAGGTGGGGGCGTTGGGGGGCTGGAACCCGATCGTTCGTCCCTGGGCCTCGGACCGGATCACGTGCATGACGGCGTTGATGAGGGCCAGGTGGGTGAAGGCCTGGGGGAAGTTCCCGAGGTGCCGGCCGCTGCGCGGGTCGATCTCCTCGGCGTAGAGGCCGAGGGGGCTCGCGTAGGACATCAGCTTCTCGCACAGCTCGCGGGCCCGGGCCAGCTCGCCGATCTCCACCAGCGCGGAGACCAGCCAGAACGAGCAGATGGTGAACGTCCCCTCGCGGCCGGCCAGCCCGTCGTCCGTCTCGTCGGTTCGATACCGCAGGACCAGGCCGTCGTCGGTGAGCTCGTCGGCGATGGCCAGGACGGTGTCGCGGATCCGCGGATCGTCCGAGGGGAGGAACCGCAGCAGCGGCATCAGCAGCAGCGACGCGTCCAGGGCCGTCGTCTCGTAGTGCTGGACGAACACGCCGCGCTCGTCGACACCGCGGCGGCAGATGTCGGCGTGGATCTCGTCGGCCACCTTCTGCCACTGGGTCGCCAGGTCCTCCTCGTCGCGGAGCCTGGCCAGGCGGGCTCCACGGTCGCACGCCACCCAGCACATGAGCTTCGACGAGGTGAAGTGCTTGGGTTCCCCCCGGACCTCCCACAGGCCGCTGTCCGGCAGGTGCCAGTTCGCGATGGCGTTCTCGACCTGTCGAACCATGAGCGGCCACACCCGCTCGGGGAGGTGGTCACGCGACCTGGTGTGGAGGTAGACGGAGTCCAGGAACGCACCCCACACGTCGTGCTGCCGCTGGCGGTACGCGGCGTTCCCGATCCGGACGGGGCGGGCCCCCTCGTAGCCCCCGAGGTGCCATAGGATCTCCTCCTCGAGCTCCCGTTCGCCCTGGACCCCGTACAGGATCTGGAGGTCATCCTGGCCCTCGGCCACGTCGGCCACGAAGTAGAAGAAGTCGTTCGCCTCCCAGTCGAAGCCCAGCGTGTACAGCCCCCACAGGGCGAACGTGGCGTCACGGATCCAGCTGTACCGGTAGTCCCAGTTCCGCTCGCCGCCGGGCGTCTCCGGGAGCGAGGTGGTCGCGGCCGCGAGGAGGGCCCCGGTGGGCGCGTAGATCAGTCCCTTCAGGGTGAGGGCGCTCCGCTGGAGGAACGTTCGCCAGGGGTGGTCGGGGAACTGGCCGCGGTCGAGCCAGTGCTGCCAGTGGTGCGCGGTCCACACCGCGCGCTCGTATGCCTCCTCGTACGTCGTCGGGGGAGCGACCGGGCTCCAGGACAGCGCGCAGAACCGGACCTCGCCCTCCTTGATCAGCGTCCGTGAGATGGCGCGAGGCCCCTCGAAGCCGACGCGCATGTCGGTGGTCAGCCGGAGCTCCACGTCGCACCCGTCGGCCCGGCACACGGCCTCGTGATAGCCCGGGCCCGTGAACTCCCAGTGTCCCTGCTCGCGGCCGTACAGGAACGCCGGCTCGCAGTCGAGGGCCATCTGGACCTCGCCATTCACGCACCGGATCGTCCGCAGGAGCACGTGGTCCGCGTCGTAGTCGGTGGGGGAACGGCGGTACGTGTTCGAGCGGTCGTCGTCGTGGTGCCACGGGCCGATCAGCAGGACGTCGCGAACGATGACCCAGCCGCCGCGGGTTCCCCAGCTGGTCTCGAGCACCATCGTCCCGGGGAGATAGCGGCGGGAGGCGGGGACCAGCACGTCGGCCGGACCGAGCCGGAAGAACCCGGCCGCCCGATCCAGGACGGCCCCGAACACGCTGGGGCTGTCGGGCCGGGGGAGGCACAGCCATTCCACGCTCCCCGACGGGGCCACCAGCGCGTTGACCTGGCCGTCCGACAGGAAGCCGTACTCGGCGATGGGCGGAAATGGCCTGTCCGTGCGCGAAATTGTAAGCCCGCGACCGCCCCGGGAGGGCGACGTCAGCCCGGGGGTTACGACCCGTCCTCCGAGGCCGCTTGCTTCTCGGCCCTTCTCACCGTCCTGGCGATCCGTGCGGCCGCTCCGGCTCTGGTCGAAGGCTTGCTCGGGTCGTTCGTGGCGCCGAGCTTCCTCCGCAGGACGTCCATGAATCCCTCCAGCTCGGCGAGACGGTCTGCCGCGTCCGGTTCGTCGTCGCCCCGCCTCTCCATGGTCGTGACGTCGCCGGCGTCCCCCGTGATCCTGGACAGCGGAACGAGCAGCGCGTTGATGTCCCCGTCCCGGTTGAACCCCGACAGGGTCATCGGGCCGGGGCCGTCCTCGCCGTTCGTGTACTGGATGAGGCCGACCCGGTTGGCCGGGCAGCCGATCTGCTCCGGCTCCGCGTAGCTGATGAAGTCGCCCCTCGTCCAGTCCGCGACGTCGTCGCCACGGAAGGCGTTGTCGTATCGCTTGATCCAGGCGATCACGTACGGCATGCCCTGGAAGAGGTCCGTCCAGACGATCCCCCGGTCGGCCAGGAAGCTCCGGCCGTACGCCACGATCGGCTTGTCGGGCAGGAGCTCGTGGAGGCGCTGGACGTAGGCCCTGACCACGCGGACGATCGTGGCGGTCGACGCGTCGCCGTTGAAGCTCGGCTTGCCCTGGGTGCCCTCCTCGACGTCGAGCGCGTAGGCGTCCGCGTCCGGGGCAGCGTCCAGGAAGGCCTCGGCCTGGGCGGCTCCGTCCTGGCGCATGAGGACCCAGTGGTATGCGCCGACCTTGAGGCCCGCGGCCCTGGCCTGCCTGGACCGGGTCGCGAAGAACTCCTCGTTCTCCGAGGAGGACAGCCCTTCCAGCGCCTTGATCCAGATGAACGGGGACACCCTGACCAGATCGGTGTACACGCTCTGGAAGCCGTCTTCGTGATACTCGTCCGCCACGAGGACCGCCATCGGCCGCCCCTCCCCAGGTGAGTGCGCTCCACGGGCGACCGGCCCTCGGTCGAACGCGCCCCGCACGATACGCCGACGGTGAAAACCGGTCAATTCCGGCGATGTAGCACATTCGCCGGCCATTCCGCGAGGCTCAGTCCCACGGGTGGTTCAGCTCACACCCCATCTACATGTCGGTGAGCTCGAGGGCGCTCCCGGGCCGGAACTTGGGGGCGTATTCCTCGGCGTCCTCCGATCCGGGGACGAACTCGACCAGATTGGGACGGCGCTCGAGGGAGCGTCCGTCGCGCTGGTCCCGAAGCTCGACGGCGATGTTCGCGTTGTCCCGATCGAACAGGCCGAGCCCGTCGCGGGCGTACACCTCGGTCAGGATCGACGGCGCGACCGCGAGCCGGACCCTCATCCCGTCGGCGTCGACAACGATCTCCACACGGATCAGCGGCTGACCCATCGGTGTCCTTTCGTTCCATGCCGATCGTCGTTTGCGCCCATCAGGGGATCAGAGTATGAGTTCGCAGGATATCGCCCGATTGGTCGAGGGGGTGGCGGAAGGGGACTGCGATGGGGAGGGCCCTCGGCATCGGAGCAGTGACCGTCTTCATGGTGGCGGTGGGGGCGGCGCAGGCCCTCCCCGCAGGCGGGTCGGCCGCCTCGACGATCGTGGTCCATCCGGGGCAGTCGATCCAGGCGGCGGTCGACGCGGCCTCGCCGGGCAGCACGATTCTCATCCGACCCGGAATCTATGAAGAGACAGGGCGGCCCTGCCCCAGCGAGCCCGGCGTCACGTGCGCGGTCGTCATCTCGACCGACGGCATCTCGATCATCGGTCAACCGCGTCCGGGGAGGCCGGTCGTCCTGCAGAACGCGGGCGCGCAGGACCAGGGGGTCGCCATCGCGAAGAGCGGAGATCCGGCTTGCCTGAGCGATACCAGCCTCCGCGTCGACGGAGCGCTGATTCGGGGGCTCACCGTCAACGGCTTCGAGGGGATCGGTGTGCTGCTGTTCTGCGCCGACCACTGGCGAGTGTCCGACGTGAGCGCCAACGACAACGGCGAGTACGGCATCTTCCCCTCCCATTCAGGGCCGGGACGGGTGGATCACTCGGTGGCCACGGGCTCGAACGACACCGGGATCTACGTCGGGCAGTCGCATGACGTGCGCCTCGATCACGACACCGCCGTCGGCAACGTGAGCGGCTTCGAGATCGAGAACAGCACCGCGGTCCGCGCGGACCACAACGTCGCCACGGGGAACACGGGCGGGATCCTCTCGTTCGTGCTGCCGTTCCTCGACGTCACGACGAACTCCGGGAACCGGATCGACCACAACCGCGTGAGCGGGAACAACAAGCCGAACACGTGCGAGGAACCCGGCGACGAGGTCTGCAACGTCCCGCCCGGGACCGGAATCCTGCTGGTGGCCGCGGATGCCAACGTGGTCGATCACAACACGGTCACCGACAACGACTCCTTCGGCATCGGCGTCGGCAACCTGTGCGTCCTGCTCCACCTCACCCCCGCCCAGTGTGGGCTCCTCGGCATCGAACCGAATCCCGACTTCGATCGGATCGCGTTCAACGTGGTCGTCGAGAACGGAGGCTCGCCGGACCCGTCTCTCGCTCCTCTCCCGGGCGCCGACCTGCTGTGGGACACGACCGGAACAGGCAACTGCTGGCAGTCGAACATCGCGGAGACGACGTTCCCGGCGGTCCTTCCCTCGTGCCGTTGACCCGATGCCGGTCGAGGAGGCGATCGCGTGGAAGTCGCGTACGGCGTGCATCGGCTGACCGGTGGGGTGCCGCCCGCCTCCTGGCCACGCGCCGTCGTGCCACCTCCCACGGTCGGCAACACGGGAGCGGGCGCTCCTGGCGGCGCTGACCGTAGGCTCCGACGCGGCGTCTGAGGACTACCGGGAACGGGGGATTTCCGGATGGGCCCCGTGTGCCGGATCCGTCCCCCGTTCGGGACTTACCGGGTGTGGGCCCCCCGGGTCCGGAGGCCCTCGATGAGGAGCTCGAGCCCGAAGTCGAACTGCATGTCGAGGTCGCAGTTCATCAGGTAGGGCATCGCTTCGGTGAGACGGGGGAGGTCCGCCGAGGCCACCAGTCTGGCCATCTCCTGATGGCTCTGGGCATGCTCCTCGTCGCCCGGTCCTCCGACCATCAGGCCGAGCTCCATCGCCACCGAGCCCAGGATGTAGCTCCCGAACGCGTGGAACGCCTGGGCGGCGTCGGCGGGGGACAGGCCCGCGGATCGGAAGAGATCCAGGGTGTACTCGTAGACCTGCAGCGAGTCGGCGTTCGTGAACGGCTTTTCGCGTTCGGTGAGGAGCCTCATCACGCTCGGATGGGCCAGCAGCAGCCGCCGGAACTCGCGAGCGGTGAGGCGGGCGGCTTCCATCCAGTGGTCGGCCCGGGGGACCCGGAACTCCCGCAGGACCTCCTCGCTGATCCCGTCGAGGATGTCCTCCTTGTCGCGGACGTGGTTGTACAGCGACATGGCCTCGCACCCCAGGTCGCGCCCGACCCGGCGCATGGTGACCGCGTCCAGGCCCTCCTCGTCCATGATCCGCAGGGCCGCCCGGATGATGCGCTCGCGGGTGAGCGGCTCCCGGCGAGGCCGCGCCGGGCCGTCCGGCGCCGCCGGGGCGTCGGCGGCGGTGTTCTCGGAGGTTCTCGAGGCGTTCACGATTCGTTCTTCCCCCTCGGGTTGACGCTTACAGCGTACGTGCGGTAACTTACGCCGTCAACATATGGCGTAAGCATATGGCGTAAGCCGTTGCCCCGAGTGTAGAGCCTCAGGAGGTCCGAAGCGATGAAGCTGAGTCCCGAGATCCTGGCCCGAGCGAGCAGCCGCCACCCCTGGCGAACCCTTTCCCTCTGGCTCGTGGCGATCGTGGCCATGGGGTACGTGAGCAGCCTCCTCCTCGGCGGAGTCCTGAGCCAGGACTTCGACTTCACCAACAGGCCCGAATCGGTCCGGGCCCAGGAGGTCCTCGACGAGAAGTTCCAGACGAACAACGACCGGGACATCGAGCTCGTCATCGTGCAGTCGAACTCCCTCCATGTTGAGGACGCCCGGTTCGAGGCGGCGGTGAAGGGGCTGGAGCGGGGCATCGCCGGGCTGGACGGAGACGTCCTGGCCGGCGACCCCGTCAGCTACTACGACCTCGCGGAGAAGTCTCCCGACCAGGCTTCGGGGCTCGTGTCCACCGATCGCCGCTCCACGCTCATCTCGGTGACCCTCCAGGACAGGGAGACGACGACTGTGGACGAGCTGCGGTCGCTCGTTGAGCGGAGCGCTCCGGACGGGTTCACGGTCCGGATCGCGGGCCAGGGCGTCCTGTTCGCCGACTTCACGAAGATCGCCGAGGAGGATCTCCAGCAGGGCGAGTCGATCGGCATCGCCATCGCGCTGATCGTCCTGATCGTCGTGTTCGCGGCGATCGTCGCCGCCGTCGTGCCGATCGTGATGGCCCTGTTCGCCATCACGATCGCCCTGGGGCTGGTGTCCCTGATCGGCCAGCTGGTCGACTTCAACCTCTTCGTCACGAACATGGTGACCATGATCGGGCTGGCGGTGGGCATCGACTACTCGCTGTTCATCGTGTCCCGCTACCGCGAGGAGCGGAAGAAGGGCTTCGCCAAGCTCGAGGCCATCGGGGCGGCCGGAGCCACGGCGAACAGGGCCGTCTTCTTCAGCGGCATGACCGTGGTGCTGGCGCTGCTCGGGATGTTCATCATCCCCACGACGATCTTCCGGAGCCTGGCCGCGGGCGCGGCGCTGGTCACGCTGGCAGCGCTGGCGGCGTCGATGACACTCCTCCCGGCGATCATCAGCCTGCTCGGCGACCGCATCAACTGGCCGCGGCTGTCGAAGAGGGCCCGCCTGGACAACGGGCACGACCCGCGGGGCGGGTTCTGGGACCGCACCACCAACGCGGTCATGCGGCGGCCCGTCGCCTTCCTGCTAGCGAGCGTGGTGGTGCTCGGCGCGCTCGGGTCTTTCTACTTCCAGCTGCACCGGGGGACGTCGCAGAACGTGAGCCGTCTGCCCGACGACTTCCCGTCGAAGCAGGCCTTCCTCGCCCTGGAGCGGGACTTCGCCGGGGGCCAGTCCAACCCCGTGCGGATCGTCGTCACCGGCGACGTCGACGGCCCGCGGGTCAGCGCCGCCATCGAGGAGCTGCGCCGTGACGTCGCCGACGCCGGCGTGTTCGCGCCGCGGACCGACGTGGTGCGCAGCGAGGACGGGACGACGATCGAGGTCGACGCCTTCTTCAAGGGAGACCCGAACACCGACGCCGCTTTCCAGGGGATCCGGGACCTCCGGAGCGAGATCGTGCCGGCCGACTTCGAGGGGGTGCCGGGCGTCGAGGTCCTGGTCGGTGGGAACCCGGCTCGGTTCACGGACTTCCTGGACACGATCGACCGGTATCAGTGGGTCGTCTTGGCCGTCGTGCTGGCCCTGTCGTTCATCCTGCTCACCGTGGTGTTCCGGACGATCGTGGTGCCGGTGACGGCCATCGTGATGAACCTGCTGTCGGTCTCCGCGGCCTACGGGGCGCTGACCCTCGTGTTCCAGAAGGGCGTGGGGATCGGCTTCTTCAACGCGATGGGGTTCCAGTTCCAGCGGTCCGAGGCGATCGAGGCCTGGCTCCCGCTGTTCCTGTTCTCGGTCCTGTTCGGGCTCTCCATGGACTACCAAGTGTTCCTCGTCACCAGGATCAGGGAGGAGTACGACCGGACCGGCGACACGAACGAGGCGGTGGCGTACGGCCTGCGCACGACGGCTGGCATCATCACCGGCGCCGCGCTGATCATGGTGGCAGTCTTCACGGGATTCGCCTCCGGCCGGCTGGGGCCGCTGCAGCAGATGGGGTTCGGCCTCGCGGTCGCCATCCTGGTGGACGCGACGATCGTGCGGACGCTCCTGGTCCCGGCCACGATGCGGCTCCTCGGCTCCCGGAACTGGTACCTACCGAAGTGGCTGGAGTGGCTCCCCCAGGTCAAGGTGGAGGGGCGGGAGCCCGAGCACGAAGAGCTCGAGTCCCCCAAGATCCCGGTTGGCGCGTAGGCCGAGAGGGAGCCAAGCCTCCCAATCAGGGACGGAGGCCGGCCGAGGTCAGGACGTCCCGGTCACCCCCCGGATGATGCCGCCCTGCGGGACCCCCGATCAGCCCTCGCTCGGCTCACGGACGCGGATGAGCCCGTCCGCGCGGACGCGCCGGACGATCTGCCGGGACCCGGACGGCCAGGAGATGATCAGCTCCCTCACGCGACTGCTGCGCCCGAGCCCGAGATGGATGGTCGGGTCGCTCCCGGATCCGAGGCTCGTCCCGCCGCACAGGACCTGGCGCATCTGTTCGCCGGTCCGGGTCACAGCGACGACCTTCGTCCCACAACCGTCACGGTTGCTCCTGGTGCCTGCGGTGTCGACCTCCAACCAGTGCCCGCCTCCCGGCGTCACGTTTCGGTACAAGAGGGGGTGCCCCTGCTGGTCGACCACCAGCAGGTCCAGGCGCCCGTCGCGGTCGTAGTCGGCCACGGCGAGGCCTCGGCTGACGCCCGGATCGTTCGCGCGGCTCGCTGCGCTGACATCGAGGAACCTTCCGCCGCCCGCGTTGACGAACAGGAGGTTGGGCTGGGCGTTCGCTCCGTCGAGGCGGCCGGCAGCCGCGTAGAGGTCCTCCCATCCGTCGTTGTTGAAGTCGGCGAGCACGATCCCCCACGTGATGGCCGGCACCGACGGCGACTGGTTCGGTCTGGCCACGCCCGCCGCCCGGGCCCGATCCGTGAAGGATCCGTCCCCCTGGTTGTGGAGCAGCGCGATGGCCCCCATGTTCGAAAGCGCCGTGTCGAGGTGCAGGTCACGGTCGTAGTCGCCGACCGCGATCCCCATCGTGTTCATGCTCAGGCCGGTTCCGGACTGCTCCGAGACGTCTCGGAAGCGCCATGTGCCGTCCGGTCCCAGACCGTCGTTGCGCCACAGGACGTTGGGTTCGGGGTTCGGCCCCATGGCGTCGTTGCCCAGGTACAGGTCCACGTCTCCGTCGCCGTCGTAGTCGAACCAGGTCGCCTGGAACCCCGCGCCGAAAGTGGATCCGTCCGCCTCCAGCAGGCCCGTCTGGTCGGTGAACGTCCGGCCCCCCTCGTTGTGGTACAGGTGGTCCGGGTACGTCAGGGATCTCCCCGTCCGGCAGGCCATGTGGTCGGCCACGTACAGGTCGAGGTAGCCGTCGCCGTCGTAGTCACCCCATGCCGCGCTCTGACTCGGACCCGGATCGGCCACACCGGTCGTCGCACCGACGTCACGGAAGGAGCCCATCCCGTCGTTCCGGTAGAGGCGATTGGGACCGTCGACATTGACGTAGAGATCCTCGTCGCCGTCGTTGTCGTAGTCGGCGAAGACCCCTCCCAGGGCCATGGCGCCTCCCGTGATGCCTCGCTCGCCCGCCTCGTCCACGAACCGGCCTCCCCCGTTGATCCACAGCCCCGCGCGGCGATCCTGCTGAGGCAGGAACAGGTCCAGGTCGCCGTCGCCGTCCACGTCGGCCCACGCGGCCCCCGCGGCCCAGTTTCCGCACGTGGAAGGACCGATCCACGCGTTGAGTCCAGCCTTCGCCGTGACGTCTCGGAACCGCGGGAACGTCACCGAGGGGCTGGCCACCCGGAATCGCAGTGGCGCGGCCCCCAGCCACGACGGACGAAGGAGGACCTGGAACGTCCCGAGGCGCGAGAACCATCGGGTCGTGGTGACCCTGTGCGCAGAGCCAACCGTCGAATGCGGCGGGATCTGGACGTGCGTCGCGGCGACGTTGACGACGTTCTGGCGTTCGCTCCCGGGAACCAGATCGAGAGCGACTGGAGCGATCACGGCGCCGGAGGACGTGTTCGTGAGGACGAGACGAAAGCGCAGGGGATCGCCGGCTCGAACCGTGGCCCGGGCGCCGATCAGCTTCGCGTGCACCGTGTCCGGCGACGCATGGGACGTCAGCCCGGCCGTGCCGGGTGGGATCCTCGGGAGCGCGAGGGCGGGAAGGGCAGGAAGGACGAGGGCGAAGACGACCAGCGATCCTGCCAGCGGCCGTCGCGCGATCCACCGGGTCGCTCCGGCCATCCCACAGGAGCAGCGGTCGGCCGTGAGTTCGCGTGGCGTGTCCCGAACGTGGTCGTACGCGCCCACCAGCAGCGGCAGCAGGACGACCGCGTTGTAGAACATGTGCAGCTCCACCCTGGGGAAGACGAGTTGCACGATGCTCGTGGGGGCGGGGGCTCCGAGCAGGTTCATCCCCAGGATGGCCTGACCGAGCAGGAGGGCGTGCTCGAAGTAGTGCCAGACCTGGATGATGAGGGCGGACGTCCACCAATCCCGCGCCCGCCCGCGAAAGGCTGGCCGGAGGAGGGTCAGCCCGATCAGGATCGCCGCGTTGTACGCGAAGTGGAGCCACTCGGACGTGACGAGAACCGGGAACACGAGCCCCAGCGCCCCCCGTGCCTCCGGCGTCGGCCACCCCAGCACGTAGATCTGGATCGCCTGCAGGACATGCTCCGCCCAGTGCCCGAGAACGACGACCAGGAAGATGAGGATTGCCGGGGGGTGCCAGCGACCGTTCAGTGTCGCCAGCAGCCCGCGAAGCCTTCCGGCCGGGAAGGTGTCGGCGCTGACCACAGCCACTGCGGCTCACCGCCCGATCAGTGGTCCACCTCCATGGCCCTCAGCCCGTTCGAAGAGCCGGGAGGATCGAGACGCGAGTCTGACCCGTCTCCGTCTCGAACACCTCCACCGTGGACATGGGCCGGCACAGGGACGGATCGGTGGGGCTGATCACCCGCACGGTGGCGCGGAACTCATTCCGAGCGTTCGGATCGAAGCCTCTCTCCCAGCTGCCAATGCTGGCGCTGTTCAGGTCGAGCATGACGCTGCGTTGCGGTCCGACCAGCACGCGCTTCTCCGCCACGACTCCAGCTCGAGCGTCACGGAACGACAACTCCATGGTGCACACCGGAGCCCCCGTCGGAGCGACGTCCGTGACCGCCAAGCGGATCGTCTGCAGAGCCGGAATGGTGCCGATCATGCCGAATGACACGGTGGGCTTGCGCGTTGCGGCCGCCGCGTCGGACCGGATGAAGATGACGCGGACGCCGACGGCGACGAGGATCGCGGCGAGCATCACTGCCCACCACCACCGGGCGAGTCTGCCGACCATGCTGCGGCCCTCCTTCCTGGCCCCCAGCGACGGAAGGGTGCGGGCCTCTCTTGGGGGCTTCTTGATGCCATGCGGAACCATGCCCGTTGTCACGTTCTCCATGCCGCTGCTGGACGCCTTTCTTGCCCTTGCCGTGCTGGGGTCACCCTTCCCACAGGCCCGGCCCCGGCGAGCGGCCCTACCGTGGACCCCAGTGGTAGCCGAGCATCCGGGGGCTTCGGGCGATCAGCCGGGTCAGCGCAGAAGGCCGCCGCCGCTCCTCGTCGGCATTGTCCTTCCGGACGATCGCCTCCCGGACGAGAAACCCGCCGGCGGTTCGCAACGGCTCCGGTGGGAACCGCGGCGGGAGGTGCCCAACCATGGGCAACGCCGTCCACTCGTCGTCCTGGCCGATCGCCAGCGCGGCCAGCACCCGGCCGCCGAGGCGGCTCGGCGCCACGCCGTTGCCCGAGTAGCCGGCTCCATGGTGCACGTTGCCCGACGGCCAGGTCCCGAAGAATGGGAGGTGTGACGGCGACATGTCGATGGGGCCGCCCCACGAGTCCTCGAGCGGCACGTCGCGAAAGTTCGGGAACGTCCGCCGCAGCCCGGCAGCGGCCCGGCGAACCGATTCGACGTCGTGGGTGAACCGGGCGCCGACCTCCGATCCGATGGCTCCCCGGCCGCCGCCACCCCCGAACGCGATCCGGCCGTCGGGGGTCGTGCGGGAGTAGTGCAGCGACGACCTTGCGTCACTGACGCACTCGCCACCGGTCCACCCGAGCTCCTCGAGTCGTTCGGGCGCCGGGGCCGTCAGCACGATGTAGCTGCCGAACGGCACGAGCCACGGTCGGAGCTTCGGGAAGCCGGATGCCCAGGCGTTCAGCGCGATGACGGCCTGCCCGGCCGTCACGCGGCCGCGGGGAGTCTCGGCCTCGGCGGGTGGACCGGCCCGGAACCGGCGGACCGGCGTCCCCTCGAAGATCCGGACGCCGCGCTCGAGGAGGACGCGTCGCAGGCCCCTGGCGAGCCGGGCCGGCTGCACGGTGGCTCCTTCGCGCATGAGAGCCCCACCGCGGAAGACGGGCGATGCACACCGGAGACGGACCGCGTCCCGCGAGAGGTCGATGTATTCGTCGCCGGCGCCGAGGCGACGCGCATCGCGCACCGCTTCACTCCAGGAGCCATCTTGGGCGGGCGCAGTCGACACTGTCAGATGCCCGGCCTGCGTGAACCACGCGTCCACCTCGTGCTGTTGGCACCATTCGCCGATCTCCCGGATGGTCCGGCCCAGGGCGCGGCATGCCGCGACCGCCTGCCGCTCGCCGAACAGTTCCACGAGGTCGGGCAGCTCGTCCCACCATCCGGTCAGGAATCCGCCGTTCCGTCCGCTGGGGCCACCGCCACAGATGTCGCGCTCCAGGATGGCCACACGGATCCCCGGGTCGTGGTCGATCAGGAAATAGGCCGTCCACATGCCGGTGTAGCCGCCGCCCAGGACGACCACGTCCGCCGTGATCGCTCGGTCGAGCGGCGGGCATTGCTCACCGGGCTCGGCGGCGAGCGCTTCCCGGAGCCACCAGGCCCGCCGGCGCCCGGGGGGCGGGGCGCATTCCCCGATCCGCGGCTTGGGCACACCGGTGATCATGGAGCCAGGCTCGTCACTCGGCCCTCCTGAGCGCGCGTGCCGCTCGGTGCGATTGCTGCCGTTCGTGGCGAGCGGGGTGGGTCAGAACCGCACGACGGGGCAGGTCAGGGTCCGGGTGATCCCCTCGATCGCTTGGATCTTCGAGACGACCAGCCTCCCGAGCGCATCGAGGCTCGCGGCCTCGACGCGGACGACCACGTCGTAGGGCCCCGTCACGACATCGGCAGCGAGCACCCCCCGGATCCCGATCACGGTCTGCCCCACCCGGGAGGCCATCCCTACCCCGACTTGGATCAATACGAACCCTTGGACCACCGCCATCCCTCGTCGACGATGTCTACTTCGCCATCATCGACCTCAGGCGCCGAGACCACAACGCATCGCGCTCCCGCAGGCCCCGCGCCAACCGGAGCTCTCGACAGAGGTCACAAAGCAAAGATTCGCAGGTCAGAAGGGGGTGCGAGAGGGGGGAGTCGAACCCCCATGCCCTTTCGGGCACCGGATCCTAAGTCCGGCGCGTCTGCCGTTCCGCCACTCTCGCTCGTTGGAAACCCACAGGTCACGGCATTGTATGTTGGCCGGCCCTCCGATCAGAGGGCTCGAACTTCTACCGAATCTCTACCGATTGGGAGGTCCGCACCTATCCGGGGCCGAAAACGATCTCGGCCGCCCTCGCAGCCGCTTGCTCCTCTAGGTGAGTCGGCAGAAAGGGCCCCTTTGGAGCGATGGCGATCGCGCCCCATCGGAGTAGTTGGGTGATGGACGTGGCGAATCTGGTGGCCCCG
>DASWED010000118.1:0-20560 GCA_036394995.1 Actinomycetota bacterium
CGTCGCCGACCTCGGTGGGGATCCGCACGCGCTCGATTCCGTGCGGTTCACCAACCGATACGATTGAGGCCCGGATGCACCATCCGATCGTCGAGTTCCGCGACGTCTCCTTCACCTACGGCGAGGACAGGGTCCTCGACCGCGTCAACGTGGTGATCCGCGAGGGAGCCTTCGTCGGGGTCGTGGGACCGAGCGGCGCCGGCAAGAGCACGTTCCTCCGGCTGGCCGCCGGCACCATTCGGCCCACCCGGGGCCGGATGCTGTTCGGCCCCGATGGCGATCACCGCGCGGTGCGCCTCGGCGTCGTGCCCCAGACCGAGACCATCGATTGGAACTTCCCGGTGACGGTGGAGGAGGTGGTCCTGCTGGGGCTGGCCGCCGACTCCCGGAGGGTGCCGTGGGCCTCGAGGACCGACCGGCGGGAGGTCCGGGACATCCTCGACCGGCTGGGCATCGGCGAGCTGGCCCGTCGCCACATCCGGAACCTCTCCGGTGGCCAGCAGCAGCGCGTGTTCATCGCCCGGGCCCTGATCCGGCGACCCGAGCTGTTGCTGCTCGACGAGCCCACGAGCGGCGTCGACGTGAAGACGCGCCACGACGTGCTCCATCTGCTGCACTCCCTCAACCACGAGGGGATCGCGATCGTCCTGACCACGCACGATCTCAATGCGGTCGCGGCGCACATCCCCAGCCTGATCTGCCTCAACCGGCGGGTCATCGCGGCGGGGCGCCCCCACGAGGTGCTGACCTCGGCGAACCTGAAGGCGCTGTACGGCGCCGAGATGGTGATCGTGGAGCAGGGCGGGATGCTCCTCATCGGGGACGTGCCCTCGGCCTTCCGGGACGAACACGACCGCGACGAGCACGCCGAGGACGTCCCGGTGGCGCACTTCGGAGAGGAGCCGCCGCCGCACGACCACGGCGGGGGATCCGGCCACGACCACGCCGTCACCCCGGATCCCGGCCACGACCACACCGACGCCCCCCATCCTGACCCCGGACACGCCGAGCCGGCCCGATGAGCTGGCTCACCGATCCGTGGACGTACGCGTTCTTCCGCCACGGGCTCCTCGCGGGGGTCCTGGCGGGGGCCCTGTGCGGGCTGGTCGGGGTGTACGTGGTACTCCGGCGGATGTCCTACATCGGCCACGGGCTGTCCCACGCAATCTTCGGCGGCGCGGTGGCCTCGTACGTGCTCCGGGTGAACTTCTACGTGGGGGCCGGCCTGTGGGGTGTGGCCTCGGCGCTCCTCATCAACGCGGTGGCCCGGCGGCGCAAGATCGGCGCTGACGCCGCGATTGGGATCGTGACCACGGCGTCGTTCGCGTTCGGCGTGCTGCTCATCAGCCAGTACCACCAGTTCACGGTGAACTTCGAGGCCGCGCTGTTCGGGAACATCCTGGCGGTCACCGACACCCAGCTGTGGGTGCTGGCGGGGGTCACCGTGTTCACGGTCGGCGTCGTGTTCCTGAAGTACCGGCAGCTGCTGTTCGCGACGTTCGACCCGGAGATCGCCGACGCCTACGGTGTCCCGGTCCGGCGGGTGGACGGCCTGTTCGCGCTGATCCTCGCGGCCACGGTCATCGCCACGATGCAGGTCCTCGGCGTCACGCTGATCGCCGCGGTGATCGTGATCCCGGCCATCGTGGGCCGCCTGGTCACCGATTCGTTCGGCAAGATGCTGGTGCTCTCGACGATCGTCGGAGCCGTGTGCGGGTTCGGGGGGATGTACGTCTCCTTCCACGTGGACGCCGCGAGTGGCGCGACCATCGTGCTGTTCGCGGCGGCGGTGTTCCTGGTGGTGTACGCGGCGACCGCGGTCGTGGCGCGGAGACGGCTGGCGCGGCTGGCCGAGGGGGAGGAGATGGCGGAGATGAGCGGCGGCCCTGCTTTCCACGTGGGCTGAGACCGGCGGGGCCCTGGAGGGCTTCCGGCCCGGGCGATCCCTAGGAGTCCAGGAACTCCTGACAGCTCCTGCAGAAGCCCGAGATCGCGAAGTGCGTGAGGTCGGGGCGGAAGCCGTGGTGGCGTCCAATGAGCCTGGCCAGCGACCTGGCCTCCTGGACCGACAGGTCCTCCTCGGAGGCGCAGCGGGCACACACCAGGTGAACGTGGCCCTCCTCCCCGGCGCGATGGTACTCCGCGCCCTGCTCCAGGTGGGCGTGCGCCAGGATGCCGGCGCTCTCGAGCATGGCCAGGGTCCGGTACACGGTGGATGGGTTCACGCCCGGCATCTGGCTCTGCACCCGGCGCGCGGTCTCGGCCGGGCTGATGTGGCCCCGGGTCCGCATGACCTCGGCCACGATGGCCTGGCGCTGCGGGGTGATCCGCATCCCCCGGCGTCGAAGGGCGGCCACGATGTCTCCGGCGGTGACTGGCTCGGTGGCTTGCTCGACGGTCTGCACTGGTGTTGCCGACTGTAGCAGATGCAACATGATGCAGATGCGACACCTCGCCGAGGCGAACCGCTGCGGCAGCAACCCCTGGGCCGAGGCCCGCACCCGCCCGGACCCTATACTTGGCCCCTCGCGATCCCCGTTCGCTCGCGACGGAGCCCCCGAACATGGCGCGACAGTCGACTCCACGCCCGGTCCGCCGCACGAACACGTGGCGCGGACCCCCCGGGTCGGTGCGACGGCGCCTGCTCCCGGTGGCCGTCGGCGGGGTGCTCCTGGCGGGCTCCACCCCGGCGTTGGCCGCATCCGGCACGGGCCCCGCGGCCGTCCGCAGCCGACCCCCGGCGGTCCACACGGTCCTGGTTCGATTCCGCGACGGCGCGGGGCGGGCCGCCCGGTCGTCCGCGGTGGCGCGGGTGGGGGGCACCGTCCTCAGCCGCATCTACGGCCTGCCCGTGACGGTGGTCCGGATCCCCGAGGGGGCCGTCGCTGCGGACGTGGCCCGGCGACTGGCCGTGGATCCCGACGTGGCCTGGGCCGAACCGGACTCCCGGGCCCACGCGGCGGGGACGCCGGACGACCCGTCATTCTCCCAGCAGTGGTCTCTGAACAACACCGGCCAGACGGGAGGCGTGTCCGACGCCGACATCGACGCGCCCGAGGGGTGGGACACCGCCGGGCTCGGAGCGTGGCCGGCCACCGGCGGCACCCGGATCGGGTTCGTGGACTCCGGCATCGACACGTCCCACCCGGAGTTCGCCGGGCGCATCGCCGGATGCGTCCACACCATCGATGGGACCGGGACACCGACCGACGGGTGCACGGACCAGTTCGGCCACGGGTCGCACGTGGCGGGGATCGCCGCGGCCTCGACGAACAACGCGAAGGGGATCGCCGGGATCTCGTTCGACTCACCGATCCTCGTGTGCAAGGCCCTCGACCAATACGGCTGGGGATGGAACGCCGACGTGGCCGCCTGCATCGTGTGGCTCCACGACCAAGGCGCGAAGGTCATCAACATGTCGCTGGTCGACGCCACGGGGAGCGAGATGGGGGACGCGGTGCAGGCCGCGTGGCAGTCGGGCTCGGCGGCGGGCTCCGTGCTGGTCGCCGCGGCGGGGAACACCGGCGGCACGGCCGTGAAGTACCCCGCAGGCTACGGCTCGGTCATCTCGGTGGGGAACACCGATTCCAGCGACCACATCGCCTCCTCCTCCACCCACAACGCCGACGTGGAGCTGTCGGCTCCCGGCACCTCGATCCTCTCCACGTCCAAGTCCGGCGGCTACACCTCGATGTCGGGGACCTCCATGGCCACGGCGATGGTCTCCGGCGTGGCGGCCGTGACATGGGAGCTCAATCCGTCGGACACCGCCCAGCAGATCCGGGACCTCCTCCACGCGGCCGTGGACGACCTGGGGGCCGCCGGTCGCGACGACTACTTCGGGTACGGACGCATCGACCTGTGCGACGCGGCGGGGGGCTCGTGCGCGTACACCCCCGGCGGGGGCCAGCAGACGCCCGGCTCCATCTCGGGCACGGTGACCACGACCGCGGGCCAGCCCCTGAAGGCCAGGGTCAAGGTGGTGTCCGGGCCGACCCTCACGGACACCCGGTCGGACTCCACCGGCGCGTACACGCTGGCGAACCTCACGCCGGGCAGCTACTCGGTGAAGGCGAGGAAGCGCGGGTGCACGCGGCAGACGAAGCCGGCCACGGTGTCCTCCGGCGCCACCACCACGTTGAACTTCGCGCTGTCGTGCGGCTCGTGAGCGGCCGGTAGATGCCGGTCGTCGTCACCGGTGCCTCGGGGATGATCGGGAGGGCCGCCGTGACGGCGCTCGCGGGGCGCTCCCCCGAGGTCCGAGCGGTGGTCCGGCGGGCCGACGCGGCGCCCGCCCTGCGTTCGCTCGGCGCGAAGGTCGCGATCACGCGGCTCGATGACGTCGCCACGGTCGCCGCGGTCATGGAGGGGGCGCACACCGTGCTCCACCTGGCCGGGGGCCTCGACCTCCCCGACGCGGCGGCAGTGGAGGAGGCGAACGCGAGGACCGCGGCCCGGGCCGTGGAGGCGGCCCGAGCCGCCCGGATCCGCCGGTTCGTGCTGCTGTCGTTCCCGGGCGCGGACCCGGCGTCGCCCGACCCGTATCTCGCGGCCAAGGGACGTGCGGAGCGGATCGTCGAGGACTCGGGCCTGTCGTACGCCGTGATCCGGTCGAATCACGTGCTCGGACCGGGCGGGGTGTGGACGGAGGCCCTGGCGCGAATGTCCCGATCGCGGCCGGCCCTGGTCGTGGGATCGGGTCGCCAGCTCCTGGCCCCCGTGTTCGTCGACGATGTGGCCGCGGTGCTCGTGGCGGCCGACGACCGCCGAGGGCTCGAGTCGGGAACGTGGGCCCTGGACGGGCCCCGGCGCTTGACGGCCGACGAGCTCGCCGACATGGCCGCCGGGCGCCACGTGCGGTGGAAGGTGCACCTGTCCCCGGCGTCCGCGGCGCGGCTGTCGCGACTGGCCCGGCGGCCGGCGTCGCCCGTGGCCCTGGCGGTGCTGGCCGCGGACGCGGCCGCCGATGCCCCGGACGCGGCCGCCGAGTTCGGGATCGTCCTCACGCCCCTGGCCGACGCGCTGGCCCGCTCGCTGCCCGCGGCTGCGGAGTGACCGCGGCGACACCGGGGCCGTTCTGCAAAGATGCCCGGACACACCTGTCGAGGAGGCGCGAAAGTGGGCGAGTTCGTTCGGCTGGAGACCGACGGGGCAGTGGCGACGATCCGATTGGACCGGCCGCCGATGAACGCGATCAACGGCGACCTCCTTCGCGACCTCCGGGAGGCGGCCACGGAGGCCACCATGGACGACGCCATCCGGGCCGTGGTCCTGTACGGCGGCGAGAAGCTGTTCGCCGCGGGCGCCGACATCAAGATGATGGCGGACCTCAGCCCCGCCCAGATCAAGCCGGTCATCGCTCCGATGCAGGACGTCTTCACGATGGTGGAGGAGATCCCGAAGGTCACGATCGCGGCCATCAACGGGTACTGCCTGGGGGGCGGGTTGGAGTTGGCGTTGTGCGCCGACCTCCGGTTCGCGCACGAGGGGGCCCAGCTGGGGCAGCCGGAGATCAAGATCGGGATCATCCCCGGCGCCGGCGGGACCCAGCGCCTCCCGCGCCTGGTGGGCCCGTCGCGGGCCAAGGACATCATCTTCTCCGGGCGGTTCGTGAAGGCCGACGAGGCCGAACGGATCGGGCTGGTGGACCGGGTCGTGCCGGGCGACGACGACGTCTACCAGGCCGCCCTGGATGCCGCCCGGCAGTACGCGGAGGGCCCCACCGCGGCTTTGCGCGCCGCGAAGGTCGCCATCAACTGGGGGGTCCGCAGCGACTTCCGGACCGGCCTGATCCTGGAGCGGGAGGCCTTCTCCGGCCTGTTCGCCACCGAGGACCAGAAAGAGGGCATGCGCGCCTTCGTGGAGAAGGACCAGGCGAAGTTCACCGGCCGCTGACCCGTCGTGTCCGCACAGGCCCGAGCGCGTTCCACCGGCGACGAACCGCGCCCGGCCCCGGATCCCAAGCGGGCCAACCTCCGGTACCACGACGCCGCCGCATGCGGGTACGACGCGAAATGGTCGATCTCGTTCGACCAGCGGTGCATCGACTACGTGCGCGAACGGGCCGAGCGGATGCTGCCGGACCGGCGGTACGGACGCGTGCTCGAGGTCGGGGCGGGGACGGGCTTCTTCCTGCTGAACCTGTGGCAGGCGGGATTCGTCGAGGAGGCCCACGCGTGCGACATCTCGCCCGGCATGCTCGCGGCCTGCGGGGAGAACGCGCGCCGGCTGGGCATCGCGCTCCGCTCCGCCGCCGGCGACGCGGAATCGCTCCCGTACGGCGATGGCGAGTTCGACCTGGTGGTGGGCCACGCGTTCCTGCACCACCTGCCGGATCCCGCCGCGGCGCTGCGTGAGATGCGACGGGTCCTCCGTCCCGGCGGCGCCGTGCTGCTGGCGGGGGAGCCCACGCGGTTGGGAGATCGCATCGCCGGAATGGCGAAGCGGGCCGCCGCGGTCGGCGTTCGGCTGGCGGGACGGGTCCGGCCCGGGCTGCGCCGGCCGCCGGATCCGGCGCCCGCCACCGAGGGCGAACGCGCCATGCGGGAGCTGGAGCACCACGTGGACCTCCACACGTTCGAGCCCCGCGAGGTGGGGGAGGCCGCATCGGCGGCCGGCTTCACGGCGGTTCGGGTTGAGACCGAGGAACTGGTGTCGAGCCTGTTCGGGTGGGCGGTTCGGACCATCGAGGCCGGGGTCCGGCCCGGGGCCCTCTCCGACCGGTGGGCGTGGTTCGCCTACCGGAACTGGCTCCGGCTGTCCGCCGTCGACCGCCGCGTCCTGGCCCGGGTGGTCCCCCGGCGCGCCTTCTACAACCTGCTGCTGTACGGGGAGCGGCCCGCTGCATCGGCATCCCCTGGCACCGGCACCAGCAGGCAACTGCAAGGGGTTGCAGATGCGTGAAGCCGCAGCGCGCCCGCTCGATCTCCGCCACGCGGAGATCCCGGAGCCCGGGCTCCTGCGCGGCCTCCGCTTCGTCCTGCGGAACCGGATGGTCACGCCCCGGTACTGGGTGCTGGGGCTCCGGTACCTGTGGCGGTTCAAGATCCGGAACCGCCACGTGGTGACGCGGGGGATGGTGTTCGTGGCGAGGACGGCAAAGATCCGGTGCCGGCGGGGGATGGGGCACCTGGAGATCGGCAGGTGGGTGTGGATCGGGAGCGGGAACGCCATCCGCTGCCACGAGGGGTCCATGCGGATCGGGGACAAGACAGTGTTCGGATCGAACGTCACCGTGGACGGCTACCTCGACATCGAAATCGGCCCGGAGTGCCTGGTGGCGGAGGGGGCGTACGTGACCGACTACGACCACGAGTACCGGGACCCCGCCGTCCCCATCCGCCGGCAGGGGATCGTGAAGTCCAGGGTCCGGATCGGCGGGGACTGCTGGATCGGGCAGGGTGCGACCGTCCTGCGGGGCTCGGTCGTCGGTCGGGGGTCGGTGCTCGGGGCCAGGGCCGTCGTGAAAGGCGTGATACCGGCATACTCCGTGGTGGCGGGGAACCCCGCACGCGTGGTGCGAAGGAGGATCGGTTGAAGGTCAGACAGGCCGTCCCGGAGGATCTCCCGGCAGTCGTCTCGCTGTTCCAGGAGCTCGACCGGTTGCAGCGGGACTGGCGGGTGTTCACCCCCCGCCCCGGGTTCTACGACGAGGTTGCGGTGAAGTACCGGGAGGCCATGCAGGCCGACGACCGGCTGGTCGTGGTGGCCGAGGAGAACGGCGACGTGGTGGGCATGGCCTACGCGGAGTCCAGAGTCCCCTCGCGGTTCAGCGACGAACGGGCCCTGGAGATCTCCGGCGTCATGGTCCGGGCCGGCCATCGGGGCCGCGGCGTGGGACGGGCCATGGTCGAGGAGCTCGCGAGCTTCGCCACGGCCCGGGGCGTGAACTGGATCGAGCTGAAGTCGTTCCTGCCGAACGAGACGGCGATGGAGTTCTGGAGGGCCCTGGGGTTCACGCCCAGGGTGGTCCAGCTCATCGCCCGGGCGGACGACGTCCTCGAGCTGGCCGGCCGGGACCCCGCCCGCCCCGAGGCCAGCTGACCGGCCGGCCCGCAGGCCCGGTCCGCTCCGATTCCACCTCCCGGCGAAAGTCCCCCGGGCCGGGAATGAACGCCCGGGCCCCTGCGTTCGTATCCACATGCGAGCGCCGCAAGGCGCGGCGCCGCGTGAGGAAGCGCCATGAGAGACGGATCGCAGGAGTACCGGGGGGTTCGCATCCGTGAGCTCCCCCGGAAGAGCCGGACCTACCCGGCCGAGCGCGTCTGTGCCGCCCCGGATTGTGGGACCCGGCTCTCCATCTACAACCGATCGCAACTGTGCTGGCAGCACGAGCCCGTCCGTCCCTACTTCGAACGGGGGAAGCGCTCGAAGCGCGAGGCGGCCTGACCCTTTCCTGCTCGAGGCCGGCATCCCCTCTCCGCCTCGAAGCCGGACCGAAGCCCTCCCCCGACCGGGGAGGGCTTCGTCGTCCGGGGTCCACCCACCCCCGCCCGAGACCTGGGGAGGGCTAGGCCCAAGGACCATCTCAAGGGCAGGTGGATCGCATCCGATCAGCCAGGAGAGGCCGCTCCCCCCCGAGCGCAACGTCCATATGTCACAGGCCATCTCAGGGCCTCCGCTGATGGAGGCCATCTGTCCGTTCTGCGAGCGCCAGGTCCTGGTGTACGAGGACCCGCCGCGGTGTCCGCTGTGCGCCTGCCCCCTCGAGGAGTGCCGCCTGATCCCGTTCGTCTTCCCCGGCGAGGGCCAACCCGGGCGAACGCTCGGCGACGTCAGCGGTCAGTAGCCGGGAGCGCTCACTCGAGCGGCGGCCATCCCTCCCGCTCCCGCTCGGTTACCACCCGCTCGGCGATCTCCCTGGCCTCGGCCAGGTGGCTCTTGTCCACGAACAGCCGGACACCCCGCTCCCACACCTGGGCCAGGAACCCGGGCTCCTTGTACCACCACACGATCCCCCGCTCCTCGAGCTCGGCCACGATGAGGTTGGCCGACTCGCGCGAGTACTGGCCCAGGTGCACGGTGGACACGCCTTCGTTCATCGCGGCGCCACCGTATCGCGGGCGGGCTACCGGCGGGGGCCGCAGGCGGCGCCGATGAACACGCGGAGCGCCAGCAGGTCCCTGCCGTCGAGGAGGGACTCCACGCACAGGGGCGTCCCCACCTCGATGAGCAGGGCGTCGGTTTCGTCGAGGCGCTCGTAGCGGCCGTCCTTCATCACGAAGAACCTGGTGGCCCCCTCGGACAGCCGCCGGATCGCCACCGGCGAACCGCCGTCCTCGACGATCGACAGTCGGGAGCCGGTGACCCGCTCGGACTGCCCGGAGACCCACACCACCGGGGCCTGCCCCGGCACCGCCCGGGCCGGGCCGGAGGACGCGTGGGGGAGGTCGGCCGCCTCGGGCCTACCGCTGCTACAGGCCCCCATGCTCACGGCGGCCCCCAGGAGCGCGACCGCCACCAGGAACGAACGAAGCGGTGCTCGGCCCGAGGCGGCCCGCCCCGGGCCTAGCCCCCCTTGCGCGAGCGGATCTCCTCGGTGAGCGCCGGCACGACCTTCAGCGCGTCGCCCACGATCCCGAGGTCGGCGATCTTGAAGATCGGTGCCTCGGCGTCCTTGTTGATCGCGATGATCCGCTTCGACTCCTTCATGCCCACCAGGTGCTGGATCGCGCCGGAGATCCCGATCGCGAAGTAGACCTCGGGCTTCACGGTCTTGCCGGTCTGGCCCACCTGATAGTTGTACGGAACCCACCCGGAGTCCACGACCGCCCGGGTGGCGCCGATCGCCGCGCCGCCCAGCGCCGCGGCCAGCTCGTCGAGGAGCTTGAAGTTGTCGGGCTCCTGCAGGCCCCGGCCGCCCGAGATCACGACTTTGGCCTCCTCGAGCTTGGGGCCGGTGGCCTCCTCCTCGTGCCGCTCGACCCGCCGGGCCTTCTTCAGGTCCTCGGGGACCTCGACCTCCACCGGCACCACGTTCGCGGTCCCCTCACCGTGGGGCTCGGCCGCCACGGACTTCGGCCGCATCAGCACCAGCTTGGGGTCGGGCCCGCCCAGGGACACCTTGGCGATCTTCGTGCCGCCGAAGATCTGCGTCTCCGCGGCGTCGACGCCCGTGACATCGCTCGCGTTCGACATCAGCGTCGAGCCGGTCTTGGCCTGGAGCCTCCCGGCCACGTCCCGGGCGTCGTAGCCCTGGGAGAACAGGATCATGTTCGGCTGATGCTCCTGCACCAGCTGGTGCAGCGTGTGCGCTGCGGCCGTGGCCACGACGTCGGAGTACACCTCGTCGTCGCTCGCGTACACGGCCTGGGCGCCGTACTCGCCGAGCGTCCCGGCGGCCTCGGTGGCCCCTGGCCCCAGGGCCACGGCCTCCACCGTGTCGGCCAGCGACCGGGCCTTCGTCAGCAGCTCGAGCGCACTGGCGTCCACCTTCCCGGGCCGGACGTCCGCGTAGACCCAGACTTTGGTCATGGCTAGATCACCTTCGCTTCCTGGAGGAACTGCGCGATGCGCTGGGCGCCGGAGCCGTCGTCCTCGACGATCTCGCCCGGGCCCTTCTCGGGCGCGGCCTCCACGGTCGTGACCCGCTGCGTGGGCGTTGCGTCGTCGCCGGACAGCCCGAGGTCGGAGACCGTGTACCGCTCCACCGGCTTCTGCTTGGCCTGCATGATGCCCTTCAGGGTGGGGTACCGGGGGTTCGTGGCGCCGGCCGTCACCGTGATCACGGCGGGCAGCTCGGACTCCACCACGTCGTAGCCGAGCTCGGTCTGACGTTCGATCCGGACCTTCCCGCCGTCCACGTCGAGCTTCCGGGCGAACGTCACCGAGGGCACGCCGAGCAGCTCGGCCAGTGCCATGGGGAGGGTCCCGGTGTACCCGTCGGTGGACTCCACGCCCGCGATCACCACGTCGAACCCCGCCTTCTGGATGGCGGCGGCCAAGACCCTGGCGGTCACCAGGGTGTCCGAGCCCCGCAGGGAGTCGTCGGTGACCAGCACCGCCTTGTGCACCCCCATCGACAGGGCCTTGCGGACGCCGCCCATCGCGGCCTCCGGGCCCATCGACACCACGGTGACCTCACCGCCCTGTGCCTCGGCCAGCTGCAGGCCGGCCTCGACGCCGAACTCGTCCCCGGGGTCCAGCGCGCCCTCGACGCCCTCCCGCTTCAGCAGGAAATCGTCGCCCAGCTCCGGCACTCCGTTGGGGTTCGGCACGTACTTCGCCAGTACCACGACGTTCATGGGCATCCTTCCTCGCGTCCAATCAGGGGAATGCGGCCGAAGTTTACCCGCCGGTAGGTTTCATCAACCGACCGGAGGGACCTCCCGCGCACCCGAGAACGGCCCTCGCCGGAGCCGGGGCCCGCGCCGGAGGCCATGCTAGCCTCGATCGATGCGGCGCGGATCGGTGCTGGTGGCGATGTCGGGGGGCGTGGACTCCTCGGTGTCCGCCTGCCTGCTGGCCGAGCAGGGCTACGACGTCGTCGGGTCCCACATGCGGCTGGTGCACCTGGACGGCGTGGAGCACGGGTGCTGCGGGCCTTCGGCCGAACGGGACGCCCGGGCCGTGGCGGAGATCGGGGGGTTCCCGTTCGAGGTCGTCGACATGTCCGGGACGTTCGCGGAGACCGTCCTGGCCGACTTCTTCGACGAGCACAGGGCCGGCCGGACGCCGAACCCGTGCGCCCGGTGCAACGAGCAGATCAAGTTCGGGGCGTTCCTCGACCGGGCCACGGCGCTCGGCGTGGAGTTCGTGGCCACCGGGCACTACGTGCGCCGGGACCTCGGCGCCGACGGCCGGTGGTGCCTGCTGCGCGGCGCCGACCGGTCCAAGGACCAGTCCTACATGCTGCACACCCTGGGCCAGCGGGAGCTGGCGCGGTCGCTGTTCCCGGTGGGCGGGTGGCCCAAGGCCGTGACCCGCGAGCACGCCGTCCGCCTGGGCCTGCCGGTGGCGTCGAAGCCCGACTCCCAGGAGGTGTGCTTCGTGCCGGGCGCCGACCACGCGGCGTTCCTGGCCGAACACGCCCCGTCGCTGGTGCGCGGGGGCGAGGTCGTCGACCCCGACGGCCGGGTGCTCGCGACGCACGACGGCGTGTACCGGTACACGATCGGGCAGCGTCGGGGACTCGGGGTGAGCGCGGGGGAGCGGACGTACGTGGTGGACGTGGACGCCGGCGCGAACCGCGTGGTGGTGGGGCCGGCGGAGCTCCTCAGCCGCCGCTCGCTGGTGGCCGACCGGGTGACGTGGGTGGCCGGCGCGCCCCCCGCGGGAGGGCCGTTCGAAGCGGAGGTCCAGATCCGGTACCGGAGCGGGCCCGTCCCGGCCGCGGTGGAGGTCGTCCCCGGACGCCGGGTCCGCGTGGAGCTCCGGTCCCCGGTGCGGGCGGTGGCCCCCGGCCAGAGCGTGGCGTTCTACCGCGGCGACGAGCTGCTCGGCGGGGGCCGCATCGTCTCGGCCGCCCGATAGCCCGGGTGGGACGCGGGCTCGGGTTGCCGCTGCCGCCCCGGGGTCAATACGATCGCGGTCCGACGACCGAGGAGGAAGCTGTGGCCGATCATCCCAACGCCGAACTGGTGCGCAAGGGCTACGACGCGTTCACCGCCGGGGACATGGAGTGGATGAACACCCACCTGCACGAGAACATCGTGTGGCACGAGCCGGGGTCGAACGTCCTGTCCGGTGACTACCACGGGCGCGAGGAGACCCTGGCCCATTTCGCGAAGTCCGTCCAGGTGGCCATCCCGGACTTCGACATCCACGACGTGGTGGGGAACGACGACCACGCCATCGCGCTGGTGAACATCCGGCTCGAACGCAACGATAACCACGAGACGTTCGAGACCCGCTACGTCCACATCTTCCACGTGGATGCGCAGGAGGTGGCCCTGGAGTCCTGGATCTTCTACGCCGACCAGGGCGCCCTCGACGCGTTCCTGAAGGGCGCGGAGTAGCGGCC
This sequence comes from Actinomycetota bacterium, assembly GCA_036394995.1. Classification (GTDB taxonomy): domain Bacteria; phylum Actinomycetota; class UBA4738; order UBA4738; family JACQTL01; genus DASWED01. The sequence continues at coordinate 12,962 of DASWED010000118.1, forward strand.
GGCCGGTTCCCAGAGAATGAGGGCGGGCGCTCCCGGCCGCGTCGGTGGCGGCCGGTATCATCGGCGTGCGCCGGTGACGATTCGTCCGTTCGAGTCCGGGAGGCTCTGGCGTGCCGCTGCTCCGCAGGAAATCCCAGTCGTTCACGCTGCAGATCCAGGACTTCACGCTGCGCGTGAACGCCCCCGAGGAGTTCTTCGAGGAGTCCCGGGCGGCCGCTCTGTCGATGTGGGAGCAGGTCCAGTCGTATTCGGTGCGCAACCCCGCGTTCCGGACCAGCAAGCGGCCGGTGGAGGTGCCGGAGGAGGCCCCGGCCGTGGTCCGGGAGATGGCCCTCGTGGCCGCGTCCGCGGGCGTGGGCCCAGTGTTCACGATCCAGGGGGCGCTCACCGACCACGTCGGTCGGTATCTGGCCCGGAACCTCCAGGAGGTCCTGGTCTCCTCCGGCGGTGATCACTTCATCCGGTCCCGCAAGCGCATGAAGCTCCCCGTGCACGTCGCCGGAGACGGCACCACGCTGTCGGTGATCGCGGACCCCCGCCGCGGCCCGGTGGGGGTCTCCACCACGCTGGGAAAGGGCCAGCTCCCCGCGGCCACCGTGGACGGGCTGGCCGTGCTGGCGACGTCCTGCGCGCTGGCGGACGCCGCCGCGGCGGCGGCCATGGCCATCCTGGGCCGCGCGGATTCCTTCAAGCAGGCCCTGGCGTACCTCCAGGAGATCGAAGGGGTCCGCGGCGCCGTCGTGGTCCGGGGCGAGCAGATCGGGGTGGCCGGCGGCGTGGAGGTCGCGGCGTGATCACCGGGTCGGTCGCGTGACGGCGGCGCGACGAACGGCCGCCGGCGACCGGGCTGAGCGGCGCCTGGCCGGCGCCAAGGGCCGGGTGGAGGAGCTCCGCGAACAGATCAACCATCACGCGTACCGGTACTACGTGCTGGACGACCCCGAGGTCGCCGACGCCGAGTACGACGAGCTGGTCCGCGAGCTCCAGGCCCTGGAGTCGGAGTTCCCCGAGCTCATCATCCCCGACAGCCCCACCCAGCGAGTCGGCGGCGCCCCGGCGGTCCTGTTCGCGCCGGTCACGCACCGGAGCCGGATGCTCTCGCTGGACAACGCGTTCAGCCGGGAGGAGCTGGAGGCCTGGGGCAAGCGGGTCGAACGGCTGGTCGGCTCGGGCGCCCGGTACGCCTGCGAGCTGAAGATCGACGGCGTGGCGGTGGCGTTGACCTTCGAGGACGGCGCCTACCTCCGGGGGGCCACCCGGGGCGACGGGACCACCGGGGAGGACATCACCGCGAACATCCGCACCGTGCGGGGCGTGCCGCAGCGCCTCCGCCTGGACGAACCGCCGGCGCTGCTGGAGGTCCGGGGCGAGATGTACCTGCCCGTGAAGGCGTTCGAACGGCTGAACGAGCAGCTCCTCGAGGACGGCAAGCGGGCGTTCTCGAACCCCCGGAACGCCGCGGCGGGATCGCTCCGGCAGAAGGACCCGGCCGTCACGGCGTCCCGGCCGCTCCGCCTGTGGTGCCACGGGCTGGGGTGGGCGGAAGGAGAGCGGTTCGAGTCGCACTCGCAGTCCCTGGCCTGGCTCCGGGAGGCCGGGCTGCCGGTGGACCCCAACATCGAGGTGGTGGACTCCCTGGACGACGTGTTCGCGTTCACCCAGCACTGGCAGGAGCACCGCCACTCCGTGGACTACGAGATCGACGGCGTGGTGGTGAAGGTGGACCGGATCGCGCTGCAGGAGGAACTGGGGGCCACCTCGCACGCCCCCCGGTGGGCCATCGCGTACAAGTTCCCGCCGGAGGAGCGGACCACCCTGCTGCGGGCCATCGAGGTCCACACCGGGAGGACCGGGATCGTCACGCCGTTCGCCCGGCTGGAGCCGGTGTTCGTGAGCGGCGTGACCGTGACCACCGCCACCCTGCACAACGAGGACGAGGTGAAGCGCAAGGACGTCCGGAAGGGCGACACCGTGATCGTGCGCCGGGCCGGCGACGTGATCCCGGAGGTGGTGGGCCCGGTCCTGTCAAAGCGGCCTCGCGGCGCCAGGCCGTGGAGGTTCCCGACGAAGTGTCTGTCGTGCGGCACCGCGCTGGTCCGGAAGGAGGGCGAGGCCTACTGGCGATGCCCGAACAAGCGCGGGTGTCCCATGCAGAACGTGGAGTGGCTGTTCGCGTTCGCGTCGCGGGGGGCCATGGACATCGAGGGACTGGGCTACAAGACCGGCGGCCAGCTGCTGGACGTGGGGTGGGTGCAGGACCCGGCCGATGTGTATTCGCTCACCGCCGAGCAGCTCCAACAGCTCCCGCTGTTCGCGGAGAAGCGCATCGAGAACCTGCTGGCGGCGATCGAGGCCTCGAAGGCCCGCCCGCTGTGGCGCCTGCTGGTGGCGCTGAACATCCCCCACGTGGGGTCCACCGTGGCCCGGCTGCTGACCCAGGCGTTCCCGTCGATCGACAAGCTGGCCGCGGCGACCGAGGAGGAGGTCGCGTCCGTGGAGGGCGTGGGCCCGATCATCGCCCGGAGCGTGGTGGAGTGGTTCGCCGACGAACACAACCGGAAGCTGCTCGCGAAACTCCGGGAGGCCGGCGTGCGCATGGAGGACCCCGAACCTGAGCGGCCGGCGGAGGGCCCGCTGAGCGGGTCGACAATGGTGCTCACCGGCACGCTGTCGGCGCTCTCCCGCGACGAGGCCACCCGCGCCGCCGAGGAGGCCGGCGCCAAGGTCACGTCCAGCGTCAGCAAGAACACGAGCTTCGTCGTGGCGGGGGAGAGCCCCGGCTCGAAGCTGGCCAAGGCGGAGCAGTTCGGCGTCGAGGTGATCGACGAGGCCGAGTTCCTGCGGCGACTGGGTAGGTAGTAGCCATGGCTGGCCCGCCGCCGCCCGACGATCGAACGCCGCCCCGGCCCGACATATGGATGCCTGGGTCTCCCTCCGTGCCGCCGCCCCGGGCCTGGCGGAAGGGCGAGCCGATCCCGCTCGTCCCGCACACGTTCGGCTCGGCGTTCTCCGCGACGTTCGCTCTGGTTCGGCTGTACTGGCCGATGATCGCGACGATCGCCGCGGTCTTCTGGATCCCGTTCGAGTTCCTCGAGGCCTTCGCCACGAGGGGGATCGAGCAAGCCGTGCGGACCGGAACGGTGGAGGTCCGCGCCGAGCCGGTCTGGAAATCGGGGCTGGTCGGAATCGTGGGCGTCATCGTCGCCCTCCTCGTCGGTCCCCTCGTGACGGGCGCGCTCATTCGGGCGGTGGCCCGAGCCCACCTGGGACAGCCGATCTCGCTCCGAACCGCCATCGAGGAGGCGTGGCCGTTCTTCGGGTCGATCCTGCTGGTGCTGCTGCTGACGTTCGTTGTGGTGGTCGGTGGGCTGATCCTTCTCGTGATCCCGGGGCTCGTGTTCCTGGTCCGGTTCTCCTTGGCGCAACCGGTGCTGCTGGTGGAGGGCATGCGCGGCCGGGAGGCCCTCCGCCGGTCATGGCGCCTGGTGAAGGGGCGGTCCTGGTGGGTGTTCGGCCTTCCGTACGTGGTGGGACTGGTGGCCGCGCTGCCCACGCTGATCGCCACCGTGCCGTTGACCCTGGCCGCCCGCAACGCGTCCGCGGACTCCGCCTGGATCCTCAGGGGGATCGCCTCCTCCGTGGGGGTGGTGGTGCAACAGGTGTTCTCCGCGACCGCGATCATGGTCGTGTACTTCGACCGCCGGGTCCGGAACGACATGCTGGACCACCCCAGGCTGGCCGCGGAGCTGGAACGGTCGGACCGCCGGCGGCGCTGAGCTCTGATTTGAAAGTTGCCTTGAGTTCTACCGGTCGATGCACCACCAAGGATGGTGTGGTCTCGACCGGGAGGTGGGCGGATGGCACAGAGGGGACGGCCGGGGTTGAGCCCCGAGCAGAAGCGGGAGCTGTGGACGCGGTGGAAGGCCGGGGACTCGCTCAGCGAGATCGGACGGGTACTGGGCAAGCAGGCTGGCTCGATCCACGGCGTCGTGGCATCCAACGGCGGGTACGTGCCGGCCACGCGATGTCGCTCCTCACGCGTGCTGTCGTCCACGGAGCGCGAGGAGATCTCCCGCGGCCTGGCTGAGGGCGCCTCGTTGCGAACGATCGCCGGTCGGCTCCGGCGGGCGCCGTCGTCCATCAGCCGTGAGGTCCGCCGCCACGGCGGTCGCCACCGGTACCGGGCGGCCCGGGCGGACGAGTGGGCTTGGGAGCGGGCTCGACGACCGAAGACCTGCAAGCTCGCCGCCGTGCCGCGGCTCCGTGAGCTGGTGGCGGAGAAGCTCGCCGAGGACTGGTCGCCAGAGCAGATCTCGGGATGGCTTGCTCGGACCCACCCTTCCGAGCACGCTCTCCAGGTGTCGACCGAGACGATCTACCGGAGCCTGTTCGTCCAAGCCCGCGGCGTGCTCCGCAAGGAGCTCACGGCTCACCTGCGGACCCGCCGGACCATGCGGCGCTCACGCCACGCCACGAGGAGCGGCCAGGGCCGCGGAGGCATCACCGACGCCGTGTCGATCCGGGAGCGCCCCGCCGAGGTCGAGGACCGTGCGGTCCCCGGGCACTGGGAGGGGGACCTGCTCGCCGGCTCGGGCGAACACTCACATGGCCACGCTCGTGGAGCGGCAGAGCCGCTTCGTGATGCTGGTCAAGGTCGACGGCAAGGACACGGTCACGGTGGTCGACGCTCTCACCGGGCAGGTGCAGACGCTGCCCGAGCAACTCCGGGCGAGCCTCACATGGGACCGCGGCATGGAGCTCGCCGACCACCAACGGTTCACCATCGCCACGGACGTCGCGGTGTACTTCTGCGACCCTCGGAGCCCGTGGCAGCGCGGCACGAACGAGAACACGAACGGACTGCTCCGCCAGTACTTCCCGAAGCAGACCGACCTCTCCGTCTACAGCCAGGCCGACCTGGACGCCGTGGCCGCACGGCTGAACGCGAGGCCGCGCAAGACGCTTGAGTTCGAGACTCCCGCTGCTAGGCTCGCGGCGGTTGTTGCATCGACCCCTTGAACGCGCCGCGCCTTTCGTAAGGATGTGCGACGGCGACGGGACCCTCCTCCGCCTGACCCACCGGGGCCTCCCGGAAGAGGCGAAGGGCGAGCACGCGGCGGGATGGGACCATTTCCTGCCACGCTTGCAGACGGCGGCGCCGGGCGGCGACCCGGGCGCCGATCCGTGGTCCGAGTGACCGACACCGGCCGCGTGGCCGGATCGGAAGCGGCTCCCGCTGCGGGGGCCGGGAAAGGGGGAACGGGATGAGCGAGGAGAACAAGGTGGTCGTCCGCGCGGTGGAGGAGGCCTGGGACTCGCAGGACCTCGACAGCCTCGATCAGTACTTCGCGCCGGAGTTCGACAACAGTGCATCGGGGATCCCCGGGCTGCCGCCGGGCCTGGAGGGCGCCAAGATGGCGCACGCGGGTGCGATGCAGTCCTTCCCGGACCGCAAGGTCTCGATCGAGGAGCTCATGGCGGAGGGCGACAAGGTGGTGGTCCGGGCCCGGATCACCGGGACGAACCAGGGCGGGTTCCCTCTGATGAACGTGTCGCCGAACGGGAACCCCATCGACATCGGGTTCGTGGGCATCTACACGCTCCGTGACGGGAAGATCGTGTCGCACTGGGGCCTGAACGACGCCGCGACGCTGATGCAGCAGCTCATGGCGGAGCCGGCGCAGGCCTGAGCTCGGGGCGACGGGCCCGGCGTGGGGCCGGGCCCGTCCCAACTAGACTGGCGCCATGCCGGTCGAGATCGACATCGAGCACGTCGCGCGCCTGGCCCGCCTGGCGCTGACCGACGAGGAGAAGGCCAGGATGAAGGCCCAGCTCGGGGTGATCCTCGAGCACGCCGCCCGGGTCCAGGAGGTCGCGGCCGAGGACGTGCCCCCCACCGCGCACGCCGTCCCGCGGGCGAACGTGTTCCGGCCCGACGTCCCTGAGCCCGGCCTGTCCCACGAGGACGCGATGTCGAACGCGCCGGAGGCAGAGGGCGAGCGGTTCAAGGTCCCCCGGATCGTGGAGCAGGAGTAGGGGGAGGGGCGTGGCGACCGACCCGCTCTCGTTGCCGGCCGTCGACCTGGCGGCCGCGCTCCGCGCCCGTGAGGTCAGCGCGATGCAGCTGGCCGAGGCCGCGCTCCAGCGGATCACGGACGTGGATGACCGCGTCCACGCGTTCCTCAGCGTGACCGGTGGGATGGCCCGCGAGCAAGCCGAGGACGTCGACCGCCGGCTGGGCCTGGGTCAGGACCTGCCGCCCGCGGCCGGGATCCCGATCGCGCTGAAGGACGTGCTGACGGTGCGCGGGGTCACCGCGACGTGTGGGTCGAAGATCCTGGAGAGCTACGTGCCGCCGTACGACTCCACCGCGTGGTCACGGCTGCGAGCGGCCGGCGCCGTGCTGGTCGGGAAGACGAACTGCGACGAGTTCGCCATGGGCTCGTCCGGGGAGAACAGCGCGTACGGCGTCACGCGGAACCCGTGGGACCTCGACCGGGTGCCGGGAGGGTCGTCCAGCGGTTCGGCGGCGGCCGTGGCGGCGGGGATGGCCACCTGGGCGCTGGGGACCGACACGGGGGGGAGCGTGCGCCAGCCCGCCGCGCTGTGCGGCGTGGTCGGGGTGAAGCCCACGTACGGGCGTATCTCCCGCTACGGGCTCATCGCGTTCGCGTCCTCGCTGGACCACGTCGGGACGTTCACCAGGACCACCCGCGACGCCGCCCTGCTGCTCTCCACGCTGGCCGGGGTGGACCCGAAGGACGCCACCAGCGTGGACGAGCCATCGGCCGACTACACCGAGGGACTGGACGCAGGGGTGGCCGGGATGCGGATCGGCATCGTGAAGGAGTCGTTCGCGGAGGGCGTGGAGCCCGGCGTGACCGGCGCGTTCAGTTCGTCGATCGAACGCCTGACCCGGCTCGGCGCCACGTGCGAGGAGGTCTCGCTGCCGAACTCCGACTACGCGTTCAGCGCGTACTACCTGCTGGCGCCGGCGGAGTGCTCCTCGAACCTGGCGAGGTACGACGGGGTGCGGTACGGCCATCGGACCAGCGAGCCGTTCGACGACGTGGTGGAGATGATGATGAAGTCCCGCGGCGAGGGCTTCGGCGACGAGGTGAAGCGGAGAATCATCCTCGGCACGTACTCGCTCAGCGCCGGCTACTACGACGCCTACTACGGGCAGGCCCAGAAGGTCCGCACGCTGGTCATCCGCGACTACCAGCAGGCCTTCGAGCGGTTCGACGTCGTGATCAGCCCGACGTCACCGACGACCGCCTTCCGCATCGGCGAACGCACCGACGACCCCATCAAGATGTACCTGTCCGACATCTTCACGATCCCCGCCGACCTGGCGGGGGTGCCCTCCATCAGCGTCCCCTGCGGCCTCGACGACGACGGCCTCCCCGTCGGCCTCCAGTTCACCGGCCCCCTCCTCGGCGAACGCCAGATCCTCCGAGCCGCCCACGCCTTCGAACAGGACCTGGGCTTCCAGCTCGCCCCACCCCTGCTGGCCGGCCTGGCGTCGTAGCCGCTACCGCGGCAGGAGGCCCCGGATCGGCATGGTCAGGACGTATTCGACCAGGGCGTCGCGGTCGG
>DASWED010000119.1:0-10960 GCA_036394995.1 Actinomycetota bacterium
GGGACCCACGGCAGCTCGGGGAGCCCGCTCGCCTGCGCCACCGGCACGACGTACACGCAGACGTCCACGTCGATCCTCTCGGAGGTCACGAGCACCGACATCGCCAACGACCTCCGGATCCGCGTGTTCGGCAAGGAGACCAACGGCAAGCCCATGAAGATCGATCGGGCCACCGTCACCGTCACCACGGCAAACACCACCCGCACGATGTACGAGAAGGTGTGGGCCGAGGCCGCCGACGGCAGCGCCGCCACGACGAACTGGGCCGTGGCCACCTCCGGCGACAGCGTGAACTACGCGACCGTCTCGAACTGGGCGACCACGTTCAACACCGCCCGGTACGTCAAGTTCGCGTTCCCCACGGACTGGATCCCGAGCGGCTCGACGATCACCGCCGTCACGTTCAAGAACTCCTACAAGGGGGCGAACTCCGGCGACACGGCGTGCTGGTACTTCGAGGTCTACGACGGGACCACCCTGATCGGGACGCACGGTTCGACGACCGTGCCGGTCTCGTGCAACGCCACCACCAGCTTCGTCACCGACTCGGTGACGCTGAACGAGGTCACGACGGCCTCGACGCTCGACAACCTGACCGTGAAGATGTTCCTGAAGAACTCCGGGAACCACAAGAGCAACCACGACCTCATCGAGCTCGACGCCACCTACTCGCTGAGCTGACCCACCCGCCGTGTCGGTTCCGGGCTCGCACGGCGGGACTCCCGCCGGAGGCCCTGACGGCGGCGATAATCGGCGGGTCATGCGGGCCGCCACCGTCACCTCTCCCGGCACTCCCCCGCCCCGCGCATCGCGGCTGGCGACGGTGGGGCTGGGCGGCGTCCTCATCGCGCTCTCGCTGTCCGTGCTGGCGGGGCTGTGGCTGAAGACCCAGCCCGACGTGCTGCACGGTTTCAACGCGAGGTGCGCGGAGGGCGCCTGGGACGGCCAGCAGTACTCCCACCTGTGCTACAGCGACATCGTGCCGCTCCTGTCCTCGGAGGAGCTGGCCGACTACGACCCCTCCACACCCGGAACCCAGGATCGGCTCCCCTACCTCGACCCCTGCAGGGGAGGCCAGACGTGCGACGAGTACCCGGTGCTGTCCATGTACCTCATGCGCCTGGCCTCGTGGACCTCCAATGGCTACGGCGGCTTCCTGCTGGCGAACGTGTTCTGGCTGGCCATCGCCGCCGGGATCACCGCCGTGTGCCTGTATCTCATGGCCGGGCCCCGGGCGCTGTGGTTCGCTCTCGCCCCCACCCTCATCATCTACGGGTTCATGAACTGGGACCTGCTGGCGGTGGTCCTGGCCACCGCCGGCACCCTGGCGTTCCTCCGGCGGCGCGACGTGACGAGCGGCGTGCTCCTGGGCCTGGGGGCCGCGGCGAAGCTGTATCCGGCCCTGCTGGTGATCCCCTTTGCGGCGCAACGATTCCGGGAGCGCGACCCGGACCGGGGGATCCACCTGACGTGGGCCGCGGCCGGGACATGGCTGGCGGTGAACGTGCCGTTCGCCGTGCTCGGCTTCGACGGCTGGAAGGAGTTCTTCCGGTTCAACGCGAGGCGGCCCGCCGACTTCGACAGCCTGTGGTACATCGGGTGCCATCTGGCCGGGCACGACGGATGCGTGAACGGCAAGCTGTTCCCGGGGAACTGGCCCCTGCTCGGGGGGGTCCAGGCCGCGGCGGCGTTCGCGGCGGCGGCGTTCGTGGTCGGGGTGGCCCTGGTGTGGCTCCTGCGGCGGCGGGTCCAGCCCGGCTTCTCCCGGTGGACCCTGGGGCTCCCGGTGCTGATCCTGTTCCTCGTGACGAACAAGGTGTACTCGCCGCAGTACGGGCTGTGGCTGCTCCCGTGGTTCGTCCTGGCCCTGCCGCCGCTCGGTCCCATTCGACCGCTGGCGCTGTTCGCGATGTTCGAGGCCACGGACGTCGCGGTGTTCGTGACCCGGTTCACGTGGTTCCACACGCTGCCTCCGTACTCCGGGTGGGGCGCGCCGTTCTGGACATTCGAGGTCGCGGTCCTGGCCCGGGCCTCGGTCCTCGTGCTGTGCCTGGTGGCGTGGGTCAGGGGTCCCGAGCCCGGGCTCGGCGGGCCCGCGATGCTGCCCGCGGGACCGGGCCGGGCGATGGGGGGGCTTGCCGGCGAACGGGCCGCGCTGCCGCCGGGACGGCCCGCGCTGGGCGGGGGCTCGCCGTGACGGACACCGGCGTGTCCGTCGGCGGGGGCTCGCCGTGAGGGACACCGGCGTGTCCGTGGGCCGGGGCCGCCACGCGGCCGCCCGGGGATCGCATGGAACGGCCCCGGGCTCGGGCACGGAGGCGGAGGGCGGCGACCGGGGAGACCTGCGGGAGGCCTTCCGGTACTCCCTCATGGTGTTCCTGGGGCTCCGCATCGGCCTGTCGATCCTCGCCGTGCTGGCGATCGGGCTCATGCCGCACGACCTGAAGCCCACCGACGTGCCCGGCTGGGCCGCCCCGCCGTTCACCACCGGGCCCCACCTGTTCGTGACCGTGTGGGAGCGGTCCGACGGCCTGTGGTTCCTGCGGATCGCGGACGGCGGCTACGGAGCGACGGACCACAGTGCGGTGTTCTTCCCCCTGTACCCGATGCTGGTGCGAGGGGTGTCGTGGGCCCTGGGCGGACATCCGCTGCCGGCCTCGCTGCTGGTGTCGAACCTGTCGTTCCTGGGCGCCCTGGTGGTGCTGTACCGGCTCACGGCCCGGGAGTGGGGTCGGCGTGTGGCCCGGAACAGCGTCCTGCTGATGGCGCTGTTCCCCACCTCGTTCTTCTACCTGGCCCCGTACAGCGAGTCGACGTTCCTGCTGTGCGCGGTGGGGGCGTTCGCCGCCGCCCGGTCCCGACGATGGCCCCTGGCCGGCGCGCTCGGCGCGTTGGCCGCCCTCACCCGGAACGTGGGCGTGGTGCTGGCGCCGGCCCTGGCGGTGGAGGCCATCCACCAGCACATCGAGTCCCGGCGGCGCTCCCGGGTCGCCGCGCCCGCCGACGGGCCCGGCCCCACGGCCGTCGGCCCGGGGGCGGACCGCACGGTGACCGGCGGCGCCGAGGCCGGGACGGATGTGCGCGGGGCGAACCGGCGCCTGGCGGTGGCCCTGTGGTCGTCGGCGCTCCCGGTGGCCGGCCTGGTCTCGTACCTCGTGTTCTGGGGGGTCCGGTACGGCCGCTGGCTGGAGCCGCTCACCGACCAGTCCGCGTGGCAGCGGAAGTTCCAGTTCCCCTGGATGACGATCGTCCACGCCACCCAGCAGGCCTTCAGCGACCTCGGGAGCTATCCCAACGGGGGCTACCACCTGCTGGACTGGCTGGTGATGGCCCCGGCCCTCGTGGTGGCCGTGTACGGGCTGTTCCGCCTTCGGCCGGGGTATTCCTTGTTCACGTGGGGGTGCCTGACGGCGGCGCTGGCGTTCCCGTGGGCGCCCCGGGCGTTCATGTCCGACTACCGGTTCGTGCTCCCGCTGTTCCCGATCGTGTGGATGGTGGCCCTGCTGATCGAACGGGGCCGGCTCCCCCGGACCGCGGTGATCGGCGTGTTCGCGGCCGGGCTGGGGCTCCTCACCGCGCTGTGGGTGAACTCGTACTACATCTTCTGACCGGGACGGCGCCGCCCCATCCCCCGTCCGGGGCCGGCCGAGCGCCCATGCGGAGGCGGAACCATCACCTGAGCACGCCGGCACTCGGCCATTTTGGCGATCGAATCGTTCAACTCCCGTGGTGTTCGTGCCGAACGTACTAACGTGATACAGGACACGATCGTTCTGAAGCGGCCCGTCAGCGTGGAGGAGAACCGCGTGACCATCAGGGTTGCCATCGCCGACGACCACTCCCTCGTCCGTCAGGGGCTGAGGCGGTATCTCGACACCGCCGGAGACATCGAGGTCGTGGGCGAGGCGTCCACCGGTGAGGAAGCCCTCTCCCTCGTGGACACCGAGAACCCGGACATCATCCTGCTCGACATCCGGATGCCGGAGATGGACGGCCTGGAGGCGGCCCGGAAGATCCGGGACAGGTTCCCCCGGGTCGGCGTGATCATGCTGACCGCCTACGACGACCGCCAGTTCGTGGTGGAAGCCGTGCGCGCGGGAGCCCGGGGCTACGTGCTGAAGGCGCGCGACGCCGAGCACCTCATCCAGACCGTTCGCCTGGTGGCCGGCGGGAACATGGTCATCGATCCCCAGCTGGTGGTGGCCCTGGCCGAGGAGCTGTCCACGGTCAAGGAGCGCGACCGCAAGGCCGACTCGCTGACGGCCCGGGAGATCGAGGTCCTCCAGCTGCTGGCCTTCGGCCACACCAACCGCGACATCGCCGAGAAGCTGTTCATCTCCCCCGACACGGTGAAGACCCACCTCGAGCACATCTTCGAGAAGCTCGGGGCCTCGGACCGCACCGCCGCCGTGGCGGAAGCGCTCCGGCGCCGCCTGATCGAGTGAGCCCCCGCCCGCGCACGACGCGGGCCACGCGACTCCGCTCCCCAATCGCTCCAGAGGACGGTCCGACGAGCCGATAGTCCTTTCGAGTCACTTGGTGTAGTCAGATCGGACTAGCGGGGAACCCCCGGGGCCCGAAGGGGAACCACCATTCGGATGATGCAACGGATCGCCGTGCCGGGACATAGCGAGAGGCCCATGGATCGCCCCCTCGCGCGCGATTCGGGCCCTTCGCTCGCGCTGCTGGCGTTCGGCGCCCTCATCATCGTCCTGGCCCACGTGCTCCAGCCCGCCGCCCTCGGCACCAGGGCCCTCGTGGTCCAGGGTTCCGGAACTGCCGCCGCCGCCATCGCCGCCGGGGTGATCCTGTGGTCGGCCCGCCGCCGGGACGCGTGGGACGCCACCCGACGCTACGGCATCGCGGTGTTCGCGCTGGCCCTGATCCAGGCCACGTTCCTGGCCATGGCCGCGGTCGTGCCGACGTCGAAGCCGTTCGGGGGCGACGGCCTCATCGACTTCGCCCTGCTGGCGGTGGGCGGGCTCCTGGCCCCGCTGTTCGCCTCCGAGCTTCGGGAGCACTTCGATCGCGAGGACTGGAAGGAGGTCCTGGCCGACGTGTTCCTGCTGGCCGCGGCCTCGGGCACCCTGGTGTACCTGGTGATCCGGCCGGAGGGCCTGCCGCTCTCGCTGGCTGCGGCCGGTGCGATCTGGGCCGGTGCGGTGATGATCGGGGTCATCGCCTGGGGGGCGCTGGCCCTGTGGCTCCCCTCCCCGGTCCACGTCGGTCTGGCCCTGGCCATGGCGGCATTCGGCGTGTCCGCCCTGAGCTTCGGTCACGACTGGTTCCGGGGCGCGTACCTCCCCGGCGATCCCTGGACGGACCTGCCGGCCGGGATCGGGGCCCTGTTCCTGGCCGCGCTGCTGCGGCTGGAGCCCCGACTGGTCCCGCCCGTGCCCGCCCGGCCCAACACGAAGTGGGGCCGGGGGGTGCTCACCGCGGTGGCGGTGGGTGCGGCGTGCGCCAGCCTGGCGTTCGTGGCGGTGTCCGCCCTGCACGGACAGGCCGGGACCGTGGAGTCGACGGTCCTCATCGGCCTGCTGGGCGGTTCGGTGGCGGCGCGGATCCTGTTCAACCAGGTGGCGTCGATCCGGTCCGCCGAGAAGGAGGCCCGGGCCCTGGAGGAGAAGGACGAGGCCCTCCAGGAGGCCGACGGCGCACTGATCCGCCTCCGGGAGGTCCACCGGTCCCTCTCCCAGTCCGAGGAACGCCTCCGGCTGCTGCTCGACGCGGCGGCCGACGGGATCGTGGAGCTGGACGGCCGCAGGGTCATCCGCAGGGCCAACGAAGCATTCTGCTCGATGCTCCGGCTCACCGCCGACGACGTGGTGGGGATCCGGTGGGCCGAGCTGGCCGAGAAGGTGGAGGGCGGCTCGTCGATCGCCGAGCTGCCGGAGACCGGCCGGGCCACGCTGGTCCGGCGATCCCAGGACCTCCACCTGGAGGCGCGTTCGTCGGAGCTCCCCGGATCGGGCGAGCTGCTGGTGGTCCGCGACGTCACCGCGGCCCGGGTGGCCGACCAGACGATCCGTTCGCTGCTGCAGTTCCTCCAGGACCGCGACGAGGATCGCACGCGGCTCCTCCAGCGGACCAACGCCGCCATCGAATCCGAACGCAACCGCATCGCCCGGGACCTCCACGACGGCCCGGTGCAGGGGGTGTCGGCGGCCTCGCTGTCGCTGGAGGCCGTGCTGATGATGATCCAGAACGGCCAGGTGGAGAAGGCCGCGGCGACGCTCGGGAAGATCCGCGAGGAGCTGGCCGGGGAGAACGAGAGCCTCCGGCGGCTGATGTCGGACATGCGCCCGCCGGTCCTCGACGAACGGGGGCTGGTGCCGGCGCTCCGGGAGATCCTGGCCCGGTTCGGGCGCGAGACCAACGTCAAGACCCGCTTCGCCAGCCGTTCGCTGGTGGACGTCCCCCCGGACCTCGAGACCCTGGCCTACCGGATCGTCCAGGAGGCCCTCACGAACGCCGGCAAGCACGCCCGGGCGGCCGAGGTGCACGTCTCGGTGGAGGCCGTGGCCGGCCAGCTCCGGATCGAGGTCAACGACGACGGGGTGGGCTTCGACGCGGCACTCAGCCGTGACTTCCTGCGAGCCGGGCGGGTCGGGCTGGCCTCCATGCGGGAGCGGACGGAGCTGGCCAATGGCTCGTTCATGGTCCGTTCGGCGCCGGGGCAGGGAACGACCATCGTGGCCACGCTCCCCCTCGACGTCTCGCTCCCCCGCAGCGAACCGGCCCTCGCCTAGCGCCCGAGTCAGCCGAGCCGTGGCGGCGGGCGGGCCGCCGACGGCGCCGAGGGGCTCGGGGAATCTCCGACATCCCCTGAGGTGCTCGTGGGGCTGGGGCTGTCGGTCGGGCTCGGCGGGGGCGAGCTGGTCGTGGCGATCGGCGTGGTGGGGATGGGAAGCGTCGGGCTGGGCAGGCTGGGGGGCGGCGACGGCGAGGGGCTCGGCGACGGGGACGGCGATGGCGACGGGGACGGCGAGGGGCTGGGGCTGGGCGAGGGGCTGGGGCTCGGCGACGGGCTGGGGCTCGGCGACGGGCTGGGCGAGGGCTCCGGGGAGGGGATGGGACCCTCCTTGTCGTAGCCCTCGAAGCTCGGTTCGGGGAAGTCCGTGGGCGGGATGTTCCCGGCGGCCACCTCCATGAAGTCGTGCCAGATGGCCGCCGGGATGGTCCCGCCGAACACCTTGGAGACCCCCTCGATGTCCTGCATCGGCACGTTCCCGGACGGGTAGCCCACCCACACGCACGCCGCCAGCTGGGGGATGTAGCCGCAGAACCACGCGTTCGTCTCCTCGTTCGTGGTGCCGGTCTTGCCGGCCACCTCCCGGTCGGACAGGGCGGCCGCGGTCCCGGTGCCGTACCGGACCACCCGCTGCAGGATGAAGTTCACGATGTCCGCGTCGTTGCGGGGAAGGACCTCGGACCCCTCCGCGGGCTTGCCGATCACGTGCTTGTCCGAGTTCTTGACCACGCTGATCGGTGTGGCCTCGTGGCGGACCCCCCGGGCGGCGAGGGTGGCGTAGGCCTGGGTCATCTCGAGCGGGGACACGGATTGCGTCCCCAGGGTGATCGAGCACACCGAATGGAGCTTCGACTGGATGCCCATGCGGTGGGCCATGGCCACGACGTCGTCCGGGCCGTTCTCGAGCTTCGTGACCAGCTGGGCGAACACGGTGTTCACCGAGAACGCCGTGGCGTCCACCAGGTCGAACGTCCCGGACTCCTCGTCGTCGGCGTTCGAGAGCGTCCACGGCCCGTACTGCCCGGTGTCGGGGTCGGTGGTGTAGCACCGGCGGTCGTCGATCGTGATCTCGGACGGCCCGTGCCAGAAGGAGTTCAGCGGGTCGAACCTCTGGTGGATGGCCGCCGTCAGGGTGAACGGCTTGAACGCGCTCCCGGCCGGGCGGCGGGAGGGGGCCACGGCCAGATTCTGCTTGTTCGTGAGGATGTTCGGGTCGGGGCCGCCCACCATGGCCCGGATCTCCCCGGTCCGGGGGTCGATGGCCACCAGGGCCGCGGAGGGGTCGGTCTTCGCGGGGAGGTGCTCGGCCACCGCGTGCTCCGCCGCGAGCTGCATCCGGTAGTCCAGGCTGGTGGTGACCCGGAGCCCGCCGGAGTACGTGGCCTGGTCCGTGTACGCGTTCATGAGCCACAGCCGGGTGTAGTCGACGAAGTAGGCGGCCTTGGAGGAGGTCTGGCTCTGGGGCTTGACCCTGACCGGACGGGCCTTCAGCCGGTCCGCCAGCCCGGGGTCCAGGTGACCCTGGGCCACCATCCGGTCGAAGACGTAGTTCCGGCGGATACGGGCCGCGTCCGGGTGCTCGATGGGGTCGAACTGGCCCGGCGAGGCGATGAGCGCGGCCAGGGTGGCCGCCTGGGGCAGGGTGAGGTCGCGAGCGGACCGGCCGAAGTAGGTCTGGGAGGCGGCCTCCACGCCGTACGCGCCGTGGCCGAAATAGATCGTGTTCAGGTACTTCTCGAGGATCTGCTGCTTGGAGTACTTGTGTTCGAGCTTGATGGCCAGCAGCGCCTCCCTGACCTTGCGGAAGATCGAGCGCTCGGCGTTCGTGAAGACGACCTTCACGTACTGCTGGGTGATGGTGGAGCCCCCCTGGACCACCTTCTGGTGGATGAGGTCCTGCCAGGCCGCCCGGATGATCCCGGACACGCTGATCCCGCCGTGGTGGTAGAAGTCCTTGTCCTCGGTGTCGATCACGGCGTGCTGGAGGGTCGCCGGGATCTGGGCCAGCGGGATCTCCGTCCGGTTGTACGCCCCGTGCAGCGTGGTCAGGAACTTGCCGTTGCGGTCGTACAGGTACGTGGTCTGGGGGGGCGGCGGCTCGGGCGGGATCTTGATGTGGGCGTACGCCCACAGCAGGGTGCCGGTGACGGCCAGGATCAGGACCAGGGGCGTGGCGACGAAGGCCCACCAGTACCGGCGGAGGAACCCCCGCCAGCCCCGCTTCCGCCGCTTCGACTGCTTCGGCTGCTGGGCCGGGCGCCGGCTCGAGACCCGCGCCGAGGATGCTGGTCCGTTGGGGTGGCCAGCCTCGGCGCCGGGCTCCTCGGGGGTCTTCCCGGTCCTGCGGGCCGCGTGTTTTCCGCCGCGCGACGGGCGTCCAGGGGACGTGCCGATGGCCAAGTCGGGAAAAGCTTACCCAGCAGCGTCCAGTTGGAGGGGAGGTTCGGTAAAGGAGTCGTGGAGTTCCCGGCTCCGCCCCGCCGCCCCCACCCCCAGTCGGAGCCCTCCGCCAGGTCCCGTTCGGCCGGATTCGGGCCCGTATCAGCCCGCCGAGGCGGAGCGGGCCCGGTACGCCTGGGACAGGTGGTTCCAGGAGCACCACGTGCACACCTCGACCACATAGCAGGCCCCGCCCCGATGGGCCGCCGCCACCGTCAGGGCCTCGGACAGGTTCCAGACCCGGCCGTTGTCGGCTTTCAGGTCGTCCGCGTACACGTAGGCCAGCAGGCGGAGGTCCTCCACCTTGCAGATCGGGCAGGCCTTTTCCGTACGGTGCCCCACGTACTTCGCCGCCCTGAGCAGCTCCGGGTGCGCGTCACAGACGTCGAGCCGTGACACCAGGCCGGTGCGGAACTCCCGCAGGAGCGCGCGCTTGGCCAGGGTGTAGTCCACGGCCCCGAAGGGCCGCCGGGCGCCCCTCAGTGGGGCCGATCGGGCAGGTCGATTCACGGTGCGGCCATTCTAGAGGTCACCTCCCCCTTCGCGCCCCCGACTTTCGGACATGTTCTCCGGACCCCCGGCGCCGTCCGCCGGGCCGGAGGCCGGCACCCCGGGGAGGTCCACCACCGCCCGGGCCCTCGCGGTGACGGTCCGCCCAGACGGCAGGAGCAGCAGCCCCGAGATCTCGACCCGCACGGCGACCGTCGCCTCCGAGCCGCCCTCGGCGCAGTCGCAGCTCACCAGGGTGGCCCCGTTGCGTTCGGCGAATCTCGCCGCGACCTGGGCGGGATCCTGCCCGGTGGGCTCGATCATCTCCTGCGCCGCGGCCAGGGCGGCGGCATCCGCGGCCGCCTGCGCCCGCGACGAGATCGACAGGGCCCGGGCCACGTCCGCGGTGGCCAGGACCATCACGGCCAGCATGACCATGACCCCCGCGGCGACGATGGTGATCGAGCCAGACTGGTCCCGCCGCCGAGCCGCGTGGACCATCACCCGAACTCCTGGCGCATGGTCGTGGCCGCCTCCAGTCTCACCGTGTCCGGGAACAGCCACCGCACCGCCGGGATGGCCGGAGGGTCCGGATAGGCGAGCGAGACGGTGACCGGCTCGCCCCGGCCCCCGTCGCGCTCCACCCTCATGTCGATGCGGTCGGTGTCGAGGGGGGAACCGGCCCTGTCCACGGCGTCGCGGATCCGGCCGGCGTCGTCGGTGACCGCTGCCTCCCTGGCGCCGGCCCGGGCGGCATCCGCCAGGACCAGCCGGTCCCGAACGAAGACCCCCACCTGGACCAGGGCCAGCGTGACGACGAGCAGCAGCGGCAGGACCATGGCGAGCTCGAGCGCGGCCGATCCGCGCTGGCCCCCACGCCACCCGATGGTCCGTGCACGTCCCCGGAGCCGGGCTGTCCCGTTCACGACGATCCCCCCTCTCCGACCGCGGCTAGGCGTTCCCCGAGACGTTGTCGATGACCTTGTCGAAGAACGCGGGCAACTTCCCGCTCGACTTGGCCCAGGTGATGAGGACCACCGCGACCGCGACCGCAGCCAGGATCACCAGCGCGTACTCGGCCGTGGTCTGGCCCTCTTCCCGGACGAACATCGTCTGGAGACGGACGAACAGCTTCACCAGCATCGAGTTCACCTCCTCTCATCGAACCGACCGGAGCGTGGACAGCAGCACCGGCACCACCGTGAGGAGGAGGAATGCGGGCAGCACCATGAACACCAGTGGGAACAGCATCTTCACCGGGGCCTTGCGCGCGGCCTC
>DASWED010000120.1:0-62601 GCA_036394995.1 Actinomycetota bacterium
CGGTCTGCGTGGCGGGCGTCGTCGTCGAACGCAAGGAGGGTGGGGCCGGAGCCCGCCACGCAGACCGGGATGCCCGACGACTGGAGGTCGGTGAAGACGCGCTGTGCGCCCGGGGCGAGCCGCAGGCGCGCGGCCTGGTGGAGGCGGTCCTGGAGGGCCTCCGCCAGCAGCTCGACGCGGCCACCGAGGGCCAGGACCAGGAGGGCGGTGCGGGCGGCGTTGAACGTGGCGGCCTGGCGCGGGACCTCTCGGGGGAGGACGCGGCGGGCGTCCTCGGTGGAGATGCGTTCGCGTTCGGGGATCAGGAGGACGGGCTGGAGGTCGGAGGAAACGGGGACGGGCTCGGCCCGCCAGCCGTCCTGGGTGAGATGGGCCAGGACCACGCCGCCGCCGAGGGCCGGGGCCACGTTGTCGGCGTGGCCCTCGAGGTCGGTGGCGATCTCCAGGAGCCGGTCGGGGCCCAGGCCGGCACCGAGCAGCCGGTCGGCCAGCAGGAGGCCGGCCACCACCGCCGTGGCCGACGAGCCCAGGCCGCGGGCCAGCGGGATCCGGTTCACGCAGCGCAACGCGAACGCCGGGAGCCTCCCGCCCGCCTGCTGCGCCAGGTAGGCCATCGACCGGACGATGAGGTTCGTGGCGTCCTCGGCGAGCTCGCCGGCGCCCTCCCCCGCGACCGTCACGCTCGGTTCGACGTCGGTCTCCAGCTCGACCTCGTTCACCAGGTCCACCGCGAGGCCGAGGCAGTCGAACCCGGGACCCAGGTTGGCCACGGTCGCGGGGGCCTCCACGCGGAGCCGCATGGGGCTACAGGCCGAGCTCCGCCGCAACCGCCGCGGGGTCGGCGGGCACCACCGGGGGGCGGGCGGCGAACGCCATGGCCCAGTCGGGGTCCTTCAGGCCGTGCCCGGTCAGAACGCAGACCACCGTCGAGCCGGCCTCCAGCGTGCCGGCCGCGGCCAGGCGGAGCAGGCCGGCCACCGATGCGGCGGAGGCCATCTCGCAGAACACGCCCTCGCGGGCCACCCGGCGGTAGGCGTTCAGGATCTCGCGGTCGCTCACGGCCTGGATCTCGCCGCCGGAGTCGCTCGCTGCGGCCACGGCCTTGTCCCAGGACGCCGGGTTGCCGATCCGGATTGCCGTGGCGATCGTGGTGGGCTCCTCCACCGGGTGGCCCAGCACGATGGGCGCGGCGCCGTGGGCCTGAAACCCGAACAGCCGGGGGACCCCAGCGGTCGTCCCGTCCGCCGCGTACTCCGAATAGCCCAGCCAGTGGCTCGAGATGTTGCCCGCGTTGCCCACCGGCGTGCAGTGGAGGTCGGGAGCCCGGCCCAGCGCGTCGCAGATCTCGAACGCGCACGTCTTCTGGCCCTGGAGCCGGAACGGGTTCACGGAGTTCACCAGCGTCACGGGGTACCGTTCGGCCAGGCCCCTGGTCAGGGTCAGCGCGGCGTCGAAGTTGCCCTCCACCTCGAGGACCCGCGCGCCGTGGATGAGGGTCTGGGCCAGCTTGCCCACCGCGACCTTCCCCCGCGGCACCAGCACCGCGCAGGTCAGCCCGGCCTTGCCCGCGTACGCCGCCGCCGACGCGCTGGTGTTCCCGGTGGAGGCGCACACCACGGCCTTCGAGCCCTCCTCCACCGCCTTCGACATTGCGAGGGTCATCCCCCGGTCCTTGAACGACCCCGTCGGGTTGGCCCCCTCGAACTTCAGGAAGACCTCGCAGCCGGTCTCCGCCGACAGCGTGTCGGACCGGATCAGCGGCGTCCCACCCTCCTGGAGGGTCACCACGGGCGTCGCGTCGGTCACCGGCAGGCGGGAGCGGTACTCCTCGATCACGCCTCGCCAGACCTTCATTCGATCTGCT
Source organism: Actinomycetota bacterium (assembly GCA_036394995.1). Classification (GTDB taxonomy): domain Bacteria; phylum Actinomycetota; class UBA4738; order UBA4738; family JACQTL01; genus DASWED01. The sequence continues at coordinate 1,865 of DASWED010000120.1, forward strand.
CCACGCGGAGCACGCTGGTCACCGAGCGCACCGGCTCCAGGGCCTCCAGCCCGCGCACCGTGTCCCGGAGCGAGCCCTCCCGGGCCCGGTGGGTGATCAGCACCAGCTGGGCGTCCTGCCCCGTCCCCTCCTGCCACACGCTCCGGATCGACACGCCGTTCGTGCCGAACACGCCGGCCACCTGGGCCAGCACGCCGGGCCGGTCCTCCACGTCGAGCAGCGCGTAGTACGCCGCCTCCATGTTCTCCATGGGCCGGATGCGGCGCTCCAGGTAGCACGTGCAGCCGATGGACCGGCCCCCCAGCACCAGGTTGCGGGCCACCCGGATCAGGTCGCCGGCCACCGCCGTGGCCGTGGGCTCGCCGCCGGCGCCCCGCCCGTACAGCATGAGCTGCCCGGTCCGCTCCCCCTCCACGAACACCGCGTTGTACGCGTCGCGGACCGCGGCCAGGGGGTGGTCGGCCGGGAGCATCGCGGGGTGGACCCGGACGGCCACGTCCTCGTCCTCCAGCTCGGCGATGGCCACGGGCTTGATCACGAACCCCAGGCCCGCCGCGGTCCTGATGTCGACAGGCGTGACCCGGGAGATGCCTTCGCGGAACACGTCGGAGGCCACCACCCGCGCGTTGAACGCAATCGAGGCCAGGATGGCGCACTTGGCCGCGGCGTCGTGCCCCTCCACGTCGGCGGCCGGATCGGCCTCCGCATACCCCAGCTCCTGGGCCTCCGCCAGGGCCTCCTCGAACGACACCCCCTCCTCGGCCATCCTGGTGAGGATGAGGTTCGTGGTCCCGTTCACGATCCCCACGATCCGCCGGACCCGCTCCCCCGCCAGCGACTCCTTCAGCGCCCTCACCAGCGGGATCCCCCCGCCGACGGCCGCCTCGAACGCCAGGTCCACCCCCCTCGACTCCGCCATGTCGAACAGGTCCCGGCCCATGGAGGCCAGCAGCTCCTTGTTCGCCGTGACCACGGGCTTCCCCCGCTCCAGCGCGTCGAGCACGATCGTCCGGGCCGGTTCGATGCCCCCGATCAGCTCGCACACGACGTCGACCTCGGGGTCGGCCACCACCTCCAGGGGGTCGTCCGTGATCGGGAACGGGAGGTTGCGTTCGCGGGCGGCGTCGCGGACCGCGGCCCGGGTCACCTCGAGGCGGAATCCCGCCCGCTGCTCGATGTCGTCGCCGAGGTCGTCCAGCAGGCGGACCAGCGCCGAGCCGACCGTGCCCAGCCCGATGACGCCGACGCGGACCATAGGGGTCAAGGGTAGCGGGCTCAGCCGAGCGAGTACCGGGCCACCCGAACACCGACCTCGGGCTGGGCCGGGCCGCCGACGATCACGGCGACCACGCCGATCAGGCTCAGGCTCAGGCGACGCACGAGCGGTTCCTCCCCGCCCCCAGGCTACTCCCGTTCGTCCGTGGGCAGAAGGGGCTCCGGCGCGTCCCCGGCCAGCCATCGCGACATGATCACCTCGTCGTCGTAGCCGTAGGACTTCTTGGACTGCCGGTGAAGCCGGCCCTCCTCGACGAACCCGAACTTCCGGTACAGCGCGATCCCGGCCTCGTTGGTCGGGAAGACCTCCAGCGTGACCTTCTCCACGCCCACCTGGCGGGCCCACTTCATCGCCGCCGCCATCAGGGCCGAGCCGACTCCCTTGCCCCGCCACGACGACTCCACCGCCATCCCCAGCGTCGCCACATGGTGGTTCACCGGGTGGGACATCCGCTCGATGGAGATCATCCCGACGACCTTCCCCCAGGCCAGCGCGACGAACCTCGCGCGGTCGTTCGTCCAGGACGCACGGAACGACCTGCGGAACCCGCGGGCGTTGGCGGGCACGGTCTCGCTCCGGACGAACCGCCGCTCGGCAACCACGTCCCGCCACATCTCGAGGTAGGACCGGGCGTCCGAGGGCCGGGCCGGGCGGACGGTGACGCCGGCCGGCGGGAACGACTCGATCTCCGCGGGGTGCATCCCAGAGGCGTCGGCGGGCATCAGCCCTCCTCCCGGCGCTCCATGGCCTCCGGCGCCGACACGCCGAGCAGCCCGAGCACCCCGGCCACGACCTCCTTCGCGGCCCGGCACAGCCACAGCCGGGCCTGGGTCAGCTCGTCGTCGTCGCTCACCACGCGGCACTCGCCGTAGAACCGGTGGAACTGGGCCGCGAAGTCCTCGACGTAGTGGGTGAGCCGGTGGGGCGCGCGGAAGTCGGCGGCCTGCCGGATCTCGTTCGGCAGCTCGGCCACCTTCCGCAGGAGCTCGAGCTCGGTCTCGTGGGTCAGCAGGTCCAGCCGGGCCTCGTCCACCGGCCGGAGCGCGACCCCCAGCTCCTCGGCGTGGCGCAGGATGCTGGCGATCCGGGCGTGCGCGTACTGGACGTAGAACACCGGGTTCTCGTTCGCCTGTCGGGTGGCGAGCTCGATGTCGAACTCCATCTGCGAGTCGTGCGACCGCGTGAGCAGCGTGTACCGCGCCGCGTCGGGCCCGGCCTCGTCCAGCAGCTCGTCGAGCGTGACGATGTCGCCGGCGCGCTTCGACAGGCGCACCGGCTCGCCTCCCCGGGACAGCGTCACCAGCTGCATCAGCAGGAACTCCACCCGCTCGGGGTCGAACCCGAACGCCCGGGCCACGCCCTTCAGCCGCTTCACGGTGCCGTGGTGGTCGGCCCCCCAGACGTAGATCAGCAGCTCGAAGCCGCGTTCGAACTTGTTCAGCAGGTACGCGCAGTCCGCGGCGAAGTACGTCGGTTCGCCGTTCGACCGGATCAGGACGCGGTCCTTCTCGTCGCCGAACTGCGTGGCCCGGAAGTAGATCGCGCCCTCGGACTCGTACGCGTGGCCCTCCGACCGGAGGCGCTTCACGGCATCGGCCACCGCCCCGGTGGCGTGGAGGTCCCGCTCGGAGAACCACGTGTCGAACCGGATCCCGATCCGGTCGAGCGTGACCCGGATCCCGGCCAGAGCGAGCGCGTACCCCTCCTCCAGGAGGCGCTCCCGGCGGTCGGGCGCGTCCAGCAGGGAGTCCCCGTGCCTCGCCGCGATCTCCGCCGCCATCTCGGCCACGTACTCGCCCTGGTACCCGCCCTCGGGGATCTCCGCCGGGCGCCCGAAGTGCTGGAGGTAACGGGCCTCCACCGACATCCCGAACAGCTCCATCTGCCGGCCGTAGTCGTTCAGGTAGTACTCGCGCTGCACGTTCGACCCGGACGCCTCGAGCACGGAGGCGAGGGCGTCGCCGATGACGGCGTTGCGGGCGTGGCCGACGTGCAGCGGCCCGGTGGGATTGACGCTCACGTACTCCACCTGGACACGCTGGCCGGTGGGCTCCGCCCAGCCGTACCGTTGGCTGACCGCCTGGCGCAGGACGTCGTACAGCCACGAGTCCGTGACGAACAGGTTCACGAACCCGCCGCCGGCCACCTCCGCCCGCTCCACGAAGTCGGCCTGCGGGAGGTGCCGCACGATCGCATCGGCCACCTCGCGGGGGTTCCGCTTGAGCTGGGAGGCCCACACCAGGGCGAGGTTCGTGAAGAAGTCCCCGAACCGCTTGTCCGGCGGCCGGGACAGCTCGATGCGGGCCGGCGGGTCGGCCCCGCCGAGCTACGGCGCGGCCGCGACGGCCGCGTGGGCCAGCAGTGAGACGAGCCGCTCCTCGATCATGAGAGGTCCAGGGTAGCGGCCCTGAGGACCCCTTCGACCGGGCGGTACACTCGGACCATCCGCCCTCGTAGCTCAGGGGATAGAGCACGCGCCTCCGGAGCGCGGTGCGCAGGTTCGAATCCTGCCGAGGGCACTCGTCCGAGAGGTCCGCGGAGGTCCCTCAGAGAACTCGGCGGCAGGCCGAGAACTCCGAGGTGTTCCCGGCGGGATCGGTGGCCGTCGCGGTGACCGCCTGACCGACCGCCACCGCCGCACTCATCTGTCTGGAGAACGCTGCCCGTCCCGTGCCGTCGGTCGTCACCTGGACCGAGCCCAGATACCGCTGGCCCTCGCCGTTCCCGGACCCGTCGCACGCGAGCGACGCGAACAGCTGGATCGTGAACGCGGTCGCCTTCGTGCTGCTCAGGAACCCCTTCACCACAGTTGACCCGTCGTGGGTGGCGGCCGACGTCAGGACCGGGAAGTTCTGCAGCCCGTTGGTTCCGGTGTCGGCATCGGTGGCGTCGTTCGGCGTCACGCCGAAGCTGCCCAGGAGGTCGATGCCCAGGGTCGCGTTGGAGAAGACCTCATTGGACCGCACGGCGTTGCCGGTCCCGCTCCCGATCAGGATCCCGGCCTGGCCGTTGAATCCCACCGTGTTGCCCTGGCCGGCCTGGAGTCCTCCGATGCGGGTGTCGGAGGCCTGAACGTAGATGCCGTCCTGATGGTTGCCGAGGTTCCGCCGGCCTGTCGGGTCTGTCCCGATCAGGTTGCCGACGATCAGGTTCCCGGTGGCCCCCGAGCCGTTGACCTCGACCCCCGCCCACCCATTGGCGGACACCACGTTCGCGGAGATCCCCGACCCGCCGATGGTGTTGTCCGCCGAATGCACCACGATTCCCTGACGGCCGTTCCCCATCGCCTTGGTGCCCGTGACGTCCGTACCGATCCGGTTCCCCCAGACCCTGGTCTCTGGCGCATCGATGATGACGCCCTGTTCGTGGTTCCCCGAGACCAGGTTGCCGGACCCGGGGGTGAACCCGCCGATCACGGTTCCCGTCCCCCCGTTGACACGGATCCCGAACGCCTCGTTGCCCCGCACGCTGGTCCCGAGGGCGGCGGTGCCGATGCGGTTCCCCTGGACCACGTTGTCGGTGGACGACGGGCCGTCGATCCAGATTCCGACGTCGTTCCCCGAGATGACGTTGCGCGACGCCGGCGTCGTGCCTCCGATCTGGTTCTTCGACGAGGCCACGATGTGGATGCCGATGCCGCCGTTCGGTCCGGCCGTCCGGCCGTCCGGCCTGAGGCCGATCACGTTGCCCTCGATGCGGTTGCTGCCTCCCTCGGTGATCAGGATGGCGTCGTCCGGCATCTGGTCCACGACCAGCCCCTTCACGACGCTGTCGCCTCCTAGGACGACGAGCCCATCGACGACGTTGCTCGAGAGGTCGTGGCCGTCGAGCTCCACGATCGGGGCTCCGGTCCACCCGGGTTGCGTCGTGGCGTCGATGACCACCGCCTCCGTGAGCAGTGGAAGCGCCGTGCGCAGGGAGATGGTGTGCGGGCCCGTGCCGATGGCGAACCGAATGATGTCGCGCCCCTCCGCGTCGTTGGCCTCCTCGATCGCCGCGCGCAGGGTGCACCGGTCCGAGTAGACGGTGGCCACGCTCCCGGTGTCGCACCGGTCGTCGCCGAGATCCCCGTCCGGCTGGTCGCCGGTAGCGTTGACGGTGAAGGTGCTGATGCAGGGGCCGTCGGCCCCCACGGCGCGGGACAGCTCGGAGGTGTTCCCCTGCTCGTCGGTGGCCGTGGCCGACACGAGCTTCCCGTCCGCGACGGTGCCGGGGAGCGTGACGGCGATCTGGGCCTCCCCGGACCCGTCCGTGTGAACGGTCCGCGTCCCGAGGAGGCGGTCCGCCTCTCCGTGATGGGACGGGTCGCACGGGCCGGTGAGGAAGAACTGCAGGGTGAAGTCCTCGTCCGGGTTGGAGTCGAGGCGGCCGAGGACCGAGGTGTTGGCTCCGCTGTCGGTCACCGAGTTCAGGACGGGGAAGTTCTGCGTCTCGTTGGCGAACCCCACGTCCGCGTCGCCCGGGTCGTTCAGCGACACGTCGCCCACGCACACGCTGCAGTTCCCGATATCGATGGCCAGCCCCTTGGCCTTCCCGTTGTCGTGGATCGAGTTCCCCAGCACGCGGTGTCCGGTTCCCTCGTACAGGAACACCCCGTTGCGATCGTTGAACGCGATGATGTTTCCTGCGCCAGCCTCCATCCCTCCCACGGTCTCGTTGTCGTTGCCGTCGGAGACGGCGACGCCGTTGCCGTGGTTGGCGAGGGCCGTCACCCCGTCAACCGCGGTCCCGATGTAGTTCCCGGCGACGGTGTTGCTGCCTGCGTTGAAGAACGAGATGCCGTCGCCGCCGTTGCTCGAGATGACGTTGCGGACCTCCGGCCCGAGCCCTCCGATCAGGTTGTGGGGCCCGTTCACGTCCACACCGCTCATCCCGTTCCCGAGCGCCTGCGACCCCGAGACGTCGGTCCCGATGAAGTTGTTCAGGACGAGGTTGTCGGTGGCGCAGGAGTTCCCGATGAAGATGCCGTGCCCGTCGTTGCCGGAGATGACGTTGCGCTGCCACGGCAGGGTGCCGCCGACGACGTTGTGGACCCCGTCCACGGCGATCCCCTCGCGGCCGTTGCCCAGGTCCAGCTCGCCGAACACGTCGGTGCCGATGAACGACTCCTCGACCCGGTTGCCGCTCCCCCGGGTGCCGCAGCCCCCGAAGCCCCCCAGGATGATCCCCTGGCCGGAGAACCGGTTGACCGCAAGGGCGTCGATCACCGCTCCGATGGCGCCCTCGGTCTCCAGCCCGGGGCAGGCCGAGCACCCGCCCACGGTCTCCCCGTCGAGCTCGATGCACGGGTGCCCGGTGAACTTCCAGCACCGCAGGTGGAGGCCGAAGCCCAGATCCGGGAACGCGAGCCCGATGAGCGGCTGTGTGGTGCCGTCGACGAACACGGGCCGTGTGATCGGCGGAAGTCGCGTCCCCGGCCGCAGCGTCTGGGTCCCGCCCAGGACGATCGGGCCGAGGGCGGTCGCGATGGAGAAGGTGATCCGGTCCTCGGTCCCGGCGGTCTGGCTGGAGGCCTGCTGGATGGCGGCGCGCAGCGAGCACATGTTGGACGGATCCTGCTTCTCCACGTCCACGGCGTCGCAGTACCCGTCATTGGTGTTGCCGTCGTCGAAGTCGACCGCGGTGTTCACGGTGTATCCGGCACAGGCGTCGCCCACTCCGTCGCCCATCGTGTAGCTCTGCTTCCCGTTGCCGAAGTCGGCCTGGTCGGGGTTGAAGACGTTCGGGCAGTTGTCGAGGACGTCGGGGATGGGCGCGGGCACACCGAAGACCAGGCTGGCGTCGCCGTCCCGGTTCGACAGGAAGCTCTCCGGCGGCGACGTGCACCGGACCCCCGCCACGACGTCCTTTCCGGGCGTTGGTGCGGGGACGTGGAGCCCCAGGCCGGCGATGACCGCCGCGGCGAGGTGGTCCCGGTACGATCCGTGCCCGGGGGCGCACGGATGGAACGCCCCATACTGGTTCCCCTGCTTCTGAAGGGACTCCTCGAGGCGAAGGATCCAGTGCGGCTCCGCGCAGTACCCGTGCCCGGGCGGGCCCCGGAAGTCCGCGACGATGCCCGCGACGTCGTGCCATCCGAACTGCGCGGCCTTCTGCGCGATCATCGAGTTGAGGCCGCCCACCACGGTCGTGGAGGCCCACGAGCCCTCGGCGCCGTCCACCATCCCCGGAATCAAGGGGTCACATGACTTCCCCTTCTCGTCGAACGTGGGGTCGAAGTACTGGGGAACGTACACGTCGCCGGGATCCAGGACGGCCCCCAGCTTCGACCGGAGCGCGGCGTCCAGCTGGTCGTACCGGCCCGGGAGGAGCGGGGAGCGCTCGTCCCAGATGTCCACGGCGTCGGGAATGGCGGCGTGATGCTGGTCGCAGCCGAAGATGTTCACGAGGCAGTTCAGGACGATGTCGGAGAAGCCGACGTCGTTGGCCCCGATGCTGAGCAGCAGGGCGTCGATGTGCTGACTCCCGACGAGCGCCGCGACCTGGTCCACCTGGGGCGGGATGGCCCCCGCACCCTCTGGTGGCTCGATGCCGCGGTACGGGTCGAGGAGCCCGCCCTCGGGGAGGTTGTCGTTCGGGTCGGAGTCCACGATCGACGCGCCGGAGCACGCCAGGTGGACGAAGGTCACGGTGCTGTGGGTGTCGGCCAGCTCCAGGTACCGGGCGGCCTGGGCCGGCCCGGCCACCTCCGACCGGTGACACCGCCGGTCCTGCCACACGCCACCGATCGGGATGCGGACCCGGTTGCCGTGGACGTCGGAGTCGACTCGGTAGACGGTCCGGTACGGGTTGCCCTCACCCGAGGCCAGGGAGTCCCCGATCGAGACGATCAGGAGGTCCCGCACGACGACCCCTTTCGTCAGGCTGTCGGTGCCGTTCCTCGAGGACACCGTCAGCGTGACCTGGAAGGTGCCCTCGCGGGAGAAGAGAGCCTGGACGTTGCACCTGGCGTCGTCGAGGGTGCGGCCGTTCACCTCCCAGGCGAAGGCGCGGATGGGGGCTCCCCCGCCGTCGGACTCGCACCCGTCGAGCTCGAGGTGGAACGGCTCGGCGATCTGGGCCGAGGTGGTGGCGGGATCGAAGTAGCCGTCGCCGTTCCGGTCGGCGTAGCGATCGACGGCGCGGTAGGTGAACCTGGCGGTGGGGGTGTCATCGGCCCCGGCCGCGTGGGCGCCCCGCGCGGAGGCGGTTGACGCGATCGACGCGGCGAGGACCAGGAGCAACGCAGGGATGGAGGAGCGCTTGGCCATCCCTAGCACGCCACCGCGAGATGGAATGCCCGGTCCGCGGGAACTCCGCCGCTGTCGAAGGTGTTGACGGCTACGGTCGAGCCGGCTGAGCCGGCACCAACCGCGATCTCCCCTGGGGCCAAACTCCCCGAGGTGATGTCGCCACCGGTTCGCCGGGCCAGCGTCGCGACGTAAGCGCAATCCGACACGATGCGTTCGAACGAGACGACATAGATGCCGCCCGGCGTGTACGCCACCGACGCGGCGCCCTGTCCCCGCGTGAGCGAGCCCGTGGCGCCGACCACGGCCCACAGGTGGATCGCGTCAGCGCCCGGGTCGCCCTTGTCGCCCTTCGGCCCCTGCGGGCCCACGTCGCCCGGAGGCCCCTTGTCTCCCTGATCACCCTTCGGGCCCGGGTCGCCCTTCGGACCCGGGTCTCCAGCCGGGCCCCGGTCGCCAATGTCGCCCTTCGGCCCCGGCGGGCCCACGTCGCCCGGAGGCCCCTTGTCTCCCTGATCACCCTTCGGGCCCTGGGTGTTCCAGCTCACAGCGGCCTCGAACGGCTTGCACTGGGCAAGGTCCTCGACGAGCCGCACGTCGCCGTTCCTGTTGGCACATGCCGAGATGACGCCCCCTGCACCGAATTGCGAGTTCGCCGCATACGCCGTGCCCCCGGCGACCACCGCTCCGACCAGGAAGCCGATGAAGGCATTCCTCATGCCCGTCCTCCCTTCCGGCGGCCGCCCCAGCAGAGGCTGGACGAGGCGCGGACCCACCCGTGCACGGTTCATCTGTCGCGTCACGAACAAGGAACGCGCAGGGTGGCCCCGACCGCTGCTACCGGGAGGACTTGACGCAGAAAGAGTTGCGCACGGTGTACGTGACCGGGGAGATCTACGGATCGTCGAGCTACGACTTCGCCACCTGGCCTCCGACGTGAGCTGACGCTAGCCGAGTCGACCGAGATGCTCGGCGGCCACTCGCTTGGGGACGACCATGCGCCAGGCGTCGATCACGATCTCGCGCATCTCGGCGTCGTCGATCGCGGCGAGGCGGACGACCACCCAGTGGTACCGCATGTCGGAGGGCTTGGGCATCATGAACTTGTCCGGCTCGGAGGCGACCAGCGCCTCACGCTCCTCCTTGGGGAACGCGAACCCCATCCGCGACTCGTCGCGGGAGAACGCCAGGTAGACGATCCGTCCGACCCGGAACTTCACGCGGTCCCGGACCAGCGCCTCGTACGACCGGGGCAGGCTGAGCGCCACCTCGCGCACACCATCGATCGTCGCCATGGCCCCTCGACGATAGCCCCGCCCACCGACACGCTCCCCCGTTTGTGCCGGCGCGGCCCCGCGCGTAGGGTGCCCGACAGCGATGGCTTCCCCGGTCGTGTTCGTCCATGGTCTGTGGCTGCACGCCGACTCCTGGGGAGCGTGGGTCGACCTGTTCCGGGAGTCCGGGTACGCTCCGGTGGCGCCCGGATGGCCGGGCGACGGGAGCACCGTCGAGGAGACTCGGAGCCGGCCCGAGCAGGTCGCCGGACACGGCATCGACGACGTGGTCGCCCGGTACGCCGAGGTCATCGGCGCGCTCGAAGCCAGGCCGATCGTCATCGGGCATTCGTTCGGCGGCCTGGTGGTCCAGCGATTGCTGGCGCAGGACCTCGCCGCCGCCGCGGTGGCGATCGACCCCGCGCCGATCAAGGGTATCCTCCGCCTCCCGCCGTCGGCGCTCCGGGTGGCCTCGATCGCGCTCAAGAATCCGGCGAACAGGAAGCGTGCGGTCTCCCTCTCGCCCGAGCAGTTCCGGTACGGCTTCGGCAACGCGGTCTCCGAGCAGGAGTCCGCGGAGCTGTACGAACGGTGGACGATCCCCTCGCCGGGCAGGCCGCTGTTCGAGGCCGCGTTCGCCGCGTTCTCCCGGCGGTCGCCGGCCAAGGTCGACACCGCCAAGGCGGCGCGGGGGCCGCTCCTGGTGACCGCCGGCGGCAGGGACCACACCGTCCCGCCCGCCATCTCGAAGTCGACGGTCAAGCGGTACCGGCGCTCGCCCGCGGTGACGGACTACCGGGAGTTCCCCGACCGGGGCCACTCCCTCACGATCGACGGCGGCTGGCGCGACGTGGCCGACGCCGTGCTGACGTGGCTGAAGGAGCGCTCCCTCTAGGGCGTCACCACGTGCTTCTAGGGCGTCACCACGTACTTCCCGCGAGCCCTCCCGCTCCCGAGCAGCTCCAACGCCTCCGGAACGTCCTCCAACGCGAAGGTCCGCGTCACGGGGACGGTGAGGATCCCGCTGCCGGCCGCCGCGACGAGCCGGGCGAAGGCCGCCGGATCCCCCTGCGCGAACACGTTCGTCGCCGCGATGCCGCGGGCCGAGAGGCCCTCGACATCGGCCGAACCCATGGTCGTCGCAGCCCTCCCTCCGTCCCTCACCAGCTCGGCGAGCGTCGCGAACGCGCCGGGGTCCCGGTTCACCAGGTCGATCAGGCCGTCGATCCCATCGGGCCGGCGCTCGCGGACCAGCGCCGCCACGTCGTCCGTGTAGTCGACGACCTCGGCCGCGCCCAGGTCCCGCAGTCCCTGCTCGTCCTCCGGGAGCCCGGTGGCGATGACCGCGGCGCCCCGGCGGGCGGCAAGCTGGACCGAGAAGCCGCCCACTCCCCCGGTGGCGCCGACCACAAGGACGACGTCGCCCTCGGAGGGCTCCACCGCGTCGACGGACACCAGCGCGGCCAGCCCCGCGAGCCCCAGCGCGGCCCCCTGCTCGAACTCGACGGTGGCGGGCTTCGGTTCGATGTCGCCGTCGGAGGGCACCACCACGTACTCGCCGAACGTGCCGTGCCCCAGGACGTTCCCGGAGGGCGTGATGCCCACCACCTCGTCGCCGGGGGCGAAACGATCCACCCCCTCGCCGACCGCGTCCACCACGCCGGCGAAGTCCTTGCCCACTACCACCGGGAACCGGTGCTCCATCATCTCTTTGGCCTGCCCGGACGCCACGAAGACGTCGAACCCGTTGACCGAGGCCGCCCGGACGCGAACCCGGACCTCGCCCGGCCCCGGGACGGGGACCGGCAGGTCGAGCACCCCGGCGGGTTCGTCGAAGCTCCTCAACGCGAACGCTCTCATCGTCTCGCCCACGACGCCGCTCATTTCCTCCGACTCACGTGGTCACCGTGTGGTGACGACCACCACTTCGTCCTCCGGGGCGAGGGCGATCCGCGACGACTTCTCGGGGTTGAGGACGACGCGCCCGTCGCGGTGGGAACGATAGCCGAGCACCGACTCGGCGAAGTGGTTCCCGGCGGCCACGATCTCGGCGAACGTGGCCGAGCCGTTCTGGGCGAACCGCTTCGACGGCCGGAGCACGATCGAGGCCCCTTCGGCGTCGAACAGCTCATCGAACACCTCGCGGAGCTGCGCGTTCTCTGAGAGCTGGGCCAGCATGAGGCTGGCCAGCTGGTCGCTCACGATGAAGTCGTCCACGCCGGCCAGCTGGGCGATGGGGACGTTGCGCTGGTCCAGGACCTCCGCCACCAGCCGGACCTCCGGGGGATGGCCCCGGGGCCACTGCCGGCGCAGGGCCATCAGGGTCAGGAGGGTGCGCGCGTCGGCGTCACCGGGGGAGATCCCCTCCCGGTATCCCAGGAGGATTCCCTGGTCGTAGGCCTCGTCGCCGAGGATCTCCCCCAGGAGCTCGGGCCCGCCCGACAGGGCCCGGACGGTGGCCGTCGAGTTGACCAGGCCCAGGCCCTCCCCCGCGAGGATGTGCGCGACCGCGGAGGGATCGACCAGCTCGGGATCCACCAGCACGCTCAGGCGGGAATCCGCCGGGAGGAACTCGTCGAGCTCCTGGATCACCCGCGGGGCCAGGCTGCTCCACCCCACGACGAGCATCCGCTGGGGGAGCTCCGGGTCGGGCTCGTCCCGCGCCACCACCTGGGGGACCTCGGCCCGCCCGGCGCACACGAACTTCGAGTCGTCCTCCACCAGGGCCACCACGCGGTCGCCCGGCTCGAGGACCTGGTCCGGGGGCGGATTCAGCGTGACCCCCTCGGTCGTGGCGATCCCCATCACGGCGGCCTTGGGGAACGACTGCTGGGCCTGCGCGTACGTCGCGCCGTGCAGCTCGGGGAACTCCCGGAAGTACAGCTCGTCGCCGTCGAAGTCGAGCAGCTCCTGGAACACCTGCGACAGGCCCCGCTCGTGGCACGCCTGCGCGGTGACCTCCGCGATGATGCGGTCCGAGGTCACCGTGACCACAGCTCCGTCGGTGACGTGCTCCAGCGTGTCGGCCCTCGCGGCCGAGGCCATCTCCACCACGATCGGCACGCCCTCCAGGCCAAGCCCGATCACGGCCAGGGAGGCTTTGATGGCGCCGGCGTCCCCCTCGGTCCCGCTCATCACCAGGATCGAACGGGCCCGGGACGCTCCCACCAGCTCCAGGTCGGCCATGCTCGCGGAGTCCCCCCGGCGGCCCACCAGCCGGGTGGTGCGGAGGTCCCCGACGGCGGCCCGGAGGATCTCCTCCATCTCGGTCTTGTCTCGGTCGGCCAGGATCACGATGGCGGCCCGCTTCTCGCTCTCGTTCGCCACCACCAGCTCGCCGACGATGGTGGGGACGCGGGGCGACCATCCCAGGATCAGCGTGTGGCCGTGCTCCAGCACGTTGCTCCGGCCCCGGCGGAGCGCGTCCACACGCTGGTCCACCGAGGAGGAGATCAGCCCGATGAGGCTGCCGGCGATGAAGATCCCGGCCAAGGTCACCACGAGGGCCAGGAGCCGCGTGGGCCACGTCGCGTCCGACGCGAAGCTCCCGGCGTCGACCACGCGGACCAGCATCTGCCAGAACGACTCCAGGCCCCCGAGCCGTCCCGAGGTTCCGCCGAAACCGATGAGGTGGGCGATCACCGTGATCACGGCCGCCAGCACGACGATGGCCAGGGTGACCAGCCCCAGGTAGCCGATCACGACCCACGCGCCGCGCGACAGGGCGTTGTCCAGCCGGTACCGGAACCGGGCCCACGCCGAGGCCGACGGCTTCGTCGTTCGCTCCCGCACGGGGCCGGCGCCGATGGTCCCGCCACGGTACCGGCGCCCCACGGCCTTCGACTGGCGCGCTCTCCCCGCGCGGCTCGGCGCCTCACCGCCAGGAACGGACATGCGGGCAATTGAACCCCTCACGGCCCGCGAGGTCCAGTGGGCCGGATGCGTGACCCCTCGATCCCCCGGGCACGGGTGGGGCGTGCCGGCGCCGGTTCCCACACGGGCGGGCGGTGGTCCGCCTGCACATGCGCCTGGACGGCGTCGCGGCCTGACCCCTGATTCGCACCGGCCCCGGGTTCGATGCGAGGATGCAGCAACTCGACCGGAGGAGGTATGGCCGTGGCGGAGAGCATCTATCGCGTCACCGAGGTCATCGGGACCAGCCCCGATTCCTGGGAGGCGGCGGCGAAGAACGCCGTGGAGACGGCCTCGAAGACCCTGCGGGACCTTCGGGTCGGCGAGGTCGTCCGGTTCGACCTCACGATCGAGAACGGACAGGTCACCAGCTACCGGGCCCGGGTCAACATCTCCTTCAAGTACGCCGCCGGCGAGTAGCGGCTCGGACGGGGTCCGCGTCCAACCTGCGGGAGGTGAGCCTGCTCACCTTCTACGGGTACGGCTTGGAGTTCGTCAGCAGGCCCGATGCCACGCCGGCCAGCAGGAGGACGAACACCGCCGCCCCGGCCAGGAGCACGGCCAGGATCACCCTGTCGAACAGCCGGCGGGCCATCTAGAACTTCACCCCGACGTCCTTGAAGTACCACAGCGCGCTGGTGATCCAGATCGTGACCAGCGCCGAGAACAGCAGGCCGCCCATCAACGGCAGGGCCCATCTGGGCATCCGCCGGGTCCGCACCACGAGCACCTTGGTGGTGAGCGCGCCGAAGAAGAAGCACCCGGCGATGCCGTGGACGAGGACCCTGCGCCCCTGGCCGGACTGGAACCCCAGGGCCCACAGGCAGTGGTAGGCCACCGGGATCGCGAACAGGAACGCGCCGGTCCCGGAGATGCGATGCGCGGTCCGGATCCACCGGGGCCCGCGCTTGCGCCCGAGCTTGCCGTACATCCGGAGGCCGGTCAGCCCCTGGAACACGGCCAGACCGACGGCCACGGTGGCGAACCACACCTTCAGCGTGATGGTGTCGGTGAAGAACAGCGTGACCAGGCTGCGGCCCGTGGGGTCGTGGACCCGGCCGTAGATCCCCAGACTGAGGGCGACCAGCGCGCCGACGGCGAGGGCCGCCAGGAACCGAGTCCGTGGCTGGCTCGTCGCGACCGCTACCTGCGCCACCCGCACCCCTCGTCTCGACCGGCCGCCGAACCGTAGCGAACCCGGCGCCCCCGCGCAACGAGCGGTCTACCGCGCGTACCGGTGCAGGGTGATGACGATCGCGTCCTCGATGTCCTTGGCGTCGGTCACGTCGAACCCGCCCGACATGATCGAGAACGCCACCCACTCCCCCGTCCGGGACAGCTGGACCCACCCCGAGAGCGCCGAGACGTCCTCCAGTGTGCCGGTCTTCGCCACCACCGGGATCCCGTCCAGGCGGTCCTCGAGCGTCCCCTTGCCCGGGCCGGGGAGCGAGGCGCGGAGGGCGGGGCCCCACGACGCGCCCTCGGCGACGTGCAGGAGGCGGACCATCCCGATCGGCGTGGCCCGGTCGCTGTAGGAGAGCCCCGAGGAGTCCTCGGTGACCACCGTGACGCCGTGCGCCGCCGCGAACGCCCCCACCGCGTCCGCGCCCTTGTCGATGGTCCCGGGCGCCCCGGAGGCGACCACCCCGAGCAGCTTCCCCAGGACCTCCGCATCGAAGTTCACCGAGTCGAAGTTCTGGTGGCGCAGGATCGTCCGGACGGGGGCGGAGGTGATCTGGCCCGCGGTGTGCAGCCCCGAAGGCTCCGGCCCCTCGCCGGGCGTCCCGACCACCGTGATCCCCCGGGCCCGGAGCATCTTCGTGAACACCGCCGCGGCGTGGCGCTCCGGGTGGGAGATGTGGGTGCCGTTCACCTCGTTCCCCATGTACGTGAGCGCGGTGGGCAGCGCCACCTCCTCCGCCGGGAACTCCGGCTTCCACCCCGGGGCGAACCAGTCGTGGTCGAAGTAGGACGTGCTCCCCACCACCGAGCCCCGGACCTCGGTGATCCCCGCGGAGGCGACGATGTCGGCCAGGGAGGCCAGCCGGTGCTTCGTGATCTCGGGGTCGCCCCGGCCCACCAGCCACAGGTTCCCGGGGACGACCCCGCCCTCGGACACCGACATCACCCGGACCCGGGTGACGATGGTGGTGGCGGGCCCAACGGCGTCGAGGACCGCCATCGACTGCAGGAGCTTCTCGTTCGAGGCGGGGATGTGGGCCACGGCGTCGTCGTGCTCGTACAGCGGGGCGCCGCCGTCGGCCACGGCGATGCCCATGTCGTGCGAGCCGGCCAGGTCGTCGATGTGGCGCATCCAGGCAGCTTCGACGAACCGGATCGCGACCGATGCGGACGCGCCGTCGGCGTTGAGCCGGTCGCCGGAGTCGGCCGCCGTCCACACGGCCCGCCAGCGTTCGGTGCCGATATCGGTCCATCCGCCGCACCGCTTGGTGCCGGCCCGGGAGGCGCCGCCCAGGGTCGGCGAGGCCACGGTGATCCAGCTGGAGCCCCGGAGCCGCTGGAGGTGCAGCGGCGTCCCCGGCTTCGGCGGCTGCACCTCCCCGGTGAGCGAGGCGCACGAGCCGGCGGGGACGGGCTGGTCCGGCCCGGATAGCGTGACCCGCACCGCCACCGGCACCTGGATGGCAGCGCTCGTCACCAGCTTGCAGATGGCGGTCTTCGGCAGGGAGACCTGGTACTTGGCGGTGTGCTCGGGCTGGAGGCCGAACGCGAATGCGCCGTCGGCATCGGTGGTCCCCGTCTTCAGGATCGACCACTGCCCGCCGTCGTCGGCCTCCACCGCCCGCAGGCGGACCTCCCGGCCGGAGCGGCAGGGTTCGTGGGCCTTCACCGCGCCCGTCAGGCGGACCCAGCCGCCGAACGTGATTCCGGCCTTCGAGGCGCCGAGCGTGGCCGTGCCCCCGATGGTGGGGCCGGCGACGGCGCCGGTCTTCGGCACGAACAGGGCCACGGTGGCCACGCCGATCACCAGCGGGCGCCCGGCATGGCGGAGCGGCCGCACCACGCGGATCAGCGAACGGCGGAGGCGCCGCAGGATGCCTGGGGCCGGGTTGGACATTCGTCGCATTCTGCCGGTTCAGGGGGTCCGGACTCAAGACCCCCCTTCGGCGGAGGGCGAGGTCGGCCGGACTACACTTCGGGATCGTGAGCGAGGAGCCTGTGCAGGGCGGGCACGGCGGGCCGCAGGGCGGGCACGGCGGGCCGGAGGGCGGGCACGCGCGGCCGGAGGGCGGGCACGCGGAGGCGCTGGCGGGGGCCGCTGAGCGGGCCCGGGCCGGCGGCGCGCCGAAGTACCACGAGAAGCTCGCCGAGCAGGGCAAGCTGTTCGTTCGGGAGCGTCTGCGGCTGCTGCTCGACGACGCCGAGGGGTTCGCGGAGAACGGCCTGCTGGTGAGCGCGCTGGCCGGTGACCTCCCGGCGGACGGCGTGGTCACCGGCGTCGGTTCGATCCACGGCCGGCCGGTGGCGGTGATGGCGAACGACCCCACGGTGAAGGCGGGGTCCTGGGGCCCGCACACCGTCGAGAAGATCATCCGGATCATCGAGTCGGCCCGGCGCTACGCGATGCCCATCGTGTACCTGGTGGATTCGGCGGGCGCGCGCATCGACCGGCAGGTGGAGATGTTCCCGGGGCGGCGCGGGGCCGGGAAGATCTTCTACAACCAGGTCCTGGCCAGCGGCCGGATCCCCCAGGTGTGCTGCCTGCTGGGGCCGTCCGCGGCGGGCGGCGCGTACATCCCGGCGTTCTGCGACGTGGTGTTCATGCAGGAGCACAACGCGTCGATGTACCTGGGCTCGCCGAGGATGGCCGAGGAGGTCATCGGCGAGCGGGTCACGCTGGAGGAGATGGGCGGGGCCCGCATGCACTGCGAGGTCAGCGGGTGCGGCGACCTGCTGGTCCCCGACGACAAGGCCGCCATCGAGGCGGCCCGGTCGTATCTCTCGTACTTCCCGCAGAGCTTCGCCTCGGACCCCCCGCTGGCCGAGGCCCGGCCGCCCGCCTACCGGGGCTCGCTGGCCGGGATCGTGCCGGAGGACGAGTCGAAGCCGTTCGACGTCTACTCGCTGATCGCCGGCGTGGTGGACGAGGAGTCGTTCTTCGAGATCAAGCCGGACTGGGCCCGGGAGGTGGTGGTCGGGCTGGGCCGGCTGGAGGGCCGAGTGATCGGCGTGGTCGCCAACCAGCCCATGCACAACGGCGGCGTGCTGTTCGTGGACTCGGCGGACAAGGCGGCCCGGTTCGTCTGGCTGTGCGACGCGTTCAACATCCCGCTGGTGTTCCTGGCGGACGTGCCGGGGTTCATGATCGGGAGCGCGGTCGAACGGCAGGGCATCATCCGCCACGGGGCGAAGCTCATCACCGCGGTGAGCGAGGCCACGGTCCCGAAGTTCTCGGTGATCGCGCGGAAGGCCTACGGGGCCGGGCTGTACGCGATGGCCGGGCCGGGGTTCGAGCCGGACGCGACGATCGCGCTTCCCACCGCCCGGATCGCCGTGATGGGTCCGGAGCCGGCGGTGAACGCCGTGTACTACAACAAGATCCAGGCCATCTCGGATCCCGACGAGCGCGCCGCGTACGTGGCGGAGCGCCGGCGCGAGTACGAGGAGGACATCGACCTGCTCCACCTGGCCAGCGAGCACGTGGTGGACGCGGTGGTCGAACCCGACGCCCTGCGCGGGGAGCTGGTCCGGCGGCTGGCCAACGCAGGCGGGAAGGACCGTTCGTTCAGCGAACGCCGCCACGGGGTCCCCCCGGTATGAGCTTCGTGGAGGTCGCCCGCGACGGGCACGTGGCGACGGTCACGCTGAACCGGCCCGAGGCGCTGAACGCGATCTCCGGGCAGTTCGCCGACGAGCTCGGCGGGACGTTCCTGCAGGTGGCGGCGGACCCCGGGACGTGGGTCATCGTGCTGGCGGCGGCCGGCGAGCGGGCGTTCTGCGTGGGGGCGGACCTCAAGGAGCGCAACCAGCTGGACGACCGCGGGTGGAACCTGAACCGGGTGTTCATGAAGGGCATGTTCGAGGCCATCCGGTCGGTCCCCCAGCCCACCATCGCGTCCGTGTTCGGGTACGCGCTGGGCGGCGGGTGCGAGCTGGCCCTGTCGTGCGACCTGGTGGTGGCCTCCGACGACGCCCTGTTCGGACTGCCGGAGGTTCGGGTGGGGATCGTGCCGGGCGGCGGCGGGACCCAGATCCTGGCTCGGAGGATCGGCGTGGCCCGGGCCAAGGAGATGGTGCTCACGGGCAGGCGGATCAGCGGGGAGGTCGCGTTCGAATGGGGCCTGGCGGCGAAGGTGGTCGAGCGTGAGGCCCTGGCGAACGCCACGCGCGACCTGGCCGAGGAGCTGTGCCGCTCCTCCCCCATCGGCGTCCGCGAGGCCAAGTGGGCCATCGACCGCGGCCTCGAGGTTCCGCTGCAACAGGGCATGGAGCTCGAGGAGCTGGCCTGGCGCCGCGCCGTCGGCAGCGACGACCGCCGGGAGGGCATCGCCGCCTTCAACGACAAGCGCGACCCCCAGTGGAAGAACCGGTGAGCCAACGCGGGCCGGACCTGCCTCGGCGGGTGACGATCCGCGAGGTGGGGCCGCGGGACGGGCTCCAGGCGGAGCGGCCGCTGCCCGTGACCGTCCGGGCCGGGCTCATCGACATGCTGTCCGGAGCCGAGCTGCCGAAGATCGAGGCGGTGTCGTTCGTGTCGCCGGCGGCGGTCCCGGCCATGGCGGACGCGGCCGAGGTGTGGAAGATGGCCCGGGCTCGGGAGGAGATCGCGTACTCGGCGCTGGTGCCGAACCGCCAAGGGGCGGAGGCCGCGCTGGAGGCAGGCGGGTTCTCCTCGCTCCAGGCGTTCCTGGCGGCGTCGGATGGCTACAACCAGCACAACGTCGGGAAGTCGGTGAACGAATCCGTGGAGGACGTGCGCGGGGTGATCGAGGCGGCTGGGGCGGCCGGGGTCTTCGTGGAGGTGTCGATCTCGTGCGCGTTCGGCGACCCGTTCGAGGGTGAGGTGGCGCCGGAGCGGGTTTGCGAGGTGGCGGAACGGGTCGCGGAGCTGGGGGCGGTGGGGGTGTCGCTGGGGGACACCACCGGCATGGCCAACCCGGCGAAGGTGTGGGAGCTGGTCCCGATGCTCCACGAACGACTCGGCCACGTCCGCGTCAACTGCCACTTCCACGACACGCGGGGCGCCGCCCTGGCCAACGTGCTGGCGGCGATGGAGGCCGGAGCGGACGAGTTCGACGCGAGCATCGGCGGGATGGGCGGCTCGCCGTTCGCTCCGGGGGTGAACGGGAACCTCCCCACGGAGGACCTGGTGGCCATGCTCGAGGGGATGGGCGTCGAGACCGGCGTGGACGTGATGTCGCTGTTCACCGCGGCACGGATGGTGGAGGGCATGGTGGGCCACCGGCTCCCCGGCCGGGCCTGGCGGGCCGACTACCCGGAGCGGGGATGGCACGCGCCGGCCCCGATCGCCGGGCTCCCCGGCTACGTCGAATCGCCCGAGGGCTGAGGCGGCGTGTTCGGCAAGGTCCTCATCGCGAACCGCGGCGAGATCGCCGTGCGGGTGGCCCGGACGTGCCACGAGCTGGGCGTGGCCACGGTGGGGGTGTACTCGGACGTCGACTCGACGGCCCGCCACGTGCGCGCGTCCGACGAGGCGGTCCACCTCCCGGGCATGTCCCCGGCCGAGACGTACCTGAACCTCGAGGCGATCATCGAGGTGGCGCGTGCGACCGGGGCCGAGGCCGTGCACCCCGGCTACGGGTTCTTCTCGGAACGGGCCGATGCGGCGGAGGCGTTCCTCTCCGCCGGTCTGGTGTGGATCGGTCCCCCGCCGGAGGCCGCCCGGGGCGTCGGGGACAAGGTGTCCGCGCGCCGGCTGGCATCCGGGGCGGGCGTGTCGGTGGTGCCGGGTACGCTCGAAGCCGTCGAGGGCGAGGGTGAGGTGCATGCCTTCGGGGAAGCCAACGGATACCCCATCGCGATCAAGGCCGCGGGAGGGGGAGGCGGCCGGGGGTTGAAGGTCGCACGGGCCGCGGACGAGGTGGCCGCCGCGCTGGAGTCCGCCGTCCGGGAGGCCGAGGCCTGGTTCGGTTCGCCCGGCGTGTACCTCGAGCGGTACCTGGAGCGGCCCAAGCACGTGGAGGTGCAGGTGCTGTCGCCCGCCCCGGGCGGGGCCATGTGGGTGGGCGCCAGGGACTGCTCTTTGCAGCGCCGGCACCAGAAGCTGGTCGAGGAGACGCCGCCGCCACTGTTCGCCGACGCCGTGCCGTCCATGGGCGCCGCCGCCGTGGCCGTGGCGAACGCGTGCGGTTACGTGAACGCGGGCACGGTCGAGTTCCTGGTGGACACCGAGGACGGCTCGTTCTACTTCCTCGAGGTGAACGCTCGCCTGCAGGTCGAGCACACCATCACCGAGGAGGTCACCGGGCTGGACCTCGTGGCGTGCCAGCTCCGGATCGCCGCCGGCGAGGATCTCGGGTTCGCCCAGGAGGACGTGCTGGAGGGCGGGCGGCTGGCGCCCCGCGGCCACGCCATCGAGTGCCGGATCAACGCCGAGGACCCGGCGCGGGGGTTCGCCCCAGGCCCCGGCCGGATCGCGGCGTACGACGAGCCGGCCGGTCCGGGCGTTCGCGTGGACTCGGGCTACGGCGAGGGCGACGAGGTCCCCGGCGCCTACGACAGCCTGGTGGCCAAGCTCGTCGTGCACGCCTCCACGCGCGAGGAGGCCCGCCGCCGCATGCTCCGGGCCCTGCACGAGTACCGGATCGAGGGCGTGCCGACCACGATCCCGGCGCACCTCGTCCTGCTCGACCACCCCGAGTTCGTGGACGGCTCGTACACGACCCGGACCCTGGAGGCCGGCGCCCTCGACGGTCTCGCGGCCGCGGGCGTGCGCGCGGGGGCGGGCCCCGACGCCGACGGGTCCGGCGCCTCGGGAGGCCAGGACGCCGTGCTCCTCGTGGGTGGCCGGCCGGTCCGCCTGTGGAACCGGGGCATGGCCGCGTCCGCGCCCCACGCCACCGCGCGCGATCGCGGCGGTTCGTCGAACGGCGTGGTCACCTCGCCGATGCACGGGACCATCCTCCAGGTCGACGTGTCGGAGGGGGAGGAGGTCGCGGCCGGCGACCCCGTGGCCGTGCTCGAGGCCATGAAGATGGAGACCCGCGTGGCCGCGCCCCGCGCGGGGTCGGTGACGGCCGTCCACGTCTCACCCGGCGAGGTGGTCGAGGCCGGCCAGCCCATCGCCGACATCGGCTGATCCCGCGGTCGCGCGGTGCGCCCCGGGCTGGCCCCGGCCGGTGTCGCCCGGTAGTGTGCGGAGATGCGTCCCACCGGCTCGGTCGTGCACGAGGAGCAACGCCCCGAGGAGGCCCTGCCGGGGTCGAACGCCTGGGTCCGGGTGATGATCGACTCCTCGATCGGCGCCCGGCACTTCGTGCAGCGCGTGTTCCGGTTCGAACAGGGCCGGACCCCGGACCTCTCGAACGAGATCAGCGAGGACGTCATGTACGTGGTGTCCGGGCTGGGGAGCGCGGAGATCGGCTCGGGCTCCATCGAGCTGGCGCCGGGGACCGCGTTCTACGTGCCGGCGGAGGTCGACTACGCGATCGAGAACGACGGTCCGCACGACCTGGTGATGGTCTCGGTGCTGTCCCCGCCGCCCGGAACCCGTCCGGGGCCGGATGCGCCGCCGGACACCACCGGCCATCGGAGGTTCTGGGTCCGGGAGGAGGACCAGGAGACGTTCGAGGCCGGGCCCAGCCGGACCTTCCGCATCCTGGTGGACCCCAGCATCGGGTGCCGCGCCGTGACGCAGTTCGTCGGCGCCATCGACAACGTCCCGGCGCCGCCGCACCGCCACACGTACGAGGAGGCCATCTACATCCTCGGCGGCGAGGGCACCGTGGAGATCGACGACGACGTCCTCCCGATCGGCCGGGGCACCAGCATCTTCCTGCCCCCCGGCCTCCCCCACCGCCTGGCCAACTCCGGCGCCGAGACCCTCCGGCTCCTCGGCGTGTTCGCGCCGGCAGGCTCACCCGCGTCGAAGGACGATCTCCCGGCCTGACCAGGGCGGCTCCGCCTTCCCGCTTGACCCCTCGCGGCCGGCGTGGTTGCCTGCCGCCCATGCCGGTCTCCGAGGCCAATTCCAAGGTCGTGTACGAGGCGCTGAAGGCCGCCGGGGTCACGATCTGCTCCGCCCTTCCGGAGACCTGGCTGGTCCACCTCATCCGGCTGGCCGACGACGACCCCGACATGACGCTGATCCGCCTGGCCAAGGAGGAGGAGGGCGTCGGCATCTCGATGGGGGCGCATTTCGCCGGCGCCCGGTCCGCGCTGCTCATGCAGAACCACGGGTTCCTGCAGGCCGTGAACGGGATCGTGTCGGGGGCGATGCTGTACAGGGTCCCGCTGCTCCTGGTGATCAGCGACCGCGGCCACCTCGGCGAACGCGACCCGTGGCAGACCGAGGGCGGGAGGTTCACCCGCCGTGTCCTCGACGCGCTGAACATCCAGTGGACGGAGCTCGGGTCGCCGGACGAGGGCGACCGGACCGTCGCGAAGGCCATGACGCTGGCGCAGTCCTCGCTGTCGCCGGTGGCCGTGCTGCTGACCCGGGACCTGATGTGGGAGGAGCCGGCGCCGTGAGGGGTCGGCCGCGGTGAGGCGGATCGACGCGCTGGAGGCCGTGTACGACGACATCGCCGACTGCGCGGTGGTCACGATCATGGGCGCGGTGGCGGTCGAGCTGTACTCGCTGGGCCACCGGCCGAACTTCTTCTACCTGGAACACGCGATGGGCCTGGCGTCGTCGGTCGGGCTGGGGATCGCGCTGGCCCAGCCCACCCGCCCCGTGGTGGTGATCGACGGCGACGGCTCGCTGCTGATGAACCTGGGCACGCTCACCACGCTGGCCCGGTACGCGCCGCCGAACCTCACGCACATCGTGTTCGACAACGAGAGCCTGCTGTCGGTGGGCGGCTTCCCCACCGCCACGTCGACGGGCTCCGACCTGGCCGCGATGGCTCGCGGCGCCGGCATCGCCCGTTCGCGGATGGTCAAGGACCTTGACGAATTCACGGCCGCCGCTCGCGACGACCTCGCCGCCGGCGAGCTGTCCTGTCTGGTGGCGAAGGTCGACGACGTGGGCCCGGCGTCGTTCCATATGGACCTGCACCTGCTGGAGAACCGGTTCGACTTCGCCCGCGCGCTCCGCCCGGTCGAATGAGACACGATTCGAAAGGACGCCACGGATGACCGCACTGTCCGGACTGCTCCAGGCCCTGGCCGGTGGCGAGGTGGACGTGATCGACCTCACCCAGCCGCTGTCGGAGGCCACGCCGATCATCCAGCTCCCGCCCCCGCTGGCGAACACGCCCGGCTGGAAGATGCACGAGATCAGCCACTACGACGACGCCGGCCCGGCCTGGTACTGGAACTGGTTCGAGGGCGGCGAGCACGTCGGCACCCACCTCGACGCGCCCATCCACTGGATCACGGGCCAGGACTCAGACGACGTGAGCGAGATCCCGGTCCGCAACCTGATCGGCCCGGCCGCGGTGCTCGACGCCACCGAACGGGTGGCGGCCGACCCCGACTTCCTGCTCTCGATCGGCGACGTCCGCGCGTTCGAATCCGAGCAAGGTCCGCTCCCCGAGGGCGGATGGCTCCTGTACCGAACCGGCTGGGACGCAAGGGCCCAGGACCAGGCCGCGTTCCTCAACGCCGACGACACCGGTCCCCACAGCCCCGGCATCGCCATCGACTGCGCGAAGTGGCTGGCCGAGGAGACCCCGATCGTCGGCCTCGGCGTCGAGACCGTCGGCACCGACGCCGGCAAGGCCCACTCCTTCGAGCCGGCCTTCCCCTGCCACACCTACATGCTCGGCGCCAACAAGTACGGCCTCACCCAGCTCGCGAACCTGTCCCAGCTCCCGCCCACCGGTTCGATCCTCGTCGTGGCCCCCCTGAAGATCGTCCGCGGCAGCGGCAGCCCCGCGAGGGTCCTGGCCCTGGTCCCCCGGTAGGAGGAGACCCTGCCGGGTCGCGGTTCGCGTCGGGGTCGGGCATCCTTGCGGGCATGACGGATCAGCTCAGCGAGAGAAGCGTGCGGCGGGGGCGGGTGGTGCAGAGGCGGGCCGGGGGGGCCACCGAGGATCAGGCGCTGCTGCAGCGGCAGGTGCCGGACTTCGTGAACGAGGACCCGTGGCGGGTGATGCGGATCCTGTCGGAGTTCGTGGAGGGGTTCGACGCGCTGGCGGCGATCCCGGTGGCGATCAGCGTGTTCGGGTCGGCCCGGATCCGGGAGCCCGACCCCATGTACGAGGCCGCGCGGGAGATGGGGCGGCAGCTGGCCCGGGCCGGGTTCGCCGTGATCACCGGCGGGGGGCCCGGGATCATGGAGGCGGTGAACCGGGGGTGCCAGGAGGGCGGCGGGCTCTCGATCGGCTGCAACATCGAGCTGCCGTTCGAACAGCGGATGAACGACTTCGTCGACCTCGGCATCGACTTCAGCTACTTCTTCGTGCGCAAGACGATGTTCGTGAAGTACGCGGAGGGCTTCGTGGTCTTTCCCGGCGGGTTCGGCACGTTCGACGAGCTGTTCGAGGCCCTGACCTTGACCCAAACGGGCAAGATCCAGCACTTCCCCATCGTCCTGTACGGCTCTGAGTACTGGCGGGGCCTCCTGGACTGGCTCAACGAGCGCGCCCTGGCCGAGGGGAAGGTCGCGCCCAAGGACCTCGAGCTGTTCGTCACGAGCGACGAACCCGAGGAGGTCGTGGCGCACATCCGGAAGGTGCTGGCCCAGCGGACCGGGCCGGGCCTCCAGGACACCTCCGAGCCGCGGGAGGAACCGCACGTCGAGCCGCACAAGGCCGACGCCCAGTGACCCCGGGGGACTCCCGGCTCCTCGAGGCCCGCACGCTCGCCGACGGCGCACACCGGGCCGAGGACGTCGCCGCCTGGGTGGCCGAGTTCCTCGAGGGCGCCCAGCACACCCTCGACATCGCGCTCTACGACCTCGCGCTCGATGGCGAGGCCGAGTCGATCGTCCTCGGCGCGCTCCACAAGGCCGTCGCGCGGGGGGTCTCCGGGCGGCTCGTGTACAACGTCGACCACGCCCGACCCATCCCCGTCCCGCCGCCGCCGAAGACGGACATGGAGACGGTCCACGGCCTGGGGATCCCCACCCGGGGCGTCCCCGGCATCCCCGACCTGATGCACCACAAGTATCTCGTCCGCGACCTCACCGACGTGTGGACCGGCTCGATGAACTGGACCGACGACTCGTGGACCCGCGAGGAGAACGTGATCGTGGTGGTCCGAGAAGCGCCGGAGATCGCGAAGGCGTACGCCCGCAACTTCGAGGAGCTGTGGGACAAGCAGCGCGTGATCGGCTCGGGGAAGTTCGTCACGCCGCCGGTGGAACGGGACGGCGCGAGCGTCCGGCCGTGGTTCTCCCCCGGCCGGGGCCGGCGCATGGCCAGCCGGATCGCCGGCGCCATCGACCGGGCCGAACGCCGCATCCGCATCTGCTCGCCGGTCCTGTCCGCCGGGCAGATCATCGGGTCGCTGGCCGAACGGGCAGCGAAGGGTGACGTCGACATCGCGGGGATCGTCGACGCCACCCAGGTCGGCGAGGTGTTCGCCCAGTGGCGGGCCGACCCCCACGCCCAGTGGAAGGTCCCCACCCTGGAGACGGTCCTGTCGAACGCGCCGTTCTCGGGCAAGCGCTCCACGCCCTACGGCCCGGGGACCGTGCACGACTACATGCACGCCAAGTTCGTGGTGGCGGACGACATGGTGTTCGTGGGCAGCTACAACCTCTCCCACTCCGGCGAGGAGAACGCCGAGAACGTCCTCGAGATCAGGGACCCCGCCCTCGCCGAGCGGCTGGCCGCCTTCGCGGACGACCTCCGGGCCCGGTACCCGGCCATCGGCCGGCCCGGGGTGTGACCGGCGGTCATCCCGGGTACATCACAGCGCGCATCGAGGGGGCTGCCCGCCCGCCCGGAACCGACGACGAAAGGACCCGCCCGTGTCCACGTCCCGCCGAACCCGTTCCGTCCCGCTCCGAGCCCTGCTCGCCGCATCGCTGGTGGCCGCGGTCGTGGCCTCCACCGGATCGGCCGGCGCCTCCCCCCCGACGCTGGCGGCCAAGGCCGGGCCCCTCGGCCTGCAGTGCTCCGAGTCCACGCCCGCCGGCGCGCCGGCGTTCACGTTCTGCACCGGGGAGCTCGCGTCGTTCGACGGGATCGGGCTCGACACCGACCTGTCGCTCCCCGCGAACGCCACCGGGCCCCTGCCGACCATCGTGATGCTCCACGGGTGGTCGGGCGACAAGACCGACTGGGAGACCGACTCGCTGGCCGGCGGCAGCGCTGACCGCTGGCACTGGAACAACGTCTGGTTCGTCTCGCACGGCTGGGCCGTCGTGAACTACACGGCCCGCGGGTTCATGGAGTCGTGCGGGACCCAGGACCAGGACGCGAACTGCGCCGACGGCTACACGCACCTGGCCGACCGGCGGTTCGAGGGGCGCGACTCCCAGACCATCCTGGGCAAGCTGGTCGACGCCGGGATCGCCGACCCGGCGAAACTCGCCGCCACCGGCGGGTCGTACGGCGGCGGGCAGACGTGGCTGCTCGCCACCTCGATGCCGTGGCACTCCCCCCAGGGCACCAAGCTCCGGCTGGCCGCCGGCGTGGCCAAGTACCCATGGACCGACCTGGAGGACTCGCTCACGCCGAACGGCCGGGCCACCGACCGCGTGGACCAAAGCGCGTCCCACACCGTCCCGTTCGGCGTCCCCAAGGCCAGCTACATCAGCGGGCTGTACGCCGTGGGCCGGGCCGAGGCCAACGGGCGGTACGACCAGAACCCCGACCACCCGGGGACCAACCTCGACCTGCAATACGCGCTGGTCCAGAGCGGCGAGCCGTACTCGACGAAACCCGACACCCAGGCGATCATCGACTCGTTCCCGCCCAGGTCGCCGTACCACGCAGACGCCTACCTGGACGCCGTGCACCACCACACCGTCCGCGAGGTCCCGGTGATGTCGATCAACGGCTTCACCGACCCGCTGTTCCCGCCGGTCCAGACCCTCCAGATGTTCCGCAAGCTCAAGGCCGCCGATCCGAGATACCCGATCACCATGGCGTTCGGCGACGTCGGCCACTCGAACGCCCAGAACCCCGCGGCCCAGTGGCACCCCATCAACCGGCTGGCCTGGCGGTTCCTGCAGGCGAACGTGATGGGGCGAACCCGTCTTGCCCCGAAGGCCCAGGCGTACGTGTTCCGGACGCACTGCCCCGTGTTGCAGAAGGAGCAGCTCCCCCTGGCCGGGACGTGGGGCGCGCTCACGCGGGGCGTGGCCCTGGGCACCGGTGCCGGCTCGCAGGGCATCACCTCGGCCGACCAGAACCCCGACGAGGGCCGGGCCGACGACCCCATCGCCAGCGCCGGATGCCTCGTCGCGGACGACTCGCAGCGGGATCCCGCGCACGCATACTGGTCGTGGAAGCCGCCCACCGGCGGGTTCCCCCTCCTCGGGCTGCCCACGGTGGCGTTCCACTACGACCTCAGCGGGAACGACGCCACCGTGGTGCTGAAGCTGTGGGACGTGAAGCCGAACGGGTCGAAGACCATGGTCACCCGGGGTGTGTACCGGCTGTCCACGGACGAGGGCGACCCCGCCTCCGGCACGGTCCGGACCCAGCTGTTCGGCAACGACTGGCTGTTCCCGCAAGGCCACGTCATCCAGCTGCAGATCGGCCAGCAGGACTCCCCGTTCGCCCGCCCGGACAACGAGCCCTCCTCGATCCAGGTCTCGCAGTTGCACGTGCGCTTCCCGACCCATCGCGCGGGCACGCTGACCCTGCAGCCCACGTAGCCGGGTCTCGGGGACGCCGGTTCCGCCCTCCGGCGATAGGCTTCGAACAAGGAGCCAGTCGCACCAGGAGGCCGAACGCCGGTGAACATGACGGACTACGAGGAGACCCGGCGGACGTTCCGCCTGCAGGTCCCCGACGACTTCAACTTCACCCGCGACGTGGTGGACGGGTGGGTGGCCCGCAAGCCCTGGAAGACCGCGCTGGTGGCCGTGGACCCGGCCGGCGAGAACCGCCGGGAGCTCACGTTCGCCGATCTCTCCCGCGCGTCGAACCGGGTGGCGAACGCGTTCGACGGGCTGGGGGTGGACCGGGGGGATCGCGCGTTCGTCATGCTCCCCAGGATCCCGGAGTGGTACGAGCTGCTGCTGGGCATGGCCCGCCAGGGCAGCGTGCCCATGCCGGGGACCGTCCAGCTCTCCGCGAGGGACATCGAGTACCGGGTGAACGCGTCCGAGGCCTCCGTGGCCGTCACCGATCCCGAGGGCGCGGCGAAGGTCGAGGAGGTCCTGGACCGGTGCCCCACGCTGAAGCACCTCGTCGTGGTGGGCGAGCGGCCCGGCGGGCGGTGGACGTCGTATGCGGAAATGGTCGAACGGGCCTCCGAGGCCGCCCCGGAGGACCGTCCCACCTCGAAGGACGACCCGCTGCTCATCTACTTCACCAGCGGCACGGTGGCCTCTCCGAAGATGGTCCTGCACACCCACGCCTCGTACGGCGCCGGCCACGAGATCACCGCGCGGTTCTGGCAGGACCTCACCGAAGGGGACCTCCACTGGACCGTGAGCGACACGGGCTGGGCCAAGGCGGCGTGGGGCAAGCTGTTCGGCCAGTGGCGCGTGGGCGCCTCGGTGTTCCTGTGGGACCAACGGGGGAAGCTCGATCCCGAGCTCACGCTCCGGGTCCTGGAGCGCTCCGGCGTCACCACGTTCTGCGCCCCGCCCACGCTGTTCCGGGCCCTGGTCCAGCTGCGCCTCGGCGAGTTCGACCTGTCCCGGGTCCGGCACAGCGTCTCCGCCGGCGAGCCACTCAACCCGGAGGTGATCAAGGTGTGGAAGGAGGCCACCGGCACCACGATCTACGACGGCTACGGACAGACCGAGACCGTGAACATCGTGGCGAACTTCCCGTGCCTGCCGGTGAAGCCGGGGTCCATGGGCCGTCCCACCCCCACCCACGACGTGGACGTCGTGGACGACGACGGGAACCGCCTCGCCGCTGGCCAGGAGGGCCACATCGCGCTCCGGGTGGAGCCCGACCGCCCGGTGGGCCTGATGAAGGAGTACTGGCGCGACCCCGACGCCACCGCCGCCGCGTTCCGGAACGGCTGGTACTTCACCGGCGACCGGGCCACCCGCGACGAGGACGGTTACCTGTGGTTCGTGGGGCGGAGCGACGACGTGATCATCTCGGCTTCGTACCGGATCGGGCCATTCGAAGTGGAGTCGGCGCTGGTGGAGCACCCCGCGGTGGCGGAGTCGGCGGTGGTGGGCAAGCCCGATCCCGAACGGACCCAGATCGTGAAGGCGTACGTGATCCTGGCGCCGGGCTACGAGGCCGGCCCGGACCTGGTCCGTGAGCTCCAGGAACACTGCAAGCGCGTCACCGCCCCGTACAAGTACCCGCGCGAGATCGAGTTCGTGGCGGAGCTCCCGAAGACCGTGAGCGGGAAGATCCGCCGGGTGGAGCTCCGCGAACAGGCCTCGAACCAAGGGGCATGAGGGGGCCGGCTGCGGGCGCCGGACCCCGGAACGGGCCGTTATCGTTCGTGCCATGACCGATCACGAGGATCTGCGGCAGCGGGTGCACGACGACTTCGACCGGGTCCGCGACGAGCTGGAGGGGCTGGTCCGGATACCTTCGGTGTCGTTCCCCGGGTTCGATCCGGCGCACGTGCAGGCGTCGGCGGAGGCCACGGCGGAGATCCTGGAGGCGTCCGGGGCCCAGGGCGTCCGCCTGCTCGAGCTGGAGGGCGCCGCGCCCGCGGTGTTCGCCGACGTCCCCGGGCCGGCCGGCGCGCCGAGAGTCCTGCTGTACGCGCATCACGACGTGCAGCCGCCCGGGCCCGAGGAGGCGTGGCTGTCTCCGCCGTTCGAACCGGCCGAGCGCGAGGGCCGCCTGTACGGGCGGGGCTCGTGCGACGACAAGGCCGGGGTGGTGGTCCACGCGGCCGCCCTCCGGGCCCACGGGGCCAGGCCGCCGGTCGGCGTGAAGGTGTTCATCGAGGGCGAGGAGGAGGCCGGCTCGCCGAACCTGGGCCGGTTCCTGGAGGCCCACGGCAACGACCTCGCCGCCGACGTCATCGTGCTGGCGGACACGTCGAACTGGGACACCGGCGTGCCGGGCCTCACCACCACGCTCCGGGGGCTGGTGGACTGCGCGGTGGAGGTCCGGGTGGCCGACCACGCCGTCCACAGCGGCATGTACGGGGGCCCGGTGCCGGACGCCATCACGGCGCTGGCCCGGCTCCTGGCCACCCTGCACGACGAACGGGGGAACGTGGCCGTCCCCGGCCTGGCCACCGGCGAGCGCCCGGCGGCGGACCTCACCGAGGACGAGTACCGGGCCGACATCGGGGCCCGGCCCGGGCTCCGGCTCATCGGGGAGGGCTCGATCACCGAGCGCCTGTGGGTGAAGCCCGCGGTGGCGGTGCTGGGCCTGGACGCGCCGCGGGTGGACGAGGCCTCGAACCAGATCGTGCCGGTGGCGCGGGCCAAGGTCAGCCTCCGCCTGGCCCCCGGCGACGACGCCCACCGGGCGCGGGACGCGCTGGCCAAACACCTGGAGACGAACGCGCCGTGGGGGGCCGAGGTCACCGTGCACCCCGGCGGGGCCGGCGAGCCGCACCGGGTCCGGGCGGAGGGCCCTGTCTACGACGCCGCACGGCGGGCCTTCCGGGACGCGTGGGGGGTGGACCCCGTCGACATCGGCGCCGGCGGTTCCATCCCGTTCGTGGCCGACTTCGCCGCGCGGTGGCCGGAGGGGGCGCTCCTGCTCACCGGGGTGGAGGACCGCCGGGGCCACGCGCACGCGGAGAACGAGAGCATCGACCTGCTGGAGCTGGAGCGGGCCTGCCTGGCCGAGGCCCTCCTGCTTCGGTACCTGGTCCCCTGATCCCGGCGCCCCGGCAACCTCCGGCTGCTACGGTGGGTCGATGAGCGAGACCCCCGAGGACCAGGCGGCGCCGGAGCCGCTGACCCCCGGCGTGCCGCTCGTCGCGATCCCGGTTCCCCCCGGACAGCACCCGAAGCAGTCCCCGGAGGAGTCCCCGGACGAATCGAAGGACGCGATCACCGAGCCGGGGAAGCTCCTGCGGATCGCGTCGATGGTCCGGGAGCTGCTGGAGGAGACCCGGGGATCACCCCTCGACGAACAGGGCCGGACCCGGCTCCGGGCGATCTACGAGCGGTCCGTGGAGGAGCTCCGGGAGATCCTGCCCAACGAGCTCGAACAGGAGCTCCAAGGGTTCATCCTCCCGCTGGAGGGCGTCCCCACCGAGTCCGAGATGCGGGTGGCCCAGGCGCAGCTGGTGGGCTGGCTGGAGGGCCTGTTCCACGGGATCCAGGCGGCCATCGTGGCCCAGCAGCAGCAGGCCATGCAGCAGCTCGCCGAGATCCGCCGCCGGGGCCTCCCGGCCGGATTCCCCGGGCCCGCCGGCCGGGGACCGGGACAGCCCGACGAGGCGCGCCCCGATCGCCCGGGACAGTACCTCTAGGTCCGTTCGGCCGGACAGTTGTGTCCAGTCCACCCACGGATCCCGCCCGGCCGCAAACCGCTCCCCCCTCCCGCGGGTAGATCCATGAAGAGGCGCCCCGGCAGCGAGGAGGCCCACATGAGCGACCAGAGTGCACGCTCCGGGTACGGAGGGAGCGGCAGCAGGTGGATGAAGTGGCTCCTGCTGTACCTGGCCATCGGGGCCGCCGTGTACGCCCTCATCTACTTCGTCTTCCTCCAAGGCGGCGGGGGCGGCGGCGGAGGGGGCGGCGGGGGCGGCGGCTACGCCCTCCTGGCCCTTCGCACGGCGTGGCTGCAGCGCCGCGCCGGCTGACCCGAACGATCCCGCCGGGGAGCGGCCGGCCCGTCGGTCGCTCCCCGGCGATCCCCTCCCTACAGCCCGCTCCACCACGACGCGGCCCAGGTCACCTGGGCCAGCGCCGCCTGCCCCGACAGGCTGGGGTGGAAGAAGTCGAGCTTGCTGACCTGGCTCCCGGAGAACTGGTAGTTGAAGACGGCCAGGTTGTCGAACCGGCAGTTCGCGTACTTCGCGCACTCCTCCCCCAGCACGACGTTGAACGCGACCTCCCGGTCGAGCACCGCCCGGCGGTCCGCGTCCGTGTTCGACGTCGAGAGCATCGACTGGCAGATGTTCGCCTCCGACCAGATGAGCTCCGCGAGGTCGTTGTCGTGGAACAGCTGCCACAGCTGAAGGATGTTCGGGATGCTCGCCACGAAGATGTGCGCGTTGCCGGGGAGCCCCGATTCCAGCGCCGATAGCGTCTGCTGGAGCTGCGCCCGGAACGTATCCACGGGCGTCATCGTGTCGATCGAGGGCCTGCACACGTCGTTCGCGCCCATGAGGATCGTCACGTACTTCGCCGACTGGGAGACCGCCTGGCCTGCCTGTCCCGGCGCGTCGGACATGCGGGCGCCGGACTTGGAGTCGTTGAAGTTGTGGCCGGCGATCCCCGCCTTGTGCGCCAGGATGCGCTCGTAGTGGCTGTTGATGCCGTCCCACGACGTGTCGCCGGTGCTCCACGACTGGTGGGGGTGGTCCCCGTACCAGCAGCACACGTCGGCGGCCCGCGTCATCGAGTCGCCGATGGCCGCCATGCTGCCCGGCAGCGGCGGCGAGGTGGAGGCCGATGCCCACGGCCCCGAGGAGAGGCCGGCCAGGCACAGGAGAACGACGAAGGCGACCCGTCCGCGCATGTGAGCTGCTCCTTTCCGTGCAGGCGGGCACCCGATGCCGTCCACCAGGCGGCGTTCCCGCCGGACGAAACGCCCAAACCAGACCAGCCCTCCGGTCGACCACGACGGTTGACGGCGGGCTCGATTCGGGCCTACGGAGCGGGTTCGAGCGCGGAGGGACGGGCGGCCACCTCGCGCGAGGTCCGGTCCTGCGTGAGGCGCTGGGCCAGGGACACCGGGATCAGCGAAGCCACGATCACCACCAGGGCCACCACGTTGACGAGGGGCCGGTTCCTGGGCCGGTGGATGTTGTTCAGGATGAAGATCGGGAGCGTCTCCTGGGCCCCGGCCGTGAACTTCGTGACGATGATCTCGTCGAACGACAGCGCGAACGCCAGCAGGCCCCCTGCCACCAGCGCCGTGGCGATGTTCGGCAACGTGACGTGCCGGAAGGTCTGCCAGCCGTCGGCGCCGAGATCCATGCTGGCCTCCACGATCGACCCCCACGAGCGCCGGAGCCTCGCGATCACGTTGTTGTAGACCACCACCACGCAGAAGGTGGCGTGGCCCACGATGATCGTGAGCAGCGAGAACGGGATCCCGCTGAAGTTGATCGCGGAGTTCAGCGCGATGCCCGTGAGGATGCCGGGGAGCGCGATCGGCAGCACCAGGACGAAGGAGACGACGTTCCGGCCGAAGAACCGGAACCTGTGGACGGCGAACGCTGCGGCCGACCCGAGCAGCAGAGCGACGGTCGTCGCCCCCAGCGCGGCCTTCACCGACAGCCACAGCGCGGCCCGGAACTCCTCGTTCCCGAACGTGACCCCGAACCAGTGCGTGGTGAACCCGGAGGGGGGCCAGTTCTGGCTCCGGCTCTCGTTGAACGCGTACACCATGACGATCACCAGCGGCAGGTACAGGAAGGCGAGGACGAACCAGGTGGCGAGGCGGAGGAGGATGCGGGTGGCCCGCGACTCCACGCCGGCCGAGCTCAGTCCGGCGGCGGCCGACACGGTCGCGGCCCGGTACGCCATGGCTACAGCGCCTCGAACGCGCCCAGGCGGCGCGCCATGAACAGGTAGACGGCCATGATGGCCACGGGGACCATGCAGTACGCCGCCGCGAACGGCAGGTCGCCGATCACCCCCACCTTGTCCGACACGATGTTCCCGATGAACTTCGTGTTGCCCACCAGCTCGGGCGTGATGTAGTCGCCGAGGGTGAGCGAGAACGCGAAGATCGACCCGGCCACCACCCCCGGCAGCGCCAGGGGCCACACCACCTGCCGGAACGTCCGCCCGGCCCGGGCCCCCAGGTCGCCGCTGGCCTCGAGGTACGACGGGGGGATCCGCTCGAGCGCCGCGTAGATCGGCAGGATCACGAACGGCAGCCACAGGTACGTGAATGCGATCCAGATGGCCCAGTTCGAGAACGTCAGCCGGATCCCGCCAAGGCCGATGTGCTGCAGGAGCCACTGGGCCGGCCCGCCGCCCTCCAGGATGGTCTTCCACGCGAACACCCGGACCAGGTAGGAGGTCCACAGCGGGAGGACCACCGCCACCAGGAGGGCGTTGCGGACCCGGGGGGTGGCGATCCGGGCCGCGTAGTACGCGACCGGAAACGCCAGCGCGATGTCGGTGAGCGTCACCGCGGCGGCCATGCCGACCGTCCGGATCGCCACCGTGCGGAACGACGACTCCGTGAGGAGCTGGTGGTAGTTCTGCAGGGTGAAGGTCCGCTCGATGAATTGCGTGAGCGGGTTCAGCCTCCAGAACGACGTGACGAACAGGAGCACCAGGGCCGCCAGGTAGACGACCAGCATCCACCCCAGTGGCGGCCCCAGTGTCAGCGCGAGCTGTGCGCCCCGATGGCGGTGGAGCCAGGCGGCCAGACGGCCGGTCGCTACCCCGCGGTGATCTCCGTCCACTTGTCGGTCCACGTGTTGAGGTCGGCGCAATCCTGCTTGCCGTTCCCGCAGTCCGGCAGCGGCACCTTCCACAGGTACAGACCCCCCAGGAACGCGTCGTCACCGCAGTGGTACGCATCGTCGGCGTCGGTCCCGATGTCCTTCCGCAGCTGGTCGCACGCGGTCTTGATGGAGGGCGTGGCGCCGTACCATTCCGCGACCTGCAGCTGGATGTCCGGCTTCATCGTCCACTGCATCCACTTCAGCATGCAGTTGGGGTGGGGGGCGTTGCTCGACATCATCCACGTGTCCGCCCATCCGGTCATGCCCTCGCTCGGGAACGTGAACGCCACCGGGGTGTCGGCCTTCGCGTAGGTGTAGTTCACCGGCCAGGCCGTGCCCACCACCATGTCGCCCGAGCCGAACCCGTCGATCTCCTCGGTGTAGGCGGCCCAGTACTTGGACACGAGCGTCTTCTGCTGCTTCAGCAGGTCCACGGCAGCGTTCAGCTGATCGTCGTTGAGCTCGTACGGGTCGTCGATCCCGAGCTCCGGACGGTGGGCCTTGAGGTACAGTGCCGCGTCCGCGATGTAGATCGCGTCGTTGTACGCGGTGACCTTCCCGGCGTACGGGTTGGGCTGGCCGTTCAGCTCGGTCTCGAACACCACGTCCCAGCTGTCGGGTTTCTCGGTGACGACGTCGGTGTTGTACATGAGGAAGTTCGGGCCCCACATGTACGGGACCCCGTAGTGCACGCCGTCGACCGTGTTGTGCCCGGGCGCCTTCAGCGAGTCCATCACGATCGTCTCGTAGTCCGGGATGATCTTGTCCACGTCGATGCCGGCGACGTCGCCGTGCGCGATGAGCAGGTTCGTGGCGTTGCCGGAGGCCGACACGCCGTCGTAGACCTTGCCCCCGCCCTGGCGCATCAGGGTCACCATCTCCGGCGAGGTGTCCGCGTACGTGACGGAGACCTTGCAGCCGCTCTCGTCCTCGAACGGCGTGACCCAGTCAACGGTCTTGTCGGCCTCTCCGCTCTCGGTGTACCCGTTCCAGGCGATGAGCTTCAGGGCGCCCTCGCCCTTCCCGACCGAGTCGTAGATCGTCGTTCCGCCGCCGCCTCCCTTGCCGCAGGCGGTCGCCATCATGGCCAGCACCGCCCCCAGCGCCAGCACCATCCGTGCTCGCTTCATCCCCTACCCCCTTCTCCGTCGGCGGGCGCGCCGCCCCGGGACTCCTCGACCGGCCGGTTCAGCTGGGCGTCCCACAGCAGCCGGACGGGCTTCCCCTGCACCTGCAGGGCCTCCATCGAGGACGTGGCCAGGTTCTGCTGAGTAACCACCAACTCGCCGCCGGGGTCGAGCGCCACGATGTAGCGAGTCGAGGCACCGAGATAGACAACTTCGCGGACGTGGCCGGTCACGGTGCTCTGCCCCGGGCCGACTTCGTGGTCCGGTTCGACCAGGGCGATCTTCTCCGGTCGCACCGTGAAGGCGTTCGGCGAGCCGGTGATGGCCCCGGCCACATCCCCCTCCAGCACGTTGCTGATGCCCACGAACCCGGCCACGAACCCCGTGGCCGGCTGCTCGTACACCTCCGCGGGGGTGCCGACGTGTTCGATCCGCCCGGCGTTCATCACCGCCATGCGGTCGCTCATCGTGAGCGCCTCCTCCTGGTCGTGGGTGACGTAGACGAACGTCAGCCCGACCTCGTGCTGGATCCCCTTCAGCTCGATCTGCATCTGCTGGCGGAGCTTGAGGTCGAGCGCGCCGAGGGGCTCGTCGAGGAGCAGGACCTTGGGGCGGTTCACCAGGGCCCGCGCGAGCGCCACCCGCTGTCGCTGGCCGCCCGAGAGCTGGGCGGGCTTGCGCCGGTCGAACCCGTGCAGGCGCACCATCTCGAGCGCCTCGTGCGCGCGGTTGCGACGTTCGTCCCGGGGGATCCTGCGGACGCGCAGGCCGTACTCGACGTTCTCGATCACGGTCATGTGGGGGAACAGGGCGTAGTCCTGGAACACGGTGTTGACGTCCCGCTGGTACGGGGGGAGCGCGGTGACGTCCCGTCCGTCGAGGTGGACCCGGCCCTCCGTCGGCGCCTCGAACCCCGCGATCATGCGCAGACAGGACGTCTTCCCGGAGCCGGACGGGCCGAGGAGCGAGAAGAACTCGCCCGGCAGGATGTCCAGGTCGACGCCGCCCACCGCGACGACGTCGCCGAACCGTTTCACGAGGCCCTCCAGCCGGACGGCCGGGGGCAGCGTCGACCGCGACGATGGCGCCGCGGTCTCCGTGGTGTGCTGGGACAAGGGTTCGAACCTCCCCGGGGCCGCGCCATCTTGCCCGGCCGGACGAGGCCGAGGCAACCCGAGCTACGCGGCGGACGTCACGGTGGCCGCCGAGCTGCTGCCGGATCCGAGGGCCGTGTCCAGTCCCCGCGTGAGCTGCCGGAGGAGACGAGGCCCCTCGTACACCAGCGCCGTGTAGACCTGGACGGTGGTGGCGCCGGCCTTCAGGCACGCCAGGGCCTCGGCGGCCGTGGAGATGCCACCGCATGCGTTGACGGGGACCAGGCCCCCCGTGGCCTCCCTGACGGCGCGCACGGCCTCGATCGTCCGTTCGAACAGGGGCCGCCCGGAGAGGCCGCCGGTGCCGACGGCCTGGCGGCGGTCGAGGACCGGCCTGGTGTTCGAGCACGTGAGGCCGGCGGCGCCCGACTCCGCGGCCACCACGGCCAGGGCGGTGATGGCCTGGCGCTCCCGGTCCGAGGCGAACGGGGGGAGCTTCACGAACAGCGGCTTGGCTGTCCGCAGGACGAGGGCCCGCACCAGCTCGCGGAGGTGCTGCTCGGTGTCGCGGTCCCGGCCCCACGAGACGTTGGGGCAGGAGGCGTTGAGCTCGATGGCGTCGGCGTGGGTCTCGAGGAGCTCGAAGCTCCGGACCACGTCGGCGAGATCCTCATCGGCGATGCTGACGAACCTGGGTGCGGTGCGGGGGTGGCGGCGGAGGTTCGCGGCGGCGACCTCGGGGCCGGGGTTCGGCAGGCCCATGGAGTTCACCATCGCCCCTCGCCTCGAATACCGGACGATGCGCGGTCTCGGGTTCCCGTCCCTCGGCTTCGAGGTGATGGTCCCGCCGACCACGTACCCGAACCCGAGCCTCCCCAGCGAGTGCAGCACTCGGCACCGCTTGTCGAACCCGGCGGCCAGCCCGATGGGGTTCCGCAGCCGGATGCCGGCGAGGTCCGTTCGGAGGGCGGCGTCGTCGGTGGCGCCTCCGATCCACCGCCACGGAAGGGGGAGCTCGAGGAGCGTGCCGGCCATGCGATGGGCCGTCTCCGGCGGCGCCGCGAAGACGAGCGGCCGGAGAGAGCGGTACAGGCCCATGTCGGGGACCTATGCTAGCGCGCCATGGCCGGCGAACCCGGAAACGAAGCGCCGAACGCAAGATCGGACGACCTCGCGGCGCGGCTGCTGGCCGTGTCGGAGCTCCACGGCGACTTCGTGCTCTCGTCCGGCCGGCGCTCCAGTGTGTACTTCGACAAGTTCCGGTTCCTGGCGGATCCGGCGCTGCTCCGTGAGGTGGCGGGGCGGGTCCGGGAGCTGCTGCCGGCGGGGGTGACCCACCTGGCCGCGCCGGAGGGCGCGGCCACACTGCTGCTCGCCGCCGTGGCCCTGGAGACCGGCCTCCCGATGATCGTGGTGCGCAAGGAGGCCAAGGCGTACGGCACGCGCACGCAGGTGGAGGGCTACCCCGAACCGGGAGCGGTGGTCGCGCTCATCGAGGACGTGAGCACCACGGGCCACCAGGTCGGGCGCGCGGCGAAGGCCGTGGAGGCCCACGGCTGCACGGTGGCGTGCATCATCCTGGCCCTCGACCGCGGCGGCGCCGACCAGCTCCGGGCCGCCGGCTACGAGGTGGAGGCCGTGGTCTCCGTCTCGTCCGCCGAGTAGGCCGGCGGGACGGAGGCCGCCCTCCTGGATTCCAGAGCGGGGATCACGGCCGGGATCGCGAGGAGGCCCACCACGCCGCCGAGGACGTAGGTCCCGCGCGGGCCGAGGGCCGCGACCACGGGTCCGGCGATGGCGAACGAGACCGCCAGCGACAGGTGGGCCACCGACTCGTACCCCGCCGCGACCCGGCTCCTCACCGCGTCGGGCGTTCGCCGCTGGACGATGCCCTGTTGCGCGACGACCTGGGTGCCGTCGCCCACGCCCATCAGGAAGATCGCCCCCAGCACCCCCCCGAACCAGGGCGACAGCCCGGTGAGGACGGCGGTCACGGCGACCACGCAGGCGCCGGCCGCGAACGCCAGGGGCTCCGTCCGGCCCTTGAGGTACCGGCCGCTCAGCGTGCCCAGGATCGAGCCCAGCCCCCAGCACGAGATCAGGATGCCGTAGCCCGTTCCCCCCGCGCCGAACAGTTCGACCAGGGGCACGTCCGCCACCAGCGTCATCCCCTGCCCGAACATCAGTGGGATCCACGCGAGCGCCAGGGCCCGGAGCACGCGGTCCCGGGACAGGAACCGGAAGCCGGCCCACACCCCCACGTGCTCCGACGCGTCGTCGCGCCGCCCCGAGAACGGGCTGGTCACCGACCACACCAGGGCCGCCGACCCCACGAACGACACCGCGTTGAGCCCGAACACCAGCCCGGGCCCGGCGAGGGCCACCAGGACGCCGCCCACGAGCGGGCCGACGACGATCCCCGCGTTCGCACCGAGCGCGACCAGGCCGTTCGCCCATCCGAGGTGCTCGTCGTCCACCAGGTTCGGGATGGCCGCCGCCGAGGCCGCCAGGAAGGGCGACTCCACCAGGGCCGAGAGGAAGGCCCACCCGATGAGCCACCCCGGATCGTCCACGAACGCCATGACGCCGAACACGGCCGCCCCGGCGAGGTCGCTCACGACCATGAGCCTCTTGCGGTCGAACCGGTCCCCCAGCGACCCGGCGAATGTGCCGGCGATCCCGCCGGTCCCCCACGTCAGCAGCAGCGACGCCGCCACCCATCCGGGCGAGTGGGTCCGTTCGTAGATGGCGACGTTCAGCGCGGCGAACGAAGCGGCCCCACCGGTCAGCGAGATCGCGCGAGCGAGCGCAAGCCTTCGAACAGCGGCACGAGCGTCGGGAGTCATGGGAACGGTCTCCGGTCAAGAAAGCACGGGAACGACGGCCGGACCGCGAAGTGCGTCCGGCGATCAGGTGTCGTCAGTCAGACCGTTCGCATAGCCCGGCGAGTCTAGCACCGGACCCGAGGCGGGCAGTCACTGATCATGGCGTCGCGAGAGTTCCGTTCTCCTGTCCACCGGAAAGCCCGGATCGAAGCATCGACCCGATCACGCGACCACGAGTTCACGATCGGGCCCGTCCCGGGGTGGTGGCCCCGGCCCCGCCCGGAACCTCCGCCCGTCCGGGGTGTGCCACCGGACCTCCCCGTCCGCACGCCGGGTCAGGCTCCACCCCAGCTCGTGGACCAGGCGCACGTGGTGCCACTTGCACACCAGCACCAGGTTCCCGAGCTCGGTGGGACCTCCCAGTCGCCACCACGCGATGTGGTGGGCGATGGAGTACCGCTTCGACCCGCACCCCGGGAACGTGCACCCGACGTCCCGGTACCGGAGCTGGCGCATCATGGCGGGGGTGGGGTCGTGCGCAGCCGTGGTCATCCTGACCGCGTTGCCGCAGCTGTCCTCCAGCACCGCCTGGACCCGGGCGTGGCACAGCAGGCGGTCCACGGTCTCCGGCCACTATCAAATCGAGATCACGCCGGATCGGCTCAGTTACGGGTACTCAATCCATACGGACTGGGCCACATGAGCGAACGCATGGTTCCCGACGGACACCGCCATCGAGTCCTGGTGCACAAGAAGCGCCCCCATCTCATTCGGGACCATGGTCCGGACCACATACCCACCCGGATCCAGCCTGACCTCGAAGCTGCCGTCCGGTCCCACCCTGACTCTGCTCGTCGATGAACGGTCGGAAACGATGACGAGATGCCCATTCCCCAGCCGTCGCCGCTCGGGAGCGAGCCCCGACGGAAACGCCGCTTGAGGCACCCAAAGCCGCAGTTTGACGACAAACCATCCGTCCGGCGATAGTCGCAATGCCTCGTCCGCCGCCCGCAGCCGGGGAGGCAGGGAGCGCCCTTGGTTGCGCGCTCGGCTCGACGTCGAGTGCCCGGACGAAAGGAAGGCGTCATGGGTCGGATGGCGCGTCATTCGGTGATCGTCGGTGCGGTCGTGCTGGCGACCGTAGCCCTCGTCGCCGGCCCCGCGGGGGCCAATCACTCCTGGAATGGCTACCACTGGGCGCGGACGGCGAACCCGTTCACGGTCCAGTTGGGCGACAACGTAACGTCGACGTGGGACGCCTCCCTGTCCGGGGCCTCGACCGATTGGTCGAGGTCGACGGTCCTGGACACCGTGGTCGTGCCCGGTGGCGCGAAGCCGAGGTCGTGCCGGCCGACCAGCGGGCGCGATGAGATCTGCAACTCGACCTACGGGAACACGGGATGGCTGGGCATCGCCCAGATCTGGATCACCGGCGGGGTGCACATCACCCAGGGCACGGTGAAGCTGAACGACACCTATT
Organism: Actinomycetota bacterium; assembly: GCA_036394995.1. Taxonomy (GTDB): domain Bacteria; phylum Actinomycetota; class UBA4738; order UBA4738; family JACQTL01; genus DASWED01. Next base: position 43,877 of record DASWED010000120.1, read on the forward strand.
TCAACAGCTCGCCCTACAACACCTCCGCGTGGAGGAACCTGGTGACGTGCCAGGAGATCGGGCACACATTCGGGCTGGCGCACCAGGACGAGAACTTCAACAACCCGAACCTGGGCACGTGCATGGACTACACGAACGACCCCAGCACCAACCAGCACCCGAACCAGCACGACTACGACGAGCTGGTGACCATCTACTCGCACCTGGACAGCTTCTCGACCGTCGGCTCCCCTTCGGCCGCCACCACGAATCGGGGAAGCTCGGGCCGGGCGCAGGCCTGGGGTCGCGCCGTGGCCCGCTCCAGCGACGGCCGTTCGTCGACATATGTCCGTGACCTGGGCTCGGGCCTCAAGGTGGTCACGTTCGTCATCTGGGCATAACCGGCGACGCGGCCGGACTTCGGCCTCTCGCCCAGGCATCCCGGCGCCTCCACGAGGGTGGACGCCGTCGCGGATCGATGGAGATCCTGTCGCCACGCCGGTCGGCACGACCGCGTCCCCATAGGGTGAACGACGACGCCAAGAGGACGGGGAGATGCGGGGCGAAGGCCGGTGGTTCGACGCGTTGATGCTCGCCCTCATCGTGGGCGGTTTGTTCCTGGTCGCGTTCTTCTCGATCTCCTCGGTCGCGCTGTCGGCTCAGCGCAGCATGGAGCCCGAATCCTGGGCCGAACGGCAGTGCCGGGGGACGCTGCACGGCCTCGAGGACACGCCGGATCACTCGCGGTGCCTCACGGCGGTCCTCGGCCGCCCGGCCTGGTGGCCGGCCCTCCCCGAGCTCGTCGGGGCGGCGGCCTGCTTCTCCGTGGCGGTCACGGCGGGGCCGTGGCGGGGCGCCCGCTCGCGCCGGGCACGCGCTCCGTGAAGCGCCCCGGCGCCGGAGCCGTGCCCCGGCGCCGGTCGACCCGACCGCGGAGCGACCTATGCGCCGTTCGCGTATCCGCCCATGGTCAGGGAACACAGGGCCTTGCCGGTGTGCATGCGGTTCTCGGCCTCGTCGAAGACCACGGACCACTTGCCGTCGATGACCTCGTCGGTGACCTCGGTGCCGCGGTCGGCCGGGAGGCAGTGCATGTAGAGCGCGTCCTCCTTCGCCAGGCCCATCTTCTCCACGTCGCAGATCCACCCGGCGTATTCGGTCGCGGCCCGCGCGGCCTCGTCGCTGAACGCGTCCAGGCGGCCCCAGGACTTCGGGTACACCACGTCCGCGCCCTCGAAGGCCTCCTCCATGGAGTTCGTGAACGACAACGACGCGCCGCCGTCGGCCGCGGCCTTCTTCGCCTTCTCGATGGTCTCCGGCATCAACTCCCACCCCGGCGGGTGCGCGACCACCACGTCGATCCCGTACCGCGGGAGCAGCATGGCCAGGCCCTGGGGCACCGACAGCGGCTTCGCGTACGACGGCGCGTACGCCCACGAGACGGCGACCCGAAGACCCCGGAGGTCCTCCCCCCGGTGCTCGCGCAGCGTCATGAGGTCGGCGAGCGTCTGCGTCGGGTGGTCCACGTCGCACTGGAGGTTGATGATCGGGATGTCCGCCCACTTCGCGACCTCCCGCATCCACGTGTTCCCCTCGTAGGGCACCAGGTCGTGCCGGATGGCCAGCCCGTGGCCGTACCGCGACAGGATGATCCCCATGTCCTTGGGGCTCTCGCCGTGCGCCACCTGGGTCTTGTCCGCGTCCAGGAAGATGGCGTGGCCGCCCAGCTGGGTCATGCCGGACTCGAAGGCGTTGCGGGTCCGGGTGGACTTGTCGAGGAACAGCATGAACAGCGTCTTGTCCTCGAGCAGCCGATGCCGCTCCCCCGCCTTGAACTTCGCCTTGAGCTCCGACGCGACCGCGATGGCCTCGTCGATCTCCTCCGTGGTCCAGTCGCTGGTCTCGATGTAGTCGCGACCGGTCAGCGTCTTGCGGTCCATGTTCGAACGACCTCCTCCCGCGGCCGGCTCACGAACGCGCGGCCTCCTCGAAGAACCTCTACTCCGCCTTCATCAGCTCCTGCTGTCCCATCCCCATCCCGTGGAGCTCCGGGATGGACACCTGCCACGGCACGTCCGGCACCGGCGGCTCCGGGCCGCCGTCCGCCGGCGCGCGCAACCCCACGATGTCATCCGGCGACACCGGGGCCCGGTTCAGCGGCAGCCCCGTCGCATCGCGGATGGCCGCCACCACCGCGGCCGTCGACACGATCGTGGACGCCTCCCCGACCCCCTTGGCCCCGAACGGCACGTCCGGCTCCGGCTCCTCGATCAGCACCGACTCCACCGGCGGCACGTCGAGGATGGTCGGGATCAGGTAGTCCGTGAACGAGGCGTTCTTGATCAGCCCCGCCTCCAGCCGGACCTCCTCCATCACCGCGAGCCCCAGCCCCTGCGCCGTTCCCCCCTCGATCTGCCCGTACACGGCCTGCGGGTTCAGCGCCTTCCCGACGTCCTGGGCCGCCGCGATCTGCAGCACCCGGACCAGCCCGAGGTCGGTGTCCACCTCCACCACCGCCCGTTCGCACGCGAACGCGAACATCACGTGGATGTCGCCCTGCCCGTGCTCGTCGAACTGCTGCGTCCGTCGATGGTGGTGCACCGCGCTCTTCGAGACCGACCCCCCGTCCAGCAGATCGTTCACGAACGCCACCAGCCGGCCCTCGGCGTCGATCACCCGGCCCTCCCGGAGCCCCAGCGGGCCCTCGACTCCGGCCTCCTGGCGGGCCCGTTCGAACAGCTCGTCGCGGACCCCCCGGCAGGCCAGCTGGACCGCGCCGCCGGCCATGAAGGTCTGCCGCGACGCGGACGAGGAACCCGCCGACCCGATCCCCACCGTGTCGTGCGGCTCGAACACGACCTCATCCACCCCCAGCTCCTCCCGCGCGATCTGGCCGAGCACCGTGAGGAGCCCCTGCCCGCACTCGACCGCGGCCGTGTGGATCGAGGCGACCGGCCCGTCGGTGGCGGCGAACAGCGTCACCCTGGCGTCGGCGGAGTCGTCGAACCCCTCGCTGTACGCGACGTTCTTGTAGCCCAGGGCCCATCCGACGCCCCGCCGGAGGTTCTCCCCCCGGCTCACGTTCCCCGCACCGCCCGGGTACTCGATGGCGTCGCGGCCGGTGGCCACCTCATCCGGCGGCTCGGGGATCTCCCGGCACGCCTCCAGGCACTCCCGGGCCGGCGCGGTCCCCCGGATCACCTGCCCCGTCGGCAGGACCGACCCCGTCCTCAACGCGTTCCTCAGGCGGAGCTCCACGGGATCCATCCCCAGCTCGCCGGCCAGCCGGTCCATCAGCGCCTCGCCGGCGAAGCACGTCTGCGGCGCCCCGAACCCCCGCATGGCCCCGCACGGCGGGTTGTTCGAGTAGACGGCCGTGCCCTCCAGCCGGGCGTTCGGGACCTCGTAGGGCCCGGCCAGGAACGTGGTGGCGTTCGCGATCACGGCCGGCGAGGACGACGCGTACGCCCCGCCGTCGATGACCATCCGGGCCAGGACGTTCACCAGCTTGCCGTCCCGGTTCGCCCCGATGCGCATCCAGATCCGCGACGGGTGGCGCTTCTTGTGCGCCACGAACGACTCCTCCCGGCCGAACGACATCTTCACCGGGCGGCCCGTCCGCAGGGCCAGCATGCACGCGTGGATCTGGAGGTGGACGTCCTCCCGCGAGCCGAACGCGCCGCCCATCCCGGCCAGGGTGATCCGGACCTTCTCCGGGGGGAGCGCCAGGCACGGGGCGATCTGCTGGAGGTCCACGTGGAGCCACTGGGTGTTCACGTACAGGTCGACGCCGCCGTCCTCGGCGGGGACGGCCAGGCCGCCCTCCGGCCCCAGCGGCGCGTTGTCCTGCATGGCCGTCTCGGAGTACCCCTCGACCCAGACATCGGCCTCGGCATCCGGGTCCCCGTGGGTGATGTGGATGTGGCGGAGCACGTTGCCGAACTCGTGGACCCTCGGTGCACCGGGGTCCAGGGCCTCCACCATGTCGGTCACCGCCGGGAGGACGTCGTACTCCACCCGGACCAGGTCCCCGGCCCGGCGGGCCTCCTCGGGGGTCTCGGCGGCCAGCACCGCGACCGGCTCGCCCGTGTAGCGGATCTTGCCCTCGGCCAGCACGGGCTGGTCCGAGAACTCCAGCCCGAACGTCCGCTTGCCGGGGACGTCGTCGATGGTCAGGACGGCCTTCACCCCCGGCGCGGCGAGCGCCGCGGACGGGTCGATCGAGAGCACCCTGGCGTGGGGGTACGGGCTGCGGACGGTGTGGCCCCACAGCATGCCCTCCGCCCACAGGTCGCTGGCGAACGCGAACTTGCCCTGGACCTTCGGGATGCCGTCCACGCGCGGCGCCGAGACCCCGATGCCCCGGCTGACCCGCTCGCGAACCCCCGGTCCTGTCTTCGCGTTCATCCGTTCACTCCCTTCCTCCGGCGATCCGCCGAGCAACACGGTGGCCCTCGGCCGCCAGGTCGTCCTCGTCGATCCCGGTGAGCCGCCCCGAGGCGACCACCCGCTGGCCCTCCACGAACAGGTCCCGGACCCTCCGCGGCGCGCAGAACACCAGCGCGGCGACCGGGTCCGCGTCCGCCCCGGAGAACGCCAGGCCGGTCACGTCGAACAGGGCCAGGTCGGCCCGCTTCCCGGGTTCCAGGGACCCGATCTCGTCCTCCCGGCCCAGGCAGGCTGCGCCGCCGCGCGTCGCGACGCGCAGGGCCTCCCGGGCCGAGAGCGCGGCTGGGTCGGGGGCCGCGCGCGCCACGAGCATGGCCTGGCGAACCTCCCCCAGGAGATCGTTCCAGTCGTTCGACGCCGAGCCGTCCACGCCCAGACCCACCGGCACGCCGGCGTCCAGCAGGCGCCGGACCGGCGCGATCCCGCTCCCCAGCCGGAGGTTCGACGAGGGGCAGTGAGCCACGCCGGTCCCAGTGTCCGCCAGTCGGTGGACGTCGTCGCCCGACGGGTACACGCAGTGGGCCAGCCACACGTCGGAGCCCAGGAACTCCAGATCCTCCAGCAGCTGGATGGGCCGCATCCCGAATTGCTCCTGGCAGTACTCCTCCTCGTCCAGAGTCTCGGCGATGTGAGTGTGCAGGCGCAGGCCCAGGCGGCGGGCCAGCGCGGCCGACTCCTTCATCAGCCCGGCCGTCACGGTGAACGGCGAGCACGGCGCCACGGCGATCCGGAGCATGGAGCCGGGCGAGGGATCGTGCAGGCGCCGGACCGCGTCCTCCGTCTCGGCCAGGACGGTGTCCCGGTCCTGGATCACCGAGTCCGGCGGGAGACCGCCGGCGGACCGCCCGAGGTCCATCGACCCCCGGCACGGGTGGAACCGAAGGCCCACCTCGCGCGCGGCGTCGACCTCGGCGTGGAGCAGATCGCCGGAGCCCTCGGGGAACACGTAGTGGTGGTCGGTGCTGGTGGTGCACCCGGAGAGCGCCAGCTCCGCCAGGCCCACCGCGGCCGCCGTCCGGGCCCACTCCTCGTCGAGCCCCGCCCACAGCGGGTACAGCTCCTGGAGCCACCGGAACAGGCCGCCGTCCTGGACCCGGACCCGGGTGAGCGCCTGGTACAGGTGGTGGTGGGCGTTCACGAGTCCCGGGACGGCCACGCAGCCGGCGCCGTCCAGGAGCTCGTCGGCCGCCACGGGCGGTTCGCCGGTCCCGACCCACGCGATCTCCCCACCGTCGAACAGCACCGACCCGCCGGGGATCTCCGTGCCGGCGTCGTCCATCGTGGCGACGGCCTCGCACCCCCGGACCAGCAGCCTGGTCACGACGCGCCCGCTCCCGACATCCGCGCGGCCGCCAGGTGCACGGCGTCGATGATCTTCTGGTAGCCGGTGCACCGGCACAGGTTCCCCGACAGGGCCTCCCGGATGGTGGGGTCGTCGGGATCGGGGTTCTCCCCCAGGAGGTCCGCGACCGCCACCACGAGCCCCGGTGTGCAGAACCCGCACTGCACCGCGCCGGCGTCGACGAACGCCTGCTGGACGGGGTGGAGCTCGCCGCCGGCCGCCAGCCCCTCCACCGTCAGGACGTCCGCCCCCTCGGCCTGGGCCGCCAGCACCAGGCACGAGCACACCAGGTCGCCGTCCATCCACACCGAGCAAGAGCCGCACTCGCCCTGTTCGCACGCGTTCTTCGACCCGGGGAGGTTGAGGTGCTCCCGCAGCATGAACAGCAGGCTGGCCCCCGGCCAGACGTCGGCCTCCTGTTCCTCCCCGTTCACCCGCAGACGGACCAGCATTCGACCTCCTCGAACATCGCTCAGCCCTCCCGGGCCCGGCGGTCCTCCAGGCACCACGCGAACGACCGCCGGGCCAGGACCTCCACGGCATGGCGGCGGTACGCCGCCGTGCCCCGGACGTCGTCGATCGGCCGGGCCGCCCCGGCCACCATCCGCCCGAACTCCTCCGCCACGCCGGGGTCGACCGGCACGTCCGGGTCCTCCCACACACCGGCGTCGGCCAGGGCCCCCGCCGCAGAGGCCTCCGCCTCCGGGGCCCGCAGGATCACCGGGCCCACCGAACCCAGGGCCACCCGGACCTCCCGGGCGTCCTCGTCCAGGACCATGGCCAGGCCGGCTACCGCGATGACCATGGCGTTGCGGGTCCCGATCTTCGAGAACGTCCCCGGCCCCCTGACCACGTCCCACTCCGCCCCGAGGATGATCTCGTCCGGCTCCATGGCGTTGCGCTTGGGCCCGGTGATGAACCCGGCGAACGGCACCTTCCGGGTGGCGCCGCCGGCCCTGCCCAGCACCACGTCGGCCCCGTACACGGCGAGCGGCGGCAGCGCGTCCCCGGCCGGCGAGGACGTCCCGAGGTTCCCGCCCACGGTCCCCCGGTTCCGGATCTGCGGCGACCCCACCGACCGCGACGCCTGGACCAGCGGCGTGAACTCCGGCAGCTCCCGGACGATCCGCATGTACGTCACCCCGGACCCCAGGAACATCCGCCCGTTCTCCCGGCGCCACTCCTTCAGCTCGGACAGGCGGGCGACGTCGATGAGCCCCGCCGGCCTCCCCTTGTCGAAGTTCAGCTCGACCATGAGATCCGTGCCGCCGCAGATGGGCCGGGCCTCGGGCATCTCCCGCTTGGCCTCGAGCGCGTCCTCCAGGGACTCCGGCAGCAGCACTTCCATCAGAACTGGCCCCCGGCAAAGGCATCGAGCATGGCGCCCACGTCCGGCCCCAGGGGATACAGGATCGGGCACGTGCAGCCGTTGTCCACGTACTCGCGGACCTTGGCCCGGCACTCGTCGGCCGTGCCGGAGGCCGTGATGAGCTGCACCACCTCGTCCGGGACGAGCTTCATGGCCGTGCGGATCTCCTCGTCCGAGGCCGGCCACGTGAGGACCTTGCCGATGTCGTCGAGGAGCGACTGGTCCACGCCGCTGGCCTTCATGATGTGGGGCTGCTGCCCCAGGTACTGCGTGACCAGCTCCCGGGCACGGTCCAGGGCCACCTCGCGGTCCTCGTCGAGCGAGCACACCACCAGCTGGGGCCGGTCGATGTCCTCCACCGTCCGCCCCGCCCGTTCCGCGCCGGCCGCCAGGTGCTCCAGCGCGGTCTTGTTGTAGGGCGGCCCCACCAGGTAGTTCAGGCACACGCCGTCGGCGATCTCGCCGGCCAGCTCCATCATCTTCATCCCGGTTGCCCCGATGTAGATCGGGACGTCCTTCGGCGAACGGTCCCCGTGGACGATGTCGATCTCGATGTCCTCCACGTCCACGAACTCCCCGTGGAACGTGACGCGCTCCATGGCCAGGAGCCGGCGGACGGTCTCCACGGTCTCCCGCATGGCCAGCAACGGCTTCCGCCGCGTGATCCCCACCTTCCGGGCCAGCGGGTCCCACCACGCGCCGATCCCCAGGATGACCCGTCCCGGCGCCAGGTCGTCGAGGGTCGAGAACGTCGCCGCCAGGAGCCCGACGTTCCGGGTCCAGTTGTTCACCACCCCCGAGCCCACCTTGATCCGTGAGGTGACCGCGGCGTAGGCGGCCATGGGCACCGTGGCCTCCCGGACCAGCCGGCTCTCGGCCTGCCACACGGCCTCGAACCCGCGCTCCTCCGCCATCTGCGTGTACCGCATGCCGTCCCGGATCGGGTGCGCGTCCTGCAGGTAGAGGGAAACCCGTCCCTCGCTCGTCACGGCCATGCCCGCCTCCCTGTTCGCTCGCTCAGCCGGCCGGCTGGAACTCGTGAACGTCGATCGCCTCCAGCCGTTCCCACAGGCGGCCGGCCTGCTCGGCGCACCGGGCGGCCAGCCCGTCCTGATCCACCCGGGCCAGCGCGCGGTCCCGGACCGCCCACTGCCCGGCCACCATCACGTCCCGGACCATCCGCGACGACAGCCCGTAGGCCCAGTGCCCCGCCAGGTTGTCGCTCGTGAGCGGGGTCGGGGGCTCGTACTCGAGGACCACCAGGTCGGCGGGCGCCCCCGGTTCGATCCGTCCCAGCAGTGGCTCCCAGAAGACCCGTCCGGCGAACCGGGCCGACTCCGCCATGCGCTCGAGCGCCCATTGAGGCCCGCCCGCGTCCCCCGCCTCCTGGGCCCGCCAGAACCCGGCCTGGGACTCGGCGAACATGTCGCCGCCGATCCCGTCGGTCCCGAGGGCCAGGCGCGGGAACGCCCCCACGGGGGCGTGCCCGACCGCGTTGTTCATGTTCGACCGGGGGTTGTGGACCGCGGTGGCGGACAGGTTCCGGATGATCTCGAGCTCGCCCTCCTCGAGGTGGATGCAGTGTGCCAGCAGCGAGCGCTCGTCCACCGCGCCGAGCTCGGCCAGCCGCTCGACCACCCGCCGGCCGAACCGAACCTCGCTGTCGGCCTCGTCGGCGCCGTCCTCGGCCACGTGGATATGGATGCCCGCCTCGGCCTCCCGGGCCACCTCCACGCACGCGGCGATGGTCTCGTCCGACATCGTGAACGAGGCGTGCGCCCCGACCATCCCTCGGGTGAGGTGGCGCTCGGAGGCGAGGAACCGGCGGTTCTCCGTCACCCCCGCGGCGGCCCGCTCGGGGCCGTCGCGGTCGGTGACCTCGTAGCACAGCACCGACCGGACCCCCAGGGACTCCAGCGCATCGGCGTAGACGTCGAGCGAACCCTCGATGGCGTTCGGCGACGCATGGTGGTCGACGATCGTCGTGGTTCCGGCGAGGAGAGCGTCCGAACCTCCTGCCAGGGCCGAGGCCCGGTTCGCCTCGTCGTCCAGGGCCCGGTCCAGCCGCCACCAGACACGCTGGAGGACCTGCACGAAGTTCTCCGGCGGCTCCAGGGAGTAGGGCATCCCCCGCGCCAGCGCCGAGTACAGGTGGTGGTGCGCGCAGACGTTCCCCGGGACGATCAGGCACCCCGAGCAGTCCAGCGAGTCGTCCTGGGTCCACCCGAACCCGCCGACCTCCGCCACCCGGTCGTCCCGGACCAAGACGTTCGCTCGCTCCACCCGGGGCGGGTCGAGCGAGGTGACGACCGTGGCCCCGGACAGGACGACGCCGGCCCCCGTCGAACCGACCCCCCCGCCCGAGGTCACTCCTCGCGCCTCCCGGCGGCGGCCAGCTTCGGCACCGCGAACCTCGCCGCGGTGGAGTCCTTCATCGGCAGGCGGGTCCGGCGGACCCCGTCGAACCGGTACAGCGCCGCGGCCACGGCGGATGCGGTCGGGACCAGCGGCCCCTCCCCCACGCCCTTCGCGCCATACGGTCCCTCTGGCTGGGGCTCCTCCACCAGGATGACCTCGACCTCGGGCATGCCGACCGGCGGGACGATGTTCAGGGACTTCAGCGTGTCCGTCTTCGGGACGCCGCCCTCCACGACGAACTCCTCGGACAGGGCGTGGCCCAGGCCCATGTGGATCCCGCCCTCCACCTGGCCCTCGGCGAGCGTCGGGTTGATGGCCCGCCCCACGTCGTGCGCCGCCACCATCTTCACCAGGCGGCCCTCGTCGTCGAGGATCGCCACCTGCGTGGCCCATCCGTACGCCACGTGCGTGATGGGCTCGGGCGCGTCGTTCTTCGTCGTCCAGTCGGCCAGGAACTCGCCGTAGAACTCCTGCCCGGCCAGCTCCTCCAGCTTGCCGCCATTCAGCGCGTCGCGGAGCTCCTTCGCCGCGAGGATCACGGCCTGGCCTCCGAACGTGGTCGAGCGCGACGCCGTGGTCTGCCCGGTGTCGAGCTCCTTCTCCGTGTCCACGAACACGTGGACCTTCTCCGGGGGCAGCCCCAGCTCCTCGCACGCGATCTGCTGCATGACCGTGTGGACCCCCTGGCCCATCTCGGTCCACGAGTGGAACAGCGACAGCGTGCCGTCGTGCTCCGGGCGGAGGATGACCTTGCCCCACTCCTTCATGCCGTTGCCGATGCCGGTGTTCTTCACGCCGCACGCGATCCCGGTGTACGTGGAGCCGTAGTACGCGTCCTTCACGGCCATGAGCGTCTTCTTCAGCCCCACGCCTGGGCCCAGGAGCTGGCCGGTGCCGAACCGGTCGCCGGACTCCACGGCGTTGCGCCACCTGACCTCCCACCCGTCGATCCCGACCTTCTCCGCCAGCATGTCCAGCACGGTCTCCATGGCGAAGTTCGTCTGGTTCACGCCGAACCCCCGCATGGCGCCGCACGGCGGGTTGTTCGTGTAGACGGCGCGGGACTCCACGTCGACGTTCGGGATCCTGTACGCGCTGCAGGCGTGGCCGGCGGCGCGCTCCAGCACGGCGGCCCCCACGCTGGCGTACGCACCGGTGTCCCCCACGATCCGGGCCTTCAACGCCACCAGGTGGCCCTCGGCGTCGCACCCGGCCGTGTACTCCATGGTCAGCGGGTGGCGCTTGGAGTGGAAGAACAGCGACTCCTTCCGCGACAGCGTGACGAGGACCGGGCGGCCGGTCCGCAGCGCCAGGAGCGCGGCGTGGCCCTGGACGTTGAGGTCCTCCTTGGCCCCGAACGCGCCACCGCAGGCCACCAGCGTGACCCGGACCTTCTCCTGGGGCAGTCCCAGCATCTGCGCGACCTGGTGGCGGTCCTCCCACACCCCCTGGCCCTGGGAGTACACGTGGACGCCCGGCGTTCCGTTCGGCTCGTCGGGGACGGCCAGCGCGGACTCCGGTTCCAGGAACGCGTGCTCGATGAACTGCGTGCGGAACGTATCGGTGACCACGTGCGCGGCGTCGGCCAGCGCGGCGTCGGCGTCGCCCCGCTTCACGTCCGACTGCGAAAGCACATTGCCGTCCGGGTGCAGCTTCGGCGCGTCCGGCTCCAGGGCGTCGAACGGGTCGGTGACCGGTTCCAGGACCTCGTACTCCACCTCGACCAGCGCGGCGGCCTCCCGGGCTGCGTGGCGGGTCTCGGCGGCCACGGCGGCCAGCATGTCGCCCACGTAGGAGGTGGCCTCCCCCTCCGCCACGAACTGCCGCCAGTCCTGCTGGATGGTCCCCAGGGCGCGCTGGCCGGGGATGTCCTTCCACGTGGTCACCGCGACCACACCGGGGTGAGCCTCGGCCTTCGTGGTGTCGATCCGGACCACCCTGGCCCGAGGGTGGTCGGAGAACCGGATGGCGCCGTGGAGCATCCCCGGCAGGACCATGTCGTTCACGAACGGCTTGTCGCCCAGGGCCAGCTCGTCGCCGAGGTACCGTGCGGTGCGGCTGCCCACCCGGCCGGATCGGTCGATCTCCGGCAGGGGCTCCCCGCGCTTGCACGCCGCGGCGTGCTCCACGGCGTCGATGATCTTGATGTAGCCGGTGCACCGGCACAGGTTCCCGGCCAGCCCCCGGGCCACCTCGTCCCGGGTGGGCGAGGAGTTCTTGGCCAGCATGGCCTCGGCCTTCATCACGATTCCCGGCGAACAGAACCCGCACTGCGACGCGCCGGAGAGCACGAACGCGTCCGCCCACACGCGGCGCTGCTCCGGCGTGAGCCCCTCGTGCGTCACGATGGACTTCCCCTCGGCCCGCCGGGCGGGCTGCGCACACGACACCACGGCCTTGCCCTCGACCATGACCGTGCACGCGCCGCACGATCCCTCCGGTGCGCAGCCGTCCTTCATCGAACGCAGGCCGCACTCCTCGCGGAGCACGTCGAGCAGGCTGGAACCCTCCCGGGGCTGCACGTTCACCGGACTGCCGTTCAGCATGAACTCCATCGGTCGCTCCCTCGTGTGCGCCGACAATCGCGCGGGCCTCGCCCGCTACATTAGGGCAGCCGGGGTACCGGCGGAAGGGGGCCGGGAGGCACCCGGGACCCGGGACCTTCGCCCTGTTGCCGCACGCGGCCGCGGCATCCACACTGGAGCGACCGGACCTGCGCGATTGGGGGAGTCGAATGCGACGATTGGGGTTGGAACGCGACCTCGTGGACGCCGACGTCTACGAGCGCACCGTGGGGAGGTTCCGGGAGGCGGGGATCGTGCTCCCGACGTTCGCCGAGCTGGCGGATCCGACCGCCGTCCCGGAGAAGATCAAGGTGGCCCTGGGCTCGGTGGGACCCGACGAGGCCCACCCGTTGAACCTGTTCCGGGTCCACTGGTACAACGGGCCGGACCGGGTGGAGCCCGTCGACGTGCCCCAGCACGTGGTCCTGCCCCGGGAGCTCACCGGCGTGGACGCGAAGATCGTCGTGGCGTTCGGTGACCGGTTCCCCATGATCCGGGCCCACAAGGTGCTGGCGGCGTACGGCTGCCTGGCCCCCCGGATCGTGACGGGGCAGTTCGACCCCACCACGCAGAAGGCCATCTGGCCGTCCACCGGGAACTACTGCCGGGGCGGGGTGGCCATCTCGCGCCTGATGCAGTCGCGCGGCGTGGCCGTGCTCCCCGAGGGGATGAGCCGGGAGCGGTTCGACTGGCTCGAGCACTGGGTCCTCGACCCCTCCGACATCATCCGGACTCCGGGAACCGAGAGCAACGTCAAGGAGATCTACGACAAGTGCAACGAGCTCTCCGAGGACCCCCAGAACGTGATCTTCAACCAGTTCTCGGAGTTCGGGAACCACCTGGCCCACTACCTCGTGACGGGGAAGGCCCTGGAGCGGGTGTTCGAATCGCTCGGGGGGGACGACGCTGACCTCCGCCTGCGCGCGTTCGTGTCCGCCACCGGGTCGGCCGGGACCATCGGGGCCGGCGACTACCTGAAGGAGCACCACGGGTCCATGGTGGTGGCGGTGGAGGCGCTGGAATGCCCGACAATGCTGGCGAACGGGTTCGGCGAGCACAACATCCAGGGCATCGGCGACAAGCACATCCCATTCATCCACAACGTGATGAACACCGACGCGGTGGCCGCGGTCTCCGACGTGGCCACGGACCACGTGGACCTGCTGCTGAACACGCCGGTGGGGCGGGAGTACCTGGCCTCTCGGCACGGCGTGTCGTCGGACGTGATCGAGGCGTTCTCCTCGTTCGGGCTGTCGTCGATCTGCAACGTCCTGGCCGCGATCAAGGCCGCGAAGTATCACCGGATGGGCCCGGACGACGTGATCATGACGCTGGCCACGGACGGCTCCACGATGTACGGCAGCGAACGGGAGCGCGCCACCCGGGAGGACTTCGGGGGCGAGTTCGACGCGGTCCACGCCGGCGAGGTGTTCGGACAGCACGTGGCCGGCATGGGCACGGACGACTACCTGGAGACCTCGCTGCGGGACCGGGAGAGGATCTTCAACCTCGGCTACTTCACCTGGGTGGAGCAGCAGGGGGTCTCGCTGGAGGAGTTCACCGTGCGGCGCGACCAGTCGTGGTGGCACGAGCTCCAGGACGTCATCCCGGTGTGGGACGCCATGATCGAGGAGTTCAACGGCCGGACCGGCGTGGCGCCGTGAGGGGGTGACGGACACGCGGACCGAGCCGGACCCGCCGGCCATGCGCAGCCGGATGGTGTGCTCCGGCTGCGGCACGGAGGTCGGGCCGGACGAGCCGTACCCGTTCCGGTGCCCGAAGGCCGGGGTGGATCCCGAGGTCGACCACGTCCTGGTGCGGGTCCTCGACCCGGGGGCGGTGTCGTTCCCGGAGGACCGGGCCGACGCGGAGGCGAACCCGTTCCTCCGGTACCGGGGGCTGTTCCGTTCGAACCATCTGGCCGCGCACTTCGGCCTGGCCGACGCGGAGTACCGCGGGATCGTCAATCTGCTTGACGACTCTGTGTCGCTCGTGGAGGGGTACGGGTTCCGGGTCACGCCGTTCGTCCGGGAGGACGACCTCTCGGACCGGCTGGGGTTCTCCGCTACCGGCGGCGTGTGGGTGAAGAACGAGACCGGGAACGTGTCGGGATCGCACAAGGCCCGGCATCTCATGGGGCTGCTCGTCCACCTCGAGGTGGCGGAGCGGGTGGGGCTGGTGGATCCGGAGATGCGGGACTCGCGGCCTCTGGCCATCGCGTCGTGCGGGAACGCCGCGCTGGCCGCGGCGGTGGTCGCGCGGGCCGCCGACCGCCGGCTCCAGGTCTTCGTGCCCACGGACGCCGACCCGGTGGTGGTGGCCCGGCTCAAGGAGCTGGAGGCGGACATCGTGGTGTCCCCGCGGGAGCCCGGCGTGCCCGGCGACCCCACGTACCACGCGCTAAAGCGTTCGTTGGCGGCCGGCGCGCTGCCGTTCACGTGCCAGGGGAACGAGAACGGCCTGGCCATCGAGGGCGGGATCACGCTCGGGTACGAGATGGCGTCGCAGCTCCGGGAGGACGGGGTGGCGCTCGACCGCATGGTGGTGCAGGTGGGTGGCGGGGCGCTGGCGAGCGCGGTGATCCAGGGGCTCCGCGAGGCGCACGAGCTGGGGGCCCTGGAGCGCGTGCCGGCGCTGCACACGGTGCAGACCACGGGGGCGTCTCCGCTGGCCCGGGCATTCGAACGGGTGGAGGCGTGGCGGGAGGAGCACGGAGTTACGGTGGATGCGGCGCTGGCCCACGCGCGGACCCACCGCGGCGACTTCATGTGGGCGTGGGAGGAGGCCCCCCACTCCGTGGCCCACGGCATCCTGGACGACGAGACGTACGACTGGGTGGCCGTGGTGCGGGCCATGCTCGAGACCGGTGGCTCGCCGGTGGTGGTGGACGAACCGACGTTGCTCGAGGCCAACGAGCTGGCGTTCGCGGAGACGGGGATCCCGGCCGACCACACGGGGTCTGCGGGACTGGCCGGGCTGGTGGAGCTCCGCCGCCGGGGGGCCATCGGCGACGACGAGCGCGTCGGAGTGTTGCTGACCGGCATTCGCCGGGAGTAGGAGTTCGGCCCGACATCGGGCCAGGCAAGTCAGGGAAGGGAGGACGACATGAGGAGCTTCGCGGGGCGCGACATCCTGTCGCTGAAGGAGTTCGAACGGAACGAGTTCTTCCGGGTGTTCGACGTGTGCGACGACCTGCGGCCGCACGCGGCGAACCGGAAGAACACGGACCTCCTGAAGGACAAGACGCTGCTGACGGCGTTCTACCAGCCGTCCACGCGGACCCGGCTGGCCACCGAGGCCGCGATGCACCGCCTGGGCGGGCACGTGCTGGGGTTCTCGGACGCGAAGATGACGCGGGCCGGCGACTTCTACCAGGAGTCGATCAAGGACACCGTGCACATGCTGGAGTACTACGGCGACGTCATCGCCATGCGGCACTTCCAGCAGGGCGCGCCGGCCGAGGCTGCCCACTGGGCCACCGTGCCGGTGATCAACTGCGGCGACGGCTGGGGCGAGCACCCCACCCAGGTCCTGACCGACCTGTACACGACGTACAAGGAGCTGGGCACGCTCGACGGGCTGAAGTTCCTGCTGGTCGGCGACATGCGGATGCGGACCATGCACTCGATCCTGTACGCGCTGTCGCAGTTCGACTCCGAGGCCTACGTGGTCTGTCCGCCGGAGATGTCGCTGCTCGACGACTTCAAGAAGGAGATCGACGGCTACAACGTGCGGTACACCGAGGTCGGGTCCGTGGCCGAGTGCATCGCCGACGCCGACGTGATCTACATGGAGCCGGTCGTGCAGGCCGACTACACGAAGGGCCGCGACGAACGGGCCGCCGAGCTGCCCACCACGCCGGCCGAGTACAAGGTCACGCGGGAGCTGCTCCGGGACACGGCGAAGTCCGGCTCGATCGTGCTGCACTCGCTGCCCCGGATGGACGAGTTGCCGACGGACGTCGACTCCACCCGGCACGCCCGGTACTGGACGGAGGCGTTCAACGGCGTCGTGATGCGGATGGCGCTGCTGGCGCTGGTCCTCGGGGCCGTCGAGTAGGGGTTCGAGGCGCGCGAGACCCGGCCGGGGCGGGTCCGACTCCCCGGTCGGGCGTGCGTTCGGCGATCGAAGGGAGGGTCAACGATGGATCTCGCTCATTGGCTGCGGGTGCCGCAGTGGGTCGTCTACATCCTGGTGGCGCTCGTCATGCTGAACCTGCTCGTTCGAATGGGGAAGAAGTGATGGGCACGAAGACGGCCGTCGTGGCGATCGGCGGGAACTCGCTGATCAAGGACAAGGAGCACCAGTCCGTCCGGGACCAGTACATCGCCGCGGGCGAGACGTGCTGGCACATCGCGTCGATGATCTCCGACGGGTGGAACGTGGCCATCGGCCACGGGAACGGACCGCAGGTGGGGTTCATCCTCCGGCGGTCCGAGCTCGCCGCCCACGAGCTGCACGAGGTGCCGCTCGACGTGTGCGGGGCGGACAGCCAGGGCGCCATCGGCTACGCGCTCCAGCAGAACCTCTACAACGACTTCGCGCGGCTCGGTCTCGACAAGTCCGCCGTGACCGTGGTCACGCAGGTGGAGGTCCCCGCCGACGACCCCGGGTTCCAGAAGCCCTCGAAGCCCATCGGCTCCTACATGGACGAGGCCCGGGCGAAGGAGCGTCAGGAGAAGGACGGCTGGGCCGTGATGGAGGACGCCGGGCGCGGGTGGCGCCGCGTGGTGGCCTCGCCGGAGCCGATCCGGATCGTCGAGGAGGCCGCGGTGAAGGACCTGGTCGCCGCCGGGTTCGTGGTGATCACGGTGGGCGGCGGCGGCATCCCGGTGGTCCGCGACGCCGACGGCAACCTGGTGGGCGTGGCGGCGGTGATCGACAAGGACCTGGCCTCGTCCCTGCTGGCGCGGGTGCTCGGCGCGGAGCTGTTCATGATCTCGACGGCGGTGGAGAAGGTGGCGCTGCGGTTCGGCACGCCGGAACAGGAGTGGATCGACCGGATGACCGTGTCGCAGGCGAAGCGGTACCTGGCCGAGGGGACGCACTTCGCGGCCGGCTCCATGGCCCCCAAGATCGACGCCGCCCTCCGCTACGTGGAGGCCACCGGCGGCACGGCCGTCATCACCGACCCCCAGAACGTCGAACGCGCCCTGGCCGGCGAGACCGGCACGAAGATCGTCCCCGACTAGAGTCCGACAGAGAGGGGAGGACGCCATGGCCCGCACGGTCGTCGAACGTCCCGCGGCGACACTCGGGCCGCCCCGACAGCGGCGCCTCGATCTGTGGATCGCGATGTCTGCCGCGGTGTTCGTCGTGGCCGAACTGCTTCCGTGGCAGCGCGAGTGCATCCGTCACGACATCTCGGGGGTGGAGGTCGCCGGCTGCTTCACGGTTCGCGGGTGGCAGGGGAATGCAGCGCTGTTGGGGATGCTGGCGACTCTCGGCGCGCTGGTCCTCATCGGTGTCGTCCTTCGTCGGCGCGGGGGGGCGGGGGTCGGGTCGCGGCTCGTGGACTGGATGGTCCTCTCGGTGTTCGTGACGAGCGCTGCGCTGAAGTGGCTGTTCACCCTAGGGGCCGTATCCACAGTGGGCTGCTGGATCGGCGGGCTGGCCGTGGCGGTTGCGGTCGTCGCCGTCGGGCGGACGGCGCGCGTGCGATGGCGGGAGGGGACGGTCGAACCGGAGGACGGGGCGCATCAGCCGGATGGGCCGCCGGTCCGGGCCGTTCGGCCGGGGCGCCTCGGGACGGCGCTCGCCGCCCTCGTGCCGGCGGCGCTGATCCTGGGAGCGGCGATCCCGTACCAGGCCACCGGGCTCGGCAGGTGGGGTGGGCCGCTCGCGATCGGGTCCTTCAGCGAGTCCGGCGGCGCCTCCGCGGGTGTGCTCGCTCCGGTCGGCCGAACCGTGGGGGCGAACGCGGCGACGTGGATCCGAAACTGGGACGACGTGCTGGACTTGGGCGAGGCGGCATCCACCATCGCGTTCCCCGACGGCCGGCACGGCATCATCGTGGGTCTCAGCACTGACCGTGTGCTCCACAGCGCCGATGCCGGCGCCACGTGGAGGATGATCGTCCCGGGCTGATTCCCTATCGGGGATCGCTTGTCAAGTAGGCCTCACCTCCTCGCTTGACGAGGAGCCGACGGTCACCGACGATCCGGTGGGGAAGGTCGCCTCGTAGCCACGCTTCGAGCGCGAGCGTGCATGTCCCACGAGGACTTGGTGAGGGACCTTCCCCACGTTCTTGTTCCGCCGGCGCCGCCGGACCTCCTCGGGCACCGTCCACTGCTCGGCGATGATGGCCTTGGCCTCCGCCTTGCTCACGGGACGACCGTCGACGCCGCACACGACGTACGGTGTCCCACGGACCATGACGGCCCAGCCCCGCTCCCCGAGGTGCGCCGCCACCACGCACAGGGCCTTGATGTGGGTCGCCCCCGCTCCACCATCTGGACCTAGTAGATCCGGGCGAGCTGGGGATCCTGGGCCCTGGCGGTGTCCGCCGAGTGAAGGAGCTGGGTCCGGAGCATCGACGGTCCGGCCCTCGACATGGGCTGGCCCTTGCGGTCGGACTCCACGGTGAGCCGGTCGCAGGCCCGGA
>DASWED010000121.1:0-22294 GCA_036394995.1 Actinomycetota bacterium
GGTGTAGCCGGACAGCAGCTGGATGACCTGCTGGCGGACCCGGTTGAGGTCGGCGCCGAGCTTCTGCAGGACCTGCGCGGCGACGCCCTCGCCCTCGCGGATCAGCCCGAGCAGGATGTGCTCGGTGCCGATGTAGTTGTGGCCGAGCTGCAGCGCCTCGCGGAGCGACAGCTCGAGGACCTTCTTGGCGCGCGGCGTGAACGGGATGTGACCCGTGGGTGCGGCCTGGCCCTGGCCGATGATCTCCTCGACCTGCTGGCGCACGGCCTCCAACGAGATGTTGAGGGACTCCAGGGCCTTGGCGGCCACACCCTCGCCTTCGTGGATCAGCCCGAGCAGGATGTGCTCCGTGCCGATGTAGTTGTGGTTGAGCATCCTCGCCTCTTCCTGCGCGAGGACGACCACCCGTCTGGCCCGGTCGGTGAACCGCTCAAACATGTCGAACCTCTCCGGCCGGATCAGCCGGCCCCCGTACTGCTGGTGCGGTGCCCCGGGGATCCGCGGACCACGTCCTACCCCCGAGGCGCAGACGGCGCTCACGGTGGCGCCTCTTCGCGCCGCCTGAGCGCCCTCCGAGAGCGATTATACCCCCGGGGTCCCCGGAACTCGCCTCTCGGAACCTCATCGCGCCTCCTTGGAGGGTTGCCGGCCGCCGGCAGGTTCCCGGCGACGCCTCCACATTGGTTGTTTCCCCTCCGCACCCTATACGAACAAACGATGTCCTCAGGACATTCGGCCGGAACCTCCATCGGGATGAGCCCGGAGCGGGATTTCTCGCGTTCGGCCCGGGCCACCGGGCCCTTCGCGGTTGACAGCGCCGCCGTCGATCGTGTAGGAAGTCAACACACGTTGAATTATGGATGTCAGGTCGGGCGGCGGATCCGACCCGACCCGTCCGAGAGGTGGAGGCGCCCATGTGGGCCATCGCGTTGAAGGAGTTCCGGCAGCTCCGCAGGGACCGGCGGACGCTCGCCATGATGATCTTCCTGCCGCTCGTGCTGCTGGTGGTCTTCGGCTACGCGGCCAGCTTCGACGTGTCGAAGGTGCCCACCGTGGTGGTGGGGCCCGGGGCGCCGACGGTCGCGCCGGAGCTTCCACCCCCGCTCGACGTGACCGGGACGCGGACCGACGCCACGGCAGAAGATGCCGAGAACATCCTCCGGAACGGGGAGGCGGTCGCCGTGGTGGTGGCGGACCCCACGGCGCCCCAGGTCCTCGTGGACGGATCCGAGCTGTTCTCCGCCCGGGCCGTGGTCACGGGGTTCGCCCAGGCCAAGGGCCGGCTCCCGGAGGGGACGGCCACCCCGAGGGTCCGGGTCCTGTTCAACCCCGACCTCGAGACCTCGGCCGTGATGGTTCCGGCGATCATCGGGCTGATCCTGGTGTTCGTGGGGACGGTGGCCACGTCGCTCGGCGTGGTCCGGGAGCGGCAGGCCGGGACCCTGGAACAGCTGGCCGTGATGCCGTTCCGGGCCCGCGACGTCTTCGTGGGCAAGGTCGCCCCGTACTTCGTGGTGGGGATCGTCGACATGGTCATCGTGGTGGCCGCGGGACTGGGCCTGTTCGGCGTGCCCTTCCGGGGATCCGTCCTGACCTTCGCCCTGGGGGCACTGCTGTTCCTGTTCGTGACCCTGGGGATCGGCGTGCTCATCTCGACGGTCTCGGAGAACCAGGGGCAGGCCATCCAGCTCGCGATCATGACCTTGCTCCCCCAGGTGCTGCTGTCCGGGATGGTGTTCCCGCTGCAGTCGATGGCGCCGGGGGTGCGGTGGATCGCCTACGGACTGCCCCTCACCTACTTCATCCGGATCGCCCGGGGCGTGATGGTGCGCGGCGCCCCCCTGGCGTCGCTGTGGTTCCCGCTGGTCATGCTGGCGGTCCTGGGCCTGGTGGTGTTCGGGCTCTCGGTGGTCCGGTTCCGGAAGGACCTCGCCCCCTCGGACCGGAGGCGGAAGGTCAGGGCGGGCGAGCCGGAGGCCCAGGCAGCGTGAGCGGGGACTGGGGAGTCCGGGACCTCGAGGTCCGGTACGGGAACCGCGTGGCGCTGTCCGGGGTCTCGCTCGAGGTCCGGACGGGGGAGGTGGCGGCGGTGGTGGGCGGCGACGGCGCGGGGAAGACCTCTCTGCTTCGGGCCCTGGCGGGCGCCGTCCGGCCGACGGCTGGGACGGTGGAACGGCCCGGGGAGCTGCAGGTCGGCTACGTGTCCGCGGGCCCCGGCGTCTACGGCGACCTCACCTGCGACGAGAACCTGGCGTTCGCCGGATCGGCCTACGGGCTGTCCGGGCGGGACGTGGCCGAGCGCGCCGACGCGCTCCTGCGCAGGACCGGCCTGGTGGAGGCCCGGGGGCGGCTGGTGGCACAGCTCTCGGGCGGGATGCGGCAGAAGCTGGCGCTGGCCGTGGGGCTGTTGCACCGCCCGGAGCTGCTGGTGCTGGACGAGCCGACCACGGGGGTGGATCCGGTGAGCCGGGCCGACCTGTGGCGGCTCATCTCGTCGGCGGCGGCGGACGGCGCCGCCGTCGTCTTCGCCACCACCTACCTCGACGAGGCCGAGCGGGCCGGCGAGGTCCTGGCCCTCGACGCGGGAACCACGCTAGCCCGCGGAGCGCCGGAGGAGGTGGTCCGTCGCATGCCCGGAGTCGTGGTCGAGGTCGATCGGAGGCCGGAGGGAGCCGCGGGCCGGCGGGCGTGGCGGAGAGGCGGCCGGTGGCGGTGGTGGATCCCGGACGGGGAGCGGCCGGAAGGGTCGGCCCGGGTCGACGCGGACCTCGAGGACGCGGTGATCGCTGCGGCAATGGCCCGGGCGGAAGACCGGGAGGCCGCGTGAGCGGGAGAGGGGCATCGTGACGGCCGGGCACGAGACGCTCGTCACGGCGGAGTGTCTGACCCGGCGCTTCGGGGAGTTCGTCGCCGTGGACTGTGCCGACCTGGAGGTGCACGAGAGCGAGGTCGTCGGGCTGCTCGGGGCGAATGGCGCGGGGAAGACCACGCTGCTCCGGATGATGCTCGGCCTGCTCCGGCCGAGCGACGGGCAGGTGGACCTGTTCGGCTGGCCACCGTCCCGGGCCACGCGGCGGCGGCTGGGGTACGTTCCGCAGGGGCTCGGCCTGTACGAGGACCTCACCGTCCGACAGAACATCGACTTCGTCGCGGCCGCGTTCGGCGCGTCGTCTCCCGAGATCGAGGATCCGGATCTCCGGGACGCGGAGGACGTCACGGTTCGCGATCTCCCGTTGGGGCTCCGGCGGCGGACGGCGTTCGCGGCGGCCCTGGTGCACGGTCCCAAGCTGCTGGTGCTGGACGAGCCGACGTCCGGTGTCGACCCCCTGGGCAGAGCCCGCCTGTGGGACACGATCCGGGCCTCCGCGGAGCAGGGCGCGGGCGTGGTCGTCACCACGCACTACATGGACGAGGCCCGCCAGTGCGACCGCCTGGTGGTGATGGCCGCGGGACGGGTGGTGGGCACCGGATCGATGGACGAGATCGTCGGCGACGCCACGGCCGTCGAGGTATCGGCCGAGCGGTGGCGGGACGCGTTCGTCGCGCTCGACGACGCCGGGCTGCCCATCTCGCTCACCGGCCGGAGCGTGCGGGTCCCGGAGACCGACCCCGACGCCGTGACGAAGGCCCTCCGCGCCGCGGGCGTGACCGCCGAGGTGGAGGTCGTCCCGGCGACGTTCGAGGAGCGGTTCGTGGCCCTGTCCCGGGCGTCCGCGAAGGCCGGCGCGGCGGCGTGACGGGAGCGGCCCGGCGGACGGGGCGGCGGCCCGGGACGAGCGGCAGCCGCGACGCCATCCTGCGCGCGGCCCGCCGGCAGTTCGGCGAGCTCGGGTTCGAGCGCACGACGATCCGGGGGATCGCCGGGGAGGCCGGCGTCGATCCCGCGCTCGTCCTGCACTTCTTCCGGTCCAAGGAGGACCTGTTCGCCGAGTCGATCCGGCTGGTCATCGACCCGAGCGTCGTGGTCCCGGCGATCCTCGAGGGGCCCCGCGCCCGGCTGGGCGAACGGGTGGTCCGCATCGCCCTGGAGCTGTGGGGCCGGCCCGAGGTCCGGGACGTCTTCCTGTCGATCCTCCGCTCGGCGTCGTCGAACGAGGTCGCCGCGGCCGCCCTGCGCGGGTTCATCACCAGGGAGGTCCTCGTGCCGCTGGCCGAGGCCAGCGGGATGCCGAACGCACCGCTCCGGGCGGCCCTCGCCGGATCCCAGATCGTCGGCATGGCCGTGGCCCGGTACGTGGTCAAGGTCGAACCCCTGGCCTCGGCCCATCCCGACGAGGTGGCTCGGTGGATCGGGCCCACACTCCAGCGCTACCTCACCGAACCGGCGCCCCGGCGGTCGGCGTCGTCCCGGCGCCCACGCGGCAGTCCTTGAACCGCTTGGACCCGTTCCTCCCAGGGCCAGGGGGCCTGGGCGTCCGGCGTTCTTGACGGCTACCATCAAATGAATGTATCCTCCAAGAGAAGGTGAGTGCCATGAACGGATCGGGAAGCCGGAGATGGTGGGCCGTCGGAGCCCTCGCGTTGGCCGGGGTGGTCGTCGGCCTCGACCTGACCGTTCTGAATCTGGCCATTCCCACACTGGCCACCGATCTCCACGCGTCCACGTCGGAGCTCCAGTGGATCGTGGACGCCTACAGCCTGGTGCTGGCGGCGATGCTCCTTCCCGCCGGCCTGCTGGGGGATCGGCTCGGCCGGAAGCGGCTCCTGCTCGGAGCCCTCACGTTGTTCGCCGTGGCCTCGGCCGCCTGCGCCTTCGCCGGCTCGGCCGGGACGCTGATCGCGGCCCGAGCCGTCCTGGGGGTGGGGGCGGCCTTCATCATCCCGTTGTCGCTGTCGGTGCTGCCCGTCCTGTTCGCCGAGGAGGAGCGGCGGAGAGCGGTCACCCTGGTCGTAGCGGCCACGGTGGTGGCGTATCCGATCGGGCCCATCCTGGGTGGCTGGCTCCTCACCCATTTCTGGTGGGGATCGGTGTTCCTGATCAACGTGCCGGTGATCGCCCTGGCGCTGGCCGCGGTGTCGGTGCTGATGCCGGAGTCCCGGAGCGATGATCGGCCTCGACTCGACATCCCGGGCGTGGCCATCTCCAGCGCGGGGCTGGTGGGCCTGACCTACGGCGCCATCGAGGCGGGCCAGAGGGGATGGGGGGACCCCGGCGCGCTGGCCGCCCTGATCGTCGGGGCGGTGCTCCTCGCGGGCTTCGTGTCGTGGGAGCGCTCGGTGACCGGGCGTCCGGCGGGCGCCCCGCTGGTCGACCTCTCGCTGTTCAGCTCCGCGAGCTTCACGTGGGGAACGGTTCTGGTCACCATGGTGTCCTTCGCCATGTTCGGGCTGCTGTTCACGGTGCCCCAGTACTTCCAGGCCGTGGGCGGACACAACGCCATGGGCGCAGGCCTCCGCCTGCTGCCGATGATCGGCGGGCTGGTGGTGGGCGCGGGCGCGGCCGACAGGCTCGCCAAGCGGTTCGGGGCGACGCTCCCGGTGGCCCTGGGGTTCGCGCTGATGGGCGGCGCGCTCGTCGCGCTGGCCACGATCACCGCGAGCACCGGCGACGGGTTCACGCTGCCGTGGGTGGCGGCGCTCGGGGCCGGGCTGGGCTTCGCCATGCCGACGGCCATGGACGCCGCGCTGGGGGCACTGTCGAAGGAGCGAAGCGGCGTCGGATCGGCGCTGATCATGGCCCTGCGTCAGGTCGGTGCCACCATCGGGGTGGCGGTCCTGGGGACGGTGCTCAATGCGGGGTACCGCAGCGAGTTGCACCTGGCCGGGCTGCCCGCGCCGGTCGCGAACGCCGTCCGGGACAGCGTCTCCGCGGGGGTGGCCGTGGCCCACCGGCTCGGGTCGGCGTCTCTGCTGCGATCGGTCCGCGTCGCGTTCGTCCACGGCATGGACCTCCTCCTGTGGGTGTGCGCCGGCCTGGCGGTCGTCGGCGTGACGCTGGCGGCGGCATTCCTGCCCCGCCAGCGGGAGAAGAACGAGCAGAGGGAGATCGAACGGGCTCCATCGGAGGGTGACGTTGTCGTCGCAGGGTGAGGGACCGGCCGTCGGGCTGCGGGAGCGCAAGAAGGTCAGGACCCGCGCGGCCATCCAGCAGCACGCGCTCCGGCTGTTCCGGGAACAGGGGTACGACGGCACCACCGTCCAGGAGATCGCCGACGCTGCGGAGGTGTCCGAGAGCACACTGTTCCGGTACTTCCCGACGAAGGAAGACCTCGTGCTGTGGGACGAGTTCGACCCACTGCTGATCGAGGCGTTCCGAGCCCAGCCCCCCGAGCTGAGCCCGATCCAGGCCCTTCGGGCCTCGTTTCGAGCGGTGTTCGACGGGCTGACGGCGGAACAATGGGCGGAACAGCGAGATCGGGTGGATCTCATCCTGTCGGTCCCCGACGTGCGCGCGGCGATGTTGGAGCAGTACGTCGGGACGATCCAGCAGGTCGCGGGGCTGGTGGCCGAGCGGGTCGGCCGAAGCCCGGACGACTTCGAGATTCGCAATCTCGCCGGAGCGGTGATCGGGGTGTCGATGGCCACCCTGCTCGCCGCCGGAGCGGACAGGAGCGCCGACTGGGTCGGGCTGATGGATGGCGCGTTCGCCCATCTGGAAGCGGGACTCCCGGTGCGAGAAGGTGGACGCGCTCGGCGAGGCGACAGAACCGCTCGGATCGAAGACTGAACCAGCCGTCCCCGCGCGGCGGACCCGCGCGGCGAAACGGGCTCAGGAGCCTTCGCGGCCTTCCTCGGGGCGGAGGTGGGGGAACGTGATCACGTCGCGGATCGACGGGGCGTCCGCGAGGATCATCGTCAGGCGGTCGACCCCCAGGCCCAGGCCCCCCGCCGGCGGCATGCCGTACTCCAGGGCCTCCAGGAACTCCTCGTCGAGCGGGTGGGCCTCCTCGTCCCCGTGGGCCCGGGCCTCGAGCTGCTGCAGAAACCGGGCCCGCTGGTCGTCGGGGTCGGTGAGCTCCGAGTACGCCGGGCCGATCTCCATGCCGGCCATGATCAGGTCGAAGTGCTCCGTCACCCCGGGGCTGGTCCGGTGGGGCCGTGCGAGCGGCGACACCTCCTGCGGGAAGTCGTTCACGAACGTTGGCTGGAAGAGGTCCTCCTCCACGAGGGCCTCGTACAACTCCACGACCACCTTCCCCGGGCCCCACGCCGGGTCCACCCTCACCCCGTGGCGCTCGGCCAGGGCGGCCAGGTCCTCGAGGGGCCGGTCCAGCGTGACCTCTTCTCCGGCGGCATCGCTCACCGAGTCGAGGACGGTGACCCGCCGCCACGGGGTCTCCAGGTCCATCTCCCGGCCCTGGTAGTCGAACCGGAGCGACCCCCGGACGGCCAGCGCTGCCTCCTTCACCAGGGCCTCCACCAGCGCCATCATGTCCTCGTAGTCGCCGTAGGCCTGGTACACCTCGAGCATCGTGAACTCCGGGTTGTGGTCGCGGTCGATGCCCTCGTTGCGGAAGTTCCGGCCGATCTCGTAGACCCGCTCCAGGCCGCCCACGAGCAACCGCTTCAGGTACAGCTCCGGGGCGATCCGCAGGTACAGCGGCATGTCGAGGATGTTGTGGTGGGTCTGGAACGGCCGCGCCAGCGCGCCGCCCGGCGTCGCGTGCAGCACGGGCGTCTCCACCTCGACGAATCCGCGGGCGTCCAGGTAGCCTCGGATGGCCCGCAGGGCCCCGGCCCGCGCCGTGACCATGGTCCGGGACTCGAGCTCGGTGGCCAGCTGGACGTACCGGCGCCGGACCTTCAGCTCCGGGTCCTTGATCCCGTGCCACTTCTCCGGCGGCGGCCTGAGCGACTTCGTGAGGAGGGTGAGCGTGGCCGGCTTCACGCTGATCTCGCCCCGCTTCGTCCGGACCACCGTGCCGGTGGCGCCGACGATGTCGCCGAGGTCGAGGGCCTCGAGGAGGGCCCCCGACTCCTCGGACATGGCGTCCTGGGCGCAGAACAGCTGGAGGTCGCCGGTGCGGTCGCGGATCACCACGAACGCCAGGCCGCCGTGCCGGCGCATCAGCACGATCCGCCCGGCCACGGAGCGCACGGCGTCGGTCTCCTCGCCGGGTGCCAGGCCCTCGAACTCCCTCAGGACGCCGGCGGCGTCCGCGTCCTTGGCGAAGCTCAGGGCGAACGGGGGCACGCCGCGTTCGCGGAGGCGCTCGAGGGTCTCCCGGCGCGCCGCCACCACCCGGTCCAACCGAGAGCCCTCCGTCTCGGGAGGCTCAGTCATCGGGGCCGGTGTTCCGTTCGAAGATCAGGCGCAGGCCCTCCAGCGTGAGCCACGGCTCGTGGTGGTCCACGCTGTGGCAATGCGGGGCGATGACCGCCGCCATGCCGCCGGTGACCACCACGGTGGCGGCGCCCCCCAGCTCCTTCTGCATCCGTTCGACCATGCCGTCGACCTCGGCCGCGGTCCCGAACACCAGGCCGGACTGGAGGGCCTCCACGGTGTTCTTCCCGATGACCGAACGGGGGGCCACGATCTCCACCCGCGGTAGCCGGGAGGCCTGGGCCACCAGCCCCTCCGCCGCCACCGCGATCCCCGGCGCGATGGCCCCGCCGAGGTACTCCCCCTTCTCGCTGACGGCGTCGTACGTGGTGGCGGTGCCGAAGTCGACCACGATGCACGGCCCGCCGTACTTCGCGTAGGCCCCCAGGGCGTTCACGATCCGGTCGGCGCCCACCTCGCGGGGGTTGTCGGTGAGGACGGACACCCCCGTCTTCACGCCGGGCTCCACCACCACGGGGTCGAAGTGGAAGTACCGCCGGGTCATCTCGCGGAGCTCGCCGGTGACCGGGGGGACGACCGAGGAGATGACCACCCCGGTGATCTGGCGGGAGAACGACAGGCCCTGCTGCTCCAGGAAGCCGCCGAACAGCAGCGCCAGCTCGTCGGCCGTCCGTTCGGGGTCGGTGGACATGCGCCAGTGCCAGGCCAGCTCCCTGTCCCTGAACACGCCGAGCACCGTCTGCGTGTTCCCGACGTCCACCGCGAGCAGCATTCCCGCTCAGCCCTCCTGCAGCTCGAACCGCGGGCCATTGTCCCGCACCGGAAGCTCCGGCGACACGAATCCCGACGCGTAGGCGTCGAACGGCGCGCCGGGATCGGCCTCCCGGAGGCCGCTGGCAACGGCCGAGAGCCGTTCCAGGAACCCCAGGGCCACGGGCTGCGCGGCCCGCATGGCCCGGATCGGCCCGCCGAGCTCAGCGACCCGGTCCCCCGCCTGTACCGGCCCGCCCTCTCCCGACAGCGGGCGCAGCCGAACGCCGAGCCGGGCGAACGTCTCGCGGGCCACCGGAAGCCCGCACAGGATCCCGCCGCCGGATGCGCACACCACCGACCCCAGCCCCGTCCGGTCCTCGGGGATCGCGTCGAGGTCCGAGCCGGCCAACACGTGCGCGGTGAGGGCCTCGGTCACCGCGACCAGGACGTGCACGCGATCGAGCTCCGGGGCGCTCACGGCGCGAGCAGGAGGTTGTCGAGGAGCCGGGGGCGGCCCACACGCGCGGCCACCAGCGCGCGGGCGGGCCGTTCGATCCGGCGGATCTCTTCGAACGAGTCCTCGTCCACCACCGCCGCGTAGTCGATGTGCGCCAGCGGTTCGGCCTGGACCAGGTTCCGGATGGCCTCCTCGATGACACGGGGGTCGCGCTCGCCGTTCGCCACGAGGTCCCCGCCGGCCCGCAGGCCGCGCGACAGGCACAGCGCCGCGGTCCGCTCCCGCTCCGAGAGGTACACGTTCCGGGAGGACAGGGCCAGGCCGTCGGGCTCCCGCACGATGGGGCACCCCACCACCTCCACCGGGAACGACAGGTCGCCGGCCATCCGCCGGATCAGGGCCAGCTGCTGGGCGTCCTTCTCGCCGAAGTACGCGGCCGCCGGCCCCACGGCATTGAACAGCTTGGCCACCACGGTCGCCACGCCGCGGAAGTGGCCCGGGCGGACGGCCCCCTCCAGCCGCTCCCCGAGGGGGCCGGGGTCCACGGACACCTCGAGCTTCCCCCCCGGGTACATCTCCTCGGCGTCGGGGACGAACACCAGGTCGACCGCCTCGGCCCCGGCCATCGCGAGGTCGCGGTCCAGGTCGCGGGGATAGGCCCCGAAGTCCTCCCCGGGGCCGAACTGCAGGGGGTTGACGAAGATCGAGACGGCCGCGACGTCGCGTTCGGCGCGGGCCCGGCGCATCAGCGAGCGGTGGCCATCGTGGAACGCCCCCATCGTGGGGACGAACCCGACGGTCCGGCCCGCGGCGCGTTCGGCGTCACAGGCCTCGCGGAGCTCGGAGATCCGCCGCACGACGGTCACGGCGCCGGCCGCCCGGCCCGAGGCGGTCACGGCGGCGCCCACCGGTCCAGGACCTCCTCCACTGCCTCCCGGCCGGCGTCGTCCAGCCGCCCGGCGCCGGCGGCGAGCGCGGCGGCCGCCCGGGCCAGGACGGCGTACGCGGCCACGGCGTTCGGCGCGCGTTCTGACAGGGCCCGGAGGTTCCGTTCGACCGTTGCGGCGTCCCCCCGGACCACCGGCCCGGTCAGCGCGGACGCCGGCCCCATCTCGGCCGCGTTCTCCAGGCTGGCCCGGGCCAGCGGGAGGAACGCGTGCAGGGCGTCGTCGATCCCGGCGGCGGACAGGACGTCCTCGGCCAGGGCCATGAGCGCGATCAGGTCGTTCGAGGCCAGCACGGCGCCGGCGTGGTACAGGGCCCGATCCTCCTCGGGCATCCGGAACGGCCGTCCCCCGAGGTCCCGCGCGATGCGCTCCCCCAGCGCGGAGCCCTCCTCGTCGCGGGCCGTCACGGCCACCGCGCTCCCCGCCATCCGGTCCAGCGCCGCCTCCACGGTCGGGAACGTCTGCAGCGGGTGCAGGGCCAGGATCCGGGCCCCGGCGTCCTCGGCAGCCCGGAGCGGCTCCAGGCCCTGGGCGCCGGAGAGGTGCGCCACCCACGCGCCGGGGCGCACGGCCCCGGCGACGGCCCGGGCGGCCTCGGCGATCGCGGCGTCGGGGACGCCGAGGAGCACCAGGTCCGCACGGCGCGCGGCGTCCCCGGCCTCCGTGACCGGGACGCCCGGCAGGAACCGCTCGGCGCGGTCGCGAGTGGCGTCGCCCCCGGAGACGGCCACGATGTGGTGCCCGGCCCGAGCCAGGAGCACGGCGAGCGCGATCCCCACCCGGCCCGCCCCGATCACCGCCACGTCCATGGCGCCGAGTATCCCCGGCCCGCCACCCGGGCGACCGGCCGGCGCCGGCAGAGGCGGTGCGAACGGACGGATCCCCCGGAGCGACCCGGGTCCGGGCCGGAGCGTCGCCACCCGGCGCCCCCCAGGGAGCATCGGGTCGGCGGCCAGCTCCAGCAGAGGCGCCAGGACGAACCCCCGCTCGTGCATCCGAGGATGGGGGACCTCCAGGCCGGGCTCGTCGACCTCCCGATCGCCGTACGTCAGCACGTCGACATCGATGGTCCGCGGCCCCCACCGTTCCCGGCGGACCCGGCCCAGGCGGCGTTCGACCTCCAGGCACGCGTCCAGCAGCTCGCGCGGGGACAGCACGGTCGCCACCTCGACCACCGCGTTCAGGTAGTCGGGTTGGCGCGGCCCGACCGGCTCGGTCTCGTACACGCGCGAGGACCGCACCACGCGGACGCCGGGGACCGCCGCCAGGAGGTCCACCGCGGACTGCAGCGCGCCCAGCCGGTCGCCGAGGTTCGACCCGAGGCCCAGGAAGGCCCGGACGGCCGCCCCCACGGTCCCGTCAGCCAGCCGTGGCCTCCACGGCGACGTCCACGAGACCCAGCGCGGCCGCGGCCGTCGGCTTGTGCACCACGGCCCGGACGCTCGTGACGTGCTCCACCCGGAGCACGGCGCCGGCCACGGCCTGCGCCAGGGACTCCAGGAGCTGGAAGGACTCCACCTCGACCGTGTGCCGGACGACGCCGGCCAGGTCCACGTAGTCCGCCGTGTCCTCCAGGCGGTCGTCGCCGATGTCCGGCTCGACCTCGACCTGGAGGTCCACGACGAACTCCTGGGGCTGGTCGCGTTCGCCGGCGTTCGCCCCGTGACGTCCGGACGCCCGGATGCCCGAGAGCAGGATGCGAACCTCGTTCACCCACCACCTCCCGATCCCCTCGCCTCCCGGGCGGCCAGGGCCTCCGGGATCTTCCTGAAGTCCCACGACGAGATGCGCTGCGGCTGCAGGCGGAGGAAGAAACGGTTCCGCCACCCCTCGAAGTGGGGGCGGTTCCCCCCGAAGTACTTGTCGGCGAACGCGTCGGAGACGGCGGCGAGCCGGGGGTAGTCCGCGGCCTCCTCCAGACGGCCGTGCAGGACCACGCCCCGCAGCTCGTCGTAGCGCTCGCCGTCGTCGACGGTCGCGGCGGCCCGCGGGTCGTGCTGGGCGTTGCGGACCGTGCGGTTCCCGCGGGTGGTGTTCACGAACAGCGCCCCGTCGTGCCATGCGAACCACAGCGGCACGACGTGCGGATCTCCGCCCGGGCCCACCGTGGCCACCCGCGCGGTCCACGCCGTCGCCAGGAACCGGTCCCGTTCGTCGGGCGTGAGCGAGATGTCAAGCCTCCCCACGGCGCTCCAGTCGAACCATGACGGGGCCCTCGGCGGGGCCGTGGCCGTGCCCCTCGTGGTGATGTTCGACGGGGCGGCCCAGCCAGTTCGCGGCCAGGAACTGTGCCAGCAGGGGGGCCAGCGTGTCGGGCGCCTCCTCGGGCGTGAAGTGCGCGCACCCCGGCAGCAGGACCAGCGACGGCCGAGCCAGGACCTCGACGAGGCGGTCTGCGAGCTCCGTCCCCAGGTAGGGGTCGTCCTCTCCCCACACGAGCAGGGCCGGGATGTCGAGGGCGGCCAGGTCGTCCTCCCTGCCGGTCAGGCCGACGCCGTCGATGGCGCGGGCGGCGCGGAAGAACGCGTGCGCTCCCTCGTCCCCGGCGAACGGCCCGACGTACGCCTCGACCATCTCGCGGGTCAGGACGTCCTTGTTCGTCAGCCCGAGGTCGAGGGCCAGCTCGATGATGCTCGCGACGAACTCGGGGGTCTCCTGCTCCGGCTCCGCGTCCTGGATCATCCGGACGCCCTCGATGGGCCACGCGTCGAACGCGGCCGCGTCGACGAGCGCGATGGCCTCCGCCCCGCCCTCGAGGGCCATGAGCTGGGCGACCGCCCCGCCGAGGTCGTGCCCGACGACGGCGAACCGGTCGATCCCAAGGACGCCGAGGAGCTCGCGAACGTAGCCAGCCTGGGCGCGGGGGTGCAGCGCGACCCCATCCGGCTTGTCCGACGCGCCGAACCCCAGCTGGTCGGGGACGATCGCCCGCATCCCCGCCCGCACGACCTCGGGGACGACGTGGCGCCACAGGTGCGACGAGGTCGGGAACCCGTGCAGCAGGACGACCGCCG
Source organism: Actinomycetota bacterium (assembly GCA_036394995.1). Lineage (GTDB taxonomy): Bacteria > Actinomycetota > UBA4738 > UBA4738 > JACQTL01 > DASWED01. The sequence continues at coordinate 13,396 of DASWED010000121.1, forward strand.
GCCCGTCGCCGGCGTCCAGGTACGCGAGCTCGCCCCCACTCGTCGTGGCGGTATGTCGCCCCGCTGCCTCGGCGCCCCGAACGTCCTCATCCATCGCCGGCCCTCGCGATCGCGTCCACCACCTGTACGACCCGCAGCATCTCGCGGACGTCGTGGACGCGCACCAATTCCACTCGGTTCGCCGCGAGCCAGGCCACGGACCCGGCCGTTCCCTCGAGCCGGTCGTCGACCTCCGCCGAGGTGATCCTCCCGATGAACGACTTGCGCGAGGGGCCCACCACCACCGGCACGCCGATCTCCCGCAGCGCCCCGACATACCGGAGCAGCAACAGGTTGTGTTCGACTGTCTTGCCGAACCCGATGCCCGGGTCCACGCAGATGCGGTCCCGTTCGATCCCGGCCGCCTCGGCCGCGCCGACGCGTTCGACGAGGAAGTCGCGAACCTCCACGACGACGTCGTCGTATCGGGGTTCCGCCTGCATGGTCTTCGGGTCGCCCAGCATGTGCATGAGGACCAGCCCCGCGCCCCGGTCCCGGACCACGTCGAACATCTCAGGGTCGTGCCGGCCCGCGGACACGTCGTTGACGACGGCGGCGCCGGCGTCGAGCGCGGCGGCGGCGACCTCGGACTTCCGCGTGTCGACGGAGACGGGGACGTCGAGCTCGGCCGCGAGCCGCTTGATCACGGGGACGACACGGTCGATCTCCTTACGCGCCGGGACGGGATCCGACCCGGGCCGCGTGGACTCCCCGCCGACGTCGAGGAGGTCGGCGCCGGCCTCGGCCAGCTCGATCCCGTGCCTGACGGCGGCCTCGGGGTCCAGGAACCGCCCGCCGTCGGAGAACGAGTCCGGCGTCACGTTCACCACGCCCATCAGCCGGGTCCGGTCGCCCAGCTCCATCGAGCCCGCCCTGACCCGCCACCGCATCGCTCGAACAGCGTAGACGCGCCGTCCGGAGCACGCAGATCCGCGCCGACCCGGCCGCTGCAACCCCCAGCGCGAGCTGTGCGTCTCCTCGGTGGAAGGACCGGAGCAGTCATGATGCAGACACAGGTCGAACGGCTGGATCGGGTGAGCGACGGTGGGCGCCTCGGTGAGCTGTACGCGCGGCATGCGGCGGATGCCGCCAGGCTCGCGTACCTGCTGACCGGCGATCGCGCCCTGGCCGAGGACCTCACCCAGGAGGCGTTCGTCAAGATGTTCGGCCGCTTCCGGGACCTCCGGAACCCCGACGCGTTCGAGTGGTACCTGCGCCGGACCGTGGTGAACCTCGCCAGGTCGCACTTCCGGCGCCGCCGCGTGGAGCGCGCGTACCTGGAGGGTCGCGGCCGGGCCGAGGGAACCACGACGGCCGCGCCACCCGACGTCGGCGCCCGCGAGGAGATGTGGGAGGCCCTCCAGGGGCTCTCCGAACGGCAGCGGACCGCGATCGTGCTGCGCTTCTACGAGGACCTGTCGGAGGCGCGCACGGCCGAGGTCATGGGGTGCCCGGTCGGGACCGTGAAGTCGCTGGTGTCGCGGGGGCTGGAACGCCTCCGCGGCGTGGTGGTGGAGGAGTGAAGGGCGTGGACGACATGGACAACGACGTCAAGGAGATGCTCCGCCGCCGCGCGGAGGACGTGCGGATCGACCCCAGCGTGCCCGCCCCGCTCCTGCGCCGGTCCCGCCGCCGCCGCGCTTCGTCCGCGGTCCTCGGCGCGATCACGGCCATGGTGGTCGTGGCCGGCGCCGTCGTCGGGTCGCAGGCGCTGATCCACACGTCGCCGGGCCCCGCGGAAACCCCGACCCCCGATCCCACCGCAACCGGGTTCGGACCGCCCGTCGTGTCGGATGGAGCGTTCGCCGGAATCTGGCCGGAGCGAAACGCCGACGAGCTGCAGGCCGCGCAGACGGCATTCGACCAGGGCACGGATGAGTACCGGCTCGATCCGTCCGGGACGGCCGTCGAGTTCGCCCACCAGGTGTTCGGATGGGACCCCTCGATCATCGATGCGGGCCTGGAGGTTCCCCCGGGTGAATCGGCCCGGCCCATCGACGTGGTGAACCTCCACTTCGGCACGCTGACCCGTGAGGAGGGACTCGAGCCGCACGCGCCGTACGCCCTCCACGTCAGCGTCCAGCAGCTCGGCGAGACCGGGGACGCGGGCATCTGGTCCGTGGTCGGGATCTCGTCTGACTTGATCGACGAGACGTGCGACATCAGTGGCCCCGTCACCGCTGGCGAGTCCATCCACGTCTGCGGGACGACCTCGTGGGATCCGTTGCTCGGGTCCATGCGGGCCTGGGTGGCACCCGGCGAGGAAGCGACGAACGGGCTGGATCCGGACGAGGCGTCCCCCTCGGCGAACCCGCCCATCGGATCCGACGGCAGCTTCGACGCGAGCCTCGGGCCGATCCCCGCCGCATACGGCACATCGGGCATGGTCGTGATCGAGCGGCTGGACCAGGCCGGTCTCGTCGTCGGAGCGTCGGCAAGGAAGGTGGCCATCCGGCAATCGGAGCCGTCCCCGCAGCCCACCGCCGCGCCGCTCGAGCCGCAGGACCTCCCCGAAGCCGTAGCGAAGACTCGCCAGGAGCTGTACACGGCGGCGGTCAACCACGACTGGGATGCGGTGCAGCGGCTGATCACGATCCCCGAGTTCTCGTTCACGTTCGCCGGCGTGGACGAGGGCAGGCCGGTCGCGGACCAGGCCATCGAGTACTGGCAGCGCCAGTCCGACTTCCACGGACTCGATCAACTGGACATCATGGCGCTGCTGCTGAACATGGACCCCGCCACGGAGACGGCCGAGGGGACGACGTTCTACGAGTGGCCGTTCGCCTTGACCATGACGCCCGACGAGCTCCGAAACATGACCGAGGAGCAGAAGGCCCAACTGCGCGAGCTGTACCCGAACCTGGACCACGACCTCGAGGACTGGGCCGGGCCGCTCGGGGGCTACTACGGCTGGCGCCTCGGGATCCGCGAGGACGGCGCCTGGGTGTTCTTCATCGCCGGCGACTGAAGCGACCTGCTCGAGGGTAGCCTGCCGGGCGGGATGGCGTTCCTCGAGATCAAGCACCACCTCGACGGGCGAACCGAGACCTGGGAGTGCGAGGCCGTCGACGTCTCGCCGGATCGGGCCGTGGTGAGGTTCGTCCTCCCAGCACGGATCGGCCGGTGGCCGAAGGGGACCACCACGTACGGCTTCTTCTGGCGGCGGCGGGACTACAACCTGTACCGGTTCGTCGGGAAGGTCGGCGACACGCTCGGGCACCGGTTCGACGTGGTCACGGACGTGCGGATCGAGGACGACAGCGTGGAGTACCTCGATCTCGTCGTCGACGTGGTGGTCGATCCCCTCGGCGAGGTCACGGTCGAGGACGAGGACGAGGCGAAGCAGGAGGCGAGGAAGGGCCGCCTCACGAAGGAGCACCTCGCGATCATCGAACGGGCGCTCCGGCGGGTGGTCGGCGGCCACAAGGACATCGTGCGGGAGGCCGCACGGCTGACGTCCTGACATCCGGCTCTTGATTCCTCTGGCCGGTGGGCACATGCTCCGCCTCGTGGTTCGTCGGGGGAGGGTCTGGTGCTTCGCAGCCGCGGTCGCGCTGATCCTCACCGCGGTGCCCGCGGGGGCATCGCAGTCTCACGTGACGCACGCCGCGGGCGAACGGGTCCGGTTCGGCGTGTGCCCGATCGACCTCCCGACTCCCCGCCCGGTGGACTGCGGCAAGCTGCGCGTCCCGGAGGTGCGGGGCGACCCCGACAGCCGAATCATCCGGGTGGCGTTCGCGATCGTGCGGGCGCCGGCACCGGTGCGCCCCGATCCCATCGTGTTCGTCATGGGTGGTCCCAGCTACCCGGCCATCGACGGATTCAGCATGCGGTTCGTCTTCGACCACACGGCCTCCACGCAGCACCGCGACCTCATCCTCGTCGACCTCCGCGGGACGCGGTCGTCGAGACCGTTCCTGAACTGTCCCGAATTCGACCGGTTGGCGGCCGAGACCTGGCCGGAAGGCCCGACGCAGGAGCAGGACGAGACGGCCCAGCTCGCCTGCCGCGACCGGCTCGCACGGATCGCCGACCTGCGCCACTACGGCTCGATCGACACGGCCATGGACCTCCGCGCTCTCCGGAAGGCCCTCGGCTACGAACAGTGGAACGTGATGGCGTTTTCCGCCGGCGGCGAGCCGGCGTTCCAGCTGCTGCGGATCGATCCGGCCGGCACGCGCGCCGCCGTGATCGACGCCCCGATCACCGGGGTCACCAAGGCGTCCGTCGATCGGGTGTTCTGGACGGAGATCCCGCGGCAACTGCTGTCCGGGATGCTCGCGGGATGCGAGGCGCAGCCGTCGTGCAACAAGGCGTTCCCGAACCTGAAGTCGAGATTCTGGCACGAGGTGGAGCGGCTCGAGGCCCATCCGCACCTGGTCCACATCAAGGTGGAAGGCGGCGGGAGCATCCCGTTCAGGGTCTACGGGCACTTCTTCCAGCAGGACGTCGCGTTCCTCATGGCCGACCCGTTCGGCAAGCAGTTCGCCCCGGCCATCCTCGACGAGCTGCTCCGACACGGGATCGACCCGCTGTACGACTTCACGATCGGTCCGCCGTTCCCGATCGCCGACGTCGTCGCCGAGGGGAGGACCATCGCCTACCGGTGCCGGGAGTACATCAGCCACAAGGACCGCGATGCGATCCAGACGATCGTCGACCGGTACCCCCGGTGGGCCTGGGTCACTCGGGACGGGTTCCGCTCCGAGCACCGACGCTGCACGCTGTGGGACGTGGGCCGCGATAGCAGAGTCGGGGCATTCACAGACGTCGACGTCCCGACCCTGATGTTCCAGGGCCAGTGGGACCCTGCCGTCCCGAACGCGCCCATCGAAGCGGAGGCCGCGCACCTGCACGACGGCACCTTCGTGCAGGTGCCGGACATCGGGCACGGCGCGCTGGTGTCGTGGCTGGGGTGGCAGGACTGTCCCCGGTCGATCGCGACGTTCTTCCTGAACCATCCGAACGCGACACAGGACACCAGCTGCGTCGATGACATGCCCCACACGGTGTTCGAGACGTCCCTGCCGGGACTGCCGGACGGGAGGGCGGCCGATCTCCGGGGAGCGCTCCGTGCGGTCCGCGGGCGCCTGGCGAGGGGTCCGTACGCGCGGCTCGCGCTGGAGGGCAGGTCCCCGCTGACCGCCCCGCCGGCGGCCGCCGCCGGCTAGCCTCGGTCCCGGATCAGGCTCATCGCCTCGGCCCGGGTGCGGGCATCGCTCCGGAACCGGCCGCGCACCGCCGATGTCACCGTCACCGACCCGGGCTTCTTCACCCCGCGCATCGTCATGCACAGGTGTTCGGCCTCGATGACCACGAACACGCCCTTCGGCTCCAGGGCCTCGTCCAGCGCGTCGGCGATCTGAGTGGTCAGCCGCTCCTGGACCTGGAGCCGCTTCGCCAGCAGGTCCACCACGCGGGCGATCTTCGACAGCCCGGTGATCCGCCCGTCCTGGTTTGGGATGTAGGCGACGTGCGCCCGCCCGCTGAACGGGGTGAGGTGGTGCTCGCACAGCGAGTAGAGGGGGATGTCGCGAACCATGATCATCTCGTCGTGGCCAGCGCCCTTCACCACCGAGAGCTCCTCGGTGGGGTCGCGGCCGATGCCCGCCAGGATCTCGCGGTACATCTCCGCCACCCGCTCCGGGGTCTCGACGACCCCCTCGCGGCCCGGATCCTCGCCCACGCCCTCCAGGACCAGCCTGATGCCCCGCCGGACCTTCTCCGCGTCGAACCCGGCTCCGCCCGGCTCCCGGGTCACGAGTCCTCCTCGGGCGGCACGATCTCCTCGAGCACGGTCGGGAGCTCCCGAAGGTCGCGGAGCTCCGCCTCCCGGGGGAGGTTCGTAACCTCCGACAGCCGGTTGACCCACACCGCCTTCAGGCCCATCTCGGCGCACGGCGAGATGTCGTGGAACACGCTCGCGGCCACGTGGACGTGCCGGTCCCTGTCCGCGTTCGACCGCTCGAAGAACCGGTGCCAGTGGCCGTGCTCGGGCTTGTACGAGCCGGCGTCCTGGGCCGTGATCGTGACGTCCACCGGGACGCCGACGTGCTCGAGCGACGCGGCCAGGAGGTCCGGGTCGGTGTTCGACAGGATCCCGAGCTTCCATCCGCGTTCGACAAGCTGCCGGAGCACCCCGGGAACCTCGTCGAACGCCGGCCACGTCGGCAGGGCGTCGCCCAGCGCGTTCTCCATGCCGATGGCCACCTCGAGGTTCTCCTCGGCGGCCAGGCGGGCCAGCGAGTCGCGCAAGACATCCCGGTACGGCGCCGACGAGCCCTGTTCGATCTCCGGCTCCACCCGGTGGTACCGCTCCAGGAGCCGCTCCAGTGTCTCCTCGTCCGCGTCCGGCCACACCTCCGCCATGGCCTGCGCGATCCCGAGCTCCCAGTCGATCAGGGTCCCGTAGCAGTCGAACGTCGCCCACCGGTCGGCCATCTCGCCGGGCAGGCTACCGCGCCCGGCGACATGGCCGCTCGCCGTTCCGGTGGCGGTCCCGTGCGCACCGGGCGCTGGAATACCGTCCGCCCGTACCCGGCGAAAGGGGAGAGGGATGAGGAAGTCGGCGCGGCTCCCGGAGGAGCCACGGAACCGCGACATTCGGCGGCTTCGACGACTTCGCCGTGACTCAGGACGCGACCGCCTACGTGGGTCCGGGCCGCGATTTCACAGTGGAGATCTCGCGGAACTCCACGACCGGCCAGGCCGCGGTGACGGCCTCGTTCGCGGGATACCTGATTCCGATGTGACAGATCGGCTACCGCAAGGGCCCGGGGCCGCCGGACGGCGTCGGGCCGGGCGGTGAGCCGCCGTTCCCCGAGCGGCCGCCGGCCATGCGGCGAGCCACGGCGATGCCGGCGCCGCCGACCCGCTGGGGCCGCTTGATCAGGCCGTCGAGGAGCGCGATGAGCTCGTCCTTGTCGATGGTCTCGCGTTCGATCAGGACGTCGGCCAGCCGGTCGAGGTGATGGCGGTGCTCCTGGAGGATCTCCAGGGCCTCGTCGTGGGCCTCGTCGATGAGCCGGCGGATCTCCGAGTCGATCTCGAACGCCACCTGGGGCGAGTAGTCCGGCTGGGCCGAGAGGTCGCGGCCCAGGAACACCTCGTGCTGCTTCTGCCCCAGGGTGAGCGGACCGAGGAGGTCCGACATGCCGTACTCGGTGACCATCTGCCGGGCGATCTGGGTGGCCCGCTCCAGGTCGTTCTGGGCGCCGGTGGTGATGTCGCCGAACACGAGCTCCTCCGACACCCGGCCTCCCAGCAGCATGGCCAGCTCGTCGATGAGCTCCTCCCGGGTGATCAGGAACTTGTCCTCCATGGGCAGGGTCATGGTGTACCCCAGGGCCCGGCCCCTCGGGATGATCGTGATCTTGTGCACGGGGTCGGCGTTCGGCAGGAGGTACGCGGTGAGCGCGTGGCCGCCCTCGTGGTACGCGATGACCCGCTTCTCCTTGTCGGAGATGATCCGGGTCCGGCGCTCCGGCCCCGCGATCACCCGGTCGATGGCCTCGTCGACCTCCGACATCGTGATGGTGCGCTTGCTCCGCCGCGCGGTCAGCAGGGCGGCCTCGTTGATGACGTTCTCCAGGTCGGCGCCCGTGAACCCGGGAGTCCGCCGGGCGATCACGTCGAGGTCGACGGAGGAGTCGAACGGCTTGCCCCGGGCGTGCACGCGCAGGATCCCCTTGCGGCCCGCGAGGTCCGGCCGGTCGATCACGATGTGGCGATCGAACCGCCCCGGGCGGAGGAGCGCGGGGTCGAGGATGTCGGGCCGGTTCGTGGCCGCCATCAGGATCACCGCGGTCCGCTGGTCGAACCCGTCCATCTCGACCAGCAGCTGGTTCAGGGTCTGCTCGCGTTCGTCGTGGCCGCCGCCCAGGCCGGCGCCGCGGTGCCGGCCCACGGCGTCGATCTCGTCGATGAACACGATGGCCGGCGCGGTCTGCTTGGCCTGTTCGAACAGGTCGCGGACCCGGGCCGCCCCCACCCCGACGAACATCTCGACGAAGTCCGACCCGGAGATCGAGTAGAACGGCACACCGGCCTCCCCGGCCACGGCCCGGGCCAGGAGGGTCTTGCCGGTGCCGGGCGGGCCGTACAGCAGGACCCCGCGCGGGATCTTCGCCCCCATGGCCTGGAACCGGGCGGGGTTCTTCAGGTAGTCCTTGATCTCCTCGAGCTCCTCGACGGCCTCGTCCACGCCCGCCACGTCGCCGAACGTGGTCTTCGGCTGGTCCTTGTTCATGACCTTGGCCTTGGACCGGCCGAACGACATCACGCGGGATCCCCCGCCCTGCATGCGGTTCATGACGAACAGCAGCACGACCAGGATGAGGGCCACCGGGAGCACCGTCCCCAGCAGGATCGACAGCAGCGCGTTGCCCCGGGCGGGCTCCGCCTTGAAGGGGACGCTGGCGCGGGTGAGCTCCTTGACCAGGTCGTCGCCGAGGTCCTGGAGGTAGCTGACGCGGTACTTCGTGCCGTCGGAGAGCTCGCCCTCGATGGCCTGGGAGCCCTCGAGGAACGTGGCGTTCTTGACCTTGCCGTCGGGGATGAGCTGCTGGAACTCCGACAGCGTGAGCTGCTTCGCGTCCTCCGAGCGGCCCGCGTAGCTCACGAAGGCCCACAGAGCCACCATGCCGAGGAGGATCCAGATCAGCGGACCCCGAAAGAGGCGTCCGAGGAAGGTGTCGGGCCGGTCCGTGTGAGTCTCCCGAGTCTCGAGGGGGGAAGCCAATATGGCCCGGGACCCCCGCCCCGAGCCTGAGCCGATGGTACCACGGGGGTCCGTCACGGCCCCCCGGACATCGGTCCGCGGGGGACCGCGAGGGACCGCCCCAGGCCTACCGGATGCCCG
>DASWED010000122.1:0-5479 GCA_036394995.1 Actinomycetota bacterium
AAGGGTGCTGGCGTCGGCCGACCTCGGCGCGATCTGGCGGAGCCCTGGGCGTGGAGGCCTGCCGTTCTGGCTGGCGGTCGACCTCGTCGTGGTGATGCCGATCTCCTGGCTCCCCCTGGTCGCCGACTACAACCGGTTCGCTCGGCCGGGTGGGGGCGGGTTCGCCGGCACGTACTGGGGCTACCTGGCCGGGAACGTGTGGTTCTATGCCCTCGGTGCACTCCTCGTGCTCGCGGCGGGGGCGGGCGCCGACGTGTTCGGGATCGGCACGGCCATCGCCGCCAGCGCCGGCGGGGGAGTCGTTCTCATCGCGCTCCTCGTCGGCGAGAGCGACAACGCGTTCGCGGACATCTACTCGGCCGCGGTCTCGACGCAGAACGTGGCGCCGAACCTTCCGCAGCGCGCGCTCATCACGGCGGTGGGGGCAGTGGGGTTCCTCCTCGCCCTGGCGTTCTCGATGGACCGCTACGAGCTGTTCCTGTTGTTGATCGGGTCGGTGTTCGTGCCACTGGCGGCGGTCTTCATGGCCGACTACTTCGTGCATCACCGTGGACGGTACGGCGAGGGAGCGCTGTTCTCACCGACCGGGGTGAACATGCGGGCCCTCGTGCCGTGGGCCGTCGGGTTCCTTCTCTATCATTGGAGCGCACCGACCGGGCCGCTTGGGTGGATCGAGGCCATGCGGACACTCTTCCATGACTGGCTGCATCTGCCGTTCCCCCTGTTCGATTCGGCCCTGGGGGCAAGCATCCCCAGCTTCGCCGTGGCCTTTGCTCTCTCGCTCGTCGTCCTGCGGCGAGCGAGACGTCGCGGCGGGCCTACTCGTACACGGCCCGGGGTGTCGGCGGGGGGGCCGCGACCAGCAAGATGACGGCCGGCTCCTCCGAGGCGTTCTTGATCGTGAGCTCAGATCCCGCGGGCACCAGGACGGTGCCCCACTGGCCCAAGCGCTTGCGGCCCTTGTCCACCTGGATCGCCACCCGGCCGGCCACCACCGTGCAGATCGCGTCGGAGTCCGGGTCTGAGATGGGGCCGAGGCCCTGTGCCCCTTGGAGGCACACGACCTCCGACCACAGGTGGTCGGACTCATAGAGTGGCTCGTGGCGGGGGCCGTCCTCAGAGAACCGGACGAGGTCCCGGAGATCCTTCGCGTCCATGGGGCGCAAGCGTAGCGGGGCGACGCTCGTGACGCCCCCGCGGCCCGGACGGATAGACTAGGCCGCTGACCTGCACGAACGACCTGCACGAACGAAGGAGTCGCCGTGGCCACGTTCGTCTACTCCACCGACCCCCCCGCCTCCGTCCGTACCGACATCCTGGTCCTCCCGGTCTATGAGGGCCGAGAGGCCGGCCCCGGAGTGAAGGACGTGAAGGGAACCGATCTGCTGGCCCTGTACGCCGAGGCCAAGCTCAAGGGAAAGCGGGGCGAGCCCCTCCTCATCCCCAACACCGCCGGGCTCGGTGTCGCGGCCAAATCGGTGCTGCTGGTTGGGGTGGGCAAGCGGCGGGACGTCACGACCGACTCGCTCCGACGGGCGCTCGGACGGGTCGCGCCCCAGCTGGCCAAACGACGGACGGTCGCGACCACGTTCCCACAGGTCGTAGGGCGCTCACCCGAGGACGCCGTGCAGGCGACGGTGGAGGGCCTGCTCCTCGGCTCGTACCGGTTCGACCGGTACAAGTCGGGCAAGAACGAGGACCATCCGGAGAAGCCGGCCCTGCGAACCGTCATCATCCTCGGGTCGCCCAGGTGGACCGGCCGGGCCGTGGTCCGGAACCTGGAGGAGTCGATCGCCCGTGGCGACATCGTGAGCGACGCCGTCGCCTGGGCCCGGGATCTGGTGAACACGCCCGCGGGGGACCTCACACCTGAGGTCCTTGCCGGATATGCGGCGGAGATGGCCAAGGAGGTCGGCCTCGAGTCCAAGGTCTGGACCGAACCCGAGCTCCAGCGGGGAAAATTCGGCGGCATCCTCGGGGTGGGCCAGGGGAGCGCGAACCCGCCCCGCATGATCGAGCTCAAGTACCGGGGGGGCCCGAGCAGTCAGGCCCCCATCGCGCTGACCGGCAAAGGCATCACGTTCGATTCCGGCGGGCTGTCGATCAAGGACGCGGCGCAGATGGAGTGGATGAAGGCAGACATGGCAGGGGCGGCCTCCATCCTCGCGGCTATGAAGGCCATCGCCCGGCTGAAGCCGAGCGTGAACGTCATCGCGGCAATCCCGTCGTCGGAGAACATGCCGAGCGGCTCGGCCATCCGCCCGGGCGACGTCTTGCGGCACCGCGGCGGCAAGACCTCCGAGGTGGTGAACACCGACGCCGAGGGGCGTCTGGTCCTGGCCGACGCACTGGCCTACCTGGCAGAACGCAAGCCGCGCGTCATCATCGACACGGCCACCCTCACCGGCGCGTGCATGGTGGCCTTGGGTCGCGACATCTACGGCGTGTTCGGGAACGACGGCGGCCTCATCCGGGACATCCTGGCCGCCGGGGAAGCGGTGGGAGAGCCCGGGTGGGAGCTCCCCCTGTACCGCGACTATCGCCGCCTCATCAGGTCGAACGTCGCCGACGTTCGCAACGCGGGGAAGGACCGGTGGGCCGGCGCCATCACGGCGGCGTTGTTCCTCGCCGAGTTCGTGGGGGACACCCCATGGGTCCACCTGGACGTGGCCGGCCCGGCGTTCCCGGAGAAGGCCGGCGACTACTGGCCGACCGGTGCGACCGGTGTGCCGTCGCGCACGCTGGTGCAGTACGTGCTGACCCAGGCCAAGCGCCCGGCCCGCCGCCCAGGTTAGGTCTTGGCGCCGACCGCGAGCCAGACGTCGCGGAAGTCGTTGACGGGATCGGAGAACCGATCGGCGAACACCCGCTGGGCGTTGCGGCGGAAGGATTCCCATCCCTTCGGGCCGAGCATCGAGCGGAGGAATCGACCCGTGGACCACGTGCCCAGCCCGTCGACGTAGTCCTGGAGCGGGTAGGCGAACCGGTACTCGCGGCGCTCGGTTCGGACGTGCTTGAGCCCCGCGTCGAGCAGCGTCTCCTCGATGGCCATCCGGTCGGCGAACCGGTCGGCCCAAGGTATCGCCTGGGTCCGGACGTCCAGGAGCATCTGCTGGCCGACGGTACCCTCCACGAGCTCGAGCCAGGTCTTCTGGAGCTCGTCGCGGTCGCCGTCGGCCCACGACGACAGGGCCAGCCGTCCCCCGGGCTTCAGCACCCGGATCATGTCGAACAACGCCGTCTGGTACTTCGTGAAGTGCGAGACGACGAAGCTCGCGGTCACGGCGTCGAACGTCGCGTCCCGGAAGGGGAGGTCGATGGCCTCCGCGGCGGCCAGGCGAAGCGCGGGCCGTGTCCGCGCCGCCTGGCCCAGCATCCCCAGCGACACGTCGACCCCTACTGCCACCCCCTCAGGCCCGAGGAGCGCGGCGGCCGCGGACGCGGCGACGCCCGTCCCGGTGCCGACGTCGAGGACGCGGCCGCCGCGCGGCGGTTGGGCCAGTGCGACCAGGTCGCCGGCCGGCTGAGCCAACCGCGGCGCGTTGATGCGCTCGTAGGTCTCGGCGACGCCATCGTAGGAACGCCAGTCGTCCATCGGCGAGACAGCCTAGCCGGTGTCCGTCGGTTCGCCCGGCCGGCGTTCACGGGCGAGCCGGGCGATGGCGCGATGATCGTGAGCGGATCGCGCCCGTGCCGAGGGTAGGCTGATGCCCGGCATGAGCGGACACGCTTGAGGGGGCCCGCCGGCGTCACGGCGCTGGTCTTGGGGGAGCTCGCTGCCGGCGGGGTGGCGCTCCTGTTCCTCACCCCGCTGTGGCACGAGGTGAGACCGGGGTTCTTCAAGCTCACCGGGTGTGTCGTCCTTGTCGTGGCGCTCGGCGCGTGGGGGTCGGCGGATGCCGGCCTTGTCGAGGGAACCCAGACGGGGCAGTGGTCGGAGCGCCTCGCGGGCGCGCTGGCGCTGGTGACCCTGGCCTGGGTGACGCTGCTGTTCGTCCGGCGACCGGGAACGGCGCGAGCCGTGGGGGTGGCCTCGGTTCCCCTGTCGATCGCCATGCTCGTGGCCATGGCCGGGACGGCCGACGAGTCGCCGGTCGTCTCCTTCCTGCAGCTGCTGGCCGGGGCGGCCTTCCTCGGCGCGGTCGTGGACGGGCTCCTGCTCGGGCACTGGTACCTCACCGACCGCGGGCTGTCGAGGGGACCCATCAACCGTTCGACCTCGTTCCTGATCGTCGCGGTGCTGCTCGAGGCTGCGGCCGTCGTCGCTGGGGGATTCGGTCCCACCACAGCGACGTCGAACTTCAACCCCCTGCTCACCTCCGCCGGGCTCGCGTCGTGGATCGCGCTCGGGATGGTCGGCGCTACCGCGCTCATCGCGGTCCTGATTCGCGCCGCGCTCAAGGGTCCCCGGGCCTCGGCGGTGCAGGCCGCCACGGGCTTCTTCTACCTCGCCGTCATCACCGCGTTGACCGCGGAATTCGCGGCCAAGGTTCGGTTCCTCCGGTAGCCATGGTCGCAGTGGTGATGATCGTCGGTGCCCTCCTCGAGTTCGCCGCATGGTGGGCCGTCTCCCGGAAGGGGTTCAGCATCTGGGTGGCCATGGGGATCGCCCTTCCGGCCCTGGGCATCGCGGCCGTCGCGGTCGGGGAGCCGTCGCTCTCGCCGGCGGTGAGCGGCGGCGTCGCCGTCGCCTCGGGCGCGGCGGCGGGCGTCGCCCTGTACCTGGCGACCCGGCTGTTCGTGGTCGCCATCCGGCCGTGGCGGACCTTCCAGCGCCATTCGGTCGAGGTGTACGCCCACCAGGCGGGGCTGCCGCTCGTCGCCGCCATCGTGCTCGCCGCGGCGGTGATGGCTCCCGGCGAGGAGCTGTTCTGGCGCGGCCTGTTCCAGGCCAAGTTGAGCACTGTCCTCGACGGCCGGACGGCGGGGGCGGCCATCGCGTGGGCGGCGTTCGCGGTGGCCAACCTGCCCAGCCGCAATCTGGCCATCATCGCCGGGGCGGTGGTGGGGGGAGCGATGTGGTCGGCGCTTTGCTGGTGGACTGGGGGCGCGTTGGCCAGCATCGTGTGCCACGCCCTGTGGACGGCCCTGATGCTCGGGTTTCCCGTAGTCCGCGTACCCGTCGGTGGGCGGGCGTGACCGACGGGCTCCCGGCAGAGTTCGAGCGGATCCTTGAGCGCGGGGCGTTCTGCTCCATCGCCGCGGAGACCAGGCGCGGGCCCCACCTCACGCCGCTCGTCTTCGCGTGGTCCGACGGGCGGGTGTGGCTCACGACCTCCCGCGGATCGGTCAAGGCCCGGGCGTGGCGGGCGGACCCGCGGGTGGCGGGGTTGCTGCGAGACGAGACGGGGGCGGTCACGTTCACTGGCCGGGCGGCGGCGTATGACGTGCTCGACCCTTCCACCTGGATCCGGACGGCCGTTCGAATGCCGGCGGTGACCGCGGCCTCCGTCAGGTTCACCGCCAAGAACGCCAGGTT
>DASWED010000123.1:0-6083 GCA_036394995.1 Actinomycetota bacterium
GGTCTCCTTGCCGAACACGCGGATCCGGAGGTCGTTGGCGATGTCGGTGCTCGTGACCTCCGAGAGGATCGACGTGGACGTCTGCGTGTACGTCGTGCCGGTGGCGCAGGCGAGCGGGCTCCCCGAGCTGCCGTGGGTCCCGAGGATGGATCCGGTCGAGGCGACGCGGACCTCGAAGTAGATGCAGGCGGTCTCACTGCCGGCGTTGGGGAGGAAGTCGAAGTTGAACGTGGCCTCGGTCACCGAGATCCCGGCCGGGTTGACGCCGTGGTAGTCGAACTCCTGGTAGCGGGTGGATGCGAACGTCGTCGTCCAGTTCGTGGTCGACTTGATCCTCCCGTCCCCTGCGTACGACAGAGCGTCGTCGCTGTTCGTCTCGGTGTTGCCGCCCGCCGCGTCGCGGATCGTCCACGCCGACGTGGTGCGGGTCCCCGGGAAGATGTGCTGGGCGGCGAAGGAGTTCCCGCTGTTCGACGTGGTCCCGGTGAACAGCGCGAGGGTCCCGCCGGTGGCGGAACCGATGGCGAAGCCGATCGCGAGGAGCAGGGCGGCGGCTCCGAGGAGCCGCGGCCGGGAGCTCACGGTTCCTCGTCCCTGCGGGGTCGCCAGATCCGCATCAGCTCGAGGAGGCCCAGCAGCACGCCCGGGATCGCGACGAGCGCGATCCGGCCGGTGCGGGTGGCCGCCCAGGCCAGGGCGAACCCCACCCGGGGCACGTCCGCCCGGACCACGCCGACCGTGCCGGACGTCGGGATGCTCCACCGTTCGACCGTGTTGTTCGCGTCGCCCTTCGTGATCACGTCGGCGACCCCATCGTGGATCCGGATGCTTCGGATCCGGTGGGTGATGAGGACGGAGTCGTCGTCGGGGTCGCGGAACGTGACGATGTCGCCGATCCGGACGTCGGTGGGGGAAGCGCGCCGCTCCAGCACGACGTCGCCCACGTCGAGCGTGGGCTCCATGCTCCCCGACATCACGGTCATCTCGCGGTATCCGGCCGGGATCGACGCCAGGAACAGCAGCGCGATCCCCGCCACGATCCCGAACAGCGCCGACATGGCGAACGTCCACGCGGCGCCGGCCGTCCGCCGGGAGGTGGAGACCGGTCCCGAAGGTCGTGCTGCACCGCGGCGGGCAGTCCTGACCCGCCGGTGCCGGGGCCTGGCGACCGAGTCCGGGACCGCCGCCGCGTCCGGGATGAGCACGAGTGCCTCCTCGGGAACGACCACCGCAGTCTCCGCGTGGTCCTCGAGGACCCGCGCCGTGGGCGACGTCACGACGTCGGACGCCGGCCCTCCCCCGAGGCGGCGTCCTCCGTAGCCGAATCCGTCGCCGAATCCGTAAGTGGTGCTCATGTGTTGCGGGCCTCCCAGGTGAAGGTCGCCGTCGACGACAGCCCCTGGGCGGAGTTGTCGTCGGCCAGCGTGACGACGAACTTGTAGACGTGGTTGTCGGTGTCGCTCCAGGTCTGGGCGGAGCAGGGCGGCGAGCCGCAGTTCGTGGGGTCGACGATCCCCGCGGCGAACGTGGTGGGGTACGCGGAGAGCGTCCCGGAGTAGATGACTCCGGCCCCGTTGCCGAAGTAGTTCGCCGAGTCGGCGCTGAACCCGTTGCAGGCGGGCGACGCCGAGAACGTGCTGCCGGTACCCCTCGTCACGGTGAGGTTGAGGTACTGGGCCAGGGACCCCGTCGTCGACGCGTACAGGTGCACGTTCGCCGCCAGGGACCCCGAGTAGGTGACATTGATGCACCCGGTGGAGCTGTCGTTCGGCTTGGCGTTCGACAGGGTGAGCATGGCGCCACTCGCGTCGTCGTCGGTGATGGTCACGGTCCCCGACGCGAATGAGTTCCCCCCGTTGGAGGTGGAGCTGGAGAACGCGGCGTAGCTGCCCACGCCGGCTGCCGTCGCCACGACGCCCACGGCGATGAGGGACAGCAGGATCTTCCGGCTCCGGCTCATGGTCCGGCTCATGCCGCGTCTCCGACGACCTGGGTCCGGAAGGCCAGCGAGACGTCCTCGATGCGACCCGCGGAACGGGTCTCGTCACCGGCGGGCAGCCACGCCCGGACCGACAGCGTGGCCTGATGACCCGAACGGAGGCGGAAGGGCGACGACCATGTCCGGAGCTCGCCGAGCGTCCCGTCGTAGATCGCTCGCGAACTGGCCTCCACGTGGACCCGCATCACGGAGTCCAGGTCCTCGATCGAGGGGAGCACCCGAACGGACACGACGAGTGTCCGCCCGGCCCGGCTCCGGATGGCGACCGAGCCGACGGCCTCGGCCCCGGGCCGCATCGCGATCCCGCGGACGAAGGCCCCCGAGGCGATCTCGAGCTCGCCGGTGGGGCCGGCGACGAAGGTCACGTCCGCGCCAAGGGTGCCGGTCCCCCGCGGGACGGCCCAGTGGACGAGGAGCGCGGCCACGACCGCGAGCCCGGTCGCGAAACCTGCGACGCGGGCCCATCGGTGCGTGCTGAACATGAGATCCACCCCCGTAGATCGGTTGGGAAGCGGGAGGCCGCCCCGCACACCACGTGAGCGGCGCGGCCTCCCGGATCCGACTACTGGTTGCGGGCCTCCCACGTGAAGTCGTGGGATCCGCTGGTCAGGGCACCGGAGCCGGCGCCGTTGGCGTTGTTGTTGTCCTGAAGGGTCAGCGTGAAGCGGTAGACGATCGAGTCGCCGTTGTTCCACGCCGTCTGCGAACCCGGGAAGGCCGCCACGCCGTTCGCGTACGAGTTCTTCGCGGAGGCGAAGCCCGACAGGGTGCCGTTGAAGATCTGCGACTCCTGCGTGTACGTGCCGCATCCCGGGAACGTCGCGCCGGTGGCCGTGCCCTTGTCGATGGTGAAGTCGATGTACTGGCCGAGCGCGTTGATCGTGGAGTTGGTGTACAGCTTCACGTCCGCGGCCAGGGATCCGCCGTAGGTCACCGTGATGCACTTCTCGACCGACTGGCCGGGCTTCCGGTTCGACACCTGGTACATGAACGACCCGGAGTCGTTGTCCGACAGGTAGACGGTGCCGGCGTCGAACTGGTTGCCCGAGTTCGAGGTGGAGCTGCTGAACGCGGAGAGGGTGCCGATACCGGCCACTGCCCCCACCGTTCCGATCACGAGGACCGTCAGCAGGATCTTCCTGCCACGGCTCAAGTCGCGCACCCTGCTCATCCTTGGTCTCCTTCTCCGTTCGGCTCGCGCGCCGGTCGGCGTCCGGTCCCGCGCCGCTCGCGGGAATCCTGGTTGTTCTGCTGTTCCCACCCACGCATGAGCAGGAGGGGCCCTGCTGAGTGGTCCACCCCCCGCCCGTCGCGGGATGTTGCTTCCGTCCAGGGGATGCATCGACGGAACCGGCCGATCGCTTGATAGGCCGAAAGCCCAATTCGACGTACCCGAAGGACTGGGGCCCTTGTACCCGAAGTCGGGTACGCGGGGCCCGGGACCCGGGTCTCAGACCCGGACGGCGCTCGAGTCCGGCCTCAGACCCGGACGGCGCCGTGCCTGACGGCGAAGGAGACGGCCTCGAGCTTCGAGTGGACCCGGAGCTTGGCCAGGATGTTGCGGACGTGCGTCTGCACGGTCTGCTGGCTGATGAACAGCTGCCCGGCGATGCCGTCGTTGCGTATCCCCTGGGCCAGCAGCCGGAGGACCTCCAGTTCGCGTTCGGTGAGCTGCCCGATGAGGAGCTCGGCCTGGCGGCGGGTCTCCCGGTCGCGGGCCACCATCTGGAGGGCCCGGGCCAGCAGGCGAGGATCGATGAGCACCTCGCCCTCCTTCGCCGCCCGCACGGCGGCCAGGACCTCGTCCACCGCCTCGGTCTTGTTGAGGAACCCCGCCGCGCCGGCCTCCACGCCGGACACCAGCGCGGATTCGTCGTCGGAGGCGGTCATGATGATGACGTTGGTCGAGGGGGAGCCCTCCT
Source organism: Actinomycetota bacterium (assembly GCA_036394995.1). GTDB lineage: Bacteria > Actinomycetota > UBA4738 > UBA4738 > JACQTL01 > DASWED01. Next base: position 3,922 of record DASWED010000123.1, read on the forward strand.
TGATCCGCCGGGTGGCCTCGAACCCGTTCGTCCGACCCCGGAACTCCACGTCCATCAGCACGACGTCCGGGCGGTGGGCCCGGCACAGCTCGACGGCCAGGTCGGGGTCGGCAACCGGCTGGCTCACCATCGTGATGTCGCGCTCCGCCGCGACCACCATGGCCAGCGAATCCGTGAGCAGCTTGTGGTCGTCGCAGATCAGGAGCGTGATGGTCCTGCCGGATCCCTCGGTCACGTCGACCTCCCGGGCCGGACCGCGCACCGCGGCCCCCCTCCGGGCCAGTCTATCCAGGCACTCGGCGCCGGGGTGGGATTTGCCCTCGTGGAACCCGGAGCGTGAACCGGCACCCGTACTCGGTCTCCAGTGAGAACGAGTCCGCCACCACGTCCTGGTCCACGTCGATCTCGAGCCGGTCCCGGCCCTCTCCGTACAGCTTCGCCAGCCACCCGTGGGCGAGCACGGGGACCCCGGCCACCTCCCCGACCCGCACGGCGTCGGCGCCCGGGTAGTAGTGGTCGTACAGGAACGGGGCGGTGGAGTCGCAGCAGCCGGTCCCCAGCACGATGACCAGGTCCTCGCGCCCCGCGGCGGCCACGCGCTCGACGGTCCGGGCGGCCGCTTCGGTGGCCTCGACCCGCATCCCCCGCTACACCCCCAGGACCTGGTACCAGAACTTCTGGTCCTTGGTGGCCTCCTGGGCCACGCGGATGTACTTCGTCTCCAGGTACTGGTTGAGGCCCCAGATGCCGTGCTCGCGGCCCAGGCCGGACTGCTTGTAGCCGCCGTGTGGCGACGCGGGTGAGATGAGGTGCCAGTCGTTGATCCACACGGACCCGGCCTTGATCCGCCGGGCCACGGCCAGGGCCCGGGGGATGTCACGGGACCACACGCCCCCAGACAGCCCGTACACGGTGTCGTTCGCCATCCGGATGGCGTCCTCCACGGCCTCGTACCGGATCACCGACAGCACCGGCCCGAAGATCTCCTCCTGGGCGATGACCATGGAGTTCTCCACGTCGCCGAAGATCGTGGGCTGGTAGTAGTAGCCGCCCTCTGGGACGCCCTCGGTGATCCGGCTGCCGCCGGTGAGGAGCTTGGCCCCCTCGTCCTGTCCGATCTGGACATAGCGGTCGATCGTGCCGAACTGCGTCTGGTTCAGGACGGGGCCCATGTCGGAGGAGAAGTCCTCGGCGCTCCCCACGGTCAGCGACTCGGCCAGCTCCACCAGACGCGCGGTGACCTCGTCGTACAGCGACGCCGGGGCGAACAGCCGCGTCCCCGACGTGCAGAACTGCCCCTGGTGCATGTACGTCGCCCACAGCGAGCCCGGGATCGCGATGTCCAGGTCGGCGTCATCGAGCAGGATGTTCGGCCCCTTGCCCCCCAGCTCGAGCGAGACGTGCTTGATGGTTCCGGAGCCGAGCTGCATGATCCGCCGCCCCACCTCCGTGGAGCCGGTGAACGAGAGCTTGTCCACCCGGGGGTTCGTGACCAGGGCCTCGCCGGCCGTGGGCCCGTGGCCGGGGACGATGTTGATGACGCCCGGGGGGATGTCCGTCTCCGCGATGATCTCGGCCAGGGCCAGCGCGGACAGGGGGGTCTCCAGGGCCGGCTTCACCACGATGGCGTTCCCGGTGACCACGGCCGGCGGGATCTTCCACATGGCCATCATGTAGGGGAGGTTCCACGGGATGATCGCGCCGACCACGCCGTAGGGCTCGCGCTCCACCCACTCCCAGGCCTCCGTGGGGAACCCGTACGGCTCGACCTTCTCCGTGTACGGGATCCGCCCGCCGAGGTCCGACAGGAACTTCCAGAACTCGTTCGAGTAGGGCACCGTGAACAGGTTCGACATGCGGACGGTGTGCCCGGCGTCCTCGGTCTCGATCTGGCTGATGTCGGAGGACGCGGCGAAGATCTTCTCGAACGCGTCGAGCATGATCCTGGAGCGCTCCTGCGGCTTCATGGTGGGCCACGGCCCCTCGTCGGCGGCCTTCCGGGCGGCCCCGACCGCTCGCTGCACGTCCTCGGCGCCGGCCACGGCCACCCGGCCGGCCGGCTCCCCGGTGGAGGGGTTCGGCGTGTCGATGGTCTCCCCGGAGGCGGCGTCCACGAACTCCCCGCCGATGAACAGCTTGTACTCACGCATGACGTCTCCTTG
>DASWED010000124.1:0-5603 GCA_036394995.1 Actinomycetota bacterium
GGATGGTGGTGGGGGGCGGGGGCAGCGTGGTCGGAGGCCCGCTCGGCGGCGCCACGGAGATGGTGGGGGGAGGCGGAGGGGGTGGGGCGGCACCGCTCTTCTTGTTGAACACGGTGAAGAAGAGCACCGCGCCGATCCCCGCCACCACCAGGAACGCGATGAGGGCGGCCATCCCCGCGGAGAACGTGTTCCGGGGAGGACGGAGCGGCGGTCCTGGGGGAGGTGGCGAAACGACGGTCTGGCCGCCGGGCCACACGCCACCCGGCGGCGGAGGGGCCTGGCCCGCCTGGGGCAACGGGTTGGCGCAGTTGTAGCAGTACGGGGCCCCAGCCGCATTCTCGGCGCCACAGTTCGGGCAGATCATCGGGCGCACCTCCCTGCGGTGGTCCGGTCGGACCGGCGGCCACTCACGAGGCCGCCTCCGCCGCCGGGGCCGCCGCGAGCGCCTGCCTGGTCTCCAGGATCTGCCGGCGGTACTCCTCGGGCGTCAGGAGCTTGGCCGGCGTGGTCCGGTCCGACTTGTCGTGGTGCTTGCGGAACGCCAGCTCCACCTCGAGCACGTACAGCCGGCGCCGGAGGCGCCACGTCGCCATGCCCTTGCCCATGGCTCCAGCCAGGACCGAGAACCGCCGGAACGGCCCGACGATCGTGTTGTAGTCCTCCGCGGTCACCACGCCCGCCTGGACTTCGTCCTGCAGCTCCCGGCTCACCAGGACCTTCTCCCGGCCGGAGGCCCACACGGCGATGGCCGCCAGCGCCACCAGCCCCAGGAGGTTCGGCAGGTTCGACACGAACTTGGCCAGGCCGCTCGTCTGGATGTCGTTGGGGTTCGCGGCCAGCCAGGACGGGATGTAGTCGTGCAGGAGGTGGAACCCCATCGCGATCCCCGTCCCCAGGGCGGCCATGGCGACCACCCGGCCCAGCGCGGCCCGCCGGGCCGTCCCCAGGCACAGGCCGATGACCCCGGCGTAGAAGACCCAGTTGACGCTGGCCAGGACCGTGGAGGCGAGGTCGTGCGTGGAAATGCCGCCGAACAGCGTCGGCGTGGTCCAGATGGCCCAGAAGGTTGCCGCCATCCCGAACCCCACTCCCACCACTCCGCCGTAGACCAGGCCGTCGAGGACGTCGTCCAACTCGTACCGGACCAGGAAGAACACCACCAGGAGGACGGCCCCCAGCACCAGCTCCTCGATGAGCGGCTGGTTGGCGTTCTGGAGGCCCGGCACGATGATGGCGGCCGAGGCCACGCTGTTCGGGACCCCGAAGGCCTTCTCGATCCACGCGGTGAGGAGCGGGGCGGCGACGACGCCGGCTCCCAGCGCGATGGCGATCAGCCTGACCGGCTCCTTCTCGTATCGGTCGAGGTAGTAGATCCCCGCCATCAGCACGATGGCCGGGATCAGCGACCACAGGATCGCGGTCACCAGGCTCCCGTGCATCTACGACCCACCCCTTTCGGGCGCACGGCGGCCGGGCCGTCCGCGCATCCCGGGCTTCATCGGCACGTTCACTTCACGATCTCCGAGGGGAAGCGGAACTGGTTCATCAGCGAGTCCACGGCGCTGAACGCGGGGCCCTTCACGGAATCGTCGGTGATCAGCGTGACCGAAATCGTCGACGTGCCGGCCGGGCACTGGGACGCGTCGGCCGCCTGGCAGTCCGAGGCCGCCATGATCACGACGTCCACGGGACTGCCCGGCCCCTGCGGCGTGTCGGCGACCCCCGAGAACGCCGCTCCCACCCCGCTGCGGAACCCGACCGCCGGCTCGAGGACCCGGTCCCGTGGCTTGGTCTGCTCCGCGAGCCCCAGGATCTGGTCGGCGAGATCGCCCTTGCGCTGGTCCAGGAGCTCCTGCGGCGTGGCCTCGGTGGCCGGCACGCCCCGGATCTGCACGATCACGGTGACCCGGTCGCTCTGGACCTGCAGCTCGACGTCGTTGTCCGTCTCCTTCGTGATGGCCCACAGGCTGGCGTCGAACTCGATCCGGTACCCGAGCCCCGCGCTGGTGAACACCTGGCCGGTGACCAGGGCGGGCGCGCCGCCGGCGGGGATGGGAGGCGGGCTGGGCGGGGGGCTGGGGAGCGGCGACGGGTTCGCCGACGGCGTCGGGAAGGGCCCCGGCGAGGGCGGCTCGGGCGGGCCGCACGGCGGCGTGGGACAGGGGGTCTGGGGCCCCGGCTTCTGCGAGCCCGTCACCAGCAGCGCGCCGATCCCGAGCACCACCACCAGCACCCCGACGAACGCGCCGATCAGCACGCCCCGACCGAGGCGGCTCTTCGTCTGTCCCCGTCCCCACCCTCCGGGAGGAGGCGGAGGCGCCCCGTAGGCCGGCTGCCCTCCCAGGGGGGGCGGGGGCGGGCCGGGGGGAGGCGGCGGTGGTGGCGGGCCAGGAGGCGGTGGGTACTGGCTGCTCACGACTCACCCCCCTCCGGGGCTACCGGCGGGCGACCCGTTTCCCCGGTGGGCGGGGCGGACCCGGGGGCCCTGGGCTTCGGCAGGGCCATCAGGGAGATGCCGCAGTTGATGCAGAACGAGTGCCGGGGGGTCTGCAGTCCGCAGTTCGCGCAGGTGATGTCCGCGCCCGTCTCGATCTCCGCGGCCTCCTGGAGCAGGCCGAGGTGCAGGACCCGGCGGAGCCACAGCAGCGCGACGACGTCCAGGATCACGTAGGCGACCAGTGCCAGGATGTTCGCCAGGAACAGCTGCGCCATCGCCGCCGCGATCAGCACGAGGCAGGCCGCGATCACCGCCATGAACGGGCTTCCGAGGGCACCCAGCGCGTTCCGATCCCTGACCGGCGCCCGGTACCGGAGCCAGAACGCTCCGGCCGCGGCGCTGATCACCGCCGCCGCCAGCACCGGCGCGGCGACCGCCAGCTCCAGGAGCCGGATGATCCACGGCGTGATCGATCCCACCGGCCGGAGACCGACGCTCGACAGGAAGCTGAAGGACGACACGATCAGCGAGGCTCCGGCGAAGCACACGGCCGACGCGCCACCGAACGTGGCGCCGTCGAGCACGTCGTTGAAGCTCTTGCGGGGCAGCAGGATCAGCGGCCCGATCAGCATCAGAGCGACCGAGATCACCGGCATGACCACGCCGCGGAGAAGCGCGGTGGAGCCCGTGGACTCGTTGAGGAATCCGGCGCCCGCGGGAACCAGGGCCTTGGCGATGATCCCCGCCACGATGCCGGCCGCGACCCCCCACGCCATCGTGAACCCGATCACCGAGAGGGGCTCGTCCTCGTAGACGTCGACGTCGTAGAGGTACAGGACGACGAGCAGCGGCGTGAGGACGGCCGAGGCGATCACCGCCAGCGGGAACATCCGGAACAGGGCGAGGACCACGACGGCCGATACGCCGATCAGCAGGGCGGCCCGGAACGTGTCCATTCCGGCCTTGGGGAGCTGGGGGAAGATCGAGGAGACGATGGAGGGGCGGTTCAGGCCCTCGTTGGGGGCGGCCGAGAACCGGCGCTTGCGGGCCACCTCCTCGGACAGACTGTTCCCGCAGCGGATGCAGAAGTTGCCCTCGGGCACCTCCTGCCCGCAATCGTCGCACGTCACCACGGGGAGATCCTCCCGGGACCGGGGGGTCGGGCGGTGCGAGCGGTGTCGGTCGTCATGGCGTCGGGGACGGGGTTGGACGCGGCGCGGGCTCCGGACGATCCCGGCGCATCCGCGAAACTCGCGTGACTGTGGTGACTGTCCCGCCTCCTTGGTGAGTCCCCATTCGCAACGAATGATCTGGCTTCGAGATGAACCCGATACGGCGCGGCGGCATTGTTTCGCCGCCTCCGAGCGGTGTCAAGGAACTGCGATCCCCCTCGCGGGTCCACCCCCAAAGCCTACTTCACGGCCAGGACCAGGATGAGCACCACGACCACCGCCGCGGCGGCGCCCGCGAGGACCCACATGAACAGGGTCCGGCGGTCGGAGGCGCCGGCGGACGCCCGGCGGCGGGGAGTGGCGGGCGGGAGCGGCCGGCCCATCGGTGGGGTCGGCGGTGGGGTCGGCGGGGCCGACGGCCGGCCTTCGGGCGGGATCGAGGCCGGAGGGGGAGGCGGCGTGGAGACGGGAGGCAGAGGAGCGTGGGGCGGCGCGGAGACGGGAGGCGGAGGCGCGTGGGGCGGCGCGGAGGGGGGCGCGACGGAGGGGGGTTGGGAGGGCACGGACGCCGGCGCGCTCTCGGCCGGTGCCCCCGTCCGGCTCGGCTCCGAGGGCGGACTGGGGGTCGAGCTCACCGGGGGCCCGGGCGCCGGGCCGGGCATCGAGGCGGCGGGGATCGACATGCTGGACCCGCCGATGAGGCCCGAGGGCCCGTACCCGGCCGAGACCCCCGGAGCATCCGGGTTCCAGCCGGCCAGGAAGGAGCGCGCCGCCTCGATCATGGTCCGGCAGTCGGGGAAGCGAGCCTCGCGGTCCTTCGACATGGCCCTGACGATCACCGCGTCGAGTCCCCGGGGAAGTCCCCGGCGCAGCGCCGAGGCGTGCGGCGGGGGGACGTTCAGGTGGGCCAGCATGACCGCACGTTCGTCCTCACCTGCGAACGGGGCGCGGCCGGTGAGGCATTCGTACAGCACGCACCCGAGGGCATAGATGTCGGCCCGGCCGTCCAGGGCCTCGTCCCGGAACTGCTCCGGCGCCGCGTACTCGACGGTCCCGGCGAAGTATCCGACCCGGGTCAGGCCCCGGCGTCTTTGGGCAGGCTCCAGCTCGGCCGGGGCGTTCTCCTCATGGGGCGTGGACACGTCGACCTGCTTGGACAGGCCGAAGTCGGTGAGGTAGACGTGTTCGACCTGGCGGGTGGGCGAGGGCGGCTCCAGCAGGATGTTCCCCGGCTTGACGTCGCGATGGACCAGGCCCCGCTGGTGGGCGGCGTCGAGGGCGCTGCCCACCCGGCCCAGGATCGAGACCGCGCGGATCGGGTTCAGCGGCCCGTGGCTGCGGAGGATCTCGCCCAGGTCCGAGCCCTCGACGTAGCGCATCGCGATCCACAGCTCGCCGTCCGCCTCTCCCGCGTCGGTGACCGGGACGATGTTGGGGTGCTCGAGCGATGCGGCCAGACGGGCCTCGCGTTCGAACCGTTCGCGGAACGCGGCGTCGCTCGCGTACTCGGGCGGGAGGACCTTGACCGCGACCTTCTTCCCCAGATGGATGTGTTCGGCCAGGTACACGACGCCCATCCCGCCGTGCCCCAGCAGCCCCTCGATGTGGTACTCGGCCATCTGGGTGCCGATGCGGGGATCCGGGGAGGCCATGGCTGGACACCTTTGTATCACGCGATCTCCGGGGCCCCCGCGGCGGATCGGGTGGTAGAACGGACCCGATGGTTCGGATGGGAGGAACGGGACCGGCGCACCGCGCGGCGGCGGTGCTCGGCGTGCTCGGGGCGCTGCTGGCCGCGTGCACCGACGGCGGTCCCGCGGTGACGAGCTCACCGCCGGGCCGTCCCTCGGCGTCGGCATCGGCCCTGCCGTCCCCCACCCCAAGCCCCTCGCACGTGGCGACCTCGCCGTCACCGTCGCCGAGCGCGAGCGTCCCGCCGGCCACCACGCCGGCGGCGCCTGACCCGCGGTCCGTGCCGGTGGACTCCCTGCTCC
>DASWED010000125.1:0-65306 GCA_036394995.1 Actinomycetota bacterium
TTGGGGGTATCCATGTAACCGGACTAGCCCAGGTCACACCGTTCTCCAGGGGCGGTTCGCCGGGGGTCGTTCCAAGCTGGGAGGGTGACCTCGGGCGACCGGCGCCGGCGGCGGCTGTCTCTTCGGCTGGGGGTTGGCCACGAGGTCGCGGTAGCGCACCGGCTCATGGGCGACGGCGAGCTCGAGGACCCGGTAGAAGACCATGCCGCGGCTCCGGGAGCGGCGGCGGTTGAAGCGGAAGACGAACTCGTTGAGGTAGCTCCCCAGGTGGTCCGGTTCCACGGAACCCTGATGGGTGCCGAGCAGCCACCGCTTGGCCAGCGAAGCGACGCGGTGCACCCCCGGGAGCAGGTCCCCGGCGTCCTCGCCACGGGCCCGAGCCGCCCGCTGGCTCCTCCGGTCGTGGACGTAGCCCAGCTCGCCGATGCCCTGGTAGCCCGCCCACCCGTCGGTGATCACCGCGGCACCGGGCTCGACGTGGTCGGTCAGGAACGCCCGCAGCGATGGCCCGGACGCATCGGGGAGGATCGCCATCCGGCATCGCCCGTAGCCCTTCGGCTCCCGGAGCTCCACACCCACTCCCACCAGGGCTTTCTTCCCCCTGGCCCGGCCACCTCGGAGCCCCGGCTCCTCTCCGCCGATGTAGGTCTCGTCCACCTCCACCATCCCTGCCAGGCGCTCCCGGCCCGGGCGCACCAGCACCGAGCGCACCCGGTGCAACATGGCCCACGCCGTCTGGTACGAGCCGATCTCCAGGGTTCGCTGCAGGCTCTGCGCCGACAGCCCGTCCTTCTGCGTGGCGAACAGCCAGCACGCCATGAACCACACCGTCAGCGGGGTGCGGGTCCGGTCGAAGATCGTCCCGGCGGTCACCGACGTTCGGGCTCCGCACCCACCACACTTGATGCGAGCGTCCTCCAGCCGCCAGCCGCCCGGGCGACCGCAGTGCGGGCAGACGAAGCCGTCCGGCCACCGCAACCACTCCAGGTAATCCAGGCAGTCGGCGTCGGTTCGGAACCAGGCCAACAGATCACCGGTCGAGGCCGGGTAGTGCAAGCCGCCATTCGGCGTCGACCTCATCGCTCCGAAGCCTACCCCAGCGTGGTCCGGTTACATGGATACCCCCAAGGCGGCTTTTGCCTGCCGACCGCACGGAGGAGGTCGTCTGCTCCTGGCGGCGACGGCGGAGGAGCGCCGTCGTTCCGAGACCGATGGTCAGCCCGAAGAGCGCGTGTTCGGCGATGAACGTGCCCCGCCCGGCCAGGGTGGGGCATGTCCCTGATGGGGCCCCGGCGTCGAACAGCGCCGCCGCGAGCGGGAGTCCGACGAACGCGCTGAAGGCCAGGGCCACGAACCCGAGGACGATCCCAGCCGGAACGCAGAGGTGAACGACCTGCGGCTTCGTTCACGATCGGACGAAGTGTGTCGACGACGGCTGAAGACTGAGCACTTCTGGCCGGTCGAAAACTGAGCACGTCCGACACCTGCACAGTCGTTCGACCGACCTCCGGTCCAACCGAGACCGGAGGGCCGAGAGCTCCGACTCGTGACGTACCATCGTGTTCGTGGCGTACGACGAGGAACTCGCGGATCGGATCCGCGCGCTGCTCGGCGGCGAGCCCGATCTGACCGAGATGAAGATGTTCGGCGGGCTCGGGTTTCTGATCGGGGGCAACATGGCCGTCGCGGCAAGCGGCCAGGGTGGCGTGCTGGTTCGCGTCGACCCTGCCCGGTCGGACAGGCTCCTCGCCACGACGAACGCCCGTCTCATGGAGATGCGCGGCCGGGGGATGCAGGGGTGGCTCCGGGTCGCCGCGAACGATGTCCGGACCAAGCAGCAGCTCGCGAAGTGGGTACGGCTCGGCGCGACGTACGCCCGTTCGCTTCCCCCGAAGCGACCATGAGCGCGAACCAGGTACGGCCGGCCCGTCATGAGGTGCCAGACCCCAGCGCAGACCAAAGGCGCGCGTCGACGAAGACTGCGCGGTCTGACATCCAAAGACCGCCAGGAGGACCTGCTGGCCTTGAACGGGCTCATCGAGGCCGGCAAGGTCGAGCCGGTCATCGACAGGACCTACCCCCTCAGCGAGGCCCCCGAAGCCATCCGGTACCTGGCGGAGGGCACGCCCGAGGGAAGGTCGTCATCACCGTGTGAGGCCACGTCGTCCTCCTCCGCGGGCGGGAGGAGTCAGGCCTGAGCCAGGATCTCGTAGATCTTCCGCCGTCTACGACGTCGCGCCCAGTTGCGAGCCGATCGAATCGCGCAGCGCGAGCGCCGCGCTCAACGGGCGCACCATGACCGTGAAGTCGTCGATGAGCCCTTCCGCGTTGGTGTGGATCATGTCGATCCCCTCGACCTCACGGTCGCCCACGCGGGTGCGAAAGTGCAGCACGGTACCGCCGTCGCCCTCGAACTCGGCGACGTAGCGAAAGTCCTCGAAGGTCCGGAAGAGGAGCGAGAAGAGCGCCGCGACAGCGTCCTTTCCCTGAAAGGGTTTGAAGGTCACCGGGCTGTGCAACACGACGTCTGGCGCCAGCGTCGCGACTGCGCCGTCAAGATCGCCAGCCTCCACCGCCTTCTTGAACGCGATGGCCATGGGTGCCTCCTCGGGTTGGTCCGAAACTGTACAGGTGCACCGGGCCGCGGCGAGCGAGCCGAGCATCCGGTAGCCCCCGCCCGCAGGTGGGGCGCCGGCCACGTTCTGGTCAGCAACGCCGACCGGGCAGAAGCGATGGTCCGGAGATCTGTCTCGCGGTGACCGTCGAGCCCCGCCCGACGTCGTCCGTCCACGCCGTATGGGCCATGCCGCAGGCGTCGATGACGAGGCCCTGGAAGTCACGGAGGCCCCAGTCGTATTGCGAGGAACCCGGGTTCCCGGACGCATCGATGCTCCCGACGTGCGTCACATCGCTCAACCGGCTTCTCGTGAAGGTGGGACGCGCGGCGACGGCGTCCACGCTCTGCGCGAACATCTCGACCCACCTCGAATGCGGATCGGTGAAGTTCGGCGATCGCGAGCCGTACCACGAAACGTCCACACGGCCTGGCGCCCCTGCCGCGAGGGCCGGCATCACGTTGGAGCGCAGAGCCCCGGAGTCGACCCGAACGGGCCGGCTCCAGTGCTCGCCGTGATCCGTGGAGTGGATGAGGAAGATGTGGGTCTGTGCACTGTCCCCGAGTCGGAGCGAGAAGGCCGCGTACAGCGTTCCCGCCCCGTCGATCGCCGACGCCGGAATGACGTGACCGAGGCTTCCCCCCGCGGCCGAGGGGCCGAAGGCGCCCGTGATGTCGAGGACGAGCCGGTTGCTCCAGCTCCGTCCGGCATCGTCCGATTCCGCCAACCACAGCTGCGTGAGCGGGAAGTCACGAAGCGGCTCCTGGGAGGCCGCTGGCGCCGCGCCGACGGCGCTGGCCTCGTAGAGCATGTAGGTCCGGTCGTGGTTCGCCGTATCGAACAGCGGGCGGCTCGTCAGTTCGATCGAGCCGGCGTGATCCACGCCCGTGACGAGCGTGGGGCCGGAGAAGATGTGCGCATGGTCCGTGGAGATCCACGCCACCACGTCACCGGCCCCCTCGCTGTTCGTCACGTAGACGCGACCCGGCCGGTACGGGTCGGGGACGAGCCATGGCCTGTCGGGCTGGTCGACTCCGTGGGGCAGTGGAAACGTCGCCGGACCCGCCCAGTGGCGCCGATCCAGCGACGAGTACACGAGGATCGTGGGATTCGTGGGCTGCTGCGGGGGGTCCTGGAAGGCCAGATTCAGGACGTACTGGTATCCGTCGGGTCCGAACGCGGCGTCCGCATCCCCGGTCATCGCCCCGGTGGTGTCGAAGTCCTGGCCCGAGCCCCAGTGTCTCCCGCCGTCGGAGGAGACCCACCAGGTGGGGTAGCCCGCGTTGGCCCGGGCCGCATCGACGACGAGGACGCGGTGGGGTCCGACGGCGATGCCCGGCTCTCCGAACGAGGCGCGATGTCCTCCGGCTGCAGGAGGCAGGGTGAGGATCCGCCACGCCAGGGGGCGGTCGTCCGCCACATCGCGCACCGGCAGGGCCGTGGCACCAGGCCGGCCGGCTCCTCCCGCGAGCATGGTGACCGCTGCTGCCGCGGCGAGAGTCACCAACAGGACTGCGACGGGCCGATTCTTCATGCTGCGGTGCGCTCCCAGGGACGGCGCTCACCCATGAGGGACTCTCCTTGTTCCCCTTGGGGGGTCGTGCGAAACTGCCGAGGCGCCCGCTGCGAGGCGGCGACCCATCCAGAAGGCGGGCTTACCCGGCCTTGCCGCTGGGCGGAAGATTCAGCGGGCCGGTCAGATATCGCTGCAGGGTGGGACCGAAGATGGAGCACACGGTCTCGGGCGAGGCTGAGGCGATCGGCTCCACCTTGGGCACGTAGCGGTAGAACGCGAGTCCGACCACCTGCGATCCGACCGCGCTCAGGTCACGCCTCGGCGAGGACCTCGTAGATCTTCCGGCGGGCTTCCGTGAGGATCTGGGTGGCCTTCTCCACCTGCTCCTGGTCCCCGGCACGGGCGACCTGCATCGCCGCCCCGGCCAGCTGGAAGCCGGCCTCGCGGAGCTTGGCGAACCCCTCAGGCACCCCGCCGTGGTCCCATGGATCGGCGCCGCCGGCGCGCTCGCGGCGCCCCTGGAGCTCCGTTCGCCCCGCATCGGTCACCGAGTAGACCTTCTTGCCGTCCTGCTCCTCGCTGGTCACGAGGCTCTCGTCCTCGAGCATCTGCAGGGTCGGGTAGACGGAACCGGGGCTCGGGCTCCACATGCCGCCGCTCCGCTCCTCGAGCTCGCGGATCACCTCGTAGCCGTGCAGCGGCTTCTCCGCGAGCACCCCCAGTACCGCGGTGCGGACATCCCCCCGGCGGGCCCGGCGCCCCGCCCAGGGGGCACGGCCGAAGAAGACATCGCCCCACGGCCCCCGGTGACCCCAGAACGGGGGTCCCGGCGGGCGGTGATGGAAGTGGCCCACGCCCCAGCCTCTCTCGTGCTCTCCTGCTCCATGCATCCCGTCCTCCTTCCCGCGCGCACGGCCCTGTTCTCGTGCGCTCGCGATATATCGTAATAGCTCGGCGCGAAACTTGCCTAGCGTACGGTCCATGGTCTTCGCGCAGGGGCGCCAACGATGGGCCTGGTGTCCACGATCCAGGTGCTGCAGACCCACAACATCATCGAGGGGTGATCCGCGCCGCGGGGCCCGGTGCTCCCCGCCGTTCTACCGCGTGGTCACCCGCTGCACCTGGATGAAGTCGCTCGCCCCGTTGACCGTGAACACCGTGAAGGTCTCGAGGCCATGCACGGGGGAGTGGATCTGGATCGTGAACGAGCGGTGTTGGTGGCGTCGACCACCCCTCCGGTCGCGGCCGCGCCGTCCAGGGTGAGCGGGACGGTGCTCGGCAGGAAGTCCCTCGCGTTCTTTCCGTACAGTCGGTCGACGTTGAGCTTGGCCACCTTGATCCCCGAGTTGACCGTGAGGGGGCGGCGATCCGACTCCGACGGTGAGGCCGCCGAGCCCGCTTCGGGCAGCCGGCTGGGTGTCCCTGCCATCTCCACGGAGTGTCCAGTGCCCGCCTGTTCGATAATGGTCGGGGGTGCGACCGGTCGGTTGACCTGAGCGCCCCGCTCGCCGCCTTCCGGCTCGAACGGCGCGACCCCAGGAGGACCGTGATGTCGAAGGAGAGCGTGGATCTCATCCGCGCCGCGTACGAGGCGTACGCGCGAGGAGACCTGGCGACGATGCTCCAGCACGTCGACCAGGACGTGGAGTGGACGTACCTCGATCCCGGCATCGAGGATCCGGAACCGCAGGTGTGCCATGGCCGCCACGAGCTGGAACATGCGCTCCGGCGCCAGGCGGAACGCGGTCTGCGGGCCGAGCTCGACGAGGTGGTGGGCAACGGCGACCGGGTCATGGTCATCGCCCGAACGCCGGGCATCGATGCGTATCGGGTGTCGAAGGAGGGCGACCGGAACTACACCGTGTTCACCGTGCGGGGAGGCAGGATCGTTGCCCTCCGCGATTGCCGTGACCGGGACGAGGCGCTGGCCATCGCCGGAATCGGATAGCTGACGGCGAGGAACATGGCCCACGACATCCGGATCTCTCGCTCCGGCACCCGTTCCTGCTGGCGGGCCAGCTGGCCGTCGCGCAGGCGGTCTCGGGCGGGCGGGTGGAGGTGGGAATCGGGGCCGGCTCCCACCACTTCGCGCGCCATGACCACCGGGTCACCGGCATCCCTTTCCCCCCGTACGCCGAGCGGATGGCGCGGGTCGAGGCGTGCTGCCGGATCCTTCCGGCCCTGTGGCGTGGCGAGAACGTCATCGACGAGGCGATGGGGCTGACGGGGGCCTCGCTGGGGCCGGTGGGGGTCGTCCCCCCGCCGATCCTCATGGGAGGCACCAGCGACCGGGCCCTCGACATCGCGGCCCGTTACGCGGACGGGTGGCACGCTCCGGGCATGGGGCCGGATCAGTTCGCCGACGTCACGCGGAGGCTGGACCGGGCCTGCGAGGACCTCGGACGCCAACCCCTCCGGAAGAGCACGCAGCTCCGTCTGGACGATCTCCCGCATGCCCGCGAATGGGTCGAGCGCTTCGCCGAGGCGGGGGCTTCGACCGTCGTGTTCGTGCTCGACGCCGAACAGGACCGGGACTGGGTGGGCCGCCTGGCGGACGCGGTCCTGTAGCGCGACACTCCGCCCGGAACCCGTCGGCCCCGCGGGCCCGGAACGAACGACCCTCCGCCGTTCGGCCGGTCGCCGGGTGGTCTACTCGCGGGGCCATTCGACGCCGGCCCAGGGATCGTAGTCGACCTCCAGGGGCTCCTGCGCCGGACGCTGCTGCTCGGGCACGTGGCGGAGGTTGACGCGGATCCTGGTCCACGTCGTGCTCCGTCCTCGCATGGCGTCGACCAGCACGTCGGCCGGTTCGAGGTGGTCCACGACCTCCGGGTGGCGGGCCTTCCATCGCTCCAGGCCGTCCAGGGCCTGGGCCTGGGTGGCCGCCCGGGCGATCTCCACGAGCGGCATCGTGGTCCGCCGACGTCCGGTGGGGCCGGCCGACTTGCCCGGCGCGGGGGGCGGCACGATCCCCTCGGGGCCTCGGTCGTCGTCCCCGCCGGGGCGCCGCTTCGACGGCTGGACCCGCCTGGGCTCGCCGGGCGCCTTGGGGAACTGCGGGGGCCACGGCGCGTCGCCGAACCCGGCGCGTTCGTGCTCGGCGGACAGCTCGAGGAGCGGTTCGAGGGAGCCGGCCGCCTCGTCGATCCCCTCGGCCGGGTCGCCGATCGAAGCGAACCTGGCCGGCATGGTCTCGACGGTGAACGCCGAAGGGTCGCACCCCGGCACCTCGTCCCACCGCAGTGGCGCCGAGACGCGCGCGTCGGGCGTGGGGCGCACCGAGTATGCGGATGCCACCGTGCGGTCCTTCGCGTTCTGGTTGTAGTCGAGGAACACCCCGTGGCGCTCCTCCTTCCACCACTTGCTGGTGGCGAGGTCCGGGACCCGCCGTTCTACTTCCCGGGCCACGGCCAGCGCCGCCCGGCGAACCTCGGGGAACGTCCACCGGGGCTCGATCCGTGCGTACACGTGGAATCCCTTCGACCCGGACGTCTTCGGCCAGGCCGTCAGGCCGAACTCCTCCATGACCTCGCGGCTGGCCAGCGCGACGTCGACGATCTGGGGCCACTCGATCCCGGGCATGGGGTCAAGGTCGACGCGCAGCTCGTCCGGGTGGTCGAGGTCGTCCGCCCGCACCGGGTGCGGGTTGAGGTCGATGCACCCCAGGTTCACGACCCAGGCGAGCTGTGCGGCGTTGCGCACGACGACCTCGTTCGCCGTCCGTCCCGACGGGAACGCCAGTTCCACCGTCTCGATCCACGGCGGCCGCGACTCCGGCGCCCGCTTCTGGAAGAAGAACTCGCCCTCGGCCCCGTTCACGTACCGCTTCATGGCCATGGGCCGGCCGTCCACCCCGCGGATCGCGCCCTCGGCGACCGCCAGGTAGTACCGCACGAGGTCGAGCTTCGTGTGACCCGTCCTCGGGAAGAACACCTTGTCCGGATTCGAGATCTTCACCTCGATCCCGTCGAGATCGAGGAACTCCTCCTTCCGCCCGGCCATGTCGGACACGATATCGGTCCGGCCCTCATCCACCGGGAGCGGGCATCGGCGACCGGGGCCGCTTCGATAGGATCGGGCGGCCCGAACGACTGGAGGGGGAGGACGAACGGCGATGGACGACCTGCCGGACGAGGTGGAGGCGCCGCGGAGGGTCCGGTTCTTCCAGGACCTGACGCCGGAGGATCTGGCGTACACGGCCACCGAGATGATGATCGTGGCCTCGGCGAGACTTCTGGCGGGGGAGCGGGTCTGCTTCGTCGGCGTGGGCCCGCCGAACATCGCGTGCAACCTGGCCAAGCGAACGATCGCCCCCGAGCTCCAGCTCGTCTACGAGGCCGGGGTGTTCGGGGCCGAACCCGCCCGGCTGCCGCTGTCGATCGGCGATCCCTCGCTGGCCACCGGGTCGCTGGCCATCACCAGCATGTTCGAGCTGTTCGCGTTCTACCTCCAGGCCGGGCTGGTCGACGTGGGGTTCCTGGGCGCGTCGCAGATCGACCGGTTCGGGAACATCAACACGACCGTGATCGGGGACTACCGTTCGCCGAAGGTCCGGCTGCCTGGATCGGGCGGCGCGTGCGAGATCGCGATCAACGCCCGGAAAGTGTTCGTGATCATGCCGCAGTCGAAGCGGTCGTTCGTCGAACGCATCGACTTCACGACGAGCCCCGGTCACGTGAACGGGGGGCGCCCGGCCTCGTGGCTGGGCGACGGTCCGTCGGCGGTGGTGACCGGGCTCGGGACGTACCGGTTCGACCGGACCACCGGGGAGATGGAGCTGGCCACCATGCACCCCGGCGTGACCGTGGATCGGGTCCGGGAACAGACGTCGTGGGAGCTGCGTGTGGCGGGCGATCTCCGGGAGACCCCGGCGCCGACGGCCGAGGAGCTCAGGCTGATCAGGGAAGAGCTCGACCCGGAGGGCGCCTACACGCGGTAGGCGCCCCCGGATGAAAGCCTGCGGGCGAGGGCTCGGGCCCTCGCGGCTCGGCTAGTAGCGGCGGGCCCCCCAGAACCTTCCGCGTCCGAACAGCGCGAGCACCCCGACCACCGCCAGGGCGATGATGATGATCCATACGAGGGTCATCGAGTCTCCTTTCCCATCGGGACGCTCTCGTGGGGTTTCGTACCCGGCGCAACCCCCCGGAAACGGTTTGCGGAGGGCCCCAGCGGGGCACGCGCGACGCACGTCGACTGGCGAACCGTGTCCGGGTGTCGGCTACAATCGCGCGACCGGACCGGCCACGGCCGGGCGCCGGAGCGGGAGGACCGAGGGAGGTCAGGTGGGCACTCGGGATATCGCGGAGCAGCTCGGGAGGGTTCCCCTGTTCTCCGGCCTGTCGAAGCGCGAGCTGGAGGCCGTCGTCCGGGCCGGCAAGGAGGTCTCGCACGAGGCCGGCCACGTGATCGCCCGGGAGGGCGACCGGGGGATCGGGTTCTTCCTGATCCTGGACGGCGAGGCCAAGGTCAGCCGGGGAGGCAGGAGCCTGGCCCGCCTGAAGGCCGGGGACTTCTTCGGTGAGATCTCGCTGCTCGACCGGGGACCCCGCACGGCGACCGTCACCGCGGCCACCGACATCCGGCTCATCGGCGTCACCGCATGGGTGTTCCGGGGGCTCCTCACGGAGTATCCGTCGATGGCCCTGAAGCTCCTCGAGGTGGTCACCGCCCGCCTGCGGAAGGTGATGAAGGATCCGCTCGGCGCGTAGCGCCAGCCCAGGCCCGGCCCCGAACCTCGATCGCCCGCCTGTGACGGTCAGTCGTCGTTGCTGTGGTCGTGGCCCTTGTGGTCGTCGCCCGAGTCCGGCGACGGAGGGGGCGAGGCCTGCATGGCAGCGGCCAGGTCCCGGAGCTCTCGGTCGAGCGTCTTCGCCACGTCGGGGGCCACCTTCCCGTGCTCGGCGTCGTCGGCCAACTTGTCCCTGGCGCTCTGGATGTCATCGAGGGCCTTGTCCAGATCCCCCTCGGTGTAGTGCTTGAGGGCGTCGTCCACCTTCCTTCCGATCTCGTCGGCGGTGTGATGGTCGATGGACTCCGAGGCGAGTGTGGCCGTGATCGCGCGGACCGCATCCGGGACCGACGGGATGGTCGGCTCGGGTGGAGAGGGCGAGGGCGACGGGCTGGGACTGGGCGACGGGCTCGGTGACGGACTGGGCGACGGGCTGGGCGGGGTCGGGCTGGCCCGGTGGCTGGGCGGCGCGGTCCGGTGGGCGGGGCCCGTCGGTCCGCTCTTCGGTTCTCCCGACAGCAGCGCCGGGAGGAACGCCACCGCGAGCAGCGCCAGCAGGACCAGCAGCACCACCACCGCCGGCCACCACCGCCGGCGCCGGGGAGGGGCCCGGTGGGCGGGGATCGATCTGGACGGCCCGGTGAGGGCCGCGGGGACCTCCGCGGTGGGGAGCCGGGCCGTGGAATCGGGGAGCACCACCGTGGGCCCCGAGCCCACGCTCCCCGCCCCGCCGCTCGCCGCGGCGAACGGCGCCAGGGCCGCCGCCATCTCCGCCGCGCCCTGATAGCGGGCCGCCCGGTCCTTGGCCAGGGCCCGCATGACCACGGCCTCCAGCCCGGGCGTGATGCCACGGCGCTGCGAGGACGGCGGCGGCGGGTCCTCGTGGATGTGCTTGAACGCGAGCGCCACCGGTGAGTCGGCGGCGAAGGGCGCCCGGCCGGTGAGCATCTCGTACAGCACGACCCCCAGCGCATACACGTCGGACCGCCCGTCCACCCGCTCTCCCTGGGCCTGCTCGGGCGACAGGTACGCCGCCGTCCCGAACACCGTGGCGGTCTGGGTCAGCGTGTGCGCCGAGACCACCCGAGCGATCCCGAAGTCCATCACCTTCACCCGGCCGGAGTCGGTGAGCATGATGTTCGCCGGCTTCACGTCCCGATGGACCAGGCCCTCCGCGTGCGCGAACGCGAGCGCCTCGGCGACGCTGGCCGCGATGGCGGCGGCAAGCTCCGGGGGCAGGGGGCCGTCCTCGGCCACCACCTGGGCCAGGGTCCGGCCGTGCACGTACTCCATGACGATGTAGTGCACGCCGTCGTCGGAGCCGGTGTCGAACACCGACACGACGCCGTGATGGTTGAGTCCCGCGGCGGCCCGGGCCTCCCGGCGGAAGCGGTCCACGAACGTCGGGTCCGCGGCCTGTTCGGTCTCGAGGACCTTGATGGCCACGGTGCGACCGAGGACCGTGTCGGTCCCCCGGTACACACGGGCCATCCCGCCCCGGCCGATCTCGGCCTCCACCCGGTAGCGCCCGGACAGGATGCGGTCTCCGGTGAGCATGCGCCCATTCATACCCCATCTCTCCGAGCGGGAGCACGCCCGGTTCAACGGCAGCGGCGTCCGCCGAACGGCCCCGGGGGAGACTGGACGGGTAGGCTCGCGGGACCATGGACCTCGGGATCGTGATCGGTGGGGAGCTCCGGACGATCCCCGACCTGGCCCGCCGGGCCGAGGAGGCCGGGTTCGAGAGCGTGTGGGTGGCCGAGACCGCCCGTTCCGTGTACGTGCAGGCGGCCCTCGCCGCCCAGGCCACCGAACGGATCACCGTGGGCACGGCCGTGGCGCTGGCGTTCCCCCGGAGCCCGGCCATCACCGCCATGACCGCCCGCGACCTGGCCGAGCTCTCCGGAGGCCGGTTCGTCCTGGGCCTGGGCTCGCAGGTCAAGCGGGTGAACGAGGAACGGTTCGGGGTCCCGTTCGAGCATCCGGCGCCGAAGATGGCCGAGTACGTCGAGGCCGTGCGGGCTGTGCTCGGTTCGTTCGGGGGGGTGAAGCCGGAGCACCGGGGCCGGTTCTATTCGATCACGATGGCTCCGTTCCCCGGGGCCGGGCCCGCGCCGGGGCCGGTACCGATCTACCTGGCCGCGGTGAACGTGCGGATGGCCGAGGCCGCCGGACGGGTGGCCGACGGCGTCTCGGGGCATCCCATGACCAGCCCCCGGTACGTGGCCGAGGTGATCCGTCCGGCTCTCGAACGGGGAGCCCGGGATGCCGGCCGGGACCCGTCGGCGGTGAGCGTCACCACGAACCTCGTGGTCCAGGTCGATCCGGACGGCGATCGGGCCCGGCGGGAGGCCGCCCTCCAGATCGGGTTCTACGCCACCACCCGGACCTACGCGCCGGTGCTGGCGATGCACGGGTTCGAGGACAGGATCGGTTCGCTCCGCAAGGCCTTCGTGCAGGGCGACACGGCCACGATGGCCGAGACCGCCCTGCCCATGGTGGACGCCCTGGCCGTGGCCGGGACCCCGGAGGAGGTCCGCGAGGGGATCCGGCGGTTCGACGGGGTGGTCGACCGGATCATCCTGGGGAGCGCCTGGGTCGGTCCCGATCCCGACCGGCATCGCGAGGTCTTCGAGCTGCTGGTGGAGACGTTCGCCCCGGGGAGCTGAATCCCGGCGTCAGCAGGCCGTGCCGACGGCCGGGGTCAGCGTGATGGTCTCCGGGAGGCCCACCGTCGTGTGCCGGGTCAGGCCCAGCAGGTGGAACTCCACCGGGACCTGGGCGAACGTGACGGCCTGGCCCGATGGGAGGCAGTGCGTGACCCGGATCGTGAGCCGGAGCTCCCGGGTGTCGCCGGCCGGCAGCGACATCGGTCGGAACCGCCCCGGCCCGTGTCGTCCCGGGGCGGGATCGACCTGGGTCTGGACAACGGGGAAGCCCCGGTTCTGTCCGGGGCCCGGGCCGATCCGGGAGAGGGTGACGCCGACCGGCCCCCTGTTCTTGAGCGTGAACCAGAACACGAACGTGGTTCCCTCCCGAACTGCCACGGTGTACGCGGCGAAGGGGCTCCCGCCCGGGGAGTAGAAGTCCCCTCGCTTGCTCACGGTCTCGCCGGCCGCGCCGGACACGCCGCCGGGATCGGTCCGCAGGGGCTGGTAGTTCGTCGCGAACGAGGCCCCCAGGGCCGCCACGGCCAGGACGAGCAGTCCGCCCACCCGCCCCGCCCGGAACAGCCAGCGCGACAGCCTTCGCGGTTCGGCCGGCGGCGCCAGCCGGAGCGGCGGGCGATCGGACGCGGTTGCCAAGGGCTCCCCCTCGTCGGGCGCGGGCAACACTGTCATACCCACTTGGCTCCGTAAACTCCCGGAGGTGCGGACATCTGCGACGGTGCGCTAGGTGGGACTCGACGCGCTGGAGCTCCGCCGGGTCCTGTCGCGGTACCCGACCGGCGTGACCGTGGTCGGGACCCGCCACGTGCCGACCGGGGTGTGCGGGCTGACCGTGAACGCCTTCACCTCGGTGTCGCTCGAGCCGCCGCTGGTCCTCGTCTGCGTGGACCGGTCGGCGAACACCCACGGGTGCATCGAGGCCTGCGGCATGTTCTCGGTGAACGTCCTGTCCCGGGGGCAGGGCGACGTCGCGGTGCGGTTCGCCCAGCGGCGCGACGACAAGTTCGAGGGGATCGCCTGGCGGGAGGGCGTGGAGGGCCTGCCCCTGCTGGACGGGGCGTCGGCGTGGGTCCAGTGCCGGGTGGATCGGTCGTTCGACGGCGGCGACCACACGATCTTCCTGGCCCACGTCCTCGAAGCGTCGAACTCCGAGGAGCCGCCGTTGGTGTTCCACCTGGGGTCCTACACCGGCGTGGCCGGGGCGTGATCCGGTGGAGCTGGTCCGGCCGGACGGCTGCCGCCTGTACCTGGAGACCCACGGGCCGTCGGACGGCGAGCCCCTGATCCTGCTCGAAGGCCTGGGAGGCGACATCCCGGGTTGGCGGAGGAACATCCCGAACCTGGCCCGGGAGCTGTTCGTGGTGGCGTTCGACTTCCGGGGGAACGGCCGCTCGGACGCCCCCGATGAGCCCGTGTCGATGTCCACGTTCGTGGACGACACACTGGCCGTCATGGACCATCTCGGCCTGGACTCGGCGCACGTGTACGGGCAGTCGTTCGGCGGGATGGTGGCCCAGGTGCTGGCCCTCGACCACCCGGAGCGGGTCCGTTCGGTGATCCTGGCCGCGACCCATGCGGGGCACCGGCACGCCGTCCGGTCCCGGGCCCGGGTCCCCAAGGACCGGCCCTGGCTGGCCCTGTACTCGCCGGGGTTCGCCGAGGCCCATCCCGAGCACGTTGAGGAGGACGTCATGGTGGGATCGCAGCGCCCGGGGGCACCCCACGCCGCCCGCCGCCAGCGGGAGGCCATCGAGGGGTTCGATCCGTGGGACCGCCTGCCGTCGCTCGCCGTGCCGTCGCTGGTGCTCCACGGGAGCGAGGACCGCCTGATCGACGTGGAGAACGCGCGGCGGCTGGCCGAACGGATCCCCGGTGCGGAGCTCGTCATCCTGGAGGGCGCCGGCCACGTGTACCACTCCGAGCAGCCCGAGGCGGCCGACGCCTCCGTCCTGGACTTCGTCCGGAGACACGCCCGTGGATGACGCGATGGAGGTGGCTCGCCGGCTGGCCGCCCAACGCGACGAGCACCGCCGGGCCCGGGACTTCGCACAGGCCGACGCCCTCCGGGACCGCATCCGCGAGCTCGGCTACGAGGTCGTGGACACCCCGGACGGTCCGGACCTCCGCCCGGCGCCCGAGCCCCTCGCCCGGGAGGCGCCCGCGCTCCATCGCCCGGCCCGGTTCGGGTTCTCGGTGCACTGGCTGCCCCAGGCCTGGCCGGAGGACGTCCTCCGGGGAATCGAGGCCTTCCGGCGCCACCATCCGGGTCACGAGATCCAACACATCGTGGTGCAGACTGAGGGTCCCGCCACGGCGTGGCCGGACGACGTGGAGGTGGTTCACCCCGAAGAGGACCCCGGGTTCGGCGGGGCCCGGAACGCGGGACTGCAGCGGGCTGCGGGGGAGATCGTGGTGATCGCCGACGGCTCCGTCGAGCCCGCCGGCGACGTCCTCACTCCGCTGGCGGAAGCGCTCGCCGACCGGTCGGTGGGCCTGGCGGGTCCGTTCGGCGTCGTCACCGACGACCTCCGCGAGTTCCGCGAGTCGCCGGGCCCCGAGGTGGACGCGATCGAGGGCTACCTCATGGGCTTCCGCCGCCGGGTGATCGCCGACGCCGGCGGGTTCGACGAGAAGTTCCGCTTCTACCGAGCCGCTGACCTCGACCTGTCCTTCCGCATCCGCGACCGGGGCTTGTCCGCCAAGGTGGTGGATCTGCCCCTCACCCGCCACGAACACCGCATGTGGTCGGCCACTCCGGAGGACGAACGGGCCCGCCTGTCGAAGCGCAACTTCTACCGCTTCCTCGACCGTTGGGGCTCCCGCCACGACCTCCGGGTGGGGCGTTCCCCGCCGCCGGCCGGGCCGGCCTGAGCTACTCGTTCGGGGTGGCGGTGATGGAGGGGCCCGGGACCCTGGAAGCCTGGCCGTTCCGCGCGGCTTCGTCGGGATCGGGGATGGGAACGGATCCCTCGACGTAGTCCATGAGGTCCTTCCCCTCGATGACCTCGCTGGCCATCAACAGCTTGGACAGGCGGTCCAGCAGGTCGCGGCGCTCCTCCAGGATCTCGGTGGCCCGGCGATGGGCCTCCGTGAGCAGACGGCTGATCTCGGTGTCCACGCGGTCGGCCAGCGAGCCGGAGAGGCGGGGGGCCTCACCCGGGAACAGGAGCTGGCCCTCGCCGCCCCGGAACCCGTCGCGCCCCAGCGAGATCGGCCCGATCTCGTCGCTCATCCCGTACTCGACGACCATGGCCCGGGCGATCTCGGTGGCCTTCTCCAGGTCGTTCTGCGCGCCGGTGGAGACCTGCTTGAACACGATCTCCTCGGCCGTCCGGCCGCCCAGGAGGATGACCAGGCGGTCGGCCAGCTCGGGTTCGGTGAGCAGGTAGCGGTCCTCCAGGGGGCGCTGCATGGTCATGCCCAGGGCGGCCGCGCCGCGGGGGATGATCGACACCCGGTGTACGGGGTCGCCCGTGGGAACGGTGAGCGCCACCAGCGCATGGCCCATCTCGTGGACGGCCACCACCACGCGGTCCCGTTCGCTCATCACCCGGCTCTTGCGCTCCAGGCCGGCCACCACGCGGTCGATGGCCTCCTCGAGGTCCCGGCCCTCCACGGAGTTCTTCTCCGCCCGCGCGGCGAGGAGCGCCGCCTCGTTCACCACGTTCGCCAGGTCCGCCCCGGTGAACCCCGGCGTCCGCGACGCGATGACCCGGAGGTCCACGGAGGGGTCGAGGGCCACCCCCCGGGCGTGGACCCGCAGGATGGCCTCCCGGCCCTTGAGGTCCGGACGGTCCACCACCACCTGCCGGTCGAACCGGCCCGGCCGGATGAGCGCGGGGTCCAGGACGTCGGGCCGGTTCGTGGCGGCCATGATGATCACGCCGCCCTTGGCGTCGAACCCGTCCATCTCGACCAGGAGCTGGTTGAGGGTCTGTTCGCGTTCGTCGTGGGACCCGAGCGACCCGCCGACCCCGCCCATGCGGCCCTTGCCGATCGTGTCGATCTCGTCCAGGAACACCAGGGTCGGAGCCTTCTCCTTGGCCTGCTGGAACAGCTCACGCACCCTGGCCGCGCCGAGCCCCACGAACATCTCGACGAACTCCGAGCCGGACATGAAGAAGAACGGCACGTTGGCCTCGCCGGCCACGGCCCGGGCCAGGAGGGTCTTTCCGCACCCCGGCGGGCCCAGCAGCAGGACGCCCTTCGGGATCCGTCCCCCCAGGCGCTGGTACTTCTTGGGGTTCTTCAGGAAGTCGACGATCTCCTTGAGCTCCTCCACGGCCTCGTCCAGCCCGGCCACGTCGCCGAAGGTCGTCTTCAGCTCCTTGCGGTCGTAGATCCGGACCTTGTTCCGCCCGAGGTTCAGCGCGTTGGCCCCGGCCGCGCCCATGCGCCGGAACAGCAGGAAGTACAGACCCCCGATGAGGAGCAACATGAAGAAGAGCTGTCCGAGGATGGGACCCCATCCGCTGGGATGGCTCCCGCGGTACACGATGTCGTGGCTCTGCAGGAGGCGGAAGATGGAGTCGTCCCCGGTTGGCCGAACGGCCACGATCCGCTGCGTCGCTCCTTCCTTGTGGACCACCCCCTGCACGGAGGTCTCACCCACGTCGACATCGGTGAGCACCTTGGGCCCCTGCTCCACGTACCCGATGAACTGCGAGTACGGGACGGTCTTTTCGCCCGTCGGGATCTGCTGGAACAGCAGCCAGCCGACGAGCAGGATCACGGCGAGCCACAGCAGCAGGCGGTTCCGGCGGCTCCGTTCCGTCTGGGGGGTGCCGCCCGAGCCGCCGCCGGGCTCGTACCCGGACAGGCCGCCTCGCCGGGGCCGGTTGGGGGGTCGGTCGTCGTTGGCCATGGGAAATCCATCTTCCCACACGCCTGTCGCTCCGCCGGGGTCCGGTCGTCCGGTGGCAGGCCGGCGCCCATCGCGTAACGAAGGCCCGCGGGCGGGGGACCCCACACGGTGAGCAGGCGAACGAAGGCCCGGGCATCGCCGGCCTCCACACCACCGAAGGGCGATCCCGAGGCAACGGCCGGCAGGGGGGCGGGCGTCGCCGCGGGCCTGACCAGCGCCGCGGCGGCCATGGGCCTGTCCGCCGTCCTGCACACCGTGGTCCCCGCGGTGCCGTTCCCGCCGGTGGCGGTGGCCCAGGAGGTCATCCGGCTGGCCCCCGGGAGCGTGGACGCCTTCTTCATCGACCGCTTCCAGCACGGGGCCCGCCCCGCGGCGGTCATCGGCTCGGGTTTGGGGTTCCTGGTGGCGGCGGCGCTGCTGGGCCTGGCGCTCCCGTGGCTCCGGCGCACGCTGGGCGGTCGGACGGCCCCGGCCGCCACGATCCTGGCGCTCCCGCTGTTCGCCGTGGCGATCGTGACGTACCGGCGGATGACGGGGTGGGTCCCACTGCCCGTCTACGCGATCGCCCTCGTCCCGGTGTTCGCCGCCTCGGTGGCGTTCGGCGTGGCCGCGTTCCGGCGCATCGCCTCGGGCCGGGCCCGGCAGGACCAGGACGTGATGCGGCGGGAGGTCGTGCGGGCCATGTGGGTCGGCGGCGCCGGCTTCCTGGTGGGGTGGGCCAGCCTGGGCCGGTTCGTCTTCCGGCGGCCCGACCCCGGCCACCAGCGGCTGGCCGCGCCCCGCGTCTCGCCGACGAAGCCGCCGGGCCCGGCGCCGGCCGACGCCGCGTTCGGCCGCATCCGCGGACTGACGCCGGAGATCACGTCGAACGACCGGTTCTACACGGTGAACGAGGAGCTGTTCCCGCCGGACATCGACCCCGAGACCTGGAGGCTCCGGATCGGGGGCCTGGTGGACCGGCCGTTCGAGCTCACGTACCAGCAGCTGAAGGCGCTCCCCGCCGTGGAGCAGTTCATGACGCTCGAGTGCATCAGCAACAAGATCGGAGGCCACCTCATCTCCACCGCGAAGTGGGTGGGAGTGCCCCTGCCCGACCTCCTGGACCGGGCCGGGGTGCGCGACGGCGCCCTGGAGGTGGTGTCGCGGTCCGTGGACGGGTACTCCGACTCGATCCCGGTGGACAAGGCCATGGAGCGAACCACGATCATCGCGTTCGGCATGAACGGCCATCTCCTGCCCCGGGCCCACGGGTTCCCCGCCCGGATCCTGGTCCCCGGCTACTACGGGATGAAGCAGCCCAAGTGGCTGGGGTCCGTCGAGGTGGTGGACCGCCCCCATCGCGGCTACTGGGAGCAGCGGGGATGGATCAAGGAGGCCGTGGTGAGGACGATGTCCCGGATCGACGTCCCCCTTTCCGGCGCGTCGGAGACCGGCGAGGTCACGGTCGCCGGGATCGCGTTCGCCGGGGATCGGGGGATCTCGCGAGTGGAGATCTCCACCGACGGCGGCCGGACGTTCGCCGACGCCGAGCTGAAGACCGCGCTCTCCGAGTTCACGTGGCGGATGTGGCGCCACTCGTTCAGGCCCGATCCGGGCCGGGTCACGATCCTCGTCCGGGCCACCGACGGCGGGGGAGCCACCCAGACCTCCGCTGTCACCCCGCCGGAGTACAGTGGGTCGACGGGATGGCACGGAGTGGAGGTCGTTGAGCAGGAGGGCTGAGGCGGAGCGGCGGACCCCCCGGGGGGTTTCGCCGGACGGGGTGTCCGACGGCTCCGGCGAGACCGAGGAGCAGCGGCGCGAGCGGTTCGAGCGCGACGCCATGCCCCTCATGCCGAGCCTGTACGCCGCCGCCCTGCGACTGACCCGCAACCCCGCCGACGCCGAGGACCTGGTCCAGGAGGCCTACCTGCGCGCCTACCGAGGGTTCGGGGGGTTCACCGAGGGGACGAACCTCAAGGCGTGGATGTACCGCATCCTCACGAACACGTTCATCAACGCCTACCGCAAGCGTCAGCGCGAGCCGATCACGGTGCTGGAGGACGAGATCCCCGACTGGTACCTGTACGACCGGCTGTCGCAGACGGGGGAGACCTCCTCGGCCGAGACCCAGGCCCTCGAGCACATCCCCGACGAGGACGTGCAGGCGGCGCTCGACTCGCTGCCGGAGGGATTCCGGATGGCGGTGTGGCTGGCCGACGTGGAGGGGTTCTCCTACAAGGAGATCGCCGGGATCCTGGGCATTCCCATCGGAACCGTGATGTCGAGGCTCCACCGCGGAAGGAAATCCCTGGAGAAGATGTTGTGGGAGAAGGCACGGGAGCGAGGACTTGTCAGGGATTGACTGCGAAGAGGTGCTGAGGGAGGTCGAGGCCTACCTGGACGGCGAGCTGCCGGATGACCGCTGCGCATTCATCGCGAAGCACCTCCGGGACTGCGGGCCGTGCGCGGACCGGGCCGACTTCCAGCATCGGCTGAAGGAGCTCGTGGCGCGGAAGTGCCACCGGGCCCAGTCAACCGTTCCCGAGCACCTCGTCACCCGGGTCCGGATGATCATCTACGAGGAGCCGGGGCCCTAGCGGGCGCCTCGAAGTCGGGGGGCTCCGCCCCCCCGACTTCCCCCGAACAGCATCTCCGCGGGGCGGGCTTGTTGCGATCCCGTGGAGGCTGAAGGCCGGGGCGATCCGGGGAACCTCCCCGAGCGTCGAACCTCTGACGCCGACGTGTCGAATGACGTTGCGAGGAGGACGAAGCTCGATGAAGGGAACGCGCCCCGGGCACCTGCCCCAGCCGAGTCGCACCACGAGCACGGGACGGACCTGCGCGGAGCCGGGGTGCACCACGAAGCTCTCCGTCTACAACACCTCCGACCTGTGCTGGCAGCACGCCGAGGTGGTGTTCCCGAACTACCGGGGCAAGCGCCTGGCCCCCGGGAAGCCCTGAGCCCGCGGCACGCCCTCGACCTCACGCTCCCGCTCCCCTTGCGATGCTGAGCGACACCCGGTAATCCTCTCCGGGCCCCGACCCCGGAGAGACCACGGCCCCTGCCGCGGCGGGGGCCGTCGGCGTCTCCCGTATCCTTCGCGGACATGTTCGGATCGGTGCTCGTGGCGAACCGGGCGGAGATCGCCTGCCGGGTGATCCGGACCCTCCGGAGGCTGGGGATCCGGTCGGTGGCCGTCCACAGCGACGCGGACGTGCGGGCCAGGCACGTCCGGGAGGCCGACACCGCCGAGCGGGTCGGCGAGTCGCCCGCTCCGGCCTCGTACCTCAACCCGGCCGCCATCGTGGAGGCCGCGCTCCGCTCGGGGGCGGAGGCCGTGCATCCGGGGTACGGGTTCCTGTCCGAGTCCCCGAAGTTCGCCCAGGCCGTGATCGACGCCGGCCTCGCCTGGATCGGCCCCTCGCCCGACGTGCTGGAGCTCACCGGCGACAAGGTGGCCTGCCGGGAGGCCTTCGCGAAGACGGGGTTCCCGGTGCTTCCCGGAGCCGGCCCGTTCGTGGAGGCCGGCGAGGCGGTGGAGGCCGCTGACGGCGTGGGGTTCCCGGTGATGGTGAAGGCGGTGATGGGGGGCGGCGGGATCGGGATGGGCATCGCCCGGGACCCGGGCGAGCTGGTGAAGGCCGTCGAGACGGCGTCCACGCGGGGGGCCCGGTTCTTCTCCGACCCGGCCGTGTACCTGGAGCGCTACGTGGAGCGCGCCAGGCACATCGAGGTCCAGGTCCTGGCAGACGACGAACGGACCATCCACCTGAACGAACGCGAGTGCTCGGTGCAGCGCCGCCACCAGAAGGTGATCGAGGAGACTCCCTCGCCGGCCCTCACCGGGGAGCTCAGGCGCAGGATGTGCGCGGCCGCCGTGACCTCCCTGGAGGCGATCGGGTACCGCGGGGCCGGAACCGTGGAGAGCGTGCTCACGCCCGACGGCGAGTTCTTCTTCCTCGAGGTGAACGCCCGCCTGCAGGTGGAGCACCCGGTGACCGAGATGACCACCGCCGTCGACCTCGTCGAGCAGCAGCTCCGGGTCGCCGCCGGCGAGAGGATCGGTCTCGACCGCCGCCCTCCCCGCAGCGGGCACTCCCTGGAGTGCCGGGTGTACGCGGAGGACCCCCGCACGTTCCTCCCAGCTCCCGGACGCATCTCCAGGCTGGACTTCGGGGAGTCGGCCCGGGTGAACCCCAACCGCTACGACTTCGGGTACGACACGGGGGACGAGGTGCCGATGTTCTACGACCCGCTGATCGGCAAGGTCGTGGTGCACGGGGGGAGCCGGACAGGCTCGATCGGGATGATGGTCGCGGCGCTCGGCGACATCCGTCTGGACGGGCTGAAGACGAACATCCCGGCGCTGGAGCGGGTCATGCGGGACGAACGGTTCGTGTCCGGCGACTACGACACCGGGCTGCTCGGGAAGTAGGGTTGCTGCCCGTGGGCGAGGCCGTTCGATTCGAGCTCCGGAGCCCGGCGGCGTGGATCACGATCGACCGGGAGGAGCGCCGGAACGCGCTGTCGGCCGAGGTCATCGACGGCCTCCTGGAGGCCCTCCGGCGGGCGTCGGCGGCGGACGGGGCCGGGGTCGTGGTGC
Source organism: Actinomycetota bacterium (assembly GCA_036394995.1). GTDB lineage: Bacteria > Actinomycetota > UBA4738 > UBA4738 > JACQTL01 > DASWED01. The sequence continues at coordinate 21,979 of DASWED010000125.1, forward strand.
TGACCGGCGCCGGCGACAGGGCGTTCTGCGCGGGTGGGGACATCGGCGGGTTCGCCGCGGACACGGCGGACTCGGCCCCCGCGGCGATCGGACGGCTCCTCGACGCCCTGTGGCACCACGCCAAGCCCACCGTGGCCCGGGTCAACGGCCGGGCCCTGGGCGGCGGGTTCGGCCTGATGATGGCCTGCGACCTGGCCGTCGCCGCGGACGACGTCGAGGTGGGGATGCCGGAGATCAACCTTGGCCTGTGGCCCCACGTGATCACCGCGGTCGTCCAGCGAACGGTGCCCCGGCGGCTGGCGCTGGAACTGATGTTCACCGGCCGGCGCGTGGCCGCCGAGGAGGCACTGCGGTGGGGCCTGGTGAACCGGGTGGTCGCGCGCGACGCGCTCGACGGTGCCGTGGACGATCTGATCGGGGAGATCGCGAGCAAGAGTCCGGCGATCATTCGACTGGGGAAGCGCTCGTTCACGGGCGCCGAGGAGCTGGGGTTCGCCGCGGCCATCGCGCACCTCAAGGAACGCCTGGCCGAGAACTTCGACGAGGAGGACCTGGCCGAGGGGGTCAGCGCGTTCCTGCAGAAGCGAAGGCCAGAGTGGAAGGGCCGCTGACCGGGCGATCGGCATCGTCGATCCTTCGTGGAACGCAGCGGTTCGGGGGTGCCTGTGCGTTGTGTCCCATGTGAGGGCGCGGGAGCTGGTGATGGCGGCTGACGTACCGGGAGTCGGTGTCGAGGCGGGGCGGGTGGCGCAGCTGTACGCCGTGCACATCGACGAGGCCTTCCGGATCGCGTACCTGCTGACGGGGAACCGTCAGCTCGCCGAGGATCTGGCCCAGGACGGGTTCCTCCGGCTCATGGGACGCCTCGTGCACCTCCGCCCGTCGGTCGACTTCGGCGCGTATCTCCGCCGGACCGTGGTGAACCTGGTGAACTCGCACTACCGGCGCCGGCGGGTCGAGCAGCGGTATCTCCAGCGCGAGGGAGGGATGCCCCCGCCGGACGCGAAGGGGCCCGACCTCGGCGACCGCGACAGGATGCGCCTCGCATTGCTCACGCTGCCGCGACGCCAGCGGACGGCGGTCGTCCTGCGGTACTACGCGGACCTGTCGGACAGGCAGGCCGCCGAGATCATGGGGTGCCGGCCGAGCACGGTGCGGGCGCTCGTCTCGAGGGGAATGGCGTCGTTGCGATCGCAGGTGGGAGGTTCCGATGATCAGTGAGGACCGGGCCCGGGCCCTGCTCCAGGACCTGGCCGACGGCGTGCCCGGGCCGGAGCGCCAGATCCCCCCGACGATGGTGACCCGCGCCCGCCGGCGGGTCGCCCTCTCCGTCAGCTCGATCGCGGTCGTGGTGGCGGTGACCGCTGTGGGGGTCGGGGTCGGGGGAGCTCGCCTGCTGGCCTCGGGCGACGAGGGGCGGCCCGCGAACCCCCCGACCGCGACCGCCCCCTCACCCACGGCCACCGCGCCGTCCCCCACGGCCTCACCGGGCGCGCCGGTGCCAATTCGCCGGACGTTCACCTCGTCGCTGTACGGCTACACCATCGGCGTCCCGCAGGGGTGGGTGCACGACCGGGCGACGAGGGAGCTCGGGGACCGCGAGGTTCCCATGCTCGTGAGCCCGGCGGTCGACACGATCTCGGGAGCCGAGGGGACCGTGATCGTGGCCGCGCAGCCCACGGGGAAGATCACCGACCTCGCCGGATGGGCGGCGAAGGTGGACGGTGTGGTCCACCTCGCCGGTTGCATCCCGGGACCCACCGAGCGCATCGTCGTGGATGGCGAGCCCGCCCGCATCCAGCACCTCGGGATCTGCAGCGGCCTGCACCACGAGTGGGTCGCGGTCGTCCACGGGAGCCGGGCGTACCACATCGTCTGGGTGCACTCCCCGGGCACGGAGGAGGCGGACAACGCCCTGTTCGCCCGCATCCTGGACACGTTCTCGTTCGCCTCCTGAGGAGGCCGCGACCCGCAGCGGCGTACACTCGGCCCGAGAGCGGGTCCGGGTTGGCATCGGCGCTCCGGGCGCCGGCGAAGGGCCCCGAAGGAGGCACCATGGGCGAGACCACCGCCCCCATCCCCGACGCGCCCGCGTCCCCACCCGCCCAGCCCGAACGCGCTGCCACGTTCGTGTACTCGGGACCCGATCTGCGCGGGCACGCAGAGCAGCTCGCGCAGAAGAAGGACAAGTTCCGCGAGATGGGCGGGCCGGAGCGGATCGAACGCCAGCACGCCGACGGCAAGCTCACGGTCCGGGAGCGCCTGGACCTGCTGTTCGACCCGGGGTCGTTCTCCGAGTTCGCGCTGCTGGGGCACCACCAGTCCTCGTCGCCCCAGATGCAGGGGAAGCTCACCCCGGCCGACGGCGTGGTCACGGGCGTCGGCCGGATCGACGGCCGCCGGGTGTGCGTGATCGCGTACGACTTCACGGTCATGGCGGGGTCCATGGGGATGGTCGGGGAGCTGAAGGCGTCCCGGATGCGCGAGCTGGCGTTGCGCGAGCGGATCCCGATCGTGTGGCTGGTCGATTCGGGGGGCGCGCGGATCCAGGAGGCCGCGGGATCGATGTTCGCCCGGACCGGCGACCTGTTCCGGGAGCAGGTCGTGATGAGCGGCGTGGTCCCGCAGGTGGCCGCGATGATGGGCCCGGGGGCTGCGGGCACCGCGTACATCCCCGGGCTGGCCGACTTCGTGCCGATGGTGAAGGGCACGTCGAACATGGCCCTGGGCGGTCCCCACCTGGTGAAGGCCGCGGTGGGGGAGATCGTCACCGCCGAGGAGATGGGCGGCTCGGCCGTCCACTGCAAGATCAGCGGTGTGGCCGACCTGGAGGTGGCCGACGACCGCGAGTGCATCGACGTGGTCCGGAAGTACCTGGGCTACTTCCCCGCGAACAACATGGAGCCACCGCCCCGGGCCGAGGACGTGACGGACCCGGCCGACCGCTCGTGCGACGCGCTCCTCGACATCGTGCCCGCGAACCCCCGCCAGGCCTACGACGTGCGCAAGGTCATCACCGAGATCGCCGACGACGGCGACTTCTTCCCGATGAAGCCGGACTGGGCCCGGAACCTGGTGACGGGCTTCGCCCGGTTCGACGGCCATCCGGCCGGGATCGTGGCCAACCAGCCCATGTTCCTGGGCGGCGCCCTGGACGTGAACGCGGCGGACAAGGCCGCCCGGTTCGTGTGGCTGTGCGACGCGTTCGGCATCCCGCTGGTGTTCCTCATGGACTGCCCGGGGTTCCTGGTGGGCTCGGCGGTGGAGAAGCAGGGGATCATCCGCCACGGCGCGAAGATGCTGTTCGCGGTCAGCGAGGCGACGGTGCCGAAGGTCACGGTCGTGCTGCGCAAGGGGTACGGCGCCGGGTACTACGTGATGAACGGACGGGCCTACGAGCCCGACTACATCGTGGCCTGGCCCACGGCGGAGATCAGCGTGATGGGGCCGGAGGGCGCGGTGAACATCATCTTCCGCAAGCAGATCGAGGCGGCGGGGGACGCGGAGGCCCAGGACGCCATGCGGAACCAGATGGTGGACATGGTCCGCGACCAGATCAACGCGTACATCGCGGCGGGGTGGTCGTTCGTGGACGACCTCATCGAACCCCAGGACACCCGCGCCGCGATCGTCCGGGGCCTGGAGATCGGCGAGACCAAGACCGTCGAACGCCCCTGGCGCAAGCACGGCGTCCTGCCGGTCTGACATGAGCGTGGTTCCCGGCGGGGCGTCACGGGCCGAGCTGCTGGAAGCCGTCGACCGGCACCAGTGGGAGCTCGCCGTCCGGTGGGCGGCGGTGCAGGGCGGGGACGTCCACGACACGCCGGGGTTCGTGCGGTGCATCAATCCCGGGGTGAACGTGCCGTTCGCGAACGGCGTGATGCGCGTGCGGCTGTCGGAGGAGGAGCTTCCGCACGCCGTGCGGGAGTGCACCGCGGCGTTCCGGGAAGCGGGGGTCCCGGCGCTGTGGTGGACGAATCCGCTGTCGCGGCCGGAGGATCCCGGACCGGACCTCCGGGCGCACGGCTGGCGGGCGGACGAGGGCATGCCGTGGATGGCCGCGGCCATCCATCGGATCGAGTGGCCGGATCGGCCCGTGCGCCTGCGGATCGAACGGGTCACCGGCGAGGCGCTGCAGGACGCCTGGCTGCAGGGGATGACGGCCGGGTTCTCCATGACTCCGGTGGAGCGGTTCGCCATGACCAACCTGGCCACCGCGGTGGGGTACGGGGAGGACGCGCCGTGGGTCCGGTGGGTGGGGTTCGTCGACGGCCGTCCCGTGGCCACGTCGGGGCTCATGCAGGGGGGCGGGGTCGCGGGGATCTACAACGTGGCGACCGCTCCCGACGCCAGGCGCCGCGGCTTCGGCGCGGCCATGACGGCCGAGGCCGTGCGGGCCGGGCGGGAGCGCGGGTACGAGGTGGCGGTCCTGGGGGCCTCCGACCTGGGACGCGGGGTCTACGAGCGGATGGGATTCGCCGAGGTGTGCCGCGAACAGGTCTTCCTGTGGCCGGGCCCAGCGCGATGATCCGCGCAGGCCGTGGAGCGGTTCCCTCGTCTGGCCGAGAGGAGCGGGCCGATGTCCGATGAGGATCAGGAGCTCACGCGGGAGGAGGAGCAGGCGCTCAGGCGCACCTGCTCGCGGTTCCTGACGTGGCACGGGCTGCGCTCGGCGTCGGACTTCCTGAGCGAGATCCCTCCGGACGTCGCCACCGACGTGTACGGAGAGGGCGGGGTGGTGGAGGAGCTCGAGGACGAGATCGCCTCGCTCCTGGGGAAGCCGGCCGCCGCGTTCCTCCCGAGCGGGGTCATGTCCCAGCAGATCGCGCTCCGGGTGCACGCCGACCGGCGGGGCAGGCACACGGTCCTGTTCCACCCCTTCTCCCACCTCGACCACCACGAGGAGCGCGGGTACGAACGGCTCCACGGCCTCCACGGCCGGCCCGTCGGCGAGTTCCAGCGCCTGATCGAGATGGACGACCTGAAGGGCGTCGCCGAGCCGCCCGCAGCGCTGCTGCTCGAGTTGCCGCAGCGAGACCTGGGTGGGCAGCTCCCCGGCTGGGACGACCTCGTCGCCCAGGCGGACTGGGCCAGGGGGCGGGGGGCCGCCGTGCACATGGACGGCGCCCGGCTGTGGGGGTGCGAGTCCTTCTACGGTCGTACGTTCCGGGAGATCTGCGAGCCGTTCGACACCGTGTACGTGTCGTTCTACAAGCAGCTGGGGGGCCTGCCCGGGTCCGGCCTGGCCGGCCCCGGGGACGTGGTGGCCGAGGTCCGGGAGTGGCGGAGGCGCCACGGCGGCACGGTCCACGGCATGTGGCCGAACGCCGGGTCCGCGCTGAACGTGCTGCGGATGCGCCTCCCCCGGATCGCCGCGTACCAGGAGCATGCGCTGGCCATCGCCGATGCCCTGCGGGACCTCCCGGACGTGGACGTTGTCCCGGACCCGCCCCACACCCCGATGATGCACCTCGTGCTGTATCGGGAGGCCGGCCCGCTGCGGAGCGCCGCCCTGCGCATGGCCCGGGAGGACGGCATCTGGACGTGGGCTCGCTATGCGCTCACCGGCGCGCCCCGGGCCCAGCGCGCGGAGCTGGACGTGGGCGACGCCACCCTCCAGCTCGCCCCCTCGGAGGTCGGGACGATCGTCGAACGGCTGCTCCGGGACTGAAGCTGCTCGACCGCGCGACCCGCGGTTGCCGGGGAAGCACCGGGCGGCGAGACTCTGAGCCTGCGTCAGGAGAGGAGCACGTGAGCGACGAATCATCATCGGCCCGCGCCCTCGGGACCATCCTCGGGGTGTGGGCGCATCCCGACGACGAGGCGTACCTGACCGCGGGACTCATGGCCACGGCCATTCGCGAGGGCCGGCGGGTGGCGTGCGTCACGGCCACGCGCGGAGAGGAGGGCTCCTGGGACGAGGAGCGGTGGCCTACCGCGACCCTGGGCAAGGTCCGGGAGGCCGAGCTGCTCCGTTCCCTGGAGATCCTCGGCGTGACCGAGCACCGGTTCCTGGACTACCACGACGGAGCGTGCGCGGAGGTGGACCCGGAGGAGGCGATCGGGAGGGTCGCCGCGATCATGGAGGACGTCCGGCCCGACACGGTGTTCTCGTTCGGACCGGACGGCATGACCGACCACCCCGACCACAAGGCCACGTGCGCCTGGGCCACCGAGGCCTTCCGGCGCGCCGGGAAGCCCGGCGCCCGCCTGTACCACGCGGTCATGACGCCGGAATGGGCGAAGGAGTTCGTCCCGATGATGAACCGGTTCAACGTGTTCATGTCGCCGGACACGCCGCCCGTGGTCGAACATGGCGACCTGGCCATCGACTTCGAGCTGCCGCCCGACCTCCTGGAGCTGAAGCTCGAGGCCATCGAGGCCCACGTGAGCCAGGTGGACGGGATGATGAACGCGTTCGGCAAGGACTTCTTCCGCCGGGCGCACCGGGCCGAGTTCTTCCGCCGAGCCGAGGAGCGCCGATGGTGAGCGAGCTCGACGACCGCCCGGGACGAACGGCGCCGGCGCCCCAGGCCCCACCCGCCGTCGACGACCTCGACTGGGACCCGGAGCGGGCCCGCCGGTTCACCGAGGCCGCGGTGGACCTGTTCGTGGAGTACCTGGAGCGCCTCCCGGACATGCCGGTGGCCCCCCCGGAGGGCGAGGACGAGGTCCGGGCCGCCATGGCCATCCCCGTGCCCGACCAGCCCATGGCGGACGAGGACGTCCTGGCGTACCTCCGCGAGGTGGCGTTCCGGTGGTCGATGTATCCGGGGCACCCGCGGTTCCTGGCCTACATCACGGGCGCCGGGACCGTGCCCGGCGTGGCCGCCGACCTCCTGGCCTCCGGGCTGAACCAGAACCTGGGCGGCTGGCGCCTGTCGCCGGCCGGCACGGAGATCGAGCTCCATCTGACGCGGTGGTTCGCCCAGCAGTTCGGGCTCCCGTCCGGGGCCGGGGGGCTGTTCGTGTCCGGGGGGGCCATGGCGAACTTCGTGGCGCTGAAGGTGGCACGGGACCGCATGGCCGGCCTCGCCGTCCGCCAGCAGGGGGTCGCGGCCGCCGGACCGGCCGCGCTGTACGCCTCCGCCGAGGTCCACGTGGTGACCGACCGGGCCGCCGACATGCTCGGACTGGGAATGGACGCCGTGAGGAAGGTCCCCGTGGACGGGGGGCTCCGCATGCGGATGGACGCCCTGCGGGAGGCGGTGGCGCGGGACCGGGCCGCGGGGGTCCGGCCGCTGGCCGTTGTGGCGACTGCCGGGACGGTGGCCACCGGGGCGGTCGATCCGATGGTGGAGATCGCGGACCTCTGCGCGGAGGAGGGGATGTGGATGCACGTGGACGCGGCCTACGGGGGTCCCGCCGTCCTGGCCGAGGACCTCCGGCCGTTGTTCACGGGGATCGAGCGAGCCCATTCGATCGCGTTCGACCCACACAAGTGGATGTACACGCCGCACTCCGGCGGGTGCGTCCTGGTCCGGGACCTGTTCTGGTTGGTCGACTCGTTCGGGGCGTCGGCGACCTACGTCTACGAGGACAAGGAGCGCACGAAGCACGGCCTCGACCTGGGGATGTTCGGGCCGCAGTACAGTCGCGGATTCCAGGCGCTCAAGGTCTGGGTGTCGCTGCTGTCGCACGGCCGGCTGGCCTACGGCCGGCGCATCTCCCACGACGCCCGGCTGGCCCGGTACCTCGGCGACGTGATCGAGGCTCGCCCGGACTTCGAGCTGGCCTGTCCCGTGGGCCTGTCGATCACGTGCTTCCGGTACGTGCCGCCCGGCCTCCCCGACGGCCCGGAGCGGGATCCCTACCTGAACCGGCTCAATGAACGGCTCATGACCGAGATCCAGCTGGACGGCCGGGTGTTCTACTCGAACGCCGTCCTGGACGGACGGTTCGTGCTCAGGTCCTGCCTGGTGAACTTCCGGACCGAGGCGGGGGACATGGACGCCGTGGTGGAGGTCACGGCCGAGCTGGGGGCCAAGCTCGACCAGGAGCTCAGGCCGGAGTCGCTCCGGTGAGCCTGTTCGCGCTGCTGGGGTCCGGGGAGTTCCTCCCGTGGACCTCGGAGGTCGACCGGTGGCTCCTGGAGCGGACGAGGGGGGAGCTCGTGCTGGTGCTGCCCACGGCGAGCGCGCCGGAGGGGGAGACCGTGTTCCGGCGGTGGGGCGACATGGGCGTGGACCACTACACGGAGATGGGCGTGCCGGTGGAGCTCGTCCCGCTGCGGAACCGGGACGACGCCGAGGATCCCGCGCTCGCCGGGCTGGTGGAGGGCGCCGCGGTGGTGTTCTTCTCCGGCGGGAACCCCGCGTACCTCGCCGCCACGCTGCAGGGCACCGCCTTCTGGACGGCCGTGCTCGCGGGCCTGGACCGGGGGATGGCCTACGCCGGGTGCAGCGCGGGCATCTCCGCCCTCGGCGACGTGGCGCCGGACAGCACGTCGAACGACCCCACCAGCGCGAGCTTCTGGCGACCGGGGCTGGCGCAGTTCCCCAAGACCTACTTCGGCCCTCACTGGGACGCGCTCGACGTCTACGTGCCCGGGCTGCGGGCCAAGGTGGTGGCGTCGGTGCCGTCCGACTGCCGCCTGCTGGCCATCAACGAGGACACCGCGCTGGTCGGCGACGGCACCAAATGGACCGTGATCGGCGCAGGCCGGGTCGCGCTCCTCGAGAACGGCGGGTGGAGCGAACACCCGAGCGGCACGAGCTTCACGAAGGAGCTGGAGCACCACACGGAGGGTGCCGGCCACTGAGACGATCGGCCCGCGGAGCTTCAGATCCAGCGCTTGCGCTTGAAGAACAGCCACAGGGCCGCCCCGGCGCCGAACATGATCAGCACGACGCCGACGAATCCCCGACTGCCGATGTCCGGATCGGGCCACAGCTTGTAGTTCGTGCCGTACACGCTGGCGATGAGCGTGGGGATCGCGATGATGGCGGCCCACGCGCTGAGCTTCTTGTTGACCTCGTTCAGCATGTCGGCCTGGACGCTCCGGGTGAGGTCGATCACCGCGGTGGCCAGGTCGTCGACGTTGCGGATCTGCCCGCCGATCCGGAGCACGTGGTCGTGCACGTCACGGAACAGCAGGTCGGTCCGGTCGTCCCCGTCACCGTCCGCATCGAGCTCAGCCTCGGCCCCGGCCTGGAGGGCCTCCAGGACGCCGTTCAGCGGCAGGGCGTACCGCCGGAGCATCGAGACCTGCTGCTTGATCGCGTACAGCATCGGCTGGCTGGGGAGGTCCTCGGCGTTGCGCGCCGCGTTCGACACGCTCCGGCGGGACACCCGCAGGGCCTGCGCCTCCAGGTCCTCGACGTCGATCTCCAGCCGGTCGGCGATTCGTTGGTGGTCGTCCACCACGGCGTCCACCAGGGCGTGCAGGGCCCGGTCGACGTCGAGGTCGTCCGGTTCGACCTGCTGGAGGCGCTTGCGGCCGTCCCCGACCAGCCGTCCGGCTCCGTTGTGCAGGATCAGCAGGAACCTCGGTCCGGCGAAGCAGGCGATCTGCCGGGCCTCCAGCTGGTCGTCCTCCTCGTCGAGCTGGTCCAGGACGACGAACCGGTGGGACTCGTAGGTCTCGAGCTTGGGCCGCTGCCGCGGGTTCAGCGCGTCCTCCACGGCCAGGGGGTCCAGGTCGAACCGCTCGGCCACCTCCCGGACCCGCTCGGGATCCTCGTGCGGGAGCTCGACCTCCACCCACGAGAACCCCCCGTCGGTCCGGGACCGGTCCGCGGCCACCACGACGTCGGGACCGTCGGCCCAGCCGTCGCGAGCCGTATGCGACAGTGCTCGCATCCCTGACGTTCTACCCATTCGGTGGATGGAGCCACCACGCGTTGACGGTGCTCGCGGGCCGGACGTACCGTCGCCGCTGCCCCGCGTCGGACGAAGGGACGGGCATGACGGAGCTGTGGGAGTTCCATCGGAGGGCCGGCGAGATGCTGGCCGGGAACGTGAAGCGGATCCGGGAGGACCAGTGGGGCCTCCCGACGCCCTGCGCGGGCTGGGACGTCCGTGACCTCATGCACCACATCGCGTGGAGCAACCTGTGGGTGGCGCCGCTCGTAGCCGGCCGGTCCCTGGCGGAGGTCGCGCCGGAGCTGGAGGGGGACGTGCTCGGCGAGGATCCCATCGGGGTGGCGCTCCGTTCGATCGACGTGTCCAGCGACGCGTTCGAACGTGGGTACGACCGGACCGTGCAGCTCTCCCGGGGGATGGCCCCGGCCCGCGAGTACTGCGGGGAACGGATGAACGACCTGGTGGTGCACAACTGGGACCTGGCCGCGGCCATCGACGGCGACCGCCGCCTGGACGAGGAATGTATGGAGGCCGCGCTCGAGGTGTACCGTCCGTTCGAGGCGGTGCTCCGCCCGGCCGGCGAGCTGGGCCCCGACGTGGAGGTCCCGGAGGGCGCCGACCTCCAGACCCGCTACCTGGCCTTCTTCGGCCGCCGGGCCGACTGGACCCAGCCCGGCTGATCCCTGGAGGCGCCCGCCGAGGGCGTCCTCGAGGAGGCCCGCTGAGCTCCACCGGTATCCTCTGAGCCATGCGGAGGCCCGGCGTCGGCGACCCGGCGCCCGACGTGTCGTTGGTGAACCGGGGCGGCCGGCAGGTCCGGCTCTCGGCGCGGTGGCGGCGGAAGCCGCTGGTCGCGGTGTTCCTTCGGCACTTCGGGTGAACGTTCTGCCAGGAGCACGTCGTGCAGTTGCGCGACGACCGTGAGGGGTTCGATGCAGCCGGCGCCGGCATCACGCTGATCGGCCTGGGCCCCCACACCCGCGCGCAGCTGTTCTGCGACGAACGCCATGTCCCCTTCGAGTGCCTGTCCGATCCGACCCAGGATGCCTACCGGGCATTCGGCCTGGAACGGGGGACGAACCGCCAGCTGTTCGGCCCCCAGCTGATCCTGCGATACGCCCGCGCACTGCTCCGGCGTGACGTCGACGCGGCCAAGCTCTCCGGCGACGACTACCGCCAGATGCCGGGCACCTTCGTCATCGACCGTTCCGGCGTGATCCGCTACGCCCACCGCAACCGCGACGTCGCCGACAACCCCCCCAACGACGACGTCCTGGCCGCGCTGGCGGAGCTCCGGCGAGGTAGCGGTCGGGCCCGTGCGATACCCTCCGGGCACCAGGAGGACCCGCGATGACCCTGAGCGACCAGTGCATCATCACGTGCGCCGTCTCCGGCGCGGTGGCGAACAAGCAGCAGTGCGAGGGCATCCCGTACACGCCGGAGGAGTACGCGAAGGAGGTCCGCCGCGCGCGGGACGCCGGGGCCTCGATGGTCCACATCCACGCCCGGGAGCCGAACGGCTCCCCGACCGTGCAGCCCGAGCACTACCGGGCCATCACGCAGGCCATCCTGGCCGAGACCCCGGACATCATCATCAACTACTCGACCGGCTGGGTGGGCCTCCCCATGGCCGAGCGCGTGGCGCACATCACGGACCTGAAGCCCGAGATCGGGGCCCTCAACATGGGCTCGATGAACTACGCGAAGTACTCGGAGAAGCGCAAGGGGTTCGTGTTCAACTTCGTGTTCGAGAACCACTTCGACGACATCGTGTTCCTGCTCCGGCGGATGAACGAGGCCGGGGTGAAGCCGGAATGCGAGTGCTTCGACGTCGGCCACGTCGAGTCGGTGGCTCCGCTCGTGGACATGGGGGTCATCCGGGAGCCGGTGCAGTTCTCGCTGATCCACGGCGTGCTGGGCGGCATCCAGGCTACCGCCAGGAACCTGGCCCACATGTCGAGCGTCGTCCCCGACGGCTCCACGTGGGGGGTCATCGCCGTCTCCCGCGAGCAGTGGATGATGGTCGCCGCCTCGGCGGCCCTCGGGGGCAACGTGCGCGTGGGCTTCGAGGACAACTTCTACCTCCCGTCGGGGCAGATGGCGTCGTCGAACGGCGACCTGGTGGAGGGGGCGGCCACCATCGTCCGGCTCCAGGGCCGCGAGGTGGCCGAGCCCGCGGAGGCCCGCCGCCTGCTGTCGCTCCCGGCCGAGCCGGACCGGTCCGCGGTTCTCGGAAGCTGACCGGGACCATGCCGGAGGTCCAGGCCGAGATGGTGGCGAACGTCTGGAAGGTCGTGGTGGCGGCGGGGGATAACGTGGCGCCCGGGGACCCTCTGGTGATCCTGGAGTCCATGAAGATGGAGATCCCGGTGGAGTCGCCCGTGGCCGGGACCGTCACCGAGGTTCGGGTGCAGGAGGGCGGCGTCGTCCAGGAGGGCGACGTGATCGCCGTGGTGGACTGACCCGCGATGGAGCAACGGGCGTCGATGATCCGGGTGGAGCGAGGGGGGCCGGTGGTCCGCGTGACCCTCTCGCGGGTCGAACAGCGCAACGCGGTGTCCACGGAGATGATCGAGGAGCTCATCGAGGCGCTGGGGGGCCTGGCCGCCGACCGTGAGACCCGGGTGGTGGTCCTGGCCGGCGACGGCCCGGACTTCTGCGCGGGGGCTGACTTCGCCGAGCTCGAGGTGATGCGATCCGGCCCCGGCGAGTTCGATTACGGCCGGAGCTTCGAGGAGCTGCTCCAGGCCATCGCCAACCATCCGGTTCCGGTCATCGCGCGGGTTCACGGGGCCGCCCTCGGCGCCGGCTGCCAGATCGCGGTTGCCTGTGACCTCGCCGTGGTGGCCGAGGACGCGAAGATCGGCATCCCCTCGGCCCGCCTGGGGATCCTGATCAACTTCGAGAACATCCAGCGGCTCGTCCTGGCGGTGGGGCCGAAGCGGGCCGGCGAGATGCTGTTCACCGGCCGGGCCGTGGACGGGGTTCACGGCGCAGCCTGGGGCCTGGCCAACCTCGCCGTACCCGAGGACCAGCTCGACGAGGCGGTGGAGCGGCTGGCGCGGACCATCGCGGAGTCGGCCCCCCTGTCGGTGCAGGGCTCCAAGCGCGGCATCGGGGTGGTCCTGCAGAACCTGGCGGTGGACCGGTTCACCGAGGGGCACCGCGTGGCCGACTTCGACATGATGGCCGCCCAGGCATTCGCCAGCGAGGACCTCCAGGAGGGCATCCGGGCGTTCCGGGAGCGCCGCAAGCCCGAGTTCGAGGGCCGGTAGCCCTATGGCGCCGGCGCGGAAGCCCAGGGGGCTCACCCGGTCGAGCCCGGCCCGGGAACGGGCACCCGAGATCGTCCGGCGTCTGTCGGAGGCCTATCCGGACGCCCACGTCGCGCTGAAGTTCACCAACCCCCTGGAGATGCTGGTGGCCACCATCCTGTCGGCGCAGTGCACCGACGAGCGGGTGAACATGGTGACCCAGGGCCCCAAGGGGCTGTTCGCCAAGTACCGGAAGCCGAACGACTACCTGCGGGTCCCGGACTCGGAGCTGGCCGCGGACATCCGCCCGACCGGGTTCTTCAACAACAAGACGAAGTCGATCCGGGGGGCGGCCCTGATGATCGTGGAGGAGTTCGGCGGCCGCGTGCCGGACACCATGGAGGAGATCCTGCGGCTCCCCGGCGTGGCCCGGAAGACCGGGAACATCGTGCTGGGGAACTCGTTCGGGGTCGTCGAGGGGATCGCCGTGGACACGCACGTCCGGCGGGTGTCGCAGCGGCTGGGGTTCACCGAGGAGCAGGACCCCGACAAGATCGAACGGGACCTCATGGCGCTGATCCCCCGGGAGCGCTGGTTCGACTTCACCTACGTGCTCATCGACCACGGCCGCGCCGTGTGCAAGTCGGGCACGCCGCGATGCGAGGAGTGCGCGGTGAGCGACCTCTGCCCGTCCAGCCGCGTGTAGGGCTCAGCCCTTCGTGGGGGCCGTGGTCGGGCTGTCCGGCAGGACGACCGGGAGGGCGATCGCATGCTCCTGGACCACGCGGGCCCGACGGCCCTCGGGGCCGGCGTCGATCTCGAACCACACCAGGCTGCCACCCTGGCGGACCACGCCCCACCGGTCGGCCAGCCGGTCCACGATGTAGAGGCCCCAGCCGCCCGGCTCCGCGGGGTCGTGGACCCGGACGGCCGACGGCTCGAAGCCGGAACCCTGGTCCACGACCTCCAGCCGGACCGACGACCTCGTCGCCCGGATCCGGAGATCGATCGCCTCCCCGGGCGCCTGCCCCGAGTGGCGCACGACGTTGGTGACCACCTCGCTCACCAGCAGCACGAGGTCGTCGAGGACGTCCGTGGACACGTGGTCGTGGAAGGCCGAAACCAGCGTCCGGGCGTAGGCGGGCGCCCTCGGCCCGGTGGGGACCTGGAGATCCAGCTCGATCGGGTGATCGCGACCCTCGGTCTTCACCGTCCCCCTCCTGTGTACGCACACCATGCCCACTGGAAGGGGGTTGTACGCGCACCGCGGACGGAAATCCGGCGGAACGTGGTCGCTCGGGCGGACCGGGTGACCACCGTCTAGCCGACGGAGCGCAGGACCACGATGGCGACGTCGTCCCGGAGGACCCCGCCCTGGAACTCGATCACGGCGTCCTCCAGGTGTGCGGCGATGTCCGAGGCGCTACGGCCGGCGAGGGGCTCGAGCATCCTCGCCACCCGGTCCTCGGTCATGACCTTGCCCTTCGACGGGGTTCCGATGACGCCGTCCGTGTACAGGATCATGGCGTCCCCGTGCTCCAGGTTGGCCAGCTCGTCGTCAAGCTCGGGGTCGGGGAACACCCCGAGGAGGGTCCCGGCGTGCCCCACGGACTCGACCAGGCCGTTGCGGCGGAGGATCACCGGTGGCGGGTGGCCGCCGCAGGCCACCGTGAGCCTGGCCCCGGAGTCGGTGAGCCGCATCCGCACGAACGTGACCGTGCAGAACCGGGCGTCGTCGCGCTGCTGGCGGAGGGCCTCGTTCAGCGTGTCCAGGATCCGGCTGGGACGGCGCTGCCGCATGGCCGCCGCCCGGACCGTGTAGCGGGCCTGGCCGGTGACGGCCGCCGCCTCGGGCCCCTTCCCGCACACGTCGCCGATGACGACCGCCCATCCCCGGTCGTCGGTCTCGAACAGGTCGTAGAAGTCGCCGCCCACCTCGTTGCCCTCGCCCGCGGCGTGGTACCGGGCCGCCACCTCGAACCCAGGGACGTCGGGCAGCTCGCGGGGCAGGAGGCTGGCCTGCAGCGCCCGGGCCACCCGGGTCCGCTCCCCGTACAGCCGAGCGTTGTCGGCGGCGAGGGCCGCCCGCCGGGCCAGGTCCTCCGCCAGCCCCACCTCGGCCTGGTCGAACGAACGCTCGGGCGACGTCGACACCAGCGTGATGGCCCCGAGGATCCGGCCCCGGGCCAGCAGGGGGAGGCATATGAACGACCGGAATCCCAGCTCGTTGACCAGTCGGAAGTGCTCCTCGTCGCGGGTCGTGGCGCGGAGGGACTCCGGTCCGAACGCACCGAACCGGGATCGTCCCGTCTTCATGACGTCGACGCTCGGATGGGGGCCCGCCGGGTCGGGGGGGTAGCGGTCCCGCAGGACGTCCGCGACGGGCTGGAGCATGGGGTCGGCGTGCGCGGCGGCCATCCTCCGGACCGCGCCGGACGGGTCCAGCACGTCGATCAGGCACACGTCGGCCAGGCCCGACACGGCCAGCCTTGCCAGCCGCTCCAGGGTCTGTTCGAAATCGAGCGACGCCCCCAGCAGCGAGCTCGCCTCCAGGAGGAAGTCCAGGCGCTGCCGGGTGGCCTCGGCCTCGGCCAGCGCGATGTCCCGGGCCGCCAGGAACTCGTCCTTCTCCGCCGCGGTGGCCCGGAGCTCGTCCTCGATCCGTCTGAGCTCTGCGGGATCCGCGGTGCGCTCGGTCCCCGTGCTCACGGGGAGCCCTCCGCCGAGAGCCCGGGCGGAAGCGACGTCAGGGTGAGGGGGCGAACGATCATCGGCTCCACGAGGTCATCTGCCCGGCGCGTCCCACGGGCCGGGGGGGAGATGCGTCGAATGGATCCGGCCCCGCCGCTGGCCTCGAAGGTGCCCGCGTGGCGCCCAACGGGCGCCCGGGCAAGTGTACCGAACGGGGTCCCGGTGCGAGCGCGCCCGAGGATCAGCCCGTGACCACCATGCGGTGGGACCGGCGACGGGACCTCCGGAGGGCCCGTCGTTCGTCCTCGGACAGTCCTCCCCACACGCCCGCCTCCTGGCCGGTCTCCATGGCCCACTCCAGGCACTCGGGACGGACGTCGCACCGGACGCACACGGCCTTGGCGGCCTCGATCTGGACGGCGGCCTGCCCCGTGGAGCCGATCGGGAAGAACAGCTCGGGGTCCTCGTTGCGGCAGCGTGCGTGGTGGACCCAGTCCATCGACCCCTCCCCCGACTCTGCGCCAATGGTCGGCGATTCCGGCACGCCGACCCCCCCAACCGGGCGGCGCGAGGGCGCGAGTATACTGACCCCCTCTTCGCACACGCAATGGCTACGCTCGATTTCCCCTCCGAATCCAGGCCCCTCGTCGTCGCGCACCGCGGGGCATCCGCGACATACCCGGAAAACACCCTCGAATCGTTTGCCGCGGCCATCGAATCCGGGGCCCAGGCCGTGGAGTTCGACGTCCGGATGTCCGCGGACGGCGTGGCGGTGGTCATGCACGACCCGGACGTCTCGCGAAGCACCGACGGGACCGGGCTGGTCCACGAGCTGACCGTGGCGGAGCTGAAGCGGCTGGACGCATCGGGTGGACGGGAGGACCGGGCGGAGGTTCCGACGCTCCGGGAGGTCCTGGAGCTGTGCTCCGGCCGCATCGGTGTCGACCTCGAGATCAAGAACATCCCCGGCGAGCCTGGGTTCGACTCGCCCCGGGAGGCCGCGGCGGAAGCCGCGCTGCGGGACCTCGAGGGGAGCGGCTTCTCCGGGCCCGTGCTGATCTCGTCGTTCAACTGGCTGTCCATCGAACGGTGCCGGGAGCTGGCCCCGGGCGTCCCCACCGGGTTCCTGACCATCGGGGCCATGGATCCCGCCGAGGCGTTCGCGTACGCCCGGGGTGCCGGCCATCCATGGGTCCTCCCGCATGCGGCGGCGCTGCTCCCCGCCGGCGCCGGGTTCGTCGAGCGGGTCCACCGGGCGGGGATGTTCGTCGGGACGTGGGTGGTGGACGACCCGGACACCATGACGCGGCTGTTCGCCATGGACGTCGACGCCGTGGCCACGAACGACCCCGCGCTCGGGGTGGAGGTCAGGGCGGCGGCCCGGTCGGGCTGACGGTTGGGTCAGCCGGCCAGGCCGTCCCGGAGGTTCGCCAGCGTCTTCGCCAGCAGCCGGGAGACGTGCATCTGGGAGATCCCGAGCTTGTCGGCGATCTCGCTCTGGGTCATGCCCTTGAAGAACCGGAGGTACAGCATGGCCCGTTCCCGCGGAGGGAGCTGGTCCAGCAGGGGCGTGAGACTGGTCCGGTACTCCAGGAGCTCCAGCGTCTCGTCCTCGGAGCCGATCTGGTCCCGCAGGGCCAGATCCTCGTCCCCGGACGGCGCGTCGAGCGAGGTCAGGGTGTAGGCGTGGGCGGACTCCAGGCCCTCGAGGACCTCGTCCTCGGTGGTCCCGGCGGCCTGGGCCATCTCGGCCACGGTGGGGGCCCGCCCGAGCTCCTGGGACAGCTTGCCCGTGATCTCGCCCAGCTGGAGGTTCAGCTCCTGCAGGCGGCGGGGGACCCGGACGGCCCACCCCTTGTCGCGGAAGTGCCGCTTCAGCTCGCCCACGATGGTCGGGGTGGCGTACGTCGAGAACTCCACAGCGCGGTCGGGGTCGAACCTGTCCACGGCCTTGATCAGCCCGATCGTGGCG
The DNA here is from genome assembly GCA_036394995.1 of Actinomycetota bacterium. GTDB lineage: Bacteria > Actinomycetota > UBA4738 > UBA4738 > JACQTL01 > DASWED01. The sequence goes on from DASWED010000125.1 coordinate 39,700, forward strand.
ACCTGGATGAGGTCCTCGAGCGGCTCCCCCCGGCCGGCGAACCGACGGGCCAGGTACTCCACGAGCCCCAGGTGCGCCTCGATGAGCTCCTGGCGGATCTCGGGGTCCTCGTTCGCCCGGAACTGCCGGAACAGCTCCTTGACGTAGTCGCGGTCGGGGACGCCTCGTCTGAACGTCAAGCTCAGCCCCCCGTTCTGGCCACCGAGAGCGACAGGGTGGTCGAGCCGTCCGCGAGATCCGGGCGGATGTCGCGGGCGATTGCTTCCAGGATCACCCGCGACCACTCGGACAGCAGCTCCCGTCCCGTCCGTCGCGGGCCCTCGGTCCGGGCGATCAGGTCGATGCCCTGCTCCGCCGGGCGCAGCTCCATCGTGATGTGGGTGGGGGTCTCGGTGACGGCCATCAGGCGCGAGCACACCTCGTCGACCACGATCTGCAATTCCGTGATGCGGTCGATGGGAAAGTCCATCCGGGCGGCCAGCGCGGAGGCCGCAGCTCGCAGGAGCGCCACGTGGGAGGTGTCGCCCGGGATCCGGACCGTGACGGTGTCTGACATCCGGCCGCATTCTACGGGAGGCCCGGGGATCCGGTTTCCGGCGGGAGAAACGGCGGGGCCCGGCCGCTATCCTGGGGCGCTGTGTTCCGGCGGAAGCGACTGCCCGCGGATCTCGAGGGGCCCTACGAGGGCTTCCTGGAGGTCCTGCGGCGCGTGGAGGAGGCCAAGGAGGCCCTGGTGACGGCCGTCCCGATGGCCCGGAATCCCGGCCGGCCCCTGGCCGACGGGCTGGCCGAGTACCAGGCCGGGCTGGAGGACGCCCGGGACCACATGATCAGGTGGCGGGCCCCCGTGGTCGAGCGGCACTGGGATGCCTGCCGGGATGGGCTGGACCGCGCGCTGAAGGTCGCCGAACGGTTCCGCCTGGACACCCCGGACCTGCCGTTCGACGCGCTGATGTTCGGCCTCCAGGACCTCATGGCCCCACTCGACGTGTTCGAACAGGCCGAGCAGGCCTTCCGCCGCCTCCGCCGCTGACGCGTCCGTCCGGGGGCCCGGGGCCGGGCACGCGTGAGGGGGCGGCGCCATGGACGCGCCGCCCCCTCGACGAACCCCCGCCCAGGGGCTACTCCCTGGCGAAGTAGATGAACTGGAGGTACCGGCCGAGCGGCGCGTAGAGGTCACGCATGTCGGTCCACACCATGTTCACCGACCCGTCCGAGCCGTACTCGATGTTGTTGTAGTCCCCCTCGAACCGGGTGCACCTCTTGCATCCCGGCGCGAAGGCCCTGAAGAACACCGAGTTCCTCGTGTGCGACGGGGCGGTCGTGACCTCGTGCTGCGCGAACGCGGCGCCGCCGGCCGGGCTCTCGGCCAGCGTGGTCCCGTGCGGTCGGAAATGCGTCGTGTAGGAGCGGTCGAAGAAGAGGACCCCCACCGTCCCGTCCACGGGGTTCACGTCGACCCACGGGTAGTACTGGTCGTTCCCGGCGCCCTCGTCCGCGGGGTTGACCTGCGCCGGGGCGGTCCACGTGTCGCCGCCGTTGACCGAGGACACGATGAAGACATCGGTGTTCGTGACCGGGTCGTCCACGTCGTGGGTCCCGTTGCGGTTGTCCGAGAACACGAAGTACAGCCGCCCGTTCAGCGTGGGGTCGGCGACGACGCCCGCACTGCTCGACACGCGCATCTGCTGATTCGAGAGCGTCTGGCGTCCGTTCACGTTGATCGGGAAGTCGCGGCTGCCGTCCTCGAGCCCGGCGATCTGCACCGGGTCCGACCACGTCCCGCCGCCGTTCGAGGACTTCACCAGGAGGAACTGGTCGTCGAACACCTCACCGGACTCCCAGAGGCCCTCGTTCTGCTCGTTGACGTACGACACGTAGACGGTCCCGTCCGGCCCCACCGTGGGGACGCCGAACTGGTCCTCGTCGCACTCGCTCGCCGGGCCGTCCTCCTGGTACGTGCACAGGGAGGCGTTCGAGCCGGAGATCTCCTGCGGCGTGCTCCAGTTGAACCCGCCGTCCGTGGAGTGGGCCTCCCAGATCGGCGACTCCAGCACGTGGCCGGCGGACGAGAGGAATGCGGTCCACACGAGGTACGAGGTGCCGTAGTGGTCGGACTCCGGGTTGTTGTCCGTGGTGATCCACTCCTTGTCGTTGAACAACCCGTCATCCTCGCACTGGCTCGGGCCGCCGGCATCGGCGACCTGGACGACCGTGTTCCACTTCTTGCCCCCGTCCTGCGAGATCGACGCGACGACGTCGCCGTCGCAGGCGTCGTTCAGGAAGTTGAGCGACGAGTGGATGACCGTCCCGTTCTTCACGTCGAAGGTGGTCACGGGGTCGGACCCGGTCCGCTTGTTCTGGCCGGGAGCTTCGACGGACATGTCGCCGACATACCAGGTCTTGCCGCCGTTGAACGTCGTGTAGAAGGCGTCACAGCACTGGTCGTAGTCGTTCGACGACCCGACCATGTTCATCGGGTCGGCCGGGTTCACGGCGATGTCCGGCTCGTTGTTCGGCAGTATCGTGTCGCAGTCGAGCTTGAGGTTCGCCGCCCCGCTCGCGTTGTTGGTCTTGCACTGGATCTGCGAGGCGGAGTCTCCCGGGTTCAGGTCGGCGCTCTGCGCCTTCTGCTTCAGGTGCAGGCTCTCCAGGGCCAGCGGACTGAAATGGCTGCGCGGCGTGGCCCTGGTGGCGCCGGGCGCCGCCGTCGCCCATTGCGACACAGCCAGGGCCATCCCCACGGCCAGCACAGCAGCGATCCGGAGTCTTCTCATCGACACCCTCCCCTGGGCAGTTGGACGAGGGTTGTATAGCACGAACGGTGCTCGAAGACGAAACAGCATGAACCCCCCGGGGGGCCGGCGGACAGCGTGCCGGAGCCGGGCCGGCTACCCGGAGCGCTGCGGGCGAGGGGCCCTGGCGGCGCCGGGGTCGATGCCCTTCCAGACGGTCCGGACGAGCTCGATGGCGTAGTGCCCGTCGTCGAGGACGCCGCCGTCGCGGTGGGTGACCTGGCCCGCCTCTCCCACCAGCTCGACGAGCACGGCATGGGCGAAGCACGTCCCCAACACGAGGCGGGCCGCCATCTCGGGGGAGGCGTGCCGGTCGATCCGGCCCAGTCGCTGCTCCGCCCGGAGGTACCCGGTGAGCGCCCGGATGGCCCGCAGCGGGCCGCCCTCCTTGCGCTCCCAGTCGGCCCGCTGGCCCTCGAGGAGCTCGGGATCCGCCAGGTGCGCGGCGATCATCGGCACGATCGACCGGTGGAACTCCAGCGCGGAGACCGCGAAGTCCTCCAGGGTGTCGCGGACCGTCCCCTGTCCGGCCCGGCCCGGGAGGGAGTCCACCATGGCCGCCCAGCCCTCGAACCGGCCCATGACGACGGCGTGGAGGAGGGCGTGCTTGTCCGGGAAGTAGCGGTAGATGCTCCCCTCGGCGCACTCCGCCCGTACCGCGATGGCCCGGGTGGTGGCGGCGAGGACCCCTCGCTCCGCGATGATCTGGGCGGTGGCCTGGACGATGCGCTCGCGGGGCCCGAGGCGGGCGACGGCGACCGCACCGGGACCGCCCTGCGCCGCCTCGAGCGGGTCCCTCGGAGGAGTCTCAGTGGCCACCGGCGGCATCCTCTCCCGCCCCGACGTGGCTCCGGACGAAGATCGCCGACACCACCGAGGCGAGCACGGCGAATCCCACCGCGACCAGGAACGCGATGTGGATGGAGTGCGTGAACGAGACCCGGACCGCCTCCTGGACGGTGTGCACGACCTGGGGCGAGGTCCCGGGAGGCGGCGCCACCGCGTGCGTCGAGCCCGACGCCGCAGCGGAGCCGGCCTTGTCCACGATCGCGTTGGCCGTCCGGGTCGGGAACCCAGCGTCCACCAGGCGGGCCAGGAAGGACCGCTTGAACGACGATGTCACCACGGCTCCGAGCAGGGCGATACCGAACACCCCCCCCAGCTCCCGGCTCGTGTTCGTGGCCGCCGAGGCCACGCCGGCCCGCTGGACGGGGACGCTCGCCATCACCGCGGCGGTCATCGGAGCCATGGTCGAGGCCATCCCGGCGCCCATGACCACCATGGAGGGCAGGATCACCCACATGTAGGACGAGTCCGGCTGGAGGCGAAGGGCCAGGGCCAGCCCGGTTCCCAGGGTCAGCGTCCCGAACGTCATGAACCACCGGGAGCCGAACCGGTCGGACAGCCGGCCGGCCACCGGCGCGATGAGGAGGATCATCACGGTGAACGGGAACAGCCGGACCCCCGCGCCGATGGGGGAGAAGCCCCGGACGTTCTGGAGGTACAGCGACAGGAAGAACGTCGACCCGAACAGGGCGAAGAACACCGAGGCCGCGACGACGTTCGCCGCGGCGAACGTGGGGATCCGGAAGAACGCCAGGGGGAGCATCGGGTACTCGCGGCGCGACTCGATGACGAAGAACGTCACCAGCAGGACCGCCGACAGGGCGAACGAGCCGAGGATCACCCCGTCGGTCCATCCTCGATCGTTCCCCTCGATGAGGGCGTAGACCAGGAAGAACAGGCCGGAGGTCCCCGTGATCAGGCCCGGCGGATCGAGCCGGCGGGAGCGCGACTGGTCGCGGGATTCACGGACCACGATCCAGGCCAGGGTCGCGCCGACGAACCCGATCGGGACGTTCACGAAGAAGATGCTCTGCCAGCTGACGTGTTCGACCAGCCACCCCCCGATGAGCGGACCCAGGGCGATGGCCAGCCCCGACATGGCGGCCCAGATGCCGATGGCCGCCCCCCGCTCCTTGCCGGTGAACGTCGCCGTGATGATCGAGAGCGTCCCGGGCAGGAGCATCGCCGCCCCGAGTCCCTGGACGGCCCGGAACGCGATGAGCTGGTCGATGCTCTGGGACAGCCCGCAGGCCAGTGAGCCCAGGACGAACACGCCCAGGCCGGTCAGGAAGAAGCGCTTGCGCCCGTACAGGTCGCCGAGCGCGCCGCCGGTGAGCATGAACGACGCGAACGTCAGGGTGTAGGCGTCGATGATCCACTGGAGCCCCGACACGCCGGATCCCAGCTTGTCCTGGATCGTGGGCAGCGCCACGTTCACCACGAGGTTGTCGAGCATGGGCATGAACAGCCCGAACACCATCGCGACGAGGACCCACCACTTCCGTCCGTCGGCCGGCGGGGCCGTCGCGTCCGATGAGGTCCTCTGCAAGGTCCTCGCCATCCGTGTCCTCCTTGCAGTCTCGTGGGGGCGCCTCGCCCCGCATCCCGCCGCCGGTGGCGCGACTGAGTGAGCGCTCACTCATTGTGAGTGCGCACTCACTCACTCGTCAAATCCAGCTCCCGCCTGGTCCGGTTGTCGCTGCGGTCGACCTCTGAGATAGTTGCGCGATGCAAAGGTCCCGAGACGCAACCATCGAACGTGCCGCCGACGATCTCCGGCTGGCCGAGCTCGCCGACGCCTTCGAGGCCCACTGGGCCGAGGTGGCCCGGTTCGTCCTCAACAAGCGGTGGAAGGCCGCCATGTACTCGGGTCCCGAGGCCCATCTGTCCCATCTCGAGCTGGCGGCCCTGACGCTCCTCGGCGATCGCGACTTCCGCATGGGCGACCTCGCCGCCCAGATCGGGCTCTCCGAGAGCTCGGCGACGCGTCTGGTCGACCGTCTGGCGGCGGCCGGCCTGGTCGAGCGGCGGGCCTCGCTGGCGGACCGGCGTTCCGTGTCGGCCGGGCTCACCGCCGAGGGCCGGAAGTCCGTGACGCGGATCCGCGACGGCCGCCGGCGGTTCCTCACCGAGATCCTCACCGCGCTCCCCGCGGACGAGCGGGCGGAGCTGGTCAGGTTGTTCGGTCGCGTCGCCGACGAGCTCCGCCTCCGCGAAGGATCCAGCGAGGCCCACTCGTGACCCGCCGCCAGATCCTCGTGGTGTTCGCCGGCGTCATGCTGGGCCTGTTCCTGGCGGCGCTCGACCAGACCATCGTCGCGACGGCCCTGCCGAGGATCGTGCAGGACCTCCACGGCGGCGAGCACCTGTCGTGGGTGGTCACGGCCTACCTGCTGACCTCGACGGTGACCGTGCCCCTCTACGGCAAGCTGTCCGACCTGCTCGGGCGGCGTGTCCTGTTCATCTTCTCGATCTCGGTGTTCCTCGTGGGGTCGGCGCTGTCGGGGCTGGCGCAGGACATGACCCAGCTGATCCTCTTCAGGGGGCTGCAGGGCCTCGGCGCCGGCGGGATCCTGCCCCTCGGCCTCATCGTGATCGGCGATCTGTTCTCGCCCCGGGAACGCGGCCGCTACCAGGGGATCACCGGAGGGGTGTTCGCGATGTCCTCCGTCATCGGCCCGCTCGTCGGCGGCTACCTCACCGACAACGTCTCGTGGCGGTGGATCTTCTACGTGAACATCCCCATCGGCGCGGTGGCGCTGTTCGTGATCGTGACCACCATGCACCTCCCGCACGTGCGCAAGGAGCACCGCATCGACTACATGGGCGCGGCCGTGCTGACCTCCGCGGTCACGTGCCTGCTCCTGGTCTCGACCTGGGGCGGGAGGACCTACCCCTGGGGTTCGGCGCAGATCCTGGTTCCGGGCGCGGCGGCACTGGTCGGGCTCGCCGCGTTTGTCGTCATCGAGCGGCGGGCGTCCGAGCCCGTGCTGCCGCTCACCCTGTTCCGCAGCGGCATCTTCACCGTGTCGAGCCTGGCCAGCCTGGTGATCGGCGCGGCGATGTTCGGCACGATCGTGTTCATCCCGCTGTTCGTGACCGGCGTGATCCGGGGATCGGCCACCAACGCAGGGATCGTGCTGATCCCGCTCATGCTCGCGATCGTCTCCTCCGTCGTCGTGAGCGGGCAGATCGTGACGCGAACGGGGCGGTACAAGATCTTCCCGATCCTGGGGTCCGCGGTCACCCTGGCCGGGTTCTGGTTGCTGACCCGCCTCACGGTGGACGCCACGTCCGGGCAGGCCACGATCGCCATGGTGGTGATCGGGCTCGGGATCGGGCAGATGATGCAGACGTACACGCTCGCGGTGCAGAACGACGCACGCCGGGAGGACATGGGGGTGGCCACCGCCACGGTCCAGTTCGCCCGGTCCATCGGAGGGACCTTTGGAGTGGCCGTGTTCGGAACCGTCCTCGCCCAGCGTCTCGTGACGGAGGGCGACCTGCACGGGAGTGGCTCCCGGCTGGCCCTCGCCAACTCGCTCCACACGGTGTTCCTGATCGCCCTGCCGCTCGCGGCGCTCGCGCTGGTCCTGGCGTTCGCGCTGAAGGAGAAGCCTCTGCGGACGGTGGCGTTCGTGCACGACTCCGCCGCCGAGGTGGGCACCGACATGTCCGCCACCCCGGTGGGAGAGGAGGGGTCGGCAGAGATCGTCGACCTCGAGCTCTGCCGAGCGGAGGGGCGCAGCTGAATCCACGGTGCACCCATCTGTCGCGGGCGGAGGACCTCCGCTGGCCCGATGGGTGGATGGCTCCCCGAGCCACGGACCGGTAGCCTGCCCCGGAGCGCACGGGCTTCAGGAGCGCCCGGGCGAGAAGTCCCGAGGAGGTTCGCGAACGTGGGCACCATCGACATGGTCACGGAGATCCCCGGCCCGAGATCGCGGGCCATCCTGGAACGCAAGGAGCGGGTGGTGTGCAACCCGCTCGACATCCACGCCCCGGCGGTCATCGCCGAGGCCCTCGGCGCGGCGTTCACCGACGCCGACGGCAACACGCTCCTGGACTTCTCGGGCGGCCTGGGGTGCCACCTCGTCGGTTACTCGCACCCCAAGGTCGTGGAGGCGGTCCAGCGCCAGGCCGCGCGGTTCTCCCACACGGACTTCTCGGTGATCCCGTACGAGGTCTACTTGGAGCTGGCCGAGTGGCTGGTCCGGCTCACCGGTGGCGGCGACCGGAAGGTCGCGCTGTTCAACGCCGGGGCCGAGGCCGTGGAGAACGCGGTGAAGTTCGCCAAGGCCTTCACCGGCCGGACCGCGCTGATCTGCTTCGAGGGCGCGTTCCACGGACGGACCCTGCTCACGATGTCGCTGACCAGCCGGCACCGGCCGTACAAGACCGGCTTCGGGCCGTTCGCGCCGGAGGTGTACCGGTTCCCGTTCCCGTACCCCTACCGCAGCACGCACCCCGAGGAGGCCGGCCGGGCGGCACTCGAGGCGCTGGAGCGAGGGTTCACGACCGTCGTCGACCCCCGGACGGTGGCCGCCGCCATCGTCGAACCGATCCAGGGCGAGGGCGGCTTCATCGTTCCCACCCCGGAGTTCCTGTCCGGCCTGAAGGACCTGTGCGCCCGCCACGGCATCCTGGTGATCGCCGACGAGATCCAGTCGGGGACCGGCCGAACCGGGACGTTCCTGGCCTCGGAGCACTTCGATTTCGAACCGGACCTGGTGTGCCTGGCCAAGTCCCTGGCGAACGGATATCCGCTCTCGGCGGTCGTGGGCAGGGCAGAGATCATGGACTCGCCGGGACCGAGCGCGATCGGCGGCACCTACGTGGGGAACCCGGTGGCCTGCGCCGCCGCGGTCGCCGTCCTCGACGTCATCGAGGAGGAGGGGCTGCTGGAGCGGGCGGAGGTCGTGGGCAAGACGATCCGGTCGCGGTGGGAGCACATCGCCGAGGACGTCCCCGAGGTGGGCGAGGTCCGGGGCGTGGGCGCCATGATCGGCGTCGAGTTCGTCCAGGACCGGGAGACTCGCGAGCCGAGCGGGGAGTTCGTCGGGGCCCTCATGCAGGAGGCCATGGGCCGCGGCGTGGTCACCGTGTCCTGCGGGCCGTACCACAACGTGCTCCGGCACCTCGTGCCGCTGGTCATCACCGACGAGCAGCTGGACGAGGGGCTCGACGTCCTGGCCGAGAGCGCCGCGGCGGCGCACCGGCGCCCCGGCCGGATGGGCGGCGACGACCCCAGCTGACGATCGGGCCCGGGACCGGGCGCCATCACGAAGGCGCGGACGGGCTGGGGCTCGGGCTTCCGCTGGGACTCGGGCCCGGCGATGGCGCGACGGCGTCGACCAGGATGCCGAGGGTGGCCGGTCGCGAACCGGTGCCGTTCGACGACAGCGCCTGGATGGTCACCCGGTAGACCCCCGGTGGGACGGGGGAGCCCGATCCATCGGTGCCGTCCCACTCCAGACTCAGGCCGTCCCGGTACTGGAACCGGCTGGCGTAGACGGAGCCGTCCACCCCGCTCACGGTGACGTGCCAGGTCAGGGGCCCGGCCGACGTGGCGTAGAAGCGCGTGGAGGTCACCCCCGCCTTCACCACCCGCCTGGTCTCGCCGGGCCGGTACAGCTTGGGCTGGCCGGCCGCCTCCACCACGTCGCGGATGTCCGGCAGCCGGGGGTAGAGCAGGGCGCCCGGGCAGTCGGTGTTCCCGGTGTCGAGGTGGCCCGCGATCACCGGCAGGGTCACGCGGGTTCCGGCCGGGTAGCGGGTCGTGGAGCCGCCCTCGGACACCATCGACGTGGTCCCGAGCGGCGGGAGGTGCGCGACGTCCAGCCGCCACGTCAGCAGCCGCTCCAGCGAGGCCACGGTGGCGGCGGGCGGTGCCTCCTCCTGCCAGTTCCCCATGGTGGAGATCGAGAACGTGTTCGGGTTGAACCCCATCTGCGAGCCGGGCTGCACCGGGCGGCTCGGCCCGCCGGCCCGGCCCACGAAGATCGTGCCGAACCGGTCGATCAGGAAGTTGTACGCGATGTCGCAGTAGCCCCGTTCCTGGGTGTGGTACCAGTAGATCGCCCGCACGATGTCGTCGGACTGCGCGGCCGTGTACCCGTTCGTTCCGGACGTGTGATGGACGAACGCCATCTTCACCCGGTCGTTGTAGTACGGGGCCGAACAGCCCGCGGTGCCGGTGTTGAAGTAGCGGGGGTCCGCGCCCCACTGCGCGCGGGTCACCCACGCCGGCCGGGCCTCGGATGCGCTGGCGGAGGACACGCCGGGCGCCGCCTGCACCGGTTCCTGGGGGGGCGCCGTCTCCGGGCCCGCGGCCGACCCCGACGTGTTCACGAACGCTGCGTGCAGCCCCGCCAGGGCGGTGTGCGCGGGGACGGTGAGGGTGAACCGGATGCACCGGCTGCCGCCCGTCCACACGAGCCCGGTGTCCTGGCGTTCCGGATGGTAGTCCGGCGTGGTGGGGCCGGGGCCCTCGCTGGGCTCCGCGCCGACCACCTGCGGCAGCTCGAACGCGGTACGCGAGCTCCCAGCCGCCACCCTGCCGTCGACGGGCGCAACCGATCCGGTCTGGTTCCATCCCAGGGCCACGGCCGTGAACCAGATCGGTGAGCACACGGTCTGCGGCGACGTCGTCGCCGGGCGCGCGAAGGCCCGGATCGTCCCGTCGCGGCTCACGGCGAGGGCGTCGCCGGCCGACCGGGCGGATCGCGCCATCGCGGCCGGGGCGATCGGGACCTCCCGGGCGACCGTGGTGGGCGCGGGCGACCCGTGCGCGCTCGGCAGCAGCGGGATCCATCCGGCGACCGTGACCGTCACGGCCGTGGCGAGCACGGCTGCGGCGCGGCGGGCACGGCTCCTGCGGACAGCTGGCATCGACGGCGTCTCCCGGTGTTCGCCGGCATGGGTCGGGGGGTCCTTCCTACCCGACCGGCGGAGTCCTGGCAAGCATTCGTATCGGCATCGCCGGTGGATCCGCTGAAATCACGGCCACCGGGCGGGGCGGGGATACCGGGAATCGGGGAGCGCGGGCTCCGCGTCCGGGGCATTCGGGCCGCCGGTCTGGGATGCTCGGCGCCATGTGCCGGAGCATCAAGGTCCTCCGCCGGCCCGACGAGCCGGCCACCGAGCAGGAGATCCAGGAGGCCGCGCTGCAGTTCGTTCGCAAGGTGAGCGGGTATCGCGCGCCGTCGCGGGCCAACGCCGAGGCGTTCGACGCGGCGGTGCGCGACGTGGCCGAGGCCTCCCGCCGGCTGCTCGAGGCCGTCGCGGCCCCGAAGCGGTAGCCGGACCCCCCGCGGGCGTTCGTATCTGCGAAGCTGCCCGCCGTGAACGACCAGACCGACTCCGCCCCGGGGCGGCCCCCCGCACCGGCGGAAAGCGCCGTCGAACGGGCCCTGGCCTCGAACCGCGCGCTGTGGGACGAGTGGGCCGACATCAACGCCCGGTCGGAGTTCTACCGGATCGATGAGTTCCGGGCGGGCCGGTCCAAGCTGCGTCCGTACGAGCTGGATGAGATCGGCCCGGTCCTCGGCAGGACCCTGCTCCACCTGCAGTGCCACTTCGGGCTCGACACCCTGTCGTGGGCCAGGGAGGGGGCGGTGGTCACGGGGGCGGACTTCTCGCCGCGAGCCCTCGAGATCGCCCGGGCGCTGGCCGACGAGCTCGGCGTGCCCGCCACCTTCGTGGAATCGGACCTGTATGAGCTGCCGGATCGGCTCGAGGGGCAGTTCGACGTGGTCTACACCTCCCGCGGCGTGATCGGGTGGTTGCCGGACGTCCGCCGGTGGGCCGAGGTGGCGGCGCATTTCGTGGCGCCGGGCGGGTTCTTCTACGTCACCGAGGTCCATCCGATCTTCTGGGCGTTCGACGACGAGGGCGAGGTCGACTTCCGCAGTCCCCGGCTGCGGTATCCGTACTGGACGCACGACGACCCCCTGGAGTTCGAGGTGCAGGGCTCCTACGCGGACCGGACGGCGACGGTGGCCTCCACGCACGAGTACGGCTGGAACCACTCGCTCGGCGAGATCGTCACGGCGCTCGCCGAGAACGGCCTGCGGATCGAGTTCCTCCAGGAGTTCCCGTTCCTCGAATGGCCGGCGCCAGGGCTGGAGCCGCGGGACGACGGCACCCACCGGCTGCCCGCAGAGCTGGACGGGACCCTCCCGCTGTTCTTCTCGCTGAAGGCGTCGAAACCGGCGTGAACGCGCAGGTCGCCATCGGACCGATGCGCCCCGAGGACTGGCCGGCGGTTCGGGGGATCTTCGAGGAGGGCATCGCCGGCGGGAACGCGACGTTCGAGATGTACGCCCCGACCTGGGACGCCTGGGACCGCGGCCACCTCCGGGAGTGCCGCCTGGTGGCCCGGAGCGGGGACCGGGTCGTCGGGTGGGTCGCTCTGTCCCCGGTCTCCCAGCGGGCCGTGTACCGGGGCGTTGCTGAACTGAGCATCTACGTCGCCGGGGACGCCCGCGGCAAGGGAGTGGGACGAGCGCTGCTCCGGCGACTGATCGATGACTCCGAGGAGGCCGACATCTGGACCCTCCAGGCCGGCGTCATGGCCGAGAACGAGGCCAGCCTCGCGTTGCACCGTTCGTGCGGGTTCCGCGAGGTCGGCCGCCGCGAGCGCATCGGCAAGCACGCCGACGGTTGGCGCGACGTGGTCCTCCTGGAGCGCCGCAGCCCCGTGGTCGGCCGCTGACGCCCGCCGCAGGAGCTCAGACCCGGTAGCCGACCACGGTCACCTCCAGGCGGGTCCCGGCCGCGACGCCCGATGCCTGGACCTTGATGCACCACGGTGCGCTCGGGGGCGAGGTGGGGCGGCTGATCAGCGGCAGCGGGTAGGCGAGGTGCTGCGTCGAGGCGGCCGGGACGAACACCGAGGTGTACGTCCCCAGGCTGGATCCGGTAGTGCTGAAGCAGCTCTGGCCGGAGCTCGGCTGGAAGCCGAACAGCTCCACCTTGTTCGATGTGTTCCCCACGTTGGCGACGGTCAGGGTCGTCAGCGCGAACCGCGCCGAGGTGGACAGATTCGAGAGCACGGGTGAGCTGGGGCCGGCGGACGACAGGACCACCCAGGACGTCAGCGACAGGTAGTCGGCCGGCCGCGCGTACAAAGCGTGTGCGGGTCGTGGCTCTCGGCGTTCGTTCGGGTGCCTGCCGGGAGGTCGCGGACCACCCGTGACGGGTATACAGACTGGGCACTAGCATCGCCTGGACCGCTACCTGCCTGAAAGGAACGGGTCGATGACCACGCGCGTGACCAGGCCGAGGCGTTCGTGCCTGTCGGTGCCCGGCTCCTCGCCGAAGATGCTGTCGAAGGCTCCGGGTCTCCCCGCCGACGAGGTGTTCATGGACCTCGAGGACTCCGTGGCGCCGGGCGCCAAGGAGGAGGCCCGCCAGAACATCGTCCAGGGCCTCAAGGAGGGCGACTGGACCGGCAAGACGGTCGTCGTGCGGGTGAACGGCGTCTACACGAAGTGGTGCGCCCGGGACGTGATCGAGGTGGTGGAGAACGCCGGCGAGCTCCTCGACTGCCTGATGATCCCCAAGGTCGAGCACGCGTCCGACGTGACGTTCGTCGACAACCTCCTGCGGATGATCGAGGACACGCTGGGCCTGGAGAAGCGCATCGGCCTGGAGATCCAGATCGAGACGGCCACCGGCCTGACGAACATCGACGAGATCGCCGCGGCCTCGGATCGCGCCGAGACCCTCATCTTCGGCCCGGCCGACATGAGCGCGTCGCTCGGCCTGCCCACCGTCACCGCCGGGCTCGCCATGCCGAACTACCCCGGCGATCACTTCCACTACGTGCTGGAGCGGATCCTCATCGCCGCCCGGCACCAGGGGCTCCAGGTGATCGACGGGCCGTACCTCGTGATCAAGGACCTCGACGGGTTCCGGGAGATGTCGCTCCGCAGCCGCGCCCTCGGCTACGACGGCAAGTGGGCCCTGCACCCCGGCCAGATCGACGTCCTCAACGAGGTGTTCACCCCGAGCCAGGACGAGTTCGACAAGGCCGAGGCCATGCTCGAGGCTTACGAGCACGCCACGGACGTCCAGCTCACCGGCGCGGTGATGTTCGGCACCGAGATGATCGACGAGGCCTCCCGGAAGATGGCCGAGCAGCTGGCCCTCCGCGGCCGCGCCGCCGGCCTGACGCGCATGAAGTCGCTCGGGGACTTCACGGCACCGAAGGGCGAGGGGTAGCCGATGGCCGGCGGGACGCCCATCGGCTCAGGACTGGTCGAGCTCACCGACGAGCAGCGGGAGATCGTCTCGACGGTCCGCGACTTCGTGGAACGGGAGGTCATCCCGGTCGCGGACGAGCTGGAGCACCGGGACGAGTTCCCCGAGAAGATCGTCGAGCACATGAAGGAGCTCGGCCTGTTCGGGCTCACGGTGCCCGAGGAGTACGGTGGGGCCGGGCTCGACCTCATGACCTACGCGCTGGTCGGCGTGGAGCTGTCCCGGGGCTGGATGTCGCTCTCCGGGATCATGAACACGCACTTCATGGCCATCTACCTGCTGAAGAAGCAGGGATCCGACGAGCAGAAGGAGAGATGGCTCCCCCGGATGGCCACCGGCGAGCTCCGGGCCGCGCTCTCCATGTCCGAACCCGGCGCGGGCTCCGACGTCCAGGCCATCCAGTGCAGGGCCGTCCGCGACGGCGACTCCTACGTCGTGAACGGCACCAAGATGTGGGTGACGAACGGCCTCCGCGCCGGGCTCGTCGTGCTCCTGTGCAAGACCGACCCCGAGGCCGACCCGCCCTACAAGGGCATGTCCGTCCTGATGGTGGAGAAGGACGCCGACGAGCGGAAGTTCGAGGGCATCACGGTCCCGCCGAACATCGAGAAGATGGGCTACCACGGCGTGGAGACCACCGAGCTGGTCTTCGAGGACCACCGGGTGCCGGCGGAGAACCTCCTGGGGTCGGAGGGCGAGGGGTTCCGCTACATCATGGACGGCATCGAGGTGGGGCGGGTGAACGTGAGCGCGCGCGCCGTTGGCCTGGCCACAAGGGCGTTCGAGGAGGCCATCGAGTACGCGCAGCAGCGGGTGGCGTTCGGCAAGCCCATCGCCCAGCACCAGATGATCCAGGAGAAGCTGGCCCACATGGGCACGCTGCTCGAGGCCTCACGCCTGATGCTGCTCCAGGCCGCCAAGAAGAAGTCGGCCGGCGAGCGCAGCGACCTCGAGGCCGGCATGGCCAAGTACTTCTGCACCGAGGCCTGCCACGAGATCGTGACCGAGTCCCTCCGCGTCCACGGCGGATACGGCTACAGCGCCGAGTACACGATCGAGCGCCTGTACCGCGACGCCCCGTTCCTGCTGATTGGAGAGGGCACCAGCGAGATCCAGAAGCTGGTGATCTCCCGGCAGCTCCTGGAGCGCTACAAGGTCACGTAGGGGGTCCGGCTACGCGGGGCTCTCCCCCCGGTCCGGAACGGCCAGGCCCTCGACCTCCGGAACGCGCTGCCACCTCCGTAGCAGCCCGTACAGCACGCCTGCGGCTGAGCCGCCGATGAGCGGCCCGAAGATGTAGATCCACAGGTCGGTGGAGGACCCGGCGACGATGGCGGGAGTGATCGACCGGGCGGGGTTGAACGACCCGCCCGAGACCGGGCCGATCACCGTGGCCGCGACGAAGATGAACCCGCCGATGGCGATCGGTGCGAACACGCCCTGCCACGGGGCCCGCGTGTCGGTGGCGACGGCGTGGATTACCAGCACGAACAGGAACGTCCCGATGACCTCCAGCCAGAACGCGGTGCTGGTCTCGATCCCGGGGCCCGGCGCGTTCACCAGAGCCTTGCCGACGTTCGAGTCGAACAACCCCCGGACCGCGGCCGACGCCCCGATCCCGCCCACCAGCTGGGCCACCCAGTACGCCGGGACCTCCAGCCACGGGAACTGCCCGCCGAATGCCAGGCCCAAGGACACCGCCGGATTGAGATGCCCGCCCGAGATGTGACCGAAGGCGAAGATCATCATGGCCACGCCGAGGCCGAATCCCGCCGCGACACCGCCACTGCCGATGCTCCCGGAGATCGAGGTCGCCGCCGCGATGCCCATGAACCCGAGGAAGAAGAACCCGAACGTCCCGATGGCCTCGACGATCGCCCGCTGGACGAGCGGTGGCTTGTTCACTGCGGTCCTCCTTCCCCGGGCGGCTGCGGCCTCACGGTGTCCCGGACCCTACGCGCGACGGACAACCGACTCAAGCATCCGAGCGCCGCCACCGGGTCCCTCCTGCTAGCGTCGCGGCACATGGAGTCCGTTTGCGGAAGCCTGCTCGTGGCGGGGCCGGCCCTGCTCGACCCCAACTTCGCGCGGTCCGTGGTGCTGATCGCGGACCACGACGAGGACGGCGCCCTCGGGGTCATCCTCAACCGCCCGTTGCCGGTGGCCGTGCACGACGCCGCCCCGCCGCTCGCGCCGCTCGTCGACGCCGACGCGTCGCTGTTCCGGGGCGGCCCCGTGCAGCCCCAGGCTGTGGTGGTCCTGGCCGAGTTCGAACGGGTGGAGGACGCGGGGGTGCTGGCGTTCGACTCCATCGGGTTCCTGCTGGGTGACGTGGACCCCGACGTCGCGGGGCGCCTCCGCCGGGCGCGGGTGTTCGCCGGGTACGCGGGCTGGGGGCCCGGCCAGCTGGACGCGGAGCTCGAGGAGGATGGCGGCTGGATCGTCGAACCGGCCCTGCCCGCCGACCCCTTCACCGGCGAGCCCGACCAGCTGTGGAGCGCCGTCCTTCGCCGCAAGGGCGGCCACTACGCGATCCTCGCCATGATGCCCCTCGACCCCTCATTGAACTAGGGCGCCGGGCGTCGCGGAACCACTCCCTCCTCACCGGTTGGGTTCCCGGACGTCCGCAAGTGGGTGCAAGATGTGTCGCCGCCGGGGCGTCCCCCCCATGGCAACTCGATCTCCGACAACTCCTCGTACGGGATCTTGCCGATGTCCGGTGCGAACCACACCCAGCCGTACCCGGTCGTCACCACCGTGAAGCTCGCCAACGGGCAGCTGACCGTGAAGGGCACCCTCCAGAGCGACCCCAGCACGAACCACGCGGTCGAGCTGTTCGGCAACGCCGCGTGCGACCCGTCCAGGTTCGGGGAGGGGATGACCTACCTCGCGCAGGTCAAGGTGCTGACGGACGCGTCCGGGCAGGGGTCGTTCACCGTGAACATCCCCTACAACGGCGCGGCGAAGCCGGTGGTCACCGCGACCGCGACGAACGTCAAGAAGGGCACCACGTCCGAGTTCTCGGCCTGCAAGTGAACCGAACCCCGCGCGGCGATCCCTAGATCTGGGCCTCCGACGTGATCCTGTCGTTCTCGACGACCTTCTGACAGCCGGTCGCCCCCGGCAGCGGGGTCTGGTTGGAAAGGAAGACGCCGGTCATCTTGGTGGCCCGCCACACGCCGGCCACCACGTCGGCCTCCTTGACCCGGACCTCGAGCTTCTGGGAGAAGCGGGCCTTGCCGTCCCCGCAGTCGAACGTCTGGTTGATGATCTCGCGGTACGTCCCGTCCGCCGCCGGCTGGAGCTGGTTCCGGGAGATCCCGTCCGCCGACTCGCGGATGAGGGTCAGCCCGCAGCCGGTCGCCTCCCGGCAGTTGGGGACGAAGACGTACAACCGCTGGAGATCGTCGCCGACCTTCTTGTTGGGGACGTTGACCAGCTTGGTCACGTGCAGCGTCGTGTCCCACGTTCCCAGCACGGCGCCCTCCGCGATTGGCGGGGGCTGCTCGCCGGGCTGGAGCGGCTGAGGCGAGGGCAGCTTCCGCAGGGAGCCGTTCACGCCGTCGGTCTCGTCCACCTTCGGGCACCCGGGCACGTTCTGGCCGGGCGGCGGCTCCCAGACGAAGTGGAACGCACCCGTGAACGAGGTGGCCTGTGGGACGCCGACGACCCGTTGCACGTCGCTCACGTGCACGGTGAAGGTCCCGACGGTCTCCTCGTATTCGAAGGTCGTCGCGCCCGTGGACGAGTCCACGCACCGGAGCGGCGAGCTGGCCTGTCCGCTGACGGTCCTGCCGACGAACGGCCCGGTCGCGTCGATCTTCTCCCCGGTCCGGCTCTCGCCGATCAGCGCGAGGTCGCACGGCCGGGCCGCGCAGTCCGTGGAGAGGATCCAGCTGCTGCTGCGGCTCTGCCCCACCTTCACGCCCCGGACCGTCGTGCTGAGGTGTTTCACGGTGACCTTCACGTTGTAGGAGCCGGACAGCGCCGTGGGCGGGGACAGCTCGGACTCGGTCGGGGACGGCGGTGCCGGCGAGGCCGGCGAGGCGGGCGGTGACGAGTTCGCGGGTGTCGTCGGCGGCGCCACCGCCGACGCGGTGGGACCGGTTGCCGAGGGCGGGGCGGACGACGCGACCGCCTCGGGCTTCGAGCCCCCGCCCCCGAGCGCGATCGCGGCGATCGCGGCGATGACCAGGAGGGCGACGACCGCGACGCCGATCAGAAGGCCGCGCCGGGGCGCCCGCTGGCCCGCGGCCGCGACCGGTGGCTCGGCTCGCCGGGGCCTGGGCCTGCGCTGGTCCTTGGCGTGCCGGCCACCCGGCAGCGTCGGCCCCCCTCGACCGGCCGGGGGACGCTCGGGCGGCAGGAGCCGGGTGGGGTCGCCGATCCCGTCGTACAACCCCGGCTCGCGGGTCTGGCCGTGCTCGGCGAGGATCCGGGGCGTTCGCTCGGTCGCCACGAACTCCTCGACGAGTGGATCCAGCCGGCCCCGGTGCATCGCCCCGAGGAACCCCTCCAGGCCATCTCGCGGGATGCAGGCGTAGGCCACACGTCCCCGGCAGCGCGCCTCGAACACGACGAAGTCCCACGTGATGAATGTCGGGCGGACGTACAGCGACCCGCTGCGGTACGGGCGCAGGGCGTCGCCGAACGGTCCCGGGCGTGGGGACGCGCTCACCGGGTCGACGTCCACCGCGAGCGGCGCCTCCGACACGAGCGGCAGCCGACCGACGACGAGTGAGTCCAGGAGCGTCACGTCAGACGCGGCGCCGTCGGATCCCAGGTGGTCCCGGGCGGCTTCCCACGCGGCCTCGAGGACCTGCTGTCCGGTGACCGCCCGGCCGGTCCGTGTCCGCATCGCGGCCTCGCGTCCCTCGCGGTAGAGGTCCCCGCCGAACGCAGCGCTGCCGACGAATGTCCCGTATCGACGAACCGCGGGTTCGGTTCGAGCCCGCAGGGCCGGAGGGAGCGCGCGCCGAGCCGCCCGGTCGCCCGCCACCGCAGCGGCGCAGGCGCGCGCCGCCCCGACGGCGAAGGCGCTCGCGGCGGCGAGCAGCGGACCGTCGACGTGTTCGACCCCCAGCTCCGTGCGCGACGGACGCGGCCGCACCAGCATCCCGGGTGTCTCGGCCCGGCCGGTCAGCAGCATCATGGCGGGGGCGAACCGCCGTACGAACAGCCGGCAGACGCGGTCGTTCAGGCGGTCGGGCATGGCCACCGAGACGTGCGTCGAATACCCCTCGAGCCGCATCTCGGGCGGGATCGCCCCGGCGAGCTCCTCGAGACCGGTCCGGACGAGTCCGCGTGCCGCGACGGTGAATCCGGGCCGCACGGGGACCGGCGGGATCGCGATCTCGGCCTCGGCCCCGTCGGCGGTGATGACGCCGCCCCACGCGCAGCGGAGGGCCAGCGGATCTCCCGGATCCACACGGCGCCCGGCCACGGGCAGCGTCGGGGCCAGCCAGCGGAAGTCGACGGGCTCCCGGCCCAGCCTGACGGTGTACTCCTGTTCGACGCCGAGCAGGGACGCGGGCTCCGGGTGCGCCACCCCGGAGCGGGGATCGCCGGCCTTCACGAGGGCGTCAGGCCTGGGGGCCCGTGGGGCCCGCCGAGCTGCCGGAGTCGTCTTCCTCGTCGTCCGCGCCACCCGTGGTCAGGCCGCGAACCGTCTGGAAATCGGAGATCAGCTGCATGACTCGATCGCGCAGCCCGGGCTCCTGCTGCTGCGCCATGGCCTTGAGCTGCTCGAGCACCTCGACGTTGGCCTTCTCGCCCATATCCTCTCCTCAGTCCGGCCGGGCCATCCTGGACCCATGCACATGGAAGACGCCTCGCCGGCGCACCCTAGCGCATCGACACCCGCCCGCGGAAGAGGTCCGGAGGCCCACGGCGACCCCCGAAGCGAAGTCGTAGGCTCTGCGATCCGGCCCGCCGTCACCGTCGGCCGGCGACCGGAATCCCCGCAGGAGGAGGTTTGCATCGATGGGCGAGGCGCGGCCGTTCGGACGCTATCTGGAGGACTTCGAGGTCGGCGACGTCTACAAGCACTGGCCGGGGAAGACCATCACCGAGTACGACGACCACCTGTTCTGCATGATCACGATGAACCACCATCCGCTGCACACGAACGCCCACTACGCGGAGACCCAGACGCAGTTCGGGCGCAACGTGGTGGTGGGGAACCTCGTGTACTCGCTGGCGCTGGGGATGAGCGTGCCGGACGTCTCCGGGAAGGCCATCGCGAACCTCGAGGTGGAGACGCTGCAGCACCGGGCGCCGATGTTCCATGGCGACACGCTGTACGCGGAAACCACGGTGCTGGAGGTGAAGCCATCCGGTTCCAAGCCGGACCGCGGCATCGTCACCGTGGAGACCCGCGGCTACAACCAGGACGGCGCCGAGGTTCTCTACTTCCGCCGCAAGGTCATGGTCCCGAAGCGCGGGACGGTGGACGAGCAACCCGGCCGCCCGGAGCCGAAGGCCGCCGATTCGGCGGGTTGAGGCCGGCGTGGCGCTTCGACTGGTCGATCGCCTCGACAGCGACCTCCCCGACCAGCTCCACCGGCTCTACCTGGCCGAATGGTGGACGCACCGCCGGGACGCGGACGACGTCCGCCGCATGCTGGAGGGCTCGGACGTCGTGATCGGGCTCGTGGACGAAGAGGGCGATCGGCCCCGAGTGGCCGGGTTCACCGCGGAACTCGGCGAGCTTCGGCTCATGCGCCGCGGGACGTCCCCCACGCCTCCGTGAGCCCCGCCGGACGAGCCCGTGCGCTGACGGCGCTGTCGAAGGAGGTGTCGACCTGCCGCCGGTGCCCCCGGCTGGTCGCCTGGCGCGAGGAGGTGGCCCGGACCAGGGTTGCCCGGTTCGCCGACGAGGAGTACTGGGGCCGGCCCCTCCCCGGCTTCGGCGACCCCGCGGCCCGGGTCCTGGTGGTGGGCTTGGCGCCCGCCGCCCACGGCGGGAACCGGACCGGCCGGATCTTCACCGGCGACCGGTCGGGCGACTTCCTGTTCGCGTCGCTGCACCGCACCGGGTTCGCCAACCAGCCCGTCTCGACCCACCGGGGGGACGGCCTGCGCCTCAACGGCTTGTACGTGGCCGCGGCCGTTCGGTGCGCCCCGCCCGCCAACCGCCCCACGCCCGCCGAGCGCGACGCGTGCCTCCCGTATCTGGCGCGTGAGCTCGGGCTGCTCACCGACGTCCGCGTCCTCGTCACGCTGGGCTCGTTCGCCTGGGACGCCGCGCTCCGGGCGCTCGCTTCGAGCGGCCATCGGGTCCGCCCCCGGCCGGAGTTCGGTCACCTGGCACAGGCGACGATCGGCCCCTACGTCCTCCTCGGTTCGTTCCACCCCAGCCAGCAGAACACCTTCACCGGGAAGCTCACGCCGCCCATGCTCGATGCCGCCTTCCGTCGGGCCGGTGAGATCGCGTTCGCAGGGTCGGAGGATAGGCCATGATGACGCCGTTTTCGTCGATGACCATGGCCGACATCCGACGCTACGCAGCCGAGGCCGACTCGACCGACACCCTCGGGCGACCGCGCCTCTCGGCGAGGCACCACCACGTGCCGGTGGACGGCCCGCCGTGGAACGGTTTCCCGGGCGAGGAGATCATGCCCGGCGAGCTGTTCCTGGGCGGCATCGCGACCTGCGCCGTCGAGCTGATCCAGATGTTCGCCCGCGACGATGGCATCCCCCTCGGCGTGGTGCACGTCGACGTCCGGGCCGAGGTGGATCGGGAGCGCCAGCCACACGTGGGGCGCACCGTGCTCAGCCGCGTCCGGATGCGAGTGGAGGTGCAGGGCGTGTCCGGCGCGACGGCCGAGGAGCTGGTCGAGCGCTTCAAGGCGAGGTGACCGCTGTTCGGCACGGTCGCGGTCGCGACCGACGTGGAGGTGGAAGTAGAGGCGAGGGGCTGAGCGGGGGCTGCACGATCACCGGCACGTCCGGTGACGATCACCTCGTCGGAACGTCCGGGCACGATCAGATCTGCGGCGGCAACGGGGACGACGTGATCGAGGGCAGGGGAGGCGGCGACGTGTTGATCGGGGGTCCCGGTGCCGACAGCCTGATCGGCGGCCTCGGCAACGACACCATGCTGGGTGGCCCCGGTCCGGACGTGCTCCTCGGCGGCCGGGGCGCCGACTACGGCGAGGGTGGCCGGGGGAACGACTCGCTGAACGGCGGTCCGGGGGCGGAGGTCCTGGCCGGGCAGGAGGGCAACGACATCATCCACGGCCAGGGCGGCAACGACCGGTGCCTCTCGGCATCCGACCTGGTGGAGGGCAACGACTCCGTGGACGGCGGTCCGGGGACCGACACGGGCGACGCCGACGACGGCGACGAGGTCATCAGCCTCGAGAACGAGTTCGCCGACGGGTCCTGCTTCGCCGAGTAGACGCGGCGGAAACGGCGCGGCCTGCGTATGCTCGGAGGCGAGATGGACATCGTCGGGCTTCTCATCATGGGGCTCATCGTGGGGGCCATCGGACGACTGGTCGTCCCGGGCCGCCACCGCCTCGGGTTCTTCGGGACCATGGCCGTCGGCGTGGCCGGCGCGTTCCTCGGCTGGTGGATCGGCAAGGGCATGGTCGGCGACCGCTACCACCTGCACCCGTGGATCTGGGCCATCATCGGGTCGATCCTCGTCGTCCTGGTGGTGAGCGCGCTCACACGGGGCCGCTCCGGCCGGCCGCTGAGCGGTCGCTGGTAGCGCTCCTGCGCATCGCCGGCCGACCCCGGGGACCGGGGTAGTCCGGACCCGGCAGTATCCTGGCCGGATGGCGCGACGCGGCTACCACATGATGATGGCCGCCCCCGACCCCGACGCGAAGCCGGTCGATCGAGCGACGGTCCGGCGCGTGATCGGCATCTTCCGGCCGTACCGGCGCAAGGTGGCCATCGTCGGCGCGGCCATCTTCGTCACGTCCGTCATCGGAGTGGCGAACCCACTCCTCATCAAGCTGATCTTCGACCGGGCCCTGTTCGGGAACGCCCAGCACCTGTGCGCCGGGGGCGTGGAGTGCCCGAACCTCGGCCTGCTGTACTTCTACGTCGGCCTCATGATCGCGATCCCGGTGGCGTCGGGGATCATCGGCGTGGGCCAGACCTACCTGGCCAACGTGGTGGGCCTGCGCGTCATGCAGGACCTCCGGAACTCCCTGTACCGGCACCTCCAGCACATGCCCCTGCGGTTCTTCACGAACACCCGGACCGGGGAGATCCAGTCGCGCCTGACGAACGACGTCGGCGGCATCCAGAGTGTGGTCACCGACACGGCGTCCACGATCCTGTCGAACGTCGTGGTGATCCTGAGCACGCTGATCGCCATGCTCGTGCTGTCCTGGCAGCTGACCCTGCTGTCGCTGTTCATGCTGCCGTTCTTCATGTGGTGGCAGGTGCGGGTGGGGCGGGCCCGGCAGGCGGTGGTCCGGAACACCCAGAAGACCCTGGCCGACCTCACGACGATCACCGAGGAGACGCTCTCGGTCTCCGGGATCCTGCTGTCGAAGGCGTTCGGCCGGCAGCGGTTCGAGATCGAACGGTTCCGCGGGGAGAACGAGCGCCTGGCCGCGCTGCAGATCCGCCAGCAGATGATCACCCGGGCGTTCTTCGCACTGATCCAGATCTTCTTCTCGATCACGCCGGCCCTCGTGTACCTGGTGGCCGGGTGGGTTGGCGCGGGGCGTCCCGGCAACCCCCTCACCGCGGGCGCGATCGTTGCGTTCACCACCCTGCAGAGCCGCCTGTTCTTCCCGCTGGGCTCGATGCTCCAGGTGAGCGTGGAGATCCAGTCCTCGATGGCGCTGTTCGAGCGGATCTTCGAGTACCTCGACATGCCGCACGAGATCGCCGACGCGCCCGACGCCGTGACCCTCGAGCCCGCCGGCGTGCGGGGCCGGGTGCGGTTCCGGGGGGTCTCGTTCCGCTACGACACGCCGCGCGAGGAGGTGGCGGAGGACGGCCCCGCGGACGACCGGGAACTGGCCGCCGCGGCCCCGGACCTGGCCGCCGCGGAGGTCCGGGGCGCCCCGGAACGGGCCGCGTTCGGCGTGGCCGGTGTGTCCCCGAACGGCGATGCCGGCCGGGGGTGGACCCTGCGCGACGTGGACATCGAGATCGAACCGGGGCAGCTGGCCGCCCTGGTGGGGCCGTCCGGCGCCGGCAAGACCACCATGACCTACCTCGTCCCCCGGCTGTACGACGTGCAGGAGGGGGCCGTCGAGATCGACGGGGTCGACGTCCGGAGGATCTCGCTGGCCTCGCTCGGGGACCTGATCGGCATCGTGACCCAGGAGACGTATCTCTTCCACGCCACGGTCCGGCGGAACCTGCTGTACGGCAAGCCCGATGCGACCCAGGAGGAGCTGGAGGCGGCGGCGAAGGCGGCGTTCATCCACGAACGCATCGCCGAGCTCCCCGAGGGCTACGACACCATGGTGGGGGAGCGCGGCTACAAGCTCTCGGGCGGGGAGAAGCAGCGCCTGGCCATCGCCCGGGTGGTGCTGAAGGATCCCCGCATCCTGATCCTCGACGAGGCCACGTCGTCGCTCGACACAACGTCCGAACGGCTGGTCCAGGAGGCCCTCCGGCCGCTGATGCGGGGCCGCACCACGCTGGCCATCGCCCACCGGCTGTCGACGATCCTGTCCGCCGACGTGATCTTCGTGGTGGACCGCGGCGCCGTCGTGGAGCGGGGCACCCACCAGGAGCTGCTGGAACGGGGCGGGCTGTACGCCCGGCTGTACGACCAGCAGTTCCGGGGCGGCGAGGTCGAGGCCGAATGCGAGGATGGGGTGGTGCTGGCCTCCGGCGAGGTCGTCCCCGCTCCCGCCGACCGTGCCGCGGGCTGACGTGGGCTTGTTGAGCCCGTCGCTCAGACCGCGGCGCCGGACGGCGGCCCGAGCGGGAGGGAGTACGACATCAGCACGAACCCGTCGGGGAACACCGTGTCCTCCTCCCGGGTGAACCCCATGGACCGGTACATGGCCTGGGCAACCCGCATCCGCTCGGTGGTGTCCAGGGTGATGAGGGTCTTGCCGGCCCGGCGGGCCTCCTCCAGGCAGGCCTCCATGAGCAGGCGGCCGATCCCGCGGCCCCGGGCCTCGGGCGCCACGCCCAGCATCCGCACGTGGGCCTCCCCGGGAGCGAGGGGCCGGCCCTCCGCATCCTGGCGTCCGGCGTCGGTCCGGTCCTCGAGCTCCAGGGTCACCGTTCCCAGGACCCGCCCGTCGTCCACGGCCACCAGGACGATCGTCCTTCGCACGCGGTCGGCCACGTCGGCCAGCCGGACCAGGTACTCCTGCCACGCCGCGTCGGGCCCGGCGAACTCCCGGTAGGCGTCCGCGGTGACTCGCCCGGCCTCCTCGTACTCCTCCGGCCGGACGGGCCGAATCTCCACCGCACCGGTGCCCCCCGCCGTCACCGTTCGCCCGCCGCGGCCCGGGCGCCGGCCTCGGCCACCCTTGGTCCGATTCCGTCTCGGGGGACCAGCGTGATCGCATGCGTCATCGACCAAGGGTATCCAACGCCGGGGACGCGGCCGCGCGGCGGACGCCGCTTTCAGTCCTAGCCCAGGTCCTCGGGCGGGGGCATCGGTCCCGGCCACGGGCCGGCGGGCGGCGCCGCCGGCGGCGGCGGCGCGTTCCGGGCCTCGGGGAGACACGGAAGCTCGTCGAGGATCGATCCTGAGAAGAC
>DASWED010000126.1:0-21243 GCA_036394995.1 Actinomycetota bacterium
CCGCGGGCGAGACGTCCCGCGGCACGGCCAGCTCGGCGACCATCGCGTAGACCGGGGATTCGTCTCCGACCAGCCGGCAGGACAGGTCCGTGATGTTCACGTCCCGCCCGGCGAGCGTCGCGGCGATCCGCGCCACCAGTCCCGGCCGGTCGGACCCGTACGCCACCAGCGTGTGCGTCGACGGCGCCGAGGGGACGCGATCGGACGACGTCCCCTTCACCTTCACGGACATGCCCATCGCGTTGAGCTCGGTGTCCAGTCGCCGTTCGAGCTCCGCCCCACCGAGGCCCTCCGGCGCGTCGACCACCAGCATGATCGCGAACGACCCTCGGAGGATCGTGGAGGACACGTCCTCCAGGTTGCACCCCATGTCGAACAGCGACCGGGCCACGGCGGCCACGATCCCCGGCCGGTCGTCGCCGATCGCCGTCACCGCGAAGTGCGTCATGGATGTGGGCCTCGCTCGACCACCTGGCAATCATCCCTGATCTCCGAGGGCCCGCTGGTCAGGCGGGAGGTGGGCTTCCCGAGCAATGTCCGGGGATTCCGCGGGTTCCCCGTGCTCATCCCGGTCGGATCGTCGACATGGGTGCCCCCGCCGGGGGCGACGACAAGGGAGGTCCGATGCGGAAGATCGTCCTCGCCGCCACGCTCGTCGTGGCGCTGCTCGTCCCCGGCGTGGCGAGTGCCCTCGACGGGAAGAAGGGCTGCGACCCTGCCGGGATGCACCACGCGCTGGGTCGGTACGAGCTGACGATGCTGCGCCATCCGAACGACGAGGCCAAGATCGCCCGGTGGAAGGCGCGCTTCGACACCAGGCGAGGCGCATGCCTGGCCGAGTAGCCGAACCTCGCTCGTGACCGCGGGGCCGCCCAGGCGGGCGGCCCCGCCGCGCTGTCTCCGGACTTCCGACGCCCGCCTCGTCCGCCCGCCCGTCTCGCCGCCTCCCGATCGCGGGCTGATGT
Organism: Actinomycetota bacterium; assembly: GCA_036394995.1. GTDB lineage: Bacteria > Actinomycetota > UBA4738 > UBA4738 > JACQTL01 > DASWED01. The sequence continues at coordinate 966 of DASWED010000126.1, forward strand.
CCGCCATGTCCCGGGATTCCTCCGGTTCCACAACCCCATTCCCGCCCAACGCTCGCCTCGACGGGCCCCGACGGGGCCCCCGGGTGGAGGGAGACGGACATGGGAGCCCCGAGGCGCCACGGAGGCCGGATCCTCGCCCTCGCGCTCTCCGCCACCACGGCGCTCGCGGGGATCGTGCTCGCTGCCCCGCCGGCCGGGGCCGGCGTCTCCGTCATCGACCGAGGTCCGCTGGTCGGCCCGGCCGAGGTCCTGCGTGACGGTGGGGAGTCGGTCCGCCTTGGCGACCGCGTGCTGTGGCTGTTCGGCGACACGCTCTATCCGGACTGCGATCCTGTGTGCGCCCAGAACTCTGCCGGCGTGGGCGATGCCACCGGCCCCACCTGGGAGCTCGGCGCGGAGTTCATTCCGCTCACGACCGAGGAGCGGGCAGCCTGGCACTCGGGCGACGACCGGATCGCCGTGTGGCCGACCGGAGCCATCCGGACCGGCACCACGACCGCAGCCGTCTTCTTCGCGCGGTACCACGTCACGGGCCTCCTGGCGTACGCGCCTCTCGGCTGGGGCGTCGCGACGGTCGCGGTCGGCGACATGACGGCGACTCGCGTCCTCGAGATGCCGGGCCTGCCCTACGGTCATCCGGTGCGCGTGGGCCGGCGTGTCTACGCGTACGGATGCGAGCGTGAGGAGTGGCTCCAGTTCGCGTGCAAGGTCGCGCGGGCGCCGCTCGCCGGGCTGCGCGACCCCGCCGCCTGGCGCTACTGGACCGGAGCCGCGTGGTCGATCGATCCACAGCTTGCGGCCTTTGTGCTGGATGGACCGACCGGCGGGCTGACGGTGTCGTGGAATGCGTACCTCGGCCAGTATCTCGCCACGTACAACCTGGCCCTCAGCAACCGCGTCGTCATCCGGACGGCGCCGTCGCCGAAGGGGCCGTGGTCCGAGGCCACGGACCTGTTCGCCGGGCTCGACCCGCCTGCCGGGACGTTCGACTACGCGGGGATCGAGCACCGCGAGCTCGCCCGCGATGGCGGCCGCGTGATCACCGTGACCTACTACCACCCGCTGGGCGACTGGAGCGGAGAGATCCGCCGGGTCGAGGTGACGCTGGGTTGAGCGACCCGGTCCGTCCGCTACGACAGGCCGTCTCGGACCGACGGGCGCGAATACACCCTGGGGTCCAGGACCACCAGGTCCGCCTGGCCCGCCGCCAGGATCGTGTTCGCCTCGTCGGCCGTGGTGATGTTGCCGCTCGTCATCGTGGGGATCCCCGCCTCGTTCCTGACCACGTCGGAATAGGGAACCAGGAACACGCGCCCGTACACGGGCCGCTGCTCGGCCACGGTGCCACCGGCCACGACGTCGAGGAAGTCGGCGTGTGCGGCCAGCGCGCGGGCCACGTTCAGCGAATCCGACCGGGACAGGCCGCCCGGAGCCCAGTCGGTGGCCGAATACCGCACGCCGAGCGGCCCCTCCCATGCGTCGCGCACCGCAGCCAGGACCTCCAGGGGGAACAGCAGCCGGTGCTCCACCGGCCCCCCGAACCCGTCCTCGCGCCGGTTCGTCAGCGGCGACAGGAACGACGCCACCAGCCCGCCGCGCGAGAAGTCCAGCAGCAGCACCCCGGCCCCGCTCCGGGCGACGGCCCCGGCCGCGTCCACGAACGAGATCACGACCGCGTCCATGTCGGCGCGCCGCAACGCCGCCGGGACCGGCGACCGGGACGTGAACGGCACCGGCGAGGCCGAGACCACCTCCCACCCGCCCTCGCGCAGCGGCCGGTCCAGTCCCTCGCTCCGCGGCCTGCTCGAACCCCGCCGGCCCGCGTGCCCGAGCACCACGCACACCGGGGCCCGCTCCACGCCGGGCACGAACTCCGGCAGGTCCGCCGCGACGGGGGTCGCCGGGCTGATCCGACCCGGGGGGGAGACGGCCACGAACGGCGTGAGCACCAGCCCGACCTCCTGCAGGAGCCGCGAGGCCACACCGGCGGCGAGGCCGCCCGGGGGATCCAGGGGCTCCGCCCGCAACGCGATCCGGTTCTCCACCGTGGCGCCCCCCAACTGCAGCGGCGCGAACAGGGGCGGCGGTGGTGTGATCAGCGGCCCGTGCGTTCGCACCCGGGTCCCGTGGGGCGCCCGGTGCGCGCCGCGTGGCGCGGCCCGCTCGGCGAACCACCGATCGACCCCCGCCACGAACGCCGGGTCCCGCTTCTCGAGCTCCAGATGGGTGATCCGCCCGCTCCGGGTGAGCAGCTGGAACGCGAACGGCAGGGGATCGAATCCCGTGTACCGGATGACGTCCTCGAAGTACCGGGAGCTCTCCCGCGCCGCCTCCTGGAACCGCTCCACCACCGGCTGGCGTTGCATCTCGTAGTCGGTGAGGGCCGCCTCCAACCCCGACGGACCGGAATGCTTCAAGAACGCGTTCGCCAGCGAGATCGCATCCTCCATCGCGAGCTTCGTCCCGCTCCCGATCGTGAAGTGCGCGGTGTGCGCCGCGTCGCCCAGCAGCACCACGTTCCCGTGATGCCAGCTCTCGCACCGCACCGTCACGAACGACACCCACAGCGACCGGTTGGACATCAGCCGGTGCCCCGCCAGCTCCGGGGCGAAGAGCTCCTCGCAGAACGCGATGGAGTCCTCCTCGGTGGCCCCCTCCAGCCCGGCCCGCTCCCACGTGGCCTGGTTGCACTCCACGATGAAGGTCGACGTCCGCGCGTCGAACGGATACGCGTGCACCTGGAACAGCCCGTGCTCGGTGGCCCGGAAGATGAACGTGAACGCGTCGAAGGTCCGGTCGGTCCCGAACCACACGTACTTCGACCGGTGGACGTCCAGTCGCGGTCCGAACCAGTCGGCATGGATGCGGCGAACGGTGGAGTTCACCCCGTCGGCGGCCACCACCAGGTCGAAGCCCTCGAACCTGGAGAGGTCGGGCACCTCGTCGTGGAACGACATGTCCACGCCGAGGTCGCGGCACCTTTCCTGGAGGATGCGCAGGAGCTGCTTGCGCGCCACGCCGCTGAACACGTGCCCGCCGGACCGAACCACCTTCCCCGCGTAGTGGACGTCGATCGCGCTCCACCGCGCGAACGACTCCGTGATGTCGAGGTAGGTCTCGTGATCGGCGTCCCGGAGGGCCCCCAGCGTCTCCTCGCTGAACACCACCCCCCACCCGAACGTCGCGTCCGGCGCGTTGCGCTCGACGACGGTGATCTCGTGGCGGGGATCGGCCTTCTTCATCAGCAGCGAGAGGTACAGGCCCGCCGGCCCCGCCCCCAGCACCCCGATCCTCACGCCACGACCTCGGCCAGACGGTCGGCCTGGGACGGGTCGGCCACGGTCGGGAACAGGATCAGGTGGTCGCACCCGGCGTCCTCGTACCCCCGGACGAAGTCGCGAACCGCGCCCGGAGTGGTCAGGTTCCCGGCGGCCACCTTCTCCGCGAACGGGCCGGTGAACGCGTAGTAGTCGCGGAGGTACGCGGCGCCGGCCTCCACCACGTCGTCGCCGCCCAGCCCGAAGTAGCCCTGCCCCCACAGCTCCGGCTGCCCGGGCCGCTCGGCGTCGGTCCATGCCGCCAGGGCCTCCGACGCGGCTCGAGCGAACGCCCGCGGGGGCCCGCCGCCGTGCGCGTAGCCGTCGGCGAACCGGGCCATCCGCCACAGCGCGGTCCCGGCCAGGCCCCCCACCAGCACCGGCGGGCCGCCCGGACGGGCGGGAGGCGGACCCACGTCGGCGTCCTCCCAGTGGTCGCGAAGCGCGGCCAGCTGCTCGGAGAACCGCGCCGCCCGCCCGGCGAAGTCCGCGCCCGAGGCCTCGTAGTCCTCCCGGCGGGCTCCCAGGCCGAGCCCCAGGACCAGCCGTCCCCCGCTCACCTGGTCCACCGACGCTGCCTGCTTCGCCAGCAGCGCGGTGCTCCTGATGGGCCCCACGACGATCATCGTGGCCAGGCGGATGCGCGAGGTCACCGTCGCAGCCGCGGCCAGTGATGGGAACGGATCGAGGCTCCGGTACGCCACCCGGTCCAGCACGCCCACCGAGGCGAACGGCCCAGCATCCGCCCGCCGGGCCCACTCCATCACCTCCGGCCCGGTCGCTCCGGGGACCGTGTTCGGCAGGCCCACGCCGATCTCCATCAGCCAGCGAGGCTACACCTCGCCACCCCTTCTCTTGACAGAGGGCCGACCGGATGCCCACGATGCGCCCGTCCTCTCGTTCAAGGAGCCTTCCGCACATGAGAACCTTCCTTCGAGTATTCGGCCTGCTGCTGGCCGTGGCGGGCCTGGCGGCGCTCGCCATCGGGCTGTACGGCGTGTTCCACAACCTCCCCACGGCGAACGACTTCGGTTCCGATTCGACCAGCAAGGTCGGCAAGAACGTCCCGCTCATCGGCGGAGGCATCGCCGGGATCGTGATCGGGATGATCATCTTCACGTTCGTGGGCCAGCTGATGAGCAAGAGCGGCACCACGAGGGCGGTGGACCTGGGGGCCATCGCCAGCCAGCCGGGTGGCCGCTCCTACGGCAACATGTACCTGTTCGTCGCCATCCTCGAGCTCGCGCTCGGCGGGGTGTTCCTGGCCATCGGGCTGTCCGGCAACGGCGGCCTGCTGTTCACCGGGGCCATCCTGGCCGTGGTCGGGATCATCTTCGTGGTCGTGTACCTGCGGATCCGCAGGCGCCGAGCGGAGGCCCAGCAGCTCGAACAGACCGGCCTGTCGGCGACCGCGACCGTCACCGGGATCACCCAGACCGGCATGTACATCAACGAACAGCCGGTGCTGGGAATCGACCTCCAGATCAACGCGCCGAGCAGGGCGCCGTACTCCGTCCACGTCCGGGAGATGGTCCCGTTCATCATGCTGACCCAGGTGCAGGCCGGGCGGACCTACCCGGCCAAGGTCGACCCGAACGACCCGGAGAAGATCCTCGTGGAGTGGCAGCAGGGCGGGATGGCCGGCGCCGGGGCTCCGTTCGGCGGGATGCCAGGGGCGTTCGGCGGGATGCCAGGGGCGTTCGGTGGGATGCCGGGGGCCTTCGGGACCGCCGCGCCCGCCGGCGCGGACCCGTTCGCGTTCGGTGGCGCGCAGCCGGGCCAGCAGAGCTCGGCGTGGAACCTCGGCGGGGTCATGCCCGGGATGGTCCAGGGGCCGGCCGCTGTCACGTACCAGGGACCGGGCCAGGCCACGCCCATGCCGGTCAGCCCGCTCGGCACCCAGATCCCCGGCGGCGTCAGCGGCCAGGCCACGGTCCTGTCGTCCAGCGCCGCCGGCATGGACCTCGGAGGGCAGCAGCTGTACATCCTCCAGCTCCAGATCACGCCGTCGAACGGCAGCCCCACCTACCAGGTCACGCATCCGGTGATGATCCCGACCGCGCAGGCCTCCAGGGTCCAGCAGGGCGCGACGATCCCGGTCACCATCGACCCGTCGAATCAGAACAACGTGGTGCCGAACCTGTCGTGACGGACCCGGAGGCCGGACCGGCGCCGGCGTCGATCGTGATCCAGCGCCGGGTGGAGTGGTCCGACACCGACGCCTCGGGCGCGTACCACAACTCCGCCGCGTTCAACTTCATGGAGTCGGCCGAGGTGGCCCTGGTGGACCGCCTCGGGATCCGGGAGGACGTGTACGGCCGGCACCCGCGGGTTCGGATCGAGGCGGACTTCCTGGCCCCGCTGTGGTTCCGGGACCTGGTGGACGTGGAGATCCGGGTATCGAACGTGGGCCGCACATCGGTGACCTACGAGGCCGAGATCCGCCGGGGAAGCGAGGTGTGCGTCCGGGGCCGGATGGTCGCCGTGCTCCTGGACCGCATCGGGGGAACGCCGCAGCCGTGGCCCGAGGAGTACCGGAGGCTCCTGGCGGCGGCCGGGCCCCAGGTCCCCGAGCGGCTCGTCCAGGGCGAATAGGATCATCGGGCCATGGAGCCGGGTGACGAGCGCGAGGCCGGACCGGGCCCGGAGCGCCGCTCGGTCCGCCGGATGGGCCGGGTGTCGCCGGCCGACGAGGGCCTGTCCTACGGCACGTACCTGAAGGTCCCGGAGCTCCTCCGCCTCCAGCACCTCCTGTCGGAGCCGCCCGCGCACGACGAGCTCCTGTTCATCGTGGTCCACCAGACCTACGAGCTGTGGTTCCGCCAGATCCTGTTCGAGCTGGAGTCGGTCCGGGACCTGATGTTCCGCCACGAGCCCGCGACCGCCCGGCACTACCTGGGCCGGATCCACGCCATCGAGCGCGTCCTCATCGAACAGATCCCCGTGCTCGAGACGATGTCGCCGCAGGACTTCCTGGAGTTCCGTTCGAACCTGTCCCCGGCGAGCGGGTTCCAGTCCGTGCAGTTCCGCGAGGTGGAGTTCATCTCGGGGCTGAAGAGCCGGGGGTTCCTGGCGCACCTCGGCGAGTCCGACGACGAGCGGAGCCGGCTGGAGCGGAGGCTGGAGGAGCCCACGCTGTGGGACGCCTTCTGCGAACTGGTGACCGACCATGGCCTGCCCATGCCGGCCGATGACGCAGAACGGCGCCGGCAGAGCCTGCTCGAGATCGCCCGCCGCCGGGACGGGCACGCCGAGCTGTGGAACCTGTCCGAGGACCTGCTGACCCACGACGAGCTGTTCTCGCTATGGCGGTACCGGCACATCCTCATGGTCGTGCGCCAGATCGGGTCGAAGACCGGCACGGGGGGCTCCTCGGGGGCCTCCTACCTCCAGTCCACCCTCGACAAGCGGTTCTTCCCGGAGCTGTGGGAGCTCCGGAGCCATCTCTAAGTCGCACCCGGCGGCGGCGTTTCCCCAGGTCAGCACATGGGTATCTGTGCCGTGCCCGCGCGTCCGCCGGGCCTGAGGGGAAGGAGCCGGTCCGCCGGCTCGAAACGTGGGAGGTCCCGCCCGTGGTACGTCGTCGAATCGCCGTCTCGCTCGCCGTGGCCGCCGTCCTGGCGGCCACCGTCGCGTTCTCCACCGGGGGTGCCGGCGCCACCGCGCCCCGGGCCGCCTCCAAGGGGACGTCGCCGGGGATCACCTTCTCCGCGCCCTTCGTCGTGGACACCGTCCACACGTACGGCGAGCCGGATCTCAGGGTCGATCCCAGCACCAACGCCCGCCAGTACGTGAGCGGCCCCTGGGGGACGGGGACCCAGCGGAGCATCTGGAACTTCTCCGAGGACGGGGGCCGGACCTACCATCCGATCCACGACACTGCCCTCACCAGCGCCGACGGCTCGGACACCCGACACGTCGGCCCGGGAGGCGGCGACACCGAGATCTCCGTCAGCCACTCCGGCAAGGTGTACTACTCGGACCTCGCGGCGCTCGTCACCCTGAAGACGGCCGTGTGGGACCCGACCGCGAACCCGCGCACCCTGACGACCGGCTTCTACGGCAACAGCGACCAGGGGGCGAACGGGGTCGACCGGCAGTGGTTCGGGCTGTGGGACCCGCCGGCCGACCAGGTCGCGGCCATCCGCTCGGCCACCGGCTACAAGGGCCCGCTGCCCGTGAACTACCTCGTGTACGCGGAGGCCCTGCTGGGGTGCTGCGAGGCCGCGTCGTACTCGACCAACGGCATCGACTACACCGGGCCCACCGAGGAGTTCTCCATCAACAGCGACGGCCCGGTGGTCGTGGACCAGAAGACCGGGACGGTCCTCGAGGCGGTCGGCCTGGGCAGCCCGAACGCGGTCGGCGTGGCCATCCTCACGCGTGACGCCGGGCAGCCGAACAGCCCGGCGATCGCCAACTCGCAGGTGAAGCGGGTGGCCAACCTTCCGGCCGGGACCGACGTCGGCGCGCTGTTCCCGACGATCGCCATCGACTCGGCCCGGAACGCCTACCTCGTGTGGGTGACCCGGGACGACGACCACACGGTGGCCCAGTCTGCCTCGTCCTGGCAGATCTTCTACTCGTACGCGAAGGCCTCCACCGGCTGGCAGACATGGTCCGCGCCACGGCAGCTCAGCAAGCCGCCGTCGTTGACGAACATCATGCCGTGGTCGGTGGCCGGATCCGGCGGCCGCCTGGCCGCCGTGTGGTACGGGACCAACGACGGCACGCACAACCCCAGCTCCGAGGACAACCACCAGGCCTGGGACGTGTACCTGTCGCTGGTGACGAACGCGACAAGCTCGAACCCCGACATCCGGCAGACGAAGGTCACGCCGCACCCCATGCACTACGGCACGATCTGCCTGGCCGGCACGGGGTGCATCGCGTCGCAGGGGAACCGGAACCTCGCGGACTTCTTCGAGGTCTACGTCGACAACACCGGCGCCATCGAGATCGCCTACGACGACACGTCGAACGAGTTCGTCCAGCACGTCCCGCAGGGCCCCGGGATCCCGCCGCCGATCGACGGCGCCGCTGACCACCGCGGAGCTCCTGTGGTGACGATGATCCGGCAGAACAGCGGGCCCGGCCTGTTCGGGACCGACGTCAAGGGGTTGCGTTCGGGCGGCGACAGCCTGTCCGACCCGAAGGGCGACGCCCACTTCGACCCGATCTACAACACCACCACCAGCATCAAGCAGCTCGACCTGCTGGGGTTCGATGTCCGGGTCGATCCCGACCATCCCGACACCATGGTGGTCAGGATCCCGGTGAACGATCTGCACAACCTGGCCGCGGCGGTGACCGCGACGGGCGGCGACACCGTGAACTACGTGGCCCGGTGGTCCGGGGCGCCCATCCCCGACGCCACCACCGGCACGAAGATCCCGATCTACTACGCGTCGGTGGAGGTCGGCAGCTCGGGCACGCCGACGTTCTTCGCGGGGACCGCCATCTCCTACGAGCTGTGCTCGGTGTCGGGATGCTTCCCGCACGTCATCGACTACCCGGGCCCCGGGAACGGGGGCACGGCCGTGCCCGGCAAGGTGACGTTCATCCAGCCGGACAAGGGCCAGGGGAACTGGTTCATCATCCGGGTCCCCAGGTCCCTGGTGGGCAACCCGGCGGTCGGCTCGCGACTGGACAGCATGGGCGTCTACACGTACGCGCGGAGCCGCAGTGCGACGCAGCCCATCACGAACGCCGAGGCCCAGGGCGGCATCCTGCCGATCGCGATCGACGGCGTCTGCTGCATCAACACGATCCTCAGGGAGACGGCGCACTAGCACGGAGCACCGGCGACGGGGGCGCGCGGGACGACCTGCGCGCCCCCGTATGCTGTGCGCCGTCCTGGCGTCCGTCAGGAGGAGGTGCGTGTGCGTCGCGTTCGGTCCATCCGCCCGTCCACGTTCTCGATCGCGGCGGTGGATCCCGAGGCCGGCGAGGCGGGGGTCGCCGTGCAGTCGAGGTTCCTGGCCGCGGGGGCGGTGGTCCCCTGGGCCCGGGGCGGCGTGGGGGCCGTGGCCACCCAGGCCTTCGCCGACGTGACGTTCGGCGTCCGCGGCCTGGACCTGCTGGGGCAGGGCCTCTCGCCGCAGGACGCGCTGGGCCGCCTCCTGGAGGGCGATTCCGAACGCGAGACCCGCCAGGTGGGGATCGTGGACATGGCCGGCCGTTCGGCCTCGTTCACGGGCTCGGAGTGCTTCGACTGGGCCGGCGGCGTGACCGGCGACGGGTTCTGCTGCCAGGGCAACATCCTGGCCGGCGAGGCGGCTGTGGCGGACATGGCCGAGGCCTACGTTCGGACCGCCGGACGCCCCCTCGCGCGGCGGCTGATCGAGGCCCTCCGGGCCGGTCAGATGGCGGGTGGGGACCGCCGGGGACAGGAGGCCGCGGGGCTTCTGGTGGCCAAGCCGGGCGGCGGGTACGGCGGCAACCACGACCGGTTCGTCGACCTCCGCGTGGACCACCATCACGAGCCCATCGAGGAGCTGGCCCGCCTGCTCGACCTCCATCACCTGTACTTCGAGAAGTCGCCCGACGCCGAGATCGTGGAGGCGGACCAGGGCCTCCAGCGTGAGATCCTGGGTCATCTCGAGCGCCTGGGGAAGATCGAGCCCGGCGCCGACCTGTGGACCGCCCTGTCCGACTACATGGGGTGGGAGAACCTCGAGGAGCGCTGGGTCGGCCCGGGGCGCGTCGACCCCAAGGTCCTCGACTACCTCCGCTCCCACGCCGCCCGGGCCGGCTCGCCGTAGGGACGATCGAACCCGTGGACCTCGCGGACCGATCCCTGTGGGCCCGGTTGGAAGGGATGCGCCTCCCCGAGGGGTTCGCGTTCGGCGTGGCCACGGCGGGGTTCCAGATCGAGGGCGCGTTCAACGGGCCCGGCGAGCCCCGGACCAACTGGTTCGACCGCGAGGCCTCGGGACGCATCGAGCGGTCCGGCGCGGCGAACGACTCCTGGAACCGGTGGGAGGAGGACCTCGACGCGGCCGCGGCCATGGGCCTCGACTGGTACCGGCTCTCGGTGGAGTGGGCCCGCCTCCAGCCCAGCGCGCGCTCGCTCGAGGCCTCCGAGCCCTCGTGGTCGGAGGAGGCCGTTGAGCGGTACGCGGACATCCTGGCCGGTGCGCTCGAACGCGGTCTGGAGCCGGTGGTCACGCTGCACCACTTCACCCATCCCCGGTGGCTGGGTTTGGACCTGTGGCAGCGACCCGAGGCCCCGGGGCTGTTCGCGGCGTACGCGGGCGAGGCGGCCCGCCGTCTGGGCGACGCGCTGGCCGCCCGCGGACGGCCCCCCATCCGCCGGTACGTCACCCTCAACGAGCCGAACGGGCTGGCCCTGGGCACGTGGCAGGTCGGGATGTTCCCCGGGGGTGGCTTCGGCCGGCTGGGGGCGCTCCGGCGGGGGCTGGACCACCTCATGGCTGCCCATGCCCTGGCCTACGACGCGGTCCACGACGTCCACGCCGAACGGGGGTGGCCCGAGCCGGCGGTCACCACGAACGTGTACTCGTTCGCGGTCTACGAGCTGGACCGGGGGCTGGTGGACCTGCTGGAGGCCCGGCGGCGGGGAGTCGTGCGCGAGGGCCTCGCCTCGCACCTCCGGGACCGCCGGGCGGACTGGACGGAGGGCCTGGCCGGGATGGCCGGGCCGCACCGGGGGCTGCTCCAGCGGGCATCGGACGCGCTCTCGCGGCGGGTGGCCGCCGAGGACCCGGCCGGGAGCGCCGCGGCGGATGCCCTGTACGGGTCGCCCCGAGCGCAGAAGCTCGACGCCGTCGCGGTGGACGTGTACGTGCCGTGGATGGCCGGGTACCTCCGGGCGCCGGGCCACCGCACCGCGGGCGGCCGGAGCGTATCGCCCGTCCGTCCGCTGTGGGACGACCCGCCCCGGCCGGCGTCGTTCGAGGCGTTCGTCCGGGCGGCGGGGGACCACGGGCTTCCCGTGTGGATCCTGGAGAACGGGCTGTGCAGCCGCGTCCGGGACGGGGTGAGCCACCCGCGAACGGACGGGTGGACCCGCCACCGGTACCTGGCCGAGCACCTCGCGGCGGTCGCTGCCGCGGTGGAGGCCGGGGTGCCGGTGGAGGCGTACGTGCACTGGACGCTGTTCGACAACTACGAATGGGGGTCCTACGAACCCCGCTTCGGACTTCGTGGGATCGATCGCACGGGGCCGCGGCCCCGGCGCCTGGCCCTGGACTCGATGGGACAGGATTCCGCCCGCGCGTACGCGGAGATGATCGGCGCCCTCAGGGGATGACCCGAGGCCTCAGCCCGCCGTCACCGTGCGGCAGTGCGAGAACTCGGAGGTGCTGCCGTCCGGCGCCGTCGCGGTGGCGGTGACGCGCTGGCCCACCCCCAGCACCGGCGAGACCGACTTCGTGAACTTGGCGAGACCCGTCTCGTCGGTGGTGGCGGTGACCTGGACCAGGAACAGCTGGCCCTCGCCGAACCCGCTCTCGTCGCACGCGTCGTCCACGAACAGCTGCACGGCGAAGGCCGTGCCGGGGGTGCTCCGGAGCCGGCCCTTGACCACCGTGTCCGTGGTCCCGTTCACGGCCGACGTCAGGACCGGGAAGTTCTGGAGGCCGTTGGCGCCGGTGTCGGAGTCGTCGGCGTCGTTCGCGGTCACGCCGTTGAAGCCCAGGTCGATGCCGAGCCCCTGGTTGTCGTGGATCGCGTTCCGGAGGACGGAATCGCCGCTGGCGGTCCCGGTCACCCGGACCCCCGGGCCGTGGTTGAACGCGATCGTGTTCGCCGACGACAGCGACGTCCCGCCCACGACGTTGCCGCTCGGGCCGCCCGCCACGCCCCGCGTGACGACGACCCCGGTTCCCAAGTTCGGCAGGGCGTCGCTCGCCACGTTCACGCCGATGCGGTTGCCCGCGACGCGGTTGTGCTCCGCGTCGGTCCCGAAGACCTCGACGCCGACTCCGATCTCGGTCCCCTCGCTGTCGGCGGACCCGTTGCCGCTGATCACGTTCCCCGCTCCGGCGACGGCACCGCCGATCCGCGTGTCCGAGGCGCCGTTCACCAGGATGCCGCCCGCGAAGTTCCCGATCGCGGCCGTCCCGGTGACGTCGGTCCCGATGAGGTTGCCCAGCAGGATGTTGCCGTTCGCCGAGGCGCCCTTGATCTCCACGCCGAACCCGATCGGGCCCCGCTTGTCCGGGATCCCCCGCAGCCCGTTCCCGGAGATGACATTCCCCTCGCCGGGCTCGCGGCCGCCGATCCGGTTCAGCGTCGAGAGCAGGATCAGGATGCCGTCGTTCCGGCTGCCGAACTCGGCGGTGCCGGTGATGGTGGTCCCGATGTAGTTCCCCACGACGACGTCCGAGCCGGCGTGCTCGATGACGATCCCGTTCTCGGGGAAGTCGCTGATGGCGAGCCCCCGCACCGTGCTGTGCCCGCCGGAGAGGATCAGGCCCGAGCCCCCGCCGTTGATGATGTTCTGGCCCGTCAGCAGGATGCACGGATGACCCGTCTGGACCAGGCAGGTCTTGTGGGGCAGGGTCCCGGGCTGCGCGGTGGCGTCGATCACGACCACGCCCGAGACCTCGGGGAGCGGAGAGCTCGGCGCGATGGTCTTGGGCCCGTTCCCGATGCGGAACGTGATCGTGTCGTCGCCGGTGCGGAAGTTCGCGTTCTCGATGGCCGCCCGCAGGGTGCACTGGGCGCCGTCGGCGGCCTCCGCGTCGCACGTCCCGTCGTGGATGGCGTCGTCGGAGCCGTCGCCTGAGGAGTTCACGACGATCGCCGGGTTCGTCCGGGCCGCCGTGGCGGACGGGCCGATCCCCACGCACAGCGCGCCGACCGCGGCGGCCACGAGCCCGCCCATCGTCATCCGTCGCAGCATCGATGCCCCCTTCGTGATCAAGCGGCGGTGACCGCGCGGCACTTCGAGAACTCGGACGTGTCGCCCTTGGGATCCGTCGCGGTGGCCGTGACCTGCTTCCCCGCAGCGACGGGGGCGGCCGGCGTGAACGTGAAGGTCGCGGCCCCGGCCGCCGTCGTGAGCACCGCCAGCTGCCCGAGGAACGTGGCCCCCTCCCCGTTCGTCGAGGGATCGCACGCGCCGCTCGAGAAGAACCTGAGCACGAACTTCACCCCGCCCGCGCTGTGCAGCGTGCCCTGGATGTCGGTCGAGCCGCCGGTCGTCACCGCCGAGCTGAGCGCGGGGAAGTTCTGCAGGCGGTTCGGCCCGGTGTCCCCGTCCCCCGGGTCGTTCGCCGTGACGCCGTCGTCGCCGAGGTCGATGCCCAGCCCGTCGTTGTCGTGGATCGAGTTGCGCAGGATCCGGACCTTCCCGGCCAGGACCGCCACGCCGTCCCCGGCGTTGTCCGCGATGGCGTTGGCCGCCCCGGCGGTCCCGCCGCCCACCGCCATCCCGCCCCGGGACTGGACCCCGGGGCCGCCGTTGCCGATGTCGGCCGCCTTGGCCCGGTCCGTCCCGATGAAGTTGCCGAGGACCCGTGCGGCGACGGTCCCGACCCCCGATGCGACCCCCGATGCGGTGTTCGCCGAGATGACGTTCCCCGCGCCGGCCTGAGGACCGCCGATCAAGGTCCGGATGGATCCGGTCGGATCGACCCCCGGCCCCGTGTTCGGCAGCGGGCTCACCCCGTCGGCCTCGGTGCCGATGAGGTTGCCCACGATCCGGTTGCCCGTCCCGCCGACCGGATTGTTGTTCTGGTCCTTGCCCTGCAGGACCCGGATCCCGCCCGCCGCGTTGGCGGAGACCACGTTGGCCGCCGCGGCCGCCGTCCCGCCGACGACGGTCTTCGACCCGCTGATCTCGATGCCGAAGTCGCCGTTGCCGAGCGCCGCCCCGCCGCTCGCATCGGTCCCCACGAGGTTGCCCTGGACCACGTTCTGGGCGGGGACGTTGCCGCGACCGACCGTGACACCGATGCCGATCCCCCCGTTCCCGGAGACCACGTTCCCCGCCCCGGGATCGGTCCCCCCGACGTGGTTCCCGGTGCCGCCGACGAGCACCACCCCGAATTCCAGGTTGGGCACCGCCGCGGTCCCCGCGGCGTCCGTCCCGATGAAGTTCCCCTCGACCACCTCCCCGGAGGTGTCGTCGCCGAAGATCAGCACTCCCTGGCCACGGCCGTTGTGCCCGTTCCCGGAGATGACGTTGCGGGCCGCCGCGGTGGTCCCGCCGATGCGGTCTCCGGCCGACGTAGCGATCTCCACGCCCCCGAACTGGTTGGGGAGCGCCGCGGCGCCGGTCGCGTCGGTTCCGATGAGGTTCCCCTCGACCACGTTGCCCGAGGAATCGGGGCCGCTGATGAGGATGCCGACGCCGAGTGCGGATCCGACGCCGGATCCGTTCCCCGAGATCAGGTTCCCGGCCCCGGGGTCGGTCCCGCCGATCTGCGTGTTCGTGGCGCGCACCGTGACGATCCCGAACCGGACGTTGGGGACGGCGGCGCTCCCGGTGATGTCCGTCCCGATGTAGTTGCCCTGCACCACCACACCGTCGGTGACCCCACCGATCAGCGACCCGATCGCGAGCCCGGTCGTGTTGTTCCCCGAGATGACGTTCCGGGCGGCTGGGGACGTCCCCCCGATCGTCGTCGAGCCGCTCGCCTGGATGCCCAGGTTGTTGTGGAGGGAAACCGTCCCGGTCGCGTCGGTCCCGATGAGGTTCCCCTGCGCGAGGCCCCCCGTGCTCTCGAAGTCGATGCCCACGCTGTTCCCCGAGATCACGTTGCCGGCGCCCCCCGCCGCTCCGCCGATCTTCTCGTTGGCGGCCTCGGCCGCGACGGCGATGTTCTGGCCCAGGTCGGCCGTCCCCGTGATGTCGGTCCCGATGTAGTTCCCCTCCACCAGGGCGCCCGCGCTCTGGAGACGAATGCCGAACGTGTCGTTCCCGGAGATGATGTTCCGGGCCGCGGGCGTGATCCCGCCGATCGTCTGGTTCGGGCCGCCCACCACCGTGATCCCGATCCCGTTCGGGCGCTCGGAGGTCCCGGCCGGGTCGGTCCCGATCTCGTTGCCGGCGATCACGTCGGTCCCGAACTGGTCGAGCACGATGCCGGTGTCCCCGAACCGGTTCACGACCAGGCCGCGAACGGTGGTGTGGCCGGAGTTGATCCGGAGGCCGATCCCGGTGCTCCCGAGCTGCTCCCCGTCGAGCTCCACGCAGGGATGGCCGAGCTCGACGAGGCATGTCGGGCCCGATCCCGGCTGGGTGGTCCCGTCGATCGTCACCGCGTCGGTGACGGGCGGGAGGTTCACGCCCGTCGTGACGCCGACCTGGATCGTCACCACGCCGGTGCCGATGGCGAAGTGGATCGCGTCCTGCTGGTGGATGGGGTTGGCGGTGGCGTTCGCGGTCTGGATGGCGGCCCGCAACGTGCACTGGTTGCCGGCCGTGAAGAGCGAGTCGCAGACGGCGTCCGTGCCGTTCAGGTCCGCCTTGTCGCCGTTGGTGTTCACGACGATCGTGAGTGCGGCCGCGTGCGCGGCCACCATCGGCAGGCCGAGCGTGGCGACGACGGCCAGGACGGCAACCGAGACCGCACGAACCCGCATTGGACCCCCCCTGGAAGCTTCCCGGCCGCGAGTGTATCGAGCGAACGGAGAAAATGGAAGCCCCGCGGCGAAAGCGGAGCTCAGGGTGTCGCGGGCGCATTGGGCACCCGGTCCCCGCGACATCGGATGGAGGTCGGGACGGCGGGATTTGAACCCGCGACCTCAGCGTCCCGAACGGTAGCCATGCCAATTTCGGGGTGCGGCCCCCACCTGCGCTTTCCGGAAAAGTGCAGGTAGAAGGCTATATCTGGCCCATGGACCCCCGCGATGGTGCGGACGGTTTGGAGGGTCTGTGTAGCAAGAAACGTAGCAGAGAACCGCTTGACCAGATCTCGGACGGGGGCACGGTTCCCCGCCTCCGAGCCGACACCGTGGGTTGCGGGGGCCGCCGTCGGCGTCGCGCCTGAGGTTACCTTCCGTAGCCTGGCCACGCCACCATCTGCCGGAGCGACCAGGCCTATCGGCGGTTCTGCGCTGCGGAGGATCGGGAGATGAAGTCTTGAACCGCGGCTTCGACCGAAGCAATGGTCTCTGTTGGCAGGCGCGTTCCGCTTCGGGGAAGATGGGCCAGCCAATCTGCCCGGCGGGCAGTGCAGAGCACCGGAGTTCCTTTCTCCTCGGCGTATCGCGGCCGTGCTTCCGTTCCTGGGCCCCACAGGACGAGCAACGGTCGGACCTCCACATCGATCCCGTAGCTCTTGAGCAGGAGATGGATCTTCCTGGCTCCCCAGCGGGCCTGCTCGACGAAGCGGGCCAGGCTTGGTCCGTCGAACCGGCCCTTGTAGGCGGAGTACTTCGTTTCCACCGCGACGACTCCGTCTGGCCCGAAGCCCACGTGATCCACGTCCCCTTCCTCGAACACGACTCGGTCCACAACTCGCCAGCCAGCCCCCCGGAGACGGCGGAAGCGCTCGGATGTCCATCTCTCAGCCAGCGCCCCCATGCGCTGGCCTTCGGCGTTATCCATCGAGAACAGCCACGACAGCAGCCACAGGAGTCCCACGACGAGACATCCTTGCCGGAACGCCAGGGAAGGCCAGGGCAGAAGGAAGAGCCCAACCCCTGTCAGAGCGATGTAACCGAGGAGAACGAGGGCGAAGCTGCTCGCCTTCCTCCTGAAGAACTCGCGACGTGCTTCGCGCGCTTTCCGCTGAGACCATTGACCGGCCCGACGAGGCTTACGGGCGTATCTGATCCCCCAAGCCGCCCCCGCGACCACGGCGCCGCAAGCCGCGCTGTTCAGGGCGATGTCGATCCACGGTTGAGGGGTCTGGGTCGCCGCCGCTACGGCGAGACCGAGATAGAGGACCGCAAGCAGCCCGACGGCCCATCCGATACCGGACAGAACCTGCCATCCCTTGCCGGGTTCGGCCGAAAGGTTCATCACGTGGTCTTGTCGGGCGTCCGGCTAACGAGCCTTAGAGGAATGGCCGCCCTTACCCGCCCCGAACCTTCGTGATCGCCTCGATCAGTGTCTGAAGGTTGGTCGGCCCCATTTCCACGGCGTCCTTATCTGCGCTAACCGGCCGCTGAGAGGGTGTCGCGGAAAGCTCAGTAACGGCTCCGGCAGCAGGAGAAGAGCCGAGCCGAGCGGGGGGAGTCTTTCCGTGATGAGCGCGTCCGAGTTGGCGATCCTTTCCGAGGCGTCCACTTCCCCGAGGTTCTGATCTTCAAGAGGTTGTGGACGGCGTGCTCGAAGCGCCACTCGCAGTTGCAGGCCTTCAGACCGCGTCGCCTGAAGCGCCCTGCACCCCGCTGTCGTTGTTGGCCGAACACCGGCTCGATCGTTCCACCGCGCTTTCGGTACAGGCGCTTCCCTCGCTTGGTGCGGAGCTTCCGTTCCATGCGCTGGGTCTTCGACAAGTCCTTGGGGATCGGTCCGCGCGGCGGCGGGTCGTTGTCCATGCGTCTCCGGTTCTTGGTCGCGATCACGAGCTCGACGCCCAAAGACTCCTCCAGTTCGAGGTTGTCCTCGCTCAGGTAGCCGGCGTCGGCGAGCACCACTCCAACCGTTGCGCTCATCCCCGCCCTGGCCACGTTCTCCTTCGCCTGCTCGACCATCGGCTGCAACTGCGCAAAGTCGGTGGCGTCGGCGGTGACCTCGCAGGCGATGGTGATCTGGTTCTCCGTCGCCACCGCCTGGGCGTTGAACCCCTGGAGGAACCCGCCGTTGGCGGTCGACATGATGCGGCTGTCCGGGTCGGTGGTGTTGGTCAGCGACGAGTGGCGACGGTCTCTGGCCCGCTTCTCCGGGGGCTTCGGCTTGCGTCCCCGCATGGCCTTGCCGGTTCGTCTCTTGTACTCCTCGCGAGCAGCCACTTTGGTCTCGTAGGCGGCCTGGCGCTTCGCCTGCTCCGCCTCGAGCCGGACCTTTGCGGCCAGAAGACGCTCGAGGCGGGTGTGGGGCTCTGCGAGCTCTTCGGGGATGTCGGAGCCCGAGGACTCGCCCAGGCGCTGGTCCTCCTCCTCGTCGGTGGCTCGTGCTTCGGCGATGATCCGCTCCACCTCTTTGCGGATCCAGTCCTCGGTGCGGTTGGCTCCGGGCGAGGCGTTCGCCTTGATCCGGGTGGAGTCGAGAGCCACCAGTCCTACTCGGACCAGTCCCACCTCCGCCGCCAGGCGCAACACCTGATCGAACAGGTCGGCCAGCTCCTGCTCGTGGTCCTTGGCGAACCGGGCGATCGTGGCGTGGTCGGGCGTCTCGTTCGCCGAGATGAACCGGAATGCGATGTCCTCTGTGCAGCGCCGTTCGATCAAACGCGACGACCTCGCTCCGGTGGCGTAGGCGTAGATGAGCACGGCCACCATCATCTTGGGGTCGTAGGCCGCTCGGCCCCACCCGTCGGCTCGGCGCCTCGCGTAGAACGCCGACAGGTCGAGAGTGTCCACGACGGCGATGACGAACCGCGCCAGGTGGTCCTTCGGCAGCCACTCGTCCAGGCTCGGTGGCATCAGGAACGGCTGATCCCTGTCACAGGGAACGAAGTTGTAGGCCACGAGTTCCTCCGAGAGAAGGGCGAACTACATCGATGCGATTCTCTCGGAGGACCCATTGCGACGCCAGCTCATTCGGGTTTTCGCGACACCCTCTGAGCGAAAAGTATGTACGCGAAGACCTCGAGGACCTCCTTCCTCTTCTCCTCGTCGAGAGGTTCAAGGTAGGGGCCGATCGACGCGAGGGCCAATTCCAAGTTCCGTGCGTTCCGAGCGTTGGCTCGATGGTGTGCTGATTGGCGAGCTGCGTACGTTGCGATTCCGCCGAGGGCGGCAGCCAGCAGGGTCTTCGAGATTAGACGACTGGCGTCCGTACTGACGTAGGTGGCGACAATCACGGCGACGCCGAGGATGACGACAGCTGCGGTTGCGAATCCGATAGTAATGAGGCGCCATCGGTTCGCGGCCTTCTCTTCGGCCACCGCGTCTTGCTGGTAGCCCCCCGTCATGCCAGTTCGGCCGATGACGCCGACGAGGTCTCGTGCCTGCTCGCGTAGCTTCGTAAGGGAGTCGACTTGCTCCTTCGCGGCTTTCTTGGCCGCTTCTGCGTCGGCCCGAGCCTTCTCTTCGATTTCTGACGTCGTCGTCTGGAAGGTCTGCTTCGTGTTCTCGACCAACTCCCTCGCCTCAGTCGCCTGCTGCGAGCTGGCAGCCTGATGCTCGCTGGCTCTTTGAGCCTGTGCTTGGTCGAAGAGTGCCTGGTGCGATTGCAGCGCCTGGTCGAGCCTGAGCTTCTCCTGGTCGATCTTTCCGGTGAGATCGGCGAGGCCGTCGCGGGCAGTCTGCAGCGCCTGCGCGTTCTGGGTTTCGCTCTCCGAGATGGTCTTTCTCAGCGAGTCTGCGTGTTGCGTCCCCGATTTGAGCCGTTCCTCCAACGTCTGGATCGCGGCCTGTGCTGCGTCGCGGAGGCCGTTCGCCGCTGCCATTTCGACCTCAGTCGCTGCATCCCCTGGGATCGGCGGCCATTCGGCCACGGCGTTCGCCAGGTCGTCCGCGGCCGGAGCGGCGCTGTCGAGGGATGTTTGCGCCTCGTCGGCAAGGATGAGGTCGAGGACTCGAACTAGTTCGATCAACGCAGCATCAAGTCCGTCGAGCATCCGCTTCGAGACGAGTGCTCGGTCGGACGAAGCGAGTCGCGCTCCCGCCTCCTCGAGGAGCCGATTCAGGCGGCCCCATCCATCGAGGGCATTCGCGTCTCCTACGCGGTCACGAATTTGCTGAAGCCGCCCTCGCGTCTCGTCAAGGTGCGGGCGTGCTGGGCTATTCGCGACCTCGTCGTCCCACGTTCCCACGGGTCAGGAGTATGCAACGGGGTACTGACACGAAACCAGGTCCCAGGGCCGCGGCCGGCAAACTGCTCCCCCTCACCTATAACGCGAAGGGCCGGAGAACCCGGCCCTTCGCGTTTG